>NZ_JAINVG010000018.1 GCF_020400725.1 Streptomyces sp. NK15101 | reverse complement strand
ACCGGCGCGCCCGGGACTACGGACGGCGAGCTCGGCGCCGTGCTCGCCCAGGTCGGAGAGCGCCTGGCCGTCGCCCCGGGCGCGGGGGACCGTGCCCCGGGCGCCCTCGACGTGATGATCGGCGACTTCGCCCGCTACCACGAGGCGATGGCCGCGATCGCCGCCACCGTGGCGGTCGTCCTCGCCGTGCTGAGCGTGCTGTCGTGGAAGCGCTTCAGGGGGACGGAGCCGGCCGAGCGGCGAGCGAGGCGCACGCTCGGATCGTTCGGTGCCCTCGCGGCACTCGCGGCGGTGGCCGTGGTCGTCGTCGCGGTGGCGAACACGACCACGGCGGCCGCCCCGCGGCCGGCGCTCCTGGCCTTCTTCGAAGGCGGATGGTGACGTCCTCCCAGGAACGGTCCTCCGCACCGGGAACGAGGACCTCGAGGAGGCGTGGGACCAGGGGGTTCCGGTCATCCCCGCGCCAGGCGACGGCGACCCGGGTGCACGGGGCGCCGGGCTGGATCCTGCGGTGGGCGACGCCTTTGAGCCGGATGCGGCGGACGTTCTCCGGGGCCGGCGACACGCCGAGACCGGTCTCCACCAGGGCGCAGACGGTCTGCCGTTCCACGGCGTGCTGGACCACCCGGGGCGAGAAGCCCGCCGTGGCGCAGAGGCCGGCGATCCGGTCGTACAGCGGCGGCCCGACGGCGCGGGGCAGGAGGACGAAGGGGCAGTCCGCCAACTGCTCGACGCCGGCCGGTGCTGCGGCGCACCTTCGGCGGGGTCCGGCCGGCTGCCACGATGCTCGTGTGCGGACTCGCGGATCCCCGTATGAGGATCGAGATCGAGGTGTACGCGCGGCGGACCACCGCGTGAGGGGTGCGGTTTCCTCGGACCTCAGCCCAAGTCGTCTTCGCGCAGGGTGAGTTCGAGCAGGCCGGGGAAGCGGGCGTCGAACTCCTCGCGGCGGAGGCGGTTGAGCCGCTTCGGCCCCTGATCGCGCTGTTCGACGAGGCCGGCGCCGCGCAGGACGGTGAAGTGGTGGCTCTTGGCGGCCCTGCCGACGGGCACGTCGAAGTTGCTGCAGCTGAGCGTCCAGTCGGGCCGGGAGGCCAGCTCGCGGACCAGCTGGATGCGGACGGGGTCGGCGAGCGCGGAGAGCGCGGTGAGGAGGGTGACCTCGTCGGGGTGCGTGTGCACGGGCGCCGCACGGTGACCCGTGGCTCCAGGCTGCTCCGGCATCCCGCTCACTCCCTCGTGCGACCGACCCGCTTGCCCAATGTTCGATGACCATCATACAGTCCGAGTGTTCGCTTCTCGTTGAACACTCCGTTCGGGCCCCCGTCCGAGCACTCCTGAAGGGTGGTTCCCCCATGCGCGCGATCGAGTTCCACGAGTACGGCGGTCCCGAGGTGCTGCGACCCGTCGAGGCCACGGCGCCCCGGCCGGGACCCGGGCAGGTGGCCATCGACGTCGCCTGGGCGGGGGTCAACTTCGCCGACGTCAAGGCGCGCACCGAGGGGTACCGGGTCGACCGGCTGCCGTACCGGCCCGGCCTGGAGGTCTCCGGCCGCGTCCGGTCCGTCGGCGAGGGAGTCGACGGCGTCGAGGTGGGCCGGGAGGTCGCCGCCCTCGTCGGCCGAGGGGGCTACGCCGAAGTGGTCCTCGCCCGGGCCGACGCCGTCTTCCCGCTCCCCGGGGGACTGGACGCGAGGACCGCGGCCACGCTCCCCACGGTCCTGCCGACCGCGCATGCCCTGATCCACGAGGTGGGGAGGCTGCGCAAGGGCGAGAGCGTCCTCGTGCACGGAGCGGCGGGCGGCGTCGGCACGGCCGTCGGCCAACTGGCCCGGGCCGCGGGCGCGGGGGCGGTGTACGGCGTGGCCTCCACCGGGGCGAAGGCCGCGTACGCCCTGGAGTACGGCTACGACGAGGTCTTCCGTCCCGACGCCTTCGTCGAGGACGTCCGGCGGGCCACCGGCGGCAGGGGAGTCGACCTCGTCCTCGACCCGGTGGGCGGAGAGACGCTCCGCCGCGGCCTGGGCGCCCTGGCCCCCTTCGGACGCCTGGTCTCCTTCGGCAACGCCGGCGGCGGCGCCCCGTGGCAGGTCGGCCCGCCCGAACTGTACGGCCAGGGCCACTCCGTCGCGGGCTTCTCCGTGCTGACGCTCGCCCAGACGGCCCCCGCCGCCGCACGCGCCCTGACCGAGCGCGCCCTGCGCGCGGTCTCCGAAGGGGCGGTGAACCTCCCCGTCACCGCCGAATTCCCCCTCGCCGACGCGGCCGAGGCCCACCGGCTCCTGGGCGGACGCAGCTCCACGGGCAAGCTCCTGCTGCGGGTGGGGGACTGACCGGACCCGCTCGCCGGAGAAGGCCCCGACCCCGCCGCGCCGGACGGGCCGTCGCTCCTACCAGTCCGTCAGGTACCCCTGGTGCCGTACGCACCCTCCGTCGGCGGTGAGGGTCGGTTCGCCGTCGTACCGGTCGGGACGCAGGGACAGCTCGATGCCGCGGTCGTCCTTCGTCCGGACCCCCGGCAGGCCGGCTCCCGGCTCGCCCCCTGCCGGGGCGGGGAGGTCCTCCACCGTCAGCCCCCGCGCGGACCACTCCTTCCGGAGGGTGTCGACCGCTGCCGTGTACGCGGCGCCGCTCGCGAAGCCCGGTGTCCAGTCGACGGTCGGCCGGTCCCGGGTGACGCCGTCCGGGTCCACGCCCAGGTCGTCCTTGCAGGAGGCGTTGGCCGTCTCCCTCCGCTTGATCACGGAGTCCGGGTCGACGCCCAGGCTCCGCACCGCGTTCTCGCCCGCCTCCCGGGTGTGCCGCAGGTGCTCGCGGTACGCCGTCTCCGACAGGACCGCACCGCCCGCCGACGACCCGCAGCCCTGGGCGAGCGCCGCGAGGAGGAGCACCGGCGCCGCCCCGCCCGCGACCAGTGCCACGACACGGCCCCGGCGGCGCGGAGCGGGGGCGGAGGCGTGCGGGGCGGGAGCGGGCGTCGTCGTCATGGGCGCATTCCAGCAGCCGGCCCGGAGGCGGCGGCACCGCTTCCGTACTCAGGGACGAGGTGAGTACGTCGGCCGCGGTCAGCCCCGGCGGCGGAGGTCCAGCATGCAGAAGACCTTGTCGTAGCGGCGCTCGCCGACGGCGACGAAGTCGGGCAGGCGGCCGTACTCGGTGAAGCCCAGCGACCGGTAGAGGTGCAGGGCGCCGGCGTTGTCGCCCCGGGCGTCCAGGGTGAGGACCTCGATCCCGGCCTCCCGGGCGTCGGCGATCAGGGCGCCGGTCAGCGCCCGGCCGATGCCGAGGCCCTGGGCGGCGGAGTCCACCGCGATCTTCTCGAGATCGGCGTGCGGCCGATGGGTCGGCCGGGCGTGGCGGAGCCAGTACCCCAACCCGACCAGCCGGTGGCCGGCGTAGGCGAACCGGAGGGCGGCGTCCCCCGCCCGTGCGGCGGAGAGGACGCGGTCCAGAAGCTCCGTCACCTCTTCCCGCGACGGCGGTTCGACCCAGCCCAGGGCCGCACCCCCGCCGACCAGGTCCGACAGGATCCGGTGGGCCGAGTCCGCGAGCCGTTCCCACAGGGCCGGATCGGACGCCGGCTCCACGGCGTCGAGGACGGTGAACCGAGGGGGTACGTCACGGGGCACGGCCGGTTTCATGATCGTCAGCCTAGCCGTCGCGAGGACCGGACGGAGCCCCGGGTCCCGGCCCGTCGTCACCGACGACCGGGCGGGCGATCAGCCTTGCCGTCGACGCTTCCGGTCCGGCCGGTGCGGGCGCACCAGAGCGTCGAGGCCGCCCACGGCCGCGCGGACGTGCGCGGGCCCGCGCGGGACGGTCCCGCCCGCACACCACCAGGACAGCCGCCCGTCCGCCTCGCGCGGATGCATGCCGAGGTCGTGCTCCCCACAGAGCGGCCACGCCCGCCAGAGGCACTCGACGACCGTCTCCTGCGCGGCGTCCGCGACGGCCCACAGGGCGAGAACGGGATCGTCGGCCGAGCTTGGATCCAGGGAGTTGCCGTGCCACTCCCCGTCGGCCAGGGCTATGCGGACGTCCTCGCTCTCGTCCCCGTGGTACGGGGGAAGCCCCACCGGGCGCAGAGGTCCCCGGCCCGGCAAGGTCGCCGCGAGGTCCCGGTTGACGAGGGCCAGGGCCGCGTCCCAGAACGGGTACTCGCCGGGCAGGACCTGACGGAGCCTGGGAGGATCGGAGAAAGCGCTCATGGGGGCATCCTCCAGGACCTGCGGCGCGGCCGACGCCGCATGAGCGGCCGGCTCGCGGCCTCGGGCTGTCGGTGGCCTCCCGTACGGTCGGTCCCATGGGAATGATCGGGAAGTACGCGCGCCTGGCTCCGGCGGAACTGCAGCGGACCCTCGACGATCCGGCGCTCGGGTGCCAGCTCGTCGACGCGATCGGCGAAGCCGGGGAGGACGGGCTCCGGCTTGACGTCGACAAGGCCTGGCACGCGATGTCGTTCCTCCTCGGCCGTCTCGGGCTCCCGGTCGAGGTGGTGTGCGGCGAGCAGGAGGTGACGGGTGCTCCGGACCGGGGGTACGGCCCGCCCCGCTACCTCTCGCCCGCACAGGTCCGGACCGCGGCCGAGGGACTGGCCCGGATCGACGGGACGACCCTCACCGGGGCGGCGACCCGGCAGGAGCTCTTCGAGGCCGGGATCTACCCGGACGTGATATGGACCCGGGACGAGGACGCCCTCGCGTACGTGCGGGCGCACTACGAGAACCTGGTGGCGTTCGTGACCGCAGCGGCCCTGGCCGGGGACGCCGTCGTCACGTGGATCACCTGAGGGCCGCCGTACGGCCCCTGGCGGCCCGTCGGAGGCGATCCCGTGGCGCCGTGCCGCTGCACGGGACCGGGTCCGCTCACGACGGCGGCCCCGCGCCGGTCCTCGCGGGAGCCGGGGCGCGGGGCCGCCGTGGTCAGGCCGCGGCCCGGCCCCGGCCGGCCGGATCACTCACCCGCGTCGACGGTGGGCCGGCGCAACTGCACCTCGGCGCCCGTCTGCTTGAAGGACTCCGCGGACACCGGCACGAGCACCGCGTCGCGGTGGAAGTCCCGCAGGTTCGTCGAACCGCAGCTGATCATCGTCGAGGTGAGCTTCGCCCGGGTCCGCTCCACGTTGTCGTACAGGCTGCCCGCGTAGGGCACGTAGCCGTCGACGCCCTCCTCGAAGACCATCCGGCCGCGCTGGCCGTAGCGGGCCGCGTTCTGCGCGCGCCGCGAGCCCTCGCCCCAGTACTCCTTGTACCACTGCCCGCCGATCTGCAGCTTCCGCGACGGGCTTTCGTCGAGACGGGCGAAGTAGCGGCCGAGCATGATGAAGTCCGCTCCCATGGCCAGCGCCATCGCCATGTGCGAGTCGTTGAGCAGACCGCCGTCGCAGCACAGCGGCACGTACACCCCGGTCTCCTCGGCGTACGCGTCGCGCGCCTCGACCACGTCGAGCAGCGCCGAGGCCTGGCCGCGACCGATGCCCTTCTGCGCCCGGGTGGTGCAGATGGCGCCGCCGCCGATCCCGACCTTCACGAACGCCGCGCCCGCATCGGCCAGATAGCGGAAGGCCCGCCCGTCGACGACGTTCCCCGCACCCACGAAGACGTCGTCCCCGTACGTCTCCCGGGCGAACTCGACGGTCCTCGCCTGGTAGACGGAGTAGCCGTCGGAGGAGTCCAGGCACAGCACGTCCGCACCGGCCTCCACCAGTGCGGGGACGCGGTCCTTGAAGTCCCGGGAATTGATGCCGGCGCCCACCCGCAGACGCTTCTCGCCGTCCACCGTGGCCCGGTGGTACGTCTTGTGGGCCTGGTAGTCCCGCTTGAGGACGAGGGAGACGGCCCGGCCGTCCTCGAGCACCGGCAGCACGTCCAGGTGGTGCTGCCAGATCAGCTCGTTCGCCTCGGACAGGGAGACCGTGGCCGGCGCGGTGACCAGGCCGTCACGGCCCCGCATCCGGTTGCCGGCGGTCTCGGAGGCTCCGTGACGCTCCAGGTGGAAGTCGTCGAGGCTGATGATCCCGAGGAACTCGCCGTCCGCTTCCCCGTTCCGCGTGACCACGGCGACACCCTGCTCGGTGTCCGCCAACCGCCGGGAGACCTCGCCGAGGGGCGTCGTCGGCGCCACGGTGACCTCGCTGGTCCGGAAGCCGGCCTTGTGCCGCTTCACCGCCAGCACGTCCGCGGCCTGGTCCTCGATCCGCTGGTTCTGATGGATGAACGACAGCCCGCCGACCTGGGCGAGCGCCACCGCGAGCGTCGGTGACGACACGGCCTGCATGATGGCGCTCACCATGGGGGTGGCGATCCGGATTCCCGGCTCCTCGCCGACCCGGTGACGGACCAGCGGCGCCCCGAGATCCACGTTGTCGGGTGTGCAGTCTTCCGTGGTCAGGCCGGGGATGAGGAGGTACTCACTCAGCGTACGAGAGATTTCGGGAAGGATTTTCACATCGTCTCCAGCGAGGAGCCTGTACGCCGGTCGACGAGGGAACGGCGAGGCTCGTACGGGCAGTGCGGATCGATGCCGGCCGGGAGCGCACTGTCGGAAGTGGGCGCTCTGGACATCCTGAGAGCGGGCGCGCCCGGCGGGGCGGTGCGCACGCGCGGCCGGATCGGTGGCAAGGCGCGCCGGATCCGAACTACGCGGTGTCACACAGGCGTTGACTTCCGTGACGCCATGCGTGATCTTAACGCAGCCCTGCGGGGCGTCGTGCAAGGCCTCCCCGCTCCGCGAAGCCGCCCGCCGCGGCGGAGCGCGTCCGCGACGCCCGGACACAATCCGGTGGCGTTCGGCGTGAAGATCGGGAAGGCTCGCGCGCATGGTTTCGGTATTGCAGAACGTGGCGATCGACTGTGCGGACGCCTATGAGCTGGCCCGGTTCTGGAGCAGGGTGACGGGCCGTCCGCTGCACCCGGAGGACGGGCCGGGCGCGCGGGAGACCCAGGTGCTGCTCGCGGAGGGCCCGGTGCTGTACTTCAACCAGGTGCCCGAGGCCAAGACGATGAAGAACCGGCTCCATCTGTGCCTGCGCCCCGAGACCTCACGCGACGAGGAGGTCGAGCGCCTGCTGGGCCTCGGTGCCACCTTCGTCGCCGACCACCGGAATCCCGACGGTTCGGGCTGGGCGGTCCTCGCCGATCCCGAAGGCAACGAATTCTGCGTTCTGCGCAGCGAGTCCGACCGGGCGGCCGGGACCTCCTGACGCTCCCGCGCCGCGTCCGGCCCGGGGTGCGGGCCGGACGGGCGGGGCCGAAGGTACGGGTCAGTGGCCGCGTCCCTCGTCGCGGTCGTGGGGCATGTCGGTGTCGTCGTCGGTCTCGACCTCGATGCGTTCCTTGCGCACCTGGCCGGTGACCGTCTCCTCATCGGTGACCTCGTCCGTGCGCAGTCCGACCCGTTCGACGGGAACGGTCCGGGTCTCGACCACGGGGCGCTCCTCGTGGAGGATCACCTCGTGCTCGGCTTCGGAGATCTCGGGCCCGGACAGGGCCTGTTCGCGGTTGGCGTCCGTGATGGGCTCGCGTTCCACGCGTACTTCCTCGTGGCGGACCGGCACGGTCTGCTGTACCTCTTCGGTGACGACGTACTTCCGCAGCCGGACGCGGCCGGTCTCGACCCGCTCGGTGCCCACGTGCATCTGTTCCTCGGACTGGGTCATGGCGTCGTCGCCGACCGAGGCGTCGCCACGCGCCATCCCCGCGTCCCTGTGCCCGAGGGCGTCTTCGTCCCGGTCGCCCATGCCGGCGGTGCCCGTCATGCCGGCGGTGCCCGTCATGCCGGCCGCGCCTGCCGTTCCGGTCGTGCCAGCCGTTCCGGTCGTGCCGGCGGTGCCGTGCGCCCAGCCCTCCTCGCCGGGTTGGTTCGCCCGCTGCCACGCGTCGTCCCAGGCGATGCCGTAGTACTCGTAGAGGCGCTGCTCCTCGCTCGCGTCGAGATGACCTCCGCCGTCGACGTCGACGTGCGGAGCGTCCTTCACCCGGTCCTTGGGGTAGGGGACCTCCAAGTGGTCGTCGACCATGGAGGCGTCCTTGATCGGGACGAAGGATTCACTGGTGCCGAACAGTCCGGTCTTGACGGTGACCCATGCGGGGCGGCCGGTGGCGTCGTCGACGAACACGTGCTTGGCGTCGCCGATCTTCTTGCCCTCGGTGTCGTACACGGGATGATCCAGCATGGTGGGGATCTGTTCCTGGGCGATCATGTTCACCCTCCTGGCGTGGTCGTGGTCATCCTGCGACTAGCCAGGAGGAACCGGGCGCAATCGCATAAATCGCCCTTAATTTGATTGACTTGTGTCCAGTTGACCGTTGAAGTGAGAGCGGCCCGGCGTCCGGCCGGCCGGACGCCGGGCCGCTCTCAGCCGGTGTGGAGCACGCGGAAGCGGCCGGGATCCGCCGGGTCCCGGTCGACGACCCGGACGGGCGCCCAGGCCCACTGCCACACGCCGGTGCCCGGCGTGCGGGAGAACCGGATCGGTCCGCGCGTGCCCTCGACCGTCACGCGCGGCCACGCCCCGGCGACGGCCGCCCGGTCCGTACCGTGGGAACGGAGCGCCGCGGCGAGCACGGTGATGGTGTCCCAGCCTTCGAAGGCGACGAACGACGGAGCCTCGCCCAGCCGCTCGCGGAGCTCCTCCCCGACGCGGTCGCCGAGCGGCCCGAGCTGTTCCGGCAGATAGCGCAGGAACGGGATGCCGGCGCCGTCCGCCCCCAGCGCCGCGGCCCATCCGGCGAACTCCGGCTGCCCGGCGGGAGCCCCGACCAGCAGGTCCGCGAGCCGCCGGTCGCCCCGGACGGCCCTGACGATCGGCACCGCCGGTTCCGGACTGCCGACCAGCAGGAGGAGCGCCGCGGCCCCGTGGTCGACGAGCGCGTCGCACAGGGCCCGGGGGTCGAGTGCGGTGGCGTCGAGTTCCACGACGGTGCCGCCCCGGGAGGCGAGGCGATCCCGCAGGATGCGGGTGCCGGTCGCCCAGTAGACGCTCGGCTGGGTCGCCACCGCGATCCGGTGCCGGCCCGTGGAGAGGAGGAAGTCCGCGTAGCTCCGCCAGCCGCGGGACTGGACGGGGGCCAGCCGCGCGACCCACTCCGTCGACTCCTCGGTCAGGGCGTCGAGCACGGCCGACGAGCAGAGGAACGGCACGCCGAGGGCGTCGGCCCGGGCGGCGGCGGCGCGGGCGACGACGCTGTGGTACTCGCCCACGACGGCGGCCACGCCCAGGCCCGCCAGTTCGGCCACGGCCGCGGAGGCGCGCTCCGGATCGGCCGCGGTGTCCCGGACCGCCAGTTCCAGCGGTCTGCCGTCGATCCCGCCCGCGTCGTTGACCTCGCGCACGGCCAGGTCGAGCCCCGCGAGGAGGTGTCGGCCCGCCTCGACCCAGCCGGGCGGCGTCAGTGGGACGAGGGCGCCCAGGCGGACGGGCGGCCCGTCCGTGGACCGGGCTCCGGACGGCGGTGGTGGCGTGTTCATCGGGGTGGCGTCTCCCTCGGACGGTGCGGTCGCGGTCCGCCCGGACCGCGCCGGCCGGGGACGGCGGTCCGTGTTCCCCGCGTCCCGCCGCGGCGGGCGCGCCCGGGTGATCGTGCCGGTCATTGGAACCAGGGCCGGCGCCCGTGGGCAAGCGGTTATCCGCGCGCCGAGCCGCCGGACGTCGTCGTCATGCCGTCGGCGCGGACGGCGGCGCCGGCGAGGCGGTGAACAGGGCGTGCACGGCGGCCCGTACCTGGGTGGAGACCGCCTCGGGGGAGGAGGCGTCGAGCTTGCCGTCGAGGTGCAGGAACGCCAGGCCGTGGACGAGTGCCCACACGGTGGTCGGGAGGGGACCCGTCTCGTCCGCGCCGGGGAACGTGTCGCGGACGATGCCGCGCACGTACGCCGTGATGACGCCGGTCGCCGCGACCCGTTCCTCGCTGCTCGGGTCGCAGGGCTCCGCGAACATCACCCGGAACAGGGCGGGGTGGTCGAGCGCGAACCGCACGTAGGCGACGGCGACGGAGGCCAGGTCCTCGGGGGTCGAGGGCGCGGGGTGGGCCGCCGCCAGGTGCTGGGCGAGCTCGCGGTAGCCCTCCGCGGCGACGGCGGAGACGAGCGCGTCTCGGTCCGCGTAGTGGCGGTAGGGGGCCGTGGCGGACACGCCCGCCCGTCGGGCGACCGCGCGCAGCGACAGCCCGGCGCCGCCGTCCTCCTCCAGGAGTTCCCGCGCGGCGCTCAGGCAGGCGGCGCGCAGATCGCCGTGATGATACGTGCCGGTTTGCGGCATGGGTCACACTCTTTTATGTTTGCGCCGCTTACATCGGGGCTTAATGTTTATGGCGCACACATTCTAAGGGAACGGCATGGAAGAGGGAACCGGAATGGCCAGCGAGCTGTTCTCGCCGCTGCCCCTGCGCTCCGGGCGGACAATGGGCAACCGCATCGCGAAGGCCGCCATGGAGGAGCACATGGCCGGCGCCGGCCGGCTTCCCGACCGACGGCTGCTGTCGCTGTACCGGCGCTGGGCGGCCGGCGGCACCGGACTGCTGATCACCGGCAACGTGATGGTGCACGTCGAAGCGCTGACCGGCCCCGGCGGAGTCGTACTGGACGAGCACGCGCCCCTGGAGCCGTTCGCCGCATGGGCCGAGGCCGGAAAGTCCGGTGGCGCCGCCGTCTGGGTGCAGATCAACCACCCCGGCCGCCAGGTGGCCGCCGGCATGCCCGGCGTCGTGTGGGGCCCCTCCGGCATCGGTGTCGACCTGGGTCGGCACAGCGGTCGGTTCGGCCGCCCGACCGCCATGACCCGGCGGCAGATCGAGGACACCGTGGTCCGGTTCGCCGTCACGGCCCGCCGCGCCGAAGAGGCGGGCTTCGACGGCGTCGAGGCCCACGCCGCCCACGGCTACCTGCTGTCGCAGTTCCTGTCCCCGCTGGTCGACCGGCGCACCGACCGGTGGGGCGGGTCGCCGGAGAACCCGGCCCGGCTGCTGCTCGACGCCGTCCGTGCCGTCCGCGCGGCCGTCTCGGCGTCCTTCGCGGTCGCGGTGAAGCTCGACTCGGCCGACTTCCAGCGCGGAGGCTTCGAAGCCGACGACGCCCGCCAGGTCATCGAGATGCTCGAACCCCTCGGCGTCGACCCGGTCGAACTCTCAGGCGGCAGCTACGAGAGCCCCGCCATGACCGGCCGCCCCCGGCGACCGCACCCAGGTCCGCGAGGCCTACTTCCTCGACCTGGCCCGGGACCTCGTCAGGACCAGCTCCCTCCCGCTGATGCTCACCGGCGGCATCACCCGGCGCGCCACGGCCGAGCGGGTCCTCGGCAGCGGCGTGGCGGTCGTCGGGATGGGCACCGCCCTCGCCGTCGCCCCGGACCTCCCCGACCGCTGGAGGACCGGCCGCGAGGCCGACCGCCGGATGGCGCCCGTGACCTGGTCGGACAAGGCCCTCGCCTCGGCCGCCTCCATGGCGAAGGTCCGTCACCGGATGCGCCGCCTCGCCCGCGGGGGACGACCCCGGGCCGGACGCGCACCCGGCGATCGCCCTCGTCTCCGAGCACCGGAAGCAGCGGGTGGCCCTGCGCGGCTACCGTGCCTGGCCGGCCGCGTCGCGGACCGGCGACGACGGGGATGCCGCCGCCCGGAGGCGAGGGCCGCGCACGGGGCCGGGAAGGGGGGAACTTCCCGGCCCTTCCGTGCGTTCCGGAGGGCGACCTGATCTTTTGACGTGTGACACGGCGGCGGTGTGCCGTCGTCGGGGGAAGTGAGCAAGCCATGGCCATGGTGGGCCTGTTCTGGATCGCCGAGGGCGATGTGTACGTGGGCGCGAAGCCGTCCGGTTCGGCGCCCGGGCTACGCCTGACCCCTGAGGGCGTGGTGGCCCTCGGCGACGGACAGTCCGGCCTCCACCTGTGGGAGGACGTGCGCGCCCTGACGGTGGCGGACGTCCCCGTGAAGTCCCTGAAGCGGCAGGTCGGCGTGGTCACGGAGGTGGCCCTGGACGTGGTGATGAACCTGGCCATGACCATGGGCACAGGGCTGGGCGAAGCCCCGCCGCTGATGACGACGGTCCTGGAGTCGCACGACGGCGAGCACGAGCTGAAGGCCTACGTGGCCGCGGCCGCCGGCTACTCCCCGGCCGAGGTCGACCTCTCCCGCGCCCTCCTGAACCGCCTCACGGAGGGCGCCGCGACGATGGCCACGACGTTGGCGGCGATGTCGGAGTGGGGCCGCTCCTGGGAGGGCGGAACGCCCCGCCCGGCACAGCGGGAGAAGCTGCTGCGGGAGTGGATCGGTTAGCGACGCCGGTCGCGCGTGCTTCCGGCCGACACGCCGTCCGTCGGGAGCCGCGGCCGTCGCCGCCGCGCGCACACCGGGTTGCGTTTGCCCGGGACGCGGGGACGATGGAAGGGACAACAGGGATTCGACGCCTGCCGGAGGCGCCCCGCACCGGGGATGCGCGGCCCGGACTCGCACGAGGTCGGCCGGGCCCCGAAGCCGCACGGTCCGTGCGCAGGACGGCGGTCGCCTCCCGGCCGGTCCACGACGACAGAGCGGTCCGGGGCCGTTCCGTCCCGACCCGCCGCGCGCCCGGAACGGCCGGCATCGACCGCACTCCCCGCAGGAGGCGCCATGACCGAACCCGACGACCCGCTCGGCTCCTGGACGGGTCGGTTGCTCCGGCTCGGCGTCGGCATCTCGCCCGACGACGCCCGGAGATTCGTGCACGACCTGTACGCGCAGGCCCAGTCCGACCTCGACGAGGAGCGGGCGAAGGCCGACTTCGAACGGGAGGAGTGAACCCAGGCCGAGCCGTCGTCCCGCCGTAAGGAACGGAGTTCCCCATGACCGAGGCGGAAGCGTGGGGCGATGACGTCTACCAGCCCGACGGAAGCGAGATCCGGGAGGACGTCGGCCTCCTGGACTACGAGGACACCCTCGAGGGGCCGCTCGGCGACCCGTTCGACGAGGGGTACTCGCCCCCGGAACGGCCCCGCGGGGCCCAGCACACGGGGGAGACCGCGGCCGAACGGCAGCGTGGGGAATCCCTGGACGAGCGTCTGGCGAAGGAGGAGCCCGAGCTTCCCCTCCTGGACGGCGACGGCCTCGGTGACACGACGGACACCGACGGGGAACTCCTGGACGACCAGGTCGGCGGCCGGCGCGCGGGGCGTCTGATGTCCGAGGACGAGGGCACGGGCCCCGTCCGGTCGGAACTGAACGCCCGGGATCTCGGCCTGGCCGGCGGGGCGGCCTCCGCGGAGGAGGCCGCGATGCACATCGTCGAGGAGGAATGACGCCGAGGGGGAGCGACGCCGACGAAGAGCGACGTCTGCGAGGGGTGTGCCGGCGGGGAACGGGGCCGTGGGGGATGACGCCGGCGGGGAACGGCATCGAGGGGATGACGCCGGCGGGGAACGACTCGGCCCGCCCCCGGATTTCAGTCCGCCCCGGAGATTTCAACCAGCCCCGGATTTCAGCCCGCCCCCGGATTGCGGACCGCGAGCAGCGCCGCGCCGATGTCCGCCGCCGCTCGTGGATCCGAGAGGGAACGGCCCGTCAACTCCTCCACGCGGCGCAGGCGGTAGCGCACGGTGTTGGGGTGGACGAACAGGCTCCGTGCGGCGGCGCCGGCCGAGCCCGCGGCGGCGAACCAGTGCTCCAGGGTGCGCAGGAGCCGGGACCGCTCGGCGGCCGGAAGGTCGAGCACCGGCCGGAGGACCACCTCCATCAGGTGCGCGGCCTCGGCCGGAGCCGCGGCGACGACCATGGCCAGCGGATTGTCGTCGAAGCGGGCCACGCCGGGTCCGGTGCCCTCCAGACCGGCCAGGGCGAGACGGGCGAAGCGCAGGGCCCGAGGTGTGTCCCGCAGCGACCGGAAGCACGGGCTGAAGCCCACGCGGGCGCGGGTCCGGCGGAGGATGCGCAGGCACGTCGTCTCCGCCGCCGCCGTGGGCAGGGCGATCAGGGCGAGCTGCTCGTCCGGCAGGAGCCTCCACGCGGAGGGCAGGTTCGCCTGGCGCAGTGCCGTCTCCGCACCGGTGAGCGGTTCCTCGCCGGGAGCACCGGCCTTCGCGGCGGCGACCGCGTAGGGCCCGTGCTCGGGCAGCTCCAGTTCGCGGGCGGCCTCCCACAGCGTGCGGTCGGTGACGATGCCGGTGAACACCGCCTCCACCAGGGCGGAACGCCGTGCCTGCCCCTGCGCCGTGAGCTCCGCGGCCGCCTCCCGGTAGGCCACCGCCACCGCCTCCGCGTACAGCCCGGACAACGCCCAGAACTCGGTCGACTCCGACAGCAGGAGGTCGCCGGAGACCTCGGGGCGCGTGCGGGCCTCGGCGAGGATCTCCGTCCACAGCAGCTGGGAGCCGATGCGGTACGCGTGCAGCGTGTCCGCCAGCGGGACCCCCTGCTCCGCGCGGAGCCGTCCCGTCTCGCGGGCCGAGCTCGCGTCCGGAGTACCGCCGAGACGGAGATGGGTGAGGATGAGGTCCGCGTTGGCGGTGCAGGAATCGCGCAGCGAATCCAGGGAGACCAGCGACTCGTCCTTGTACGCCTCGACGTTCGCGCGGATCCGCAGCGCCATCCGCTCGCCCAGCTCCGGAAGCCCTGCCTGAAGCGTCGCCGCCACACCCGAAAGGATCATCTCCGCAGCTTAACGCCCTCTCCTTGTGACCGGGAACAATCCGGAGCTCCGTGCGCTGTCCCCCCGGCCATAGGCCGTGACCGCAGGCGCCTGCAAGATGTCGGCGATGTAAACATTTGATGATTCCGTGTAACGGAGGCGGGTCATGGCCAATCTGGCAGGGTTCCTCGTGGAGACGGCGGGGCGGCAGCCCGAGCGTCCGGCGTTGCGTCTGGGGGAGCAGGTCATCACCTACGCGGAGCTGGACGAGCGCAGCGCCCGCGCCGCCGCCCTGCTCAGGTCCGAGGGGGTACGGCCCGGGGACCGCGTCGCCCTGATGCTGCCGAACGTTCCCGAGTTCGTCGTGCTGTACTACGGCGTCCTGCGCGCCGGAGCGGTCGTCGTGCCGATGAACCCGCTCCTGAAGACCCGGGAGACCGAGTTCCACCTCGCCGACTCCGGCGCCGTGCGGCTCTTCGAGTGGTACCAGGCGCCGGGCGAGGGCGCGCAGGGAGCGGCCGCCGCGGGAGTGCGGCACACGGCCGTCGAACCCACTGCCTTCGCCGCGGCGCTGGCCGGGCACGAGCCGCTGCCCGAGGTCGCCGACACGGACGACGAGGACATGGCCGTCCTGCTGTACACCTCCGGCACCACAGGCCGTCCCAAGGGGGCCGTGCTCTCCCATGCCGGGCTCCGGCACAACACCGAGGTCAACAGCGTCCACATCCAGGAGATGACGCCGGAGGACGTGGTGGTCGGCTGTCTGCCGCTGTTCCACATCTTCGGGCAGATCTGCACCATGAGCGCGGCCGTCCGCAGCGGCGCCTCCCTCGTCATGATCCCGCGCTTCGACCCGGGAGCCGTCCTGGACGCCATCGCCCGTGAGCGGGCCACCGTCTTCGAGGGCGTGCCGACCATGTACGCGGCGCTGCTCCAGCATCCCTCCGAGGCGGACGTGTCGACGCTGCGCACGTGCATCTCCGGCGGCGCCTCGCTGCCGGTGGAGATCCTGCACGGCTTCGAGCGGCGCTTCGGCTGTCCCGTCCTCGAAGGCTTCGGCATGTCCGAGACCAGCCCGGTGGTCACCTTCAACCACCCCGACCGGCCGCGCAAGGCCGGCTCCATCGGCACCCCCATCAGGGACGTCGAGGTACGGCTGCTCGACGAGAAGGGCCAGGACGTGGCCCCCGGCGCGATCGGCGAACTGGCCGTCCGCGGCCCCAACCTCATGAAGGGGTACTGGAACCGCCCGGAGGAGACCGAGGCGGCGATCCCCGACGGCTGGCTGCGCACCGGCGACCTCGCCCGCGCCGACGAGGACGGCTACCTGTACATCGTCGACCGCAAGAAGGACATGATCATCCGCGGCGGCTACAACGTCTACCCGCGCGAGATCGAGGAGGTCCTCCACGAGCACCCGGCCGTCGCCCTCGCCGCCGTGGTCGGCGTCCCGCACGCCGAACTGGGCGAGGAGGTCGCGGCGGCGGTCGTGCTGCGCCCGGGTGCGCAGGTCCTCCCCGACGAGCTGCGGGAGTACGTCAGGGAGCGCGTGGCCGCCTACAAGTACCCGCGTCGGGTGTGGCTCGTGGACGCGCTGCCGCTGGGACCGAGCGGCAAGATCCTCAAGCGGGAGATCACCGTACCCGTGGGGTGAGGGCCGTCCGCCGGGGTGCGCCGTCGCACCCCGGCGGACGACCGCGTCGCCGTGCCGGACGTCCCGGGCCGGCCGCGCGTCAGTAGGGCGTCGCCGCGTTCTGCCGGGCCCAGTGCCGTTCGGCCTCAGAACCGCCCGGCGGGGGCACGAGCCCGTTGATCATCCAGAGTTCCTCGCTGGTCTCGTCGACGTGGAACTCCCAGTGGAGACCGGCGTGGCGTTCCAGGTGGGGGTGCAGCATCTCCCTGATCCAGCGGGCGGTCCTGCGCCGGGCGTCCTCGTCGGGGTTGCGCCGGGCGATGTGGTCGATGGTGATGCGGACCCCGGCCGGGACGGGCTCCCCGCCGACGTGGAAGTCCTCGGGCCGGAGCTCGTGGAAGAGCGTGACCACGTAGAAGCGGGGCAGGCCCACCTTCTCGTAGTGGTCCGCGACGGTCGAGGCGAGCCGGTGCTTCTCGTCGGCGGAGAAGATCCCGGGCGTGTGGTGAACGGTCCACAGGGGCATGGCGGTTCGTCGCTCCTTCGTGAGGGGGTCAGTCGGCGGCCGGGAAGGCCAGGTGTTCCACGGGGCCGGAGAGCGCGGACTTCACGGCGACGCTGACGTCGTCGGCGAGCACCTCCACCTCCCCGGCCTCCAGCCCGTCGACGATCCGCGCGGCCACGTCGGCGGGCTTCGCCTTGGTCCGCTCCAGGGCGGAGACCATGTCCGTGTCGATGAATCCGGCGTGCACGCCGACGACGTGCGTGTGCTGCGGCGCGAGTTCGAGCCGGAGCGAGTTCGTGAGGGACCACGCCGCCGCCTTGGAGGCGCCGTACGCTCCGGCGCCCGCCAGCCACGACAGCACGGAGTGCATGTTCACCAGCGCTCCGCCGCCGTTCGCGGCGAGGACAGGCGCGAACGCCCGCGCCACCCGCAGCGGGCCGAAGACGTTGACGTCGAACGTCTCGGCCACCTGCTCGACGTCACCCGTGAGCAGCGGGGCGGGGAGCAGGACCCCGGCGTTGTTGAACACGATCTCGGCGTCCGCGGCGAGCTCGGCCAGGGCGGCGACCGACTTGGCCGAGCGGACCTCGAGCGGGACGGTCACCACCCGGGGGCGCTCGTCGACGTACGCCGAGCGGGCGGTGGAGTACACCTTGTCCGCCCCGCGTGCCAGCACCTCGTCCACCAGCGCGGCGCCCAGCCCTCGCCGTCCGCCGGTCACCACGACCGTCTTGCCCGCCACCGCGACCACAGCATGCTCCCCATCTGGATAACGACTTCGTTAGTCAGATGCAAGCACGTCAGGGCTGAGTAACGCAAGCATTAGTTACAATGGGTGGGTGGCGATGAGGTTCGAGAAGCGGTTGAGCGACCGGGACGCGTGGTCGATCGGCGACGGGTGCTCGGCCGGCCGGGTGCTCGACCTGCTCAGCACCCGGACGGTCTTCATGGTCGTGCGGGAGTGCTTCTACGGCACGACCAGGTTCGAGGACTTCGTGACGAGGATCGGCACCTCCGCGCCCTCGGTGTCCCGCGCGCTCAAGCAGCTGGAGGCCGCCGGGGTCGTGGCGCGCACCCCCTACCAGGAGCCGGGGAAGCGGGCGCGCGACGAGTACCGGCTGACCGCGGCCGGCGAGGACCTCCTGCCGGTCTTCCTGTCACTGGTCCGGTGGGGCGACGCGTATCTGCAGGACGGCCGTCCGCCGCTGGCCTTCGTCGAGGCCGAGAGCGGCCGCCCGTTGAGCGTGCGGGTGACGGCCGACCCGGCACCGGATCCGTCCTCCGACGACATCGAGGTCCGCGTGCACCCCGACTGGCGCCGCGACTGACGCCCCCGCGCCGGCCCGCCGCTCCTGGGGCGGCAGGCGGGGAGAGGAGGCGTGCGCGGCTCAGTTCGCGCGCTTCCTGCCCTGGAGGTGGAGCGAGCGCAGGGCCGCCTCCAGGGCGAACCGGTGGTCGGGGTCGAGGAGCCGGTCGCCGAAGTGGTTGTCCAGGTTCCGCAGGCGGTAGCGCACCGTCTGGGCGTGCACGCCCAGCATCTCGCCGACCTGTTCGGCGGGGGCCCGCGTGGAGACGTGCACGCGCAGGGTCTCGACCAGCCGCTCGCGCCGGGTGCCGGACAGCCCGTCGAGCGGGGCCAGTTCGCGCGCGGCGAGATGGGCCGTGAGGGCCGGATCGGACAACAGCCACAACGTTGTCAGGTGCTCCTCGCAGCGCACGAGGGGAGCGTCCGCCACGATGCCGTCGTCGATGAGCTGCAGGACGCGCCGCGCCCAGCGGATGGAGTGCGCCGCCTGCGCCGGCGGCACGGTCAGACCGATGACGGCGGGGGTGCCGGCCAGTGCGGAGTCGAGCATCGCGAGGCGCTGCGCGGTGAGCGGGCCGGGGATGAGCAGATGCGGCTCGGGAAGGCCGAGGTCGGCCAGGACGTCGCGGTCGAGGCCCGCCTGGACGAGTTCGGCGACCGGCGGGCGGAGGGCCACCAGGGTGCACTCGGCGGGGAGCTGCCAGGAGGCCTCCTGGCACAGTTCGGCGATGGTCGCCCGGGGCAGCGGCGGGCCGGCGACGACCAGGTGGAGCAGCTGTCTCCGCAGCGCCGCCACATCGGCCACGGCGCGCTCCTGGACCATGAGATAGCCCTCGCGGGAGAGGGCCTCCAGCTCGTCGACGTAGGCGAAGAGGGCGTCCGCGAAGGCCAGGATCAGGGTGGGGGAGAGGTTGTACGTGCGCCCGATGCTCTTGGCCCGGCGTAACGCGATGCGCGCGCCGAGGCGATAGGCGCCCTGCAGGGTGTCGAGGTCCCGGCCCTCGTAGGCCTCCACCCGGCCGAACTTGCGGAGCAGCTCGTCCCGCAGGGCCGAGTTCCGCCCGGGGTCCGCGACCCGCTCCACGAAGGCCGCGAGCGCCTGTTCCACCCCCAGGCGGATCGCGTCCGAGTGGGGTCCCTTGAAGAGGTGGGCGTACACGGGATAGGCCCGCTGGACCTCCACACCGATCTCCTTGATGAGGCCCGGGATCTCCGGTCTCATCAGGGCGGCGAACTCCCTGGGAAGCGGATCGAGCGGCTCGCCGATGTTCGGGGACTGTGCGGTTGCGGGCATGACCGATCCCTTGCTCTCCTGCGCGACCGGGGGGGGGCGGGGGGGCGGCGCCCGCCGTGGTGGGCGGGCGCCGCCTTGGCCGTCAGGTGCGTACCAACGGGGACTGCTGAAGCTAAATCAACTGCTGTGTGCTGTACACAACTTGCGCAAGAGTTGGCGCCCCGGTGGCCCGTGTGCCGCCCGAGTAGGCCGGGAATCGCCCCTGGGTGGCCGTTACCTGACTGCCGAGTGCCAGTTCTGCGAGAAGACCTTTCCGGCGTCGGGGGCGATGACCCCGGGGGCGTAGAGACCGGTCAGGTAGGTCCGGGTGTCGTTGAGGGTGATGCTGTTCCTGCCGGAGGCGGCGGGCAGCCCGGTCTTGAGGTTGACCGCGCCGTCGACGAGGCCGAGGCCGAAGCCGCAGCCACTGGCGCCGGGGACGGCGAAGGTCCTGTCGACCTGGGTGGAGCCGAGGATGTTCAGGCGGCTCATGTCGCCCTCCTCGTTCGGGGTGCCGTCGCCGTCGTAGCGCTCGACGGAGAAGTCGGGGGAGGTGAGGTTGCTCGGACGCAGCACGATCGGGTTGGACTTCGTGCCGATGTAGCAGTTGCTGCCGAGGAAGGGGTTCTGGAGGTGGATGCGGACCGGGATCCGCACGATCGGCATGTCGGTGAGGACGCCCGCGATCTGGTCGAACTCCGAGGGCGTGCCGACCGATTCCACGGTGGCGGTGATCTTGTTCAGGTTGGCGTCCGACAGCTGTCGGCAGATGTCGGTGATGAACGGGATGTCGCTCGGACACATCAGGCCGAGCAGACCGCCGGGGACGGTGGCGGAGTCGGCGATGAGCGAGCCGGCGGGCGGGGGGACGACGGTGTTGGTGCCGTCGGCGTTCTGGATCACGCCGATCTGGAGGTTCGTCCTCCCGGTGACGACGGTCGTGTTGCCGAGCTTGATGGAGCCGCCGGCTGAGGAGGACGACACGCACTGCGGCGCCTTGTCGAGGCCGTCGGCGGCGAGTATCGCGGGGGCGTCGACGGGGCAGCGGTCGAACGGGCCCCAGGCGCCGTTCAACTGCGGAACGGCCGCGGTCGCCGTGCCGATGGAGGCGAAGGCACCGAGCGCGGTCAGCGCGGAGAGGGTGGCGAGTCTCGTGCGGGAGGAGGCGAGGGACATGGCGGCTGCCTTCCGTGGGGGAGAGGGGGACGGGTCGGTTCAGCGTTCGGGCTTGGGGACCACGTACGGCTGGCGGTCCTCGGTGCACTGGCCGTCGGTGGGCACGTCGACGCCCACGGCGCAGGTCTGACCCTGGATCTGCTTGATGTGGTTGCCGGGGCCGGAGATGGAGGCGGTGAGGAGCCGGTCGAGGTTCTCGCCGCCGGCGCCGCAGCCCTTGAAGGCGGGGATGGACACCTCGCCGGTGAGCGGGCCGCCGCCGGTGAGGAGGTAGCCGGTCGCGTCCGTGCCGTTGATGAGCTGCCCCTTGCCCAGGAGCACGAGGTGGTTCCCGGGGTACTTGGCGGGATCGGGCTCGGGAGAGGCGAGCGGCTGCTCGGTGCGGCACGAGGGGCCGACGTCCAGCCGGGTGCCGTTCACCCGGACGTCGAGGACGCGCAGGACGAGGCGGGCGCGGATGTACGTCTCCGAGAGGTTGTCGGGGAAGACCAGGAGGACGTCCGAGTCGACGGTCAGGGGCCCCGTCTGCTCCAGGACCATGGTGGCCGTGACCGGCGCGAAGCCGAACGTCAGGAAGGTGGCCCTGAACGGCGGGGTCTGCTTGCGCCCCTGGTAGGAGAGGTTTCCCACCGACGGAGTGAGGAGGTGCATGCTTCCGTCCGGCCGGACGACGAACTCCGGCTGGCCCTGCTCGATCAGGACGCAGGACACCGGTATGACGGTGGCGCCGTTCAGCTTCCGCACGTTGGAGTAGCCGGTGATGTACGCCGACAGCGACGTGGGGGTCGGTTTCTCGGTGACGCAGGGCGGTGCGGCCGGCCGGCCCGCCGGGGTGCCGGGCGCCTCCTCGTCCGTGACCGTCAGGCCTCCGTCCCCGCCCGTCCGCTGCCCGGTCCGCGGGTCCTCCGGGGTGCGGCCCGTCCCCTCCGCCGTTCCCGGCCTCACCGGGACCGTCCGTCCCGAGGGGGAGGACGGCCCGGAGGAGGGGGCGGAGGAAGGGGAGCCCGAAGGGGCGGACGGCGACGCGGAAGGGGTGCCCGGTTCCCCGGTGCCGGTGACGACCGGGACCGTGGCGAGCAGCGTCCGGCCCTCCGCGTCCTGAGCGGGGACGCAGGCGACGGAGAGGGAGGCGGGGGCGGTGGGAGCGCTGTCGGCCGTGCCCGCGGCGAGATCGAGGGCGAGGCCCGCGGCGGTGAGGGTCAGATCGCCGGCGGTGTCCGTCGTCAGGGCCGGCACGTCGCCGGTCGTGGTGAGCACGAGCGGCCCTTCGGCGGGGACGTCGAGGGATTGCGCCGTACCGCTCCACGTGGCCTCGGCACGCTGATCGTTCTGGGCCACACCGACCGTGAGCCGGGTCTCCGCCCGTACGGTGGGGCCCAGGGACGCGGTGAGGCCGGCCGCGGCCGGAAGCTCCACCGTCGTGGTGACGTCGGTGGGCCTGATCTCCTCGCCGGGGGCCGCCCGGTCGGGGAAGGCCGCGGTGATCCGTACCGTCGCGGGCTGCTGTCCCGAGGGGAGGGTGCAGACGTAGGGCAGAGCGGTGTCGACCTTCAGCGTCCCGACGGCGACGGCTGCGGCCGGGAGCAGGGGGGCGAGCGCCACGAACGCGGCGACCGCCGCCCCGCGCGCGCGGATGCGGGAAGGTCGAGGAGTGGGCCCGGGGCCTGTCATCTGCTGCTCCGCTCGGATCGTTCGTGTGCCGACGGGGGAAGGGGGCCGGCGAAGGGCGCGCACAGGGCCGCGTCCGCCCGGCCGGGGTCGCCGGCCGGACGGACGCGGGTTCCTGCGTCCTTACGGGTTGGAACCGACGATCGTCGGGATGGTGGTGGTGCCCGCCACCTTGAAGAGGTACGTGCCCTTGAAGGTGGGCTTGGCGCCGACCGGGACGGCCGAACCGCAGCCGCTCGACGAGACGACGGTGAGCTCGCCCGCGAGGCTGTTGACGGCGAGCGCGCCCGTCGAGTTGGTGTACGTGCTGGACGCCTTGCCCGTCACGCGGAAGACACAGGCGCCGACGGTCACCTTGGCGTCGACGTTGCCGACGTAGCCCTTGGTGACGCCGGTCGAGGCGGTGTAGTCCTGCGCCACGATCGTCCAGGGGGTGGTCGGGACGGCGGTCACGGGACCCAGCACGCTGGTGCAGGGCGTCCCGCTGGCACCGAAGGCGATGGAGTTGATGGTGCCGACGGTCGCCGGGTTGCCGGTGGTGCTCTGCCCCGTGCCCGCACCGTTCGACTTCGTACACGTCATGGCGATGCCGTTGACGCTGAGGACGATGTTCCCGCTGTTGACCGCGGTGATGCTGGCCGGGGACGGGCTGACGGTCCAGACCGTGGACGCCACCGCCGACGCGGGGCTCACGGCCAGGGCGAACGCGGCCGAGGCGGCTCCGGCGACGACGGCGAGGTTTCTGATCGGCTTCTTCATGGCTCTGGGACTCTCCTTGGGGATTGACCGGCAGAGGGTGGCCGCGGTGGGGGTCGAGCGGCCGGCGGCCCGACGTTTCACCGGCCGCGAAACCAGACGTTACTTGCGGGAAACTTAGCTGAACAATGGCGCAGTCCATGATTCTTTGAAGACGCCTAATTGCCTGTCAGGCGGGTGAGCGGTGGCGTGAATACCCTTGGTTCCGGGGTGCGTAATGTCGACATTTATGATCGATCAGGCGGGCGTGGGCGACGGATTGTCGCGCGACGCCTCCTTGCGGACCCGACGGATCGGCGCTCTGCTCTCTCCGGTGATAGATCGGCAGGCGGAACTGTCTCCCGGCTGATAAATGAGACGACGTTTGATTTCGGCCCGCGAAAACTCCGATTCCGGTATTGCCGTGAGAGGTTACTCGGCCGTAACGTTCCCCGGGCCGACGCTCGATCGCAGGTCGGCGCGGCACTCTGTCTCCGGGGAGACAAGAGTCGACACCGACTTTGTCTTCCCGGTGACAACTGCCGGAGCGGATCAAGGATTTTCCGCCACGCCTATTGTCCGGGTGATCCGCACCGGTTTACCGTGCGCCCGCGGCGCACGCCTGCTGGAGGTGGGATGGGAATCGAAGTAGTCGTCGAGGGGCTGACCATGTCCTTCGGCAAGCAGAACATCTGGCAGGACGTGTCGCTCACCCTGCCGGCCGGAGAGGTCAGCGTGATGCTCGGCCCTTCCGGCACCGGGAAGACCGTCTTCCTGAAATCGCTCATCGGTCTGCTCAAACCCCAGCAGGGCCGTGTCCTCATCAACGGCGTCGACATGGTCAGCAGCCCCGAACGGGACATCTACGAGACCCGGAAACTCTTCGGCCTCATGTTCCAGGACGGCGCCCTCTTCGGCTCCATGAGCCTCTTCGACAACATCGCCTTCCCCCTGCGCGAGCACACCCGCAAACGGGAGTCCGAGATCCGGCGCATCGTCATGGAACGGATCGAACTCGTCGGCCTGCTCGGCGCG
The DNA here is from genome assembly GCF_020400725.1 of Streptomyces sp. NK15101. Lineage (GTDB taxonomy): Bacteria > Actinomycetota > Actinomycetes > Streptomycetales > Streptomycetaceae > Streptomyces. The sequence goes on along the minus strand of NZ_JAINVG010000018.1, from coordinate 81,158 downwards.
GAGGACAAGCTGCCGGGCGAGATCAGCGGCGGCATGCGCAAACGCGCCGGGCTGGCCCGAGCGCTCGTGCTCGACCCGCAGATCGTCCTGTGCGACGAGCCGGACTCCGGTCTCGACCCCGTCCGCACCGCCTACCTGTCCCAACTGCTGATCGACCTCAACGCCCGGATCGACGCGACGATGCTGATCGTCACCCACAACCTCGACATCGCCGCCACCGTACCCGACAACATGGGGATGTTCTTCCGGCGCAGGCTCGTCACCTTCGGCCCCCGAGAGGTCCTCCTCACCAGCGACGAACCGGTCGTCACCCAGTTCCTCGCCGGCCGCCGCGAAGGCCCCATCGGCATGTCCGAGGAGAAGGACGCCGCGCTCCTCGCCGCGGAGGCGGCCGGCCCCGCGAGCCGCCCGACGACACCCCGCGACATCGTCCCGCAGCTGGAACCCTCACCCGGCCTGCCGCCCCGCGCGGCCGTCACCCGACGGCGCGAACGCGTCCTCGGCATGCTCGACCAGCTGCCGCCCGCAGCCCGCGCCGCCATCCGCGACACCTACGCGCGCGGCGCCGCGGCGCCCACCCTGACCGCGCCGGCCACCGGGAGCGGCTCGTGATCGCCGGCGCGCTGCGGCAGACCGGCCGCCTCTTCGCCCTCGCCGCCGAGGTGAGCCGGGCCGTCTTCCGGCGGCCCTTCCAGTTACGGGAGTTCGTCGAGCAGTTCTGGTTCGTCGCCAGTGTCACCATCCTGCCGGCCGCGCTCGTCTCCATCCCGTTCGGCGCCGTCATCGCCCTCCAGGTCGGCTCGCTCACCCAGCAGCTGGGAGCCCAGTCCTTCACCGGCGGCGCGAGCGTCCTCGCCGTCATCCAGCAGGCCAGCCCCCTCATCGTGGCCCTCCTGATCGCGGGCGCCGGCGGCTCCGCCATCTGCGCCGACCTCGGCTCCCGCAAGATCAGGGAGGAGCTCGACGCCATGGAGGTCATGGGCGTCTCGCCCGTCCAGCGACTGGTCGTCCCGCGCGTCCTCGCCACCATGGCGGTCGCAGTGCTCCTCAACGGCATGGTCTCCGTCGTCGGCACGCTCGGCGGCTACTTCTTCAACATCGTCCTCCAGGGCGGCACCCCCGGCGCGTACCTCTCCAGCTTCTCCGCCCTCGCCCAGCTGCCCGACCTCTACATCAGCGAACTCAAGGCCCTGATCTTCGGGTTCATCGCCGGCATCGTCGCCGCCTACCGCGGACTCAACCCCCGCGGCGGACCCAAAGGCGTCGGCGACGCCGTGAACCAGTCCGTCGTCATCACCTTCATGCTGCTGTTCTTCGTGAACATGGTGCTGACGGGCATCTACCTGCAGATCGTCCCGCCGAAGGGAGGCTGAGACGGATGGCCTCCCCGTTCGTCTGGCTCGACCGCTCCGGTGACCAGCTCCTCTTCTACGTCAGAGCCCTCCTCTGGATCCCGCGCACGCTGCGCCGCTACCTCAAAGAGGTGCAACGGCTGCTCGCCGAGGTCGCCTTCGGCTCCGGCGGCCTCGGCGTCATCGGCGGCACCATCGGCGTCATGATCGCGATGACGCTGTTCACCGGCACCGTCGTCGGACTCCAGGGCTACGCGGCCCTCGAACAGATCGGCACCGCCGCCTTCACCGGATTCGTGTCCGCCTACTTCAACACCCGTGAGATCGCCCCGCTCGTCGCCGGCCTCGCCCTCTCCGCGACCGTCGGCGCCGGCTTCACCGCCCAGCTCGGCGCCATGCGCATCAACGAAGAGGTCGACGCCCTCGAAGGCATGGGCATCCGCTCCATGCCGTACCTCGTCACCACCCGCATCATCGCGGGCGTCGTCGCCATCGTCCCGCTCTACGCGATCGGACTGCTCTCCTCCTACCTGGCCTCCCGCTACGTCACGGTCCTCTTCAACGGCCAGTCACAGGGCACCTACGACCACTACTTCAACCTCTTCCTGTCACCGACGGACGTCCTCCTGTCGGTGCTGAAAGTGCTGATCTTCAGCGTGATGGTGATCATCGCCCACTGCTACTACGGCTTCCGCGCCTCCGGTGGACCCGCCGGCGTCGGCATCGCCGTCGGCCGCTCCGTCCGCAACGCCATCGTGCTGATCAGCGTCACCGACTTCTTCCTGTCGCTGGCCCTCTGGGGCGCGACCACGACCGTGAAGGTGGCGGGGTGAGATGAGCGACTCAACGGCCGAGATCCTGCGCCGCCGGTTCGCCGGCGTCGTCTTCCTCCTTGTACCCGTCCTGCTCGCCTCGCTGGCGGTCGCCGTCTACGACAAACGCTTCACCGACTCCGACCCGATCGTCGTCGAGACCGGCAGCGTCGGCAACGAGATGCACCTCGGGGCCGAGGTGAAACTGCGCGGCGTCGTCGTCGGCGAGGTCCGCGCCATCGACGCCACCGACGGCGGGGCCCGGCTCACCCTCGCCATGCGGCCCGGAACCCTGCGCCACGTCCCCTCCGACGTCCGCGCCCAGATGCTGCCCACGACCCTCTTCGGCGAGCGGTTCGTCGCCCTCGTACCGCCCGTGAACCCCTCCGCGCGGCCGCTCGGTCCCGGCGACGTCATCCCGGAGGACCGCTCCGGCAACGCCGTGGAACTCCAGCAGGTCCTCGACGACGTCCTGCCCCTGCTCACCGCCGTCCAGCCGCAGAAACTGTCGGCCACCCTGTCCGCCGTCTCCCGCGCCCTGGAGGGACGCGGCGACGAGCTCGGCGAGACCCTCGCCCGCCTCGACGCCCACCTGCGCGAGTTCAACCCCCACCTGCCCGCCCTCACCCGCGACCTGAAAGAACTCGTGAAGGTCAGCCACCTCTACGCGGACGCGGCACCGGACATCGTCACCGCGCTCACCGACTTCACCACCACCAGCGGCACCCTCGCCGAGAAGGAGGGCGCGCTGGCAGGCGCCTTCGGCGCCACCACCCGGACGGCCCAGGACCTGACCACCTTCCTCCGGCAGAACAAGGACAACATCATCCGGCTCAGCGCCACCGCCCGGCCCACCCTGGAACTGCTCGCCGAGTACTCCCCGTCCTTCCCCTGCACCCTGCGCACCCTCGCCCAGTTCGTGCCCGCCATGGACAAGGCGCTCGGCAAGGGCACCGACCGGCCCGGACTGCACGTCGAGGTGACCACCGTCCCCTCCCGCGGCGCCTACGTCCCCGGCCGTGACACGCCCTCGTACGGCTCCGGCGGCGGCCCGCACTGCTACCCCGTGCCCTACCTCGGCGTCCCGGCCGCACCCGCCGCACGGGCGTCCGCCGCGGCCGACCAGGAACTCGGCCCCGCCAACTCCCCGCAGGAGAACGACCTCGTCAACGAACTGCTCGCTCCCGCGGCGAAGAAACGGCCCGGCGACCTGCCGGACTGGAGCAGCCTGCTGGCCGGTCCCGCGTTCCGCGGCGCGGAGGTGACCCTCCGATGACGACACGAGCCGGCCGCACGCGACGGCGCGGCCTGACCGGGACCGTGCTGAAGTCCCTCGCGTTCGTCCTGGTCACCGCCCTCGCCACCACCGTCCTCGGCTTCAGCATCGCCGACACCGGGGTCGGCGCCGAAACCCGCTCCTACAAGGCGCTGTTCACCGACGTCACCGGGCTCGTCGAGGGCGACTCCGTGCGCATCGCCGGGGTGAAGGTGGGCGAGGTGACCGACGTGCGCGTCGTCGAGCGGCGCACCGCCCAGGTCACCTTCACGGTCCGCGAGGACCGCTCCCTGCCCCGGTCGGCGACGGCCGCCGTGAAGTACCTCAACATGGTCGGGCAGCGGTACGTCTCCCTCGGCCGGGGCACCGGCGACCTGACCGGCACCCTGGGCGCCGGAGAGACCATCCCGCTCGACCGCACCACGCCCGCACTCGACCTGACCCTGCTGTTCAACGGATTCAAGCCGCTGTTCGAGGGACTCTCGCCCGCGGACGTCAACGACCTCGCCGGCTCCCTCGTCCAGGTCCTCCAGGGCGAGAGCGGCACCGTCGACAGCCTCCTGAGGCACATCGGCTCCCTCACCAGGACCGTCGCCGCCAAGGACAAGGTCATCGGCGAGGTCGTCACCCACCTCGACACCGTCCTGACCACCCTCAACAACCGCGAGGCCGCCTTCGGGGACCTCGTCGTCACCCTCCAGAAGCTCGTCACCGGCTTCAACACCGACCGCAAGCCCCTCGGCGAGGCGGTCAAGGCCATCGGGGACCTCACCACGACGACCGCCGGCCTCCTCCAGGAGGGGCGCGCGCCCCTCAAGAAGGACATCCGCGAACTGGGCCGGCTCTCGGGCACGCTCGGCGACCACACCCCCGCCATCGAGTCCTTCCTCGCCAACACCCCCGGCAAGATGTCGGCCCTGGCCCGGCTGTCCTCGTACGGATCGTGGTTCAACCTCTACCTCTGCGAGGCGCGCGTGAGCGGCGTGAGAACCTCCGACGGCTCCGAGCCGCCGACCGGCATCGCCGTGACCGAGGCGAGGTGCCGCGGATGAGCCCCCGCCCCCGGCCGAAGCCGGTCGAGGAGCGCAGCCCCGTCGCCGTCGCCGTCGTCGGACTGCTGGTCCTCGCCCTCATGGCCGTCCTCGCGTACAACGTGGAACGGCTCCCCCTCGTCGGCGGCGACACCGCCTACAGCGCCGACTTCACCGAGGCCGCCGGACTCGACGCCGGCGACGAGGTCCGCATCGCGGGGGTCAAGGTCGGCGAGGTCACCGGGGTCTCCCTCGACGGCCCCAAGGTCAAGGTGACCTTCGAGGTCGGCGACGCCTGGATCGGCGACCGGTCGACCGCCGCCATCGCCATCAAGACCCTCCTCGGCGAGAAGTACCTGGCGCTCGACCCGCTGGGCTCCGCACCCCAGGACCCGGGAACCCGCATCCCGCGGTCCCGCACCACCTCCCCGTACGACGTGACCCAGGCCTTCCAGGACCTCAGCGGCACCGTCGACGCCATCGACACCGAGAAGCTCGCCGAGAGCTTCGAGACGATCTCCGAGACCTTCAAGGACTCCCCGCCGCACGTGCGCAACGCCGCCACCGGCCTCTCCGAGCTGTCGAAGTCCGTCTCCAAGCGCGACACCCAGCTCGCCCGGCTCCTGGAGAACAGCAAGAAGTTCACCAAGACCCTCCAGGACAGGAAGTCCAGCTTCGAGATCCTCCTGGAGGACGGCGGCTCGCTCCTGGGCGAACTCAGGAAGCGCCGCGAGGCCATCCGCGCCCTGCTCAAGGGAAGCCGGGACCTGGGCACCGAACTCAGCGGCATCGTCGGCGACAACAACCGGCAGCTCGGCCCCACCCTGAAGGCCCTCAGCCGCGTCACCGGAGTCCTGGAGAAGAACAGCGGCCGGCTCGACAGGACGCTCGCGCTCATCGGCCCGTACTACCGCCTCGTCGGCAACACCCTCGGCAGCGGCCGCTGGTTCGACAGCTACCTGTGCGGCCTGGTGCCCCGCACCTATCTGCCCGAGGCCTCGCACCCCGAGACCGGATGCCTCCCGCCGAAACAGACGGCGACGGCCAAGGGAAGCGGTGAACGATGACCAAGCCCAGAAAGCCCCTCGTCGCCGGGCTCGCCCTCGCGGTCCTCGCCGCCTGCGGCCTCGTCGCCGTCAGAGCCCTCGACGACGACGGCATCCGCGTCACCGCCTGGTTCGACCGGGCGGTCGGCATCTACGCCGGATCCGACCTGCGCGTCCTCGGCGTCCGGGTGGGCGAGGTGGAATCCGTGGAGCCGCGGGGCACCCGGGTACGCGTCGCACTCCGCCTCGACGAAGGCGTACGCGTCCCCGCCGACGCGCGGGCCCTCGTCGTCGCCCCGAGCATCGTCGCCGACCGGTACGTCCAGCTCGCCCCCGCCTACAGCACCGGCCCCGCCCTCGCCGACGGCGCCCAGCTGCCCGCCTCCCGCAACCGCACCCCCGTCGAGATCGACCAGCTCTACGACTCGATCACCGAACTGAGCGAGGCACTCGGCCCCGACGGAGCCAACTCCGCCGGAGCCCTCTCCGAACTCCTGGACACCGGAGCGAAGAACCTCAAGGGCAACGGCACGGCCATCGGCACCTCCATCGAACAGTTCGGCAAGGCCGCCAAGACCCTCGACGGAAGCAGCGAGAACCTGTTCACCACCCTCGGACAGCTCCAGACCTTCACCACCATGCTGAAGAAGAAGGACGGCGACGTCCGCACCGCACAGGAGCGCCTGGACGAGGTCGTCGGCTACTTCGCCGAGAACAAGGACGACCTCGCCGGCGCACTCGAGGAACTCGGCAAGGCCCTCGCCCGGGTCAAGACCTTCATCAAGGACAACCGCGGCGAGCTGAAGAAGAACGTCGACCGGCTCGTGCCCCTCACCCAGACCCTCGTCGACCAGCGGGCCTCCCTCGCGGAGGCGCTCGACGTCGCCCCGCTCGCCGCCGGCAACGTCGTCAACGCGTACAACCCGGCCACCCGCACCCTCGACGGCCGCGCCGACATCAACGAGGTCAGCATGGGCGGACCACTGCTCCCGCTGCCGATGACCGGCGGCGCCTCCTCGGCCGGCGCCCGAGAGGGGGAGCGGTGAACGCCCCGCCGTCCCGCAAGGCCCTCGGGGCCGGAGCCGTCGGAGCGGTCGCGCTCGGCCTCGGGCTCGCCGTCGTCCTCGGCGCGGTCCCCGCGAACCCCGTCCGGTTCGACGGCATCGAGGACCTCCCGCTGCCCGGCGGCGCCGACCTCGGCCCCCACCCCTACACGGTCACCGCCGAACTCGACGACGTGCTCAGCCTCGTGCCGCAGTCCGCGGTCAAGGTCAACGACGTCGCCGTCGGCCGCGTCACCGCCATCGAGCTGGGCACCGGCAACTGGACCGCCCGCGTCACCCTGAAGATCAACGGTGACGTCCGGCTCCCCGCCGACGCCGGCGCACGCCTGGAACAGTCCAGCCTCCTGGGCGAGAAGTACATCCAGCTCGTCGCCCCCCGGAAGGACGGCGGCGGACGCCTCACCGACGGCAGCGTCATCCCGCTCGCGCGCACCAACCGCAACACGGAGGTCGAGGAGGTGTTCGGCGCGCTGTCCCTGCTGCTCAACGGCGGCGGCGTCAACCAGCTCAAGACCATCACCCGGGAACTCGACGCGGCGCTCGGCGGACGCGAACCCGAGGTCCGCTCCATGCTCGACCGCGTGAACACCCTGGTCACGAACCTGGACGCGCACCGCGGCGACATCACCCGCGCCCTCGACGGAGTCAACCGGCTCTCCGCCACCCTCGCCGGCCGCAAGAAGGACGTCGACACCGTCCTCACCGGACTCTCGCCCGGCCTCAAGACCCTGGAGAACCAGCGGGGTTCCCTGCTGACCATGCTGCGCGCCCTGGACACCCTGTCCGGAGTCGCCGTCAGCACCGTCGACGCGAGCAAGGAGGACATGGTCGCCGACCTCAAGGCCCTCGCCCCGACCCTGACCGCACTCGCGGACGCCGGTGCCGACCTGCCCGAATCGCTGCAGGTGCTCCTCACGTATCCCTTCACCGACGAGGTCATGCGCGGCATCAAGGGCGACTACCTCAACACCTATCTGCACATCGCCGCCGTCCCGGGGACCGAGGTGATCCCGCCCCTCATCCCCAGGGCCGAACCCACCCCGGCCCCCACCCCTCCGACCCCGGACCCGGCCTCGCGCGGCCGAGCGGGAACGAACGGCGTCACCAGCGGCCCGCACCCGGCGCTGCCGCTGCCCCCGGTCTCCACGGGCAGCCCCCCGGCGCCCGCCACCACACCCCAGGACGGAGGCGAGAAGCCGTGATCACCCGCACCGTACGGCTGAAGAACCTCGCGTTCCTCGTCATCGCCGTACTCGTCCTGGGCTTCGTCGGCGTCCGCTACGCCGACCTCGGCCGCTACGCCGGCGTCGCCGACCACTACACCGTCCGCGTCCACCTCGCCCGTACGGGAGGGCTGTTCACCCACTCCGACGTCACCTACCGCGGCGTCTCCGTCGGCCGCGTCGGAGCCATCGACCTCACCGCCGACGGAGTCGTCGCCGAACTGCGCATCAAGAAGTCGGCGCCCCGGATCCCCGCCGACGCCCGTGCCGTGGTCGCCGAACTCTCCGCCGTCGGCGAGCAGTACGTCGACCTGCGGCCCGAGAGCGACGGCGGCCCCTTCCTCGCCGACGGCGCCCGCATCGAACAGTCCGACACCGAGGTGCCGGCACCCGTCACCGACGTGCTGGCGAGCATGAACGACCTCACCCGCTCCGTACCCCTGGACTCCCTGCGCACGGTCGTCGACGAACTCGGCAAGGCCTTCGAGGGACACGGCGACGACCTCCAGGTCCTCCTCGACAGCGGCAGCAGGTTCGTGCAGGCCGCCGACCGCTCCCTGCCGGCCACGACACGGCTCATCGACGACGGCGAGGTCGTCCTGCGCACCCAGGCCGACGAGAGCCGCGCCATCCGGGACTTCGCCACCGGCGCCCGCGACCTCGCCGCCACCCTCAAGGGCTCGGACGCCGACCTGCGACGCCTCCTCGCCGTCACGCCCGACGCCACCGGCCAGGTCAGCGGCCTCCTGCGCGACCTCGACCCCAGCCTCGGCGTCGTCCTCGCCAACCTCCTCACCACCTCGGAGATCGCCGTCACCCGACAGCGCGGCACCGAGGAACTCCTCGTGAAGTTCCCGGCGGCCGTCTCGGCGGGAGCCACCACCGTCGACGGAGGACACGTGAACTTCGGCATGGCCGTCACCTTCTTCAAACCACTGCCCTGCACCTCCGGGTACGGCGGGACGCGCTACCGCAACGGACTCGACCTGGGGACCGCGCCCGCCCTCAACACCGGCGCCTCCTGCACCTCCCCGGCCTCCACCGGGATCAACGTCCGCGGCTCGGCCCACGCCCCCGGGGGCGGCGGAGTGCCCACCCCGGCCCGGCCCGGCTCCCTGCCCTCCGGCAGCGCGCGCACCCCGGCCGGCACACAGCCGGACCTGCCCGGCGCGCTCGCGCTGCCCGGCCGGACCGGCGGCCCCACGGACATGGCCGGCCTCCTCGGCCTGGACACCGGGAGCACGCGATGAAGCGGGGGAGGGCCATCGGTACCGGCGCCCTCGTCGTCGCCCTCGGCTTCTGCGGGACCGGCGCCTGGACCTACGCCCAGGCCCGCACCGACGAGGAGCTCGCCTTCGGCCGGGAACGCGACACCGCGCTCGCCGAAGGCCGCAGCCGCCTCACCGTCCTGAACACGCTCGACGCCTCGACCCCCGAACGCGCCGAAGCGGGCATCCGGGCCTGGCGCGACGCCTCCACCGGCCCGCTCCGCACCGAACTGGGCCGCACCCGGCCCACGGTGGGCGCCTCGGCCCGCGCCACGGTCACCGAGGCCGCCCTCACCGCCCTGGACGCCAGGGCCGGTACGGCGAAACTCATCGCGACCGTACGCGTCGACGTCACCCCGCGCGGAGCGGCCGGCGCGACCACCGACCGCAAGCGCCTGGAGGCCGTCCTGACCCGCACGGGCGAGAACACGTGGAGGGTCGCGGCACTGAGCGCGGTCCCCGTCGCGGGGGCGGAGAAGGGCGAGGAGGGCGGGGACGAGTGACACGACTGCTGCGCACGACGGCCGACGGGGACGCCGAGACCGGAGAGGGACCGGAGACGGACGCGCCGGAAGCTCCTGGCGCGGCCGAGGCCGAGGCCGCGGCCGAGGACGGGACGGCGGACGAGGCCGGCGGCCGCCGGCCCCCCGGCACGTGGCGGAAGACCGCCCTCGCCGCCGCCCTCGCCGTCCTCCTCCTCGGCGGGAGCGGGTTCCACTACGCCGCCCACCAGCTCCGCTCGACCCCCTCGGCGCGCAACCACGCGCTCACCGACACCGAGACCACCACCCGCGTCAGCGGCGACGTGGCCGAAGGCCTCGCCCGGGTCTTCTCCTACACGCCCGCCGACACCGACGCGGCGGAACGGTCCTCGCGCACCGTGCTGGCCGGACGGGCGGCCCGCCAGTACGGCGACCTGCTCGCCCAAGTCCGCGCCCACCTGGTCGAGCAGCGCATCACCCTCTCCACCCAGGCCGTCCGCACCGGGGTGATCGAACTCGACGGGGACGGCGCGCGCCTCCTCGTCTTCCTCGACCAGACCTCACGACGCGACGGGGCCGCAGCCACGACCGCCGCGGCCCAGCTCACCGTCACCGCGAAGTACCGGGGAGACCGGTGGCTGATCGTCGACATCAAGGCCCGCTGACGATGAGCGGGAGACGGGAGACCCCCATGACACGCCAGGTCCGCGCCTCGGCGGGCAACCGGCCGGCCCTGGCCGTGGCCCTCGTGCTCACTCTGGTCGCGGGCGGCTTCGCCGCCTGGGAAGGCCGTGGCTGGTACGCGGCGGCCCACGACGACTCCGCGGCGTACGCCGCGCAGCGCGACCGGGCGCTCGCGGCGGGGGAGCAGGCCGTGCAGAACCTCAACACGCTCGACCACCGGCGCGTGGACCAGGGACTCGACCTCTGGGAGACCTCGACGACCGGCGAACTGCACCGGCAACTGGTGGACGGACGGGAGGAGTTCACCAGCCAGGTGAAGGCGGCGAAGACGGTGACCACGGCCCGGGTGCTGTCCGGAGCCGTCACCGAACTCGACGACCGGGCCGGGCGGGCCCGGCTGCTCGTCGCGCTGCGCGTCACCGTCACGACGCCCGACAGCAAGAGCACGGAGAAGGACAGCCGCATGCTGGGCGAGCTCACCCGCACCGGCGGCCAGTGGAAGCTCAGCGGTCTGGGGCAGGCCCCCGTGGGCGGCACGGCGACCGGCTGACCGAGCCGTCCCGTACGCGAGAGCCGCCAGCACCCGAAAGGACACGCACGATGCCGACGCCCCGTCACCACCTCAACCGCCGGCGCCGCCGCCAGGCCCTCGCCGACCGGCCGACCGCCGCGGCCAGGGCCCACGCGCCCGTCGGTCTCCTGCCCGCACCCGGCTCCCGGCCCGGGCGGCCACCGGCGGCGAAGCCCGTACGAGGAACGACGGAGGCAGCGGGGGAGGAAGCGGCCGCCGACCGTCCGGCCGCCGCGAGGACCACGAAGGACAGGGCGCGCGGCCTCGCTCCCCTCGTCGTCCTGTGCGTCCTGACCCTCCTCCTCGGAGGCTTCGCCGGATGGGCGCACAGCAGGGCGGGAGAGCTGCGGGACGACCCCGCCCGCGGCAACACGGCCCTCACCGACCTCGCCCGTACCAGCGAGATCAAGGGACAGACCGCCGAGGCCGTCGCCGCGCTCTTCTCCTACGACCACGCCGACACGGGCCCCTTCGAACGGGCGGGAAGGACCCTCCTCACCGGCAAGGCCGTGGACCAGCACCGGACGCTGTTCGGCGGAGTGCTCGCCCAGGCGGCCCGGCAGAAGACGGTGATCACCACGACGGTCACCGACAGCGCGGTCGAGCGGATCGACGGCGACCGCGCCCGGGTCCTGGTCTACGCCGACCAGAGCAGCGTGAGCACGGCCGGTACCGGCAAGGCCGGCGGGAAGCAGCGGCCGAAGGCCCAGGACCGGGGCGTCTACGCCGGCGCGATGTTCGCCGTGGACGTCGTGCGCCGCGACGGCCGCTGGCTCGTCGAGAACATCGACACCTTCGGCCGCTGAGCCGTCCTCACGGGGAGCGGCGGAGGACGTGGAGCCCCACCGGCCCGCGGCAGGCCCGCGTCAGAGCGGCACGACGGTCGCCTCGGTCGCCTTGACGCTGGTCCAGACGGACACCCCGTCGGCGAGGCCGAGTTCGGCGGCGGCCTGCGGGGTGATCTCGGCGACGAGGTCGGGCGCGAGGTCGGAGGCCACGAGGACCCGCAGCCGGCTGCCGCTGCCGGTGATCTCGCGTACGGTGCCGGGCCAGACGTTGCGGGGGCTGCCGACGGGCTTCTCACGGTGCAGGGACACGGCCTCGGGCGCGACGATCGCGAGCGCGGGGGTGCCGGCCGGCGGCGGATCGGCCGCGACCAGGACGCCGCCGTCCTGCAGGTCGAGGCCTTCGGCGGTGGCGGTGCCCGGCCAGGCGTTGCGGCCGAGCATGCGGGCGACCCAGGGGGAGCGGGGGTGGCGGGTGACCTCGGCGGGGCTGTCGTCCTGGATCGCGCGGCCGTCGTCGAGGACGAGGACGCGGTCGGCGAGGGAGACGGCCTCGACGGGGTCGTGGGTGACGATGAGGCAGACGCCGCCGAAGCCCGCGAGGTGGGTGCGCAGGGTGTGGCGTACGTGGGCGCGGGTGGTCTGGTCGAGGGCGGCGAGCGGCTCGTCGAGGACGAGGAGCCGGGGGCGGGCGGCCAGCGCGCGGGCCAGGGCGACCCGCTGGGCCTGGCCGCCGGAGAGCTGCGCGGGCTTCCTGTGCCCCAGGTGACCGACGCCGAGGCGGTCGAGCCAGGCCTGGGCCGCGCGCCGCGCCTCGGCGCGCGGGACGCCCTGGGCGCGCAGGCCGTAGGCGGTGTTGGCGAGGGCCGTCAGGTGCGGGAAGAGGGCGCCGTCCTGCGGGACCCAGGCGACCCGGCGCCGGTGCGGGGGCTGGGCGGTGACGTCGGTGCCGCCGAGGGTGAGGTCGGCGTGGGCACGCGGGGTGAGGCCGAGGAGGGCGCGGAGGAGGGTGGTCTTGCCGGCGCCGTTGGGGCCGACGACGGCGATGGTGGTGCCGGGTCCGGCGTCGAGGGTGAGGCGGGTGAAACCGGTGACCTCGGCGTGCAGGGAGCAGCGTTCCCCGGAGGGGACGGACGGCTCGCCCTGTGCCGAAGGGGCTTCCTCGATCGGCTCCGCGCCGGCCTCGGGGACGGCGGCCCGGCGGACGCGGTCGGCCGGGGCGCCGGTCCACCGCCCGCGCAGGGCGACGAGTACGCCCATGGCGATGGCGAGCAGCAGCAGGGAGACGGAGGTCGCCGCCTCGGGCTCCTCCTGGAGGAGCAGATAGACCTGGAGGGGGAGGGTCTGGGTGGTGCCGGGCAGGTTGCCGGCGAAGGTGATGGTGGCACCGAACTCGCCCAGCGCCCGCGCCCAGGTGAGGGCCGCGCCCGCGACGACGCCCGGCGCGACCATGGGCAGGGTGACGGTGAAGAAGACGCGGACCGGTGAGGCGCCGAGGGAGGCCGCCGTCTCCTCGTACCGCGGCCGGAGACCGCCGAGCGCCCCCTCCAGGCTGATGACGAGGAAGGGCATGGCCACGAAGGTGGCCGCGAGGACGGCACCCGAGGTGTGGAAGGGGAGGGTGATCCCGAACGCCGACTCCAGCCACGGCCCGAGGAGGCCGCGGCGCCCGAAGGCGAGGAGCAGCGCGACGCCGCCGACGGTGGGCGGCAGGACCATCGGCAGCAGCACGAGCGAGCGGACGAGGGCCTTGCCGGGGAAGGACACGCGGGCGAGGAGCCAGGCCAGCGGGACGCCGAGCAGCAGCGAAAGCCCGAGCGCCCAGAAGGACACGAGGAGCGAGAGCTTCAGCGCCTGGACGGTGCCCGGTGAGCCCAGATGGCCGGCGAGTTCGCTCCACTCGGTCCGTGCGAGGATCCCGAGCAGGGGCAGCGTAAGGAACGCCACGGCCAGCAGCGCCGGCAGGACCAGCGTCAGCGGCGGTCGCGCACCGGACCTGCGCGTGTGTTCTCGTTTCATCGATCGACCCCGCAGCGAGCAAGACGTGAGGACGAGGGGCTGTCCGTCCCCCCGGGTACGGACAGCACCTCGCGATCTGTGCGATCCCGGACGGTTACGGCTTCTGGAAGCCGGCGTCCTGGAGGATCTTCCGGCCCTCCGGGGAGGAGAGCCAGGCGACGAACGCGGCCGCGGCCTCGGGGTTCTTGGAGTCCTTCAGCGTAGCGGCCGGATACTGCGCGACGGCGTTCTGCGCGTCGGGGATCTCGACGGCGTCGACCTTGTCCTTCGCGCTTTCGGCGTCGGTCCTGTAGACGAGTCCGGCGTCGGCCTCGCCGAGCTCGACCTTGCTGAGCACCGCGCGGACGTTGGGCTCCTGGGAGACCGGCGTCACCGAGATCTCCTGGGCGTCCAGGATCTTCTTGCTGTACTTGCCGGCCGGCACCTCGGGCGCCGCGAGGACGACCTTGAGCCTGCTGTCCGCGAGGTCCTTCAGCTCGTCGACCTTGAAGGGGTTGCCCTTCCCGGTGGCGATGACGAGCCGGTTCTTCGCGATGACCGCCGGGGTGTCCGTGTCGGCCTTCACCTTGTCCATGCTCTTGGTGTCGGCGGTGACCAGGACGTCGGCGGGCGAGCCCTGGGCGACCTGCGCGACGAGTTCCTGCGAGCCGGCGAACGAGAAGGTGAGCTTCGTGCCCGGGTGGGACTTCTCGTAGGCGGCGCCGGCCGTCTTGAACACGTCCGTCAGGGACGCGGCGGCGAGGACGGTCAGGTTCGCCCGCGGCGCGGAGCCCGCGGTACCGGAGGCGGTGGAGCCGTCGGCGTCCTTCGCGGTGTCGTCGCTCGACGAGCAGGCCGCGAGGGAGAGGAGCAGGGCCGCGGTCAGGACGGCGGCGGTACGACGTCTGGTGACGGTGAGGGACATGGGGTCCGGATCTCCTGGGGACGAACGGAAGGGGCGCTGGGAGGCCGGCCGTGCCGACGGCCGAGACGTATCGGTGGTGCGTGAGGGGTCAGGTGCGGTCGATGTGCACGCTGGTCGACTTCACGCGGGCGGTGGCCTGCATGCCGACTTCCAGTCCCAGCTCCTCCACGGCCTCGCGGGTGAGGAGGGAGACCAGGCGGTGCGGTCCGGCCTGGATGGTGACCTGGGCCGCGATGTCGTCGAGCTTGATCGCCGTGACGATGCCGGGGAACGCGTTGCGCGCCGTCGTGTACGGCACCCCGTCGTCATCGCCCTCCGCGATCTCCACCGAGAAGGCGGCGAGCGACGTGCCGTCGATGACGCGCCGGCCGCTCTCGTCGCGGTGGGTCGCGACCCGGCCGGCGTCGGCCCAGCGCCGCGCGGTGTCCGGGCTCACGCCCAGAAGGCGCGCGGCCTGCCCGATGGTGTAGGACTGCATGTGCGACACCGTAGGACGCTCAGGCTCTCATCTGCAACAAACACGGAGGACCCTCCATGGCGGATGAGAGGGTGCTTGGGCGAACGTACGAGGGTGAGGGTGGGCGTCCTCACTCCGCGTCGGGCCCGTAGTCGCGCAGCTCGCTCCGGAGCGAGCCCGGCCCGCTCCCGGGGCCCTCTCGGAGGAGGGCGAGGAAGCTGCTGAGGGGGTGGTGCCGGGGGCGGGCGTCGTAGTCGATGCCCTCGGGGTCCCGGTACTCGTCCAGGCGCGTGAAGGGGACGGTCACGTAGGGGCGCCCGGACCAGGGGTGGCTGTCGGCCGGGTCGGGGTCCATGCGCCACTCGGTGCCGGCGGCGCGGCGGTGCACTTCCCCGACGTACCAGCAGGCGACCTGGACCAGCGGGGTGTGCTCGTGCGCGAACAGGTCGTCGACGGACGTGATGTGCTCACGGATGACGGCTTCCAGGCGGTCGAGCGAGCGCTCGCCGAAGTCCCAGCCGCCGCCGTGGTCGCGGCTCCAGTCCTCGAAGCGGCCCTCCTGCTCGCCCAGCCACGCCGCGAGGCGGGGATTGTCGGCGTGTTCCCCGTCGATGCGCTCGGCGACGGCCCGCTCGTCCTCGTCGCCGTCCTCGTCGTCCCAGATTTCATTGCTCACGGCAGTTAACCCTAGCTCTTTGTGTGGCCGTAAGAGCCTTGAATCTGCACGGATTTAACACACTCCACGACACGGAAAAGACGTTGCGTGGGCAAAGCGGCGCTCTAGGATCGGAGCGCTCGTGCGGCGCCCACATGAGCATCGGGGGCCCTGGCGCCACACGGCCGGACTCTGACCCGTGGGGGCTCCCGGGGGAAACACTGTGAAGCCAGCACGAATAGCAAGCCGCTGGCGTGCGCTCAGGAACAGCCTGCTCGCGCTCGCCTGCGCCACCGTCGTCACCGTCACCGGACAACCCGTCACCGGCGTCGCCGAAGCCGCACCGGCGCCGAAGCTGAAGCCCGGCAAGCGGTGCGACGAGATGTACGGGGTGAAGGACGTACCCATCGGCGGTCTGCCCCAGGGGGACGCCTCGCGCGCGGTGGACCGCTGGGACACGTACGAGTACACCAACCCCGGCCTCCAGTTCGACGGCCTCAGTCCCACCCGGGCCGAACTCGACGCCGCGGGCACCGACTACAAGAAGTTCGACCACAGCGACCCGAGGCGCATCTACGCCCGGTTCAACGCGCAGAAGCGGTGGAAGGACTTCGGCGACTACCTGTCGAAGGTCTACATCCCGAACCAGGGCTTCGACGCCCGCGGCAAGGCCTTCATGGGCAAGGTCGTGCGCGAGATGGGGCTGACCGGCCCGGACTGGATCTGCGAGAAGGAGTTCTGGTTCAAGGACCCCGACACCGGCGACCGCTACAAACGGCGGCTCGACGCGTACAACAAGCGCACCCGGGAGATCGTGGAGGCCAAGTCCAACGGCAGCCCCGACGGCCGCGAGAAGCCCGCGGACCGTGCCTGGGCCAAGAACCAGGGCTGGCGCTCGTACAAGTACACGTACGTCTTCGCCGAGAACCAGACCCGTGACGCCAAGAACTTCATGAAGGAGCTGAAGGACACCGCGGGCAAGGACGCCCTCGGCCGCGACCGGGTACGCACGTACGACTACCAGTCCCACCACAAGGGCCTGCCCCCCAAGGGCACAGAGAACGGCCCGTACCGCGCGAACGGCACGACGATGTCTCCGGGCAACGGCACCTCCACCGGGTCCCGCGGCTCCGGCAACCAGGTCGTCAAGCAGTCCCCGCCCAACCCGCAGACCCTCAAGGAACAGCTCGACCGGCTCGGCAGGACCGGGCAGCGGTCCCTGATGAACCGCGGGCTCGGAGGCATCGACTTCACCACCCTCGACCTGCGCTACATCGGCAAGGGCAAGAGCGGCAAGGGCCTGGACTACGCCTTCTCGGCCAAGTCGGTGGAGGACGAGTACGCGGCCGGGTGGGGCGGCCAGGAGAAGGGCAACCTCATCTCCGACGCGTTCTTCACCTGGCTCGCCCTGGACCCGTCCACGTTCTGGGTGAACCTCAACCCGGACGAGCCGAACCGCGTCATCGACGCCGACTTCGGCAGGACCGACGCCGGCCGGGTGCTGCTGGAAGCGGACCTGGAGCTGAAGCACGACATCTTCAAGGCCATGGACCCCGAGACGGAGGCGGGCCGGAACTTCATGAACGCCCTGCCCCAGCGCAACGGCTTCCCCTGCTGGGCGGGCTTCCGCTACTGGATCGAGCCCGAGACCGCCGTCGTGCGCGAGCAGGACGGCGGCATCCACATCCTCGACACCCCGCTGAAGCTGTCCACGGTCCCGCAGGAGACCCACACGCAGCCGCCCGGCGGAAAGGGCTGCGACCTCACCGAGGCCGAGACGCAGCAGTCCGACCGGGTGCTCGACCGCTACATCACGCCCCTGGTCGCGGAGAAGGTCAACAACGGCGACTACTACGCCGACCTGCGTCGCGTCTACACCGCGCGCGTCGCCGCCGAATGGGTCCGGCAGAACGCCGCCGACATGCCCGCCGAGTACCGCGGGATCATCGACAGCGACGACGTGAAGCGCTGGCCGCTGCGCGCCCCGCACCAGGACTGGAACGGCAAGCAGGTCTGGGACCGCTACTACAAGGCCTTCACCGAAGGCACCTTCAAGTACAAGTGGGACAACGGCGAGGACGTCTACGTCTACACCGTCGGCGGGGTCGACTTCTCCAAGCAGCCCAAGCGGAACATGAACCCGGTGCGTTTCCGCACCGAGCAGCGCTACAAGCCCCGCACCGTCGGCTTCGCGGTCGACACCGTCGCGGACGACCCGAACAAGGAGGGCTACCTGATGTTCGGCGGCAACAGCGCCGGACACTCCGAGGCCGGCACCCCCACCCCCACTCCCACCCCCACGGCGACCGGCACCGGGAAGCCGACCCCGAGCCCGACCGGTACGGGAAAGCCCACCCCGTCTCCGACGGGCAGCCGGTCCCCCGACGGACCTGAGGTCACCACCCCGCCCGGTCCGACGGACCCCGACGGCGATCTCGCCGACACCGGCAGCGGCACCCCCGTGGCCCTGATCACCGGCATCGCCGCCGCCGCGATCGCCGCGGGCGCCGCACTCGTCCGGTGGCGCCGCCGCAGGGCGAACACCGGAAGCTGACCGGCACGGCACCGGCAGAACAGGAGGGGCCCTTCCCGTACGGGGGAGGGGCCCCTCCCCCGTACGGGAAGCCTCGTGCAGGGGAGCTTCCCGTACGGGAAGCCTCACGCACGGGAAGCGCGCGTCGTCGCGGCCAGCCTCGCCTCCGCCCTGCCCAGGAGCGTGTCCAGGAGGACGGGATAGGCGCTGTGGTTCATCCGGTCCGCCAGCAGGCGCGCGGTGGCGGCGATGTGGGGATGCGTCTCGGCCGGCAGCCGGGCGTAGGTGGAGGTCCACATCTCCTCGTCCGCCTCTCTGACCTCGTCCTTGATGGCCAGCGCGCCCGCGTCCAGAGCGGCGAAGGCCAGCGCCAGGTCGATGAAGGCGTGGTACACGCCGACGGCGTCCGCGTCCCCGAAGCCCGCGCCGCGCAGGATCCCGAGGATCGTCTCGTCCACCTCGATCTCCCGGGGGCGGCCGGTGACACGGCTCGCGGTCAGCAGCGCCGCCTGGGGGTGGGCGAGGTAGGACGCGTGGACGGCCAGACCCAGGGCGCGCAGATCGGCACGCCATTCCCCGGTGGCCGTCCAGCTGTCCAGGGCCCGCCCCATCAGCTCCTCGCCGATGGCCCGGGTCAGGCCGTCCAGTCCGGCGAAGTACCGGTACACGGTGCTCGGGTCGGCGCCGAGGGCGGCACCCAGGCGGCGCGCCGTCAGTCCGGCGACCCCGTGCTCGCGCAGCATCCGCAGAGCCGTCTCCACGATGAGCTTCTCCGACAGCACGGTGCCCTGCCGGGTGGGCCGCCGCCTGCGCCGCTCCGCCTCCGGAACCACCTTCTTCGGCACCGCGCCACCCTCCTGTCGTTCCTTATGCCAACGCCGTAGACCTTAACCGCCGGGGTCGTGTTCCATCGGGGCGTCCCCGGGCGTTCGCCGGGACGGACTCGACGAAATGGTGTGTGACATGCGTGTACTTCTCGTGGGTGCGGGCGGCGTCGGAACCGCCGTCACCCGCATCGCGGCCCGCCGTGACTTCCTGACCCACATGGTCGTCGCCGACTACGATCCGGCCCGCGCGCAGGCCGCCGTCGCCGCGCTCGACGACCGGGAGGGCCGGTTCGCCGCGCGCCGTCTGGACGCCTCCGACGAGGCCGCGGTCCGCGCCCTCCTCGACGAGGAGCGCTGCGACGTGCTGCTGAACGCGACCGACCCCAGGTTCGTGATGCCGCTGTTCCGCGCGGCGCTCGCCGCCGGCGCGCACTACGTCGACATGGCGATGTCGCTGTCCGTGCCGCACCCGACCGCCCCCCACGAGGAGTGCGGGGTCAAGCTCGGCGACGAGCAGTTCGCCCTGGCCGAGGACTGGGAGAGGGCCGGCCGCCTCGCCCTGGTCGGCATGGGCGTGGAACCGGGTCTCTCGGACGTGTTCGCCCGTTACGCGGCGGACGAACTCTTCGACGAGATCGAGGAGGTCGGCATCCGCGACGGCGCGAACCTCACCGTCGAGGGGTACGACTTCGCCCCCTCCTTCAACATCTGGACCACCATCGAGGAATGCCTCAACCCGCCCGTCGTCTACGAGAGGGACCGTGGCTGGTTCACCACCGCACCCTTCAGCGAGCCGGAGGTCTTCGACTTCCCCGAGGGCATCGGCCCGGTGGAGTGCGTGAACGTCGAGCACGAGGAGGTCCTCCTCGTGCCCCGCTGGGTGGACGCGCGCCGGGTCACGTTCAAGTACGGCCTCGGCGACGACTTCATCGCCAAGCTCAAGACCCTCCGCGACCTCGGTCTCGACTCCACGGCGAAGGTCACCGTCCCCGGCGCGGACGGCCCGGTCGAGGTCTCCCCGCGCGACGTGGTCGCCGCCTGTCTGCCCGACCCGGCCACACTGGGCGACCACATGAAGGGCAAGACCTGCGCGGGCACCTGGGTCAAGGGGACCAAGGACGGCGCGGCGCGCGAGGTGTACCTGTACCACGTCGTCGACAACGAGTGGACGATGCGCGAGTACGGTTCCCAGGCCGTGGTCTGGCAGACCGCCCTCAACCCGGTGGTCGCCCTGGAGCTGATCGCCGAGGGCACGTGGAAGGCGAGCGGCGTCCTCGGCCCCGAGGCGCTGCCGCCCCGCCCGTTCCTCGACCTGCTCGGCGCGTACGGATCCCCGTGGGGGCTCCGCGAGGAGCGCTGAGCCGCCGGGGCGGCCACCGGGGGACCCGTCGGCCCGACCGCGCCCGGTGCCGGGGATCCGGCACCGGCACCGGGCCCACCGAGGCCGTCACGAGCACCTGTCCGGCCGAAATCCCTTGACGGCAAGGCCCGTTCGGGCCCCGGTTCGCCCACGAGGGATCCGAACCGAACCGGTCCGGGCCCGCGGGGCTCAGTAGCGGAGGAGCCCCGCGTCGATCCGCTCCCACACGGCCCGCAGCTCGGCCAGCCGCGCCTGCTCGAACGGCGCCCGGTCCGCCTGCTCGCGGGAATCCTCGGACAGGTGGAAGAGCTGGTCGCGACCGGACTTGCCCCGGTAGTACTTCCAGTCGCCGCGGCGCAGCGCCCGCTCGCCCCGCACCCGCCAGAACAGGTCGCGTTCCGGCACCTCCGCGCCGCGCAGCAGGTGTCCGGCGAGGCTGGTGCCGTCGAGGGGGTACGCCGGGTGGGGGCGGGCACCGGCCAGGTCCAGCAGGGTCGCCGTCCAGTCGGGCGTGAACACCGGCAGGTCGCTGACCTGCCCGCCGTCGATGCGGGCGGGCCAGCGCAGGATCGTGGGGACGCGGATGCCGCCCTCCTGGAGCGAGCCCTTGTTCCCGGCGAGCGGCCAGTTGTAGGAGAAGCGCTCGCCGCCGTTGTCGCTGGCGAAGAAGACGAGGGTGTCCTGCTCCTGGCCGGAGCGCTTCAGCGCGTTGAGGACCTGCCCGATCGAGCGGTCGAGGTCCTCGACCATCTCCTTGTACTTCTCGACGGAGCCGCCGTCCTGGTGCCAGAGGGCGGAGCGGTCGCCGGCCTTGATGCGGCGGACGATCTCCTCGCTCGCCTCCGTGTCGCCGTCGGCGATCCAGGGCCAGTGCGGGGTGGTGAAGTTCAGGTTCAGCAGCCAGGGCTTCTCGTGGTCGCGGCCGACGTACTCGCTCGCCCGCTCGGTGAGGATCCGGGTGTAGTACCGCAGGTCCTTGTACTCGGCGTCGCCCTCGTAGAGGTCGTACTCGCCGCCGAGACCGAGCTTGGAGTAGTACTCCAGGGCCCCGCCGAAGTTGCCGAAGAACTCGTCCCAGCCGGAGCGGGTGGGGGAGTAGTCGGGCAGGTAGCCGCAGTGCCACTTGCCGATGAGCGCGGTGGCGTATCCGGAGTCCCGGAGCAGCGAGGCGAGCGTGGGGTGGGTGGGTTCCAGGCCGACGGTCTTGTCGGCTATCGGCTCGGCGAGCCCGCCCTTCGTTCGGCCGGGGTAGCGGCCGGTGTAGAGGCTGAAGCGGGTGGGGGAGCAGGTCGCGGAGCCGGAGTAGGCGTCGGTGAAGCGGACGCCCTCGCGGGCGAGGCGGTCCAGGTGCGGCGTGCGGATGTGCGGGGAGCCGTACGAGGAGAGGTCGGCCCAGCCGAGGTCGTCGCCCAGGATGAAGAGGATGTTGGGTCGCCGGGAGTGGCGGCGCGGGTGCGCGGCCCGGAAGGGACGCTCCTGCGGAGCGGGCGCGGGAGCGGCCTGCGCGGCGGTCGCGGTGGCGCCGAGGGCGGCCGCGGCGGCGGCACCGGCGGCGGCCCCGCCGAGGGCGCGACGGGACAGGGGCGTGGACATGCGGGTCTCCAGAAGGGCGTGCGGACGTGCGGGCATGCCTCCGGGGCCCGGCGGGCGGGGGACGGCGCCGCGGGCGGGGCGGACGGAGGAGCGTGGGGGTACGGCCGGGTGAGCGGAAGGGGCCGTCAGGGGCGGCGACAGGCCGCGCTCGCGACACGGACGAGGTCCACGTGCCGGCGCTGGACGAGGGTGACCGAGCGGTCACGCGGGGGCTGCATGAGGCAGGAGTCTCGCCGGGCCGGCCCGGGGCGTCAACGGCGTAAGGGCAGGTTGACGCGCGTAGTTCGCATGATCGAAACGCCCTCGGCACACCGGGACGGCGGCGTGGAGCGACGCCGCCCCGGCGGTGTCAGCGGTTGAGTGCCTCGTCGAGGGTCAGCGCGGCGGTGATCAGCGCGAGGTGGGTGAAGGCCTGCGGGAAGTTGCCGAGTTGTTCGCCGGTCGGGCCGATCTCCTCGGCGAACAGCCCGACGTGGTTGGCGTACGTGAGCATCTTGTCGAAGGCGTACCGGGCCTGTTCGAGCCGGCCGGTCCGGGCGAGCGCGTCCACGTACAGGAAGCTGCACAGCGAGAAGGTGCCCTCGGAGCCGCGCAGGCCGTCGGGGGAGGCGGCCGGGTCGTAGCGGTAGACCAGGCTGTCGGAGACCAGGTCGCGGTCCATCGCGTCCAGGGTGGAGAGCCAGCGCGGGTCGCGCGGCGCGATGAACCGGGTGATCGGCATCATCAGCAGCGAGGCGTCCAGGACCTCGCTGCCGTAGTGCTGCACGAAGGCCTGCCGCTCGGTCGACCAGCCGCGCTCCATCACCTGGTGCAGCACCGCGTCCCGGGCGGCGGTCCAGCGCGGCAGGTCGGCGGGGCGGCCGAACTCGTTGGCCATCCGCACCGCGCGGTCGAAGGCGACCCAGCACATCAGCCGGCTGTACGTGAAGTCCTGGCGGCCGCCACGGGTCTCCCAGATCCCCTCGTCGGGGCGGTCCCAGTGCTCGCACAGCCAGTCCACCGTGGCGGCGAAGCGCTGCCAGCCGTCGTAGCCGGCCAGCTGCGCGAGGTCGCGGGCCTGTGAGAAGGCGTGGACGGCCTCGCCGTAGATGTCCAGCTGGAGCTGGTCGGCGGCGCCGTTGCCGGCCCGGACCGGGGCCGAGCCGCGCCAGCCCTCCAGATGGTCCAGCACCTCCTCCCGCAGGTGCGGGTCGCCGTCCACCCGGTACATGATCTGCAGCGGCTCGCCGCTGACCGTGCCGCCGGCCTGCATCCGGGCGCCCAGCCAGTGGCGGAAGGCGTCCGCCTCCTCGGTGAAGCCCAGGTCGACCATCGCGCGCACGGACAGTGAGGCGTCCCGGATCCAGGTGTAGCGGTAGTCCCAGTTGCGTTCGCCGCCGACCTGCTCGGGCAGCCCCATGGTGGCGGCGGCCACCGGCGCGCCGGACGGGGCGTACGTGAGCAGCTTCAGCGTGATCGCCGAGCGGTTGACCTGCTCCTGCCAGCGGCCGCGGTAGCGGCATCGGCTGATCCAGTCGTGCCAGAAGAAGCGGACGCCGTCGAAAGCGGCCCGCAGGCTCGTTTCGTCGGCCGGCTCCGGAGGCTCCGCGCCGGGGGCGTCCAGGGTGAGCACGGCGGCGGCGCGCTGACCGGCGGTCAGCTCCACCTCGGCGCGCACGTCCTGGCCGTCGCGCTCCGGCGTGACGGCCCCGAGCACCTGGAGGTGGGCGACGGCCGTGGCCCCGGTGAAACGCGCGGTGGCGCCGTCCAGGGCCAGCTCGTGCGGCTCCCGCCCGTAGTCGAAGCGCGGCCGGCACTCGACCGCGAAGCGGACGGTGCCGCGGACCACCCGCAGCACCCGGATCAGGGCGTGCCGGTCGGTGGGCACGGTCGGGTCCGCGGGGAGCGGCATGAAGTCGGCGACCTCGCCGACTCCGTCGGGCGTGAGGAAGCGGGTGAGCAGCACCGCGCTGTCGGCCAGGTACAGCTGTCGCACCGTCGTGCCGGGCGCGTCCACGGTGATCGAGAAGTGGCCGCCGCGCCGGTGGTCGAGGAGCCGGCCGAAGACGCTCGGGGAGTCGAAGCGGGGCGAGCAGAACCAGTCCACGACGCCCTCGGCGGACACCAGCGCGCACGTCTGCAGATCTCCGACGAGACCGTGGTCGGCGATCGGCGGGTAGCGATGCATCGGCGGCGTCCTCATGGGCTCGGGCGACAGGCGTCCTCACTCCACCCTCCGGCCGGACGCTCCCCCGGGCCACCGGGGGTGAGCCGAACAAGCGCCGTGGTCGGCCGGGCGAGGGCAGCCCCCTGTCCGGCGTGCTCGGCCGTCTCCCGGATGCTCGTGGCGCCCGGCCCGCGCCGGCTGATCACGTCGGCGGCGCCGGTCACGATCCGCTCGCGGGACGGCGTGCTGCCCTTGGGCACCTGTCTCCAGACCCTTCCGGCCATGACGATCGTCACGGCCCGCCGTGGCCCTGGCGCACGACGCCGCCGCGAGCGAGCAGCCCGGCCACGGCGGCGTCGAGGAGGGCGCCCTGGCCGAAGGCTCGCACGGGCGGGTCCTAGGCGGTCTTGACCGCTCCGCCGTCGATGATGTGGTCGGTTCCGGTGGTCGCGGAGGCGAGGGGTGAGGCCAGATAGGCGACCAGGGCCGCGACCTCGTCGGGTTCGACCAGCCGGTCGATGAGCATGCCCGTCGCCGTGGGCAATCCGGCCAGCAGCCGGTCGTGGGGGACCCCCATGGCCGCGGCGAGCCCGGCACCGTAACCGGTCGGGCTCTCCCACATGTCGGTGCGGACCGGACCCGGCGAGACGGTGTTCACCCGTACGCCCTGCCGGCCCACATCCTCCGCCAGCGCCTTGCCGAACGCGGTGAGCGCCGCTTTGGCGGTGGTGTACGCGATGGGGCCGGAGTGCGGGACGCGCGCGCCGATCGACGACACGTTGACGATCGCGCCCCGGGCGGTCAGCAGGGCGGGCAGGGCGGCGCGGGTGACGCGGACGGTGGCCAGGAAGTTCAGGTCCATGATCTGCGCCCACTGCGCGTCGGTGACGTCGACGAAACCGCCGTTCACGCCGCCGTCGCCGCCGCCGACGTTGTTGACCAGGATGTCGATGCCGCCCAGCTCGGCCGCGGCCTCCGAGACCAGGCGCTCCGCCGCGGCGGGGGCGGAGAGGTCGACCGCCACCGGTATCGCACCGATCGCCGCCAGCTCCGGCGTGGGCGTGCGGGCGGCGGCCGCGACGCGCACCCCTTCGGCGGTCAGGGCGCGGGTGACGGCCAGTCCGATACCCCTGCTGGCCCCCGTGACGAGGGCGGTCTTGCCGTTCAACTGCAGGTCCATGGATTCCTCCGCAAGTAGGCGCGACATCTCCGATGCATGGAATCTAAAACATGCGTCATTAGTGTTGCAAGTTATGGATGAGTTGCTGCGCCGTCGTAACCTCATGGGGTCACCGCCCCACCGGAAGGACCCGCCCATGGCCCTGCCCGCCTCCACGAAGCCGTTGCGCGCCGACACCGAGCGGACCGTGCGCGCGATCCTCGAAGCCGCGGAGCGGGTGCTGTCCGCGAACCCCGCCGCCACCATGGAACAGATCGCCGAGGCCGCCGGGGTCGCGCGGACCACCGTGCACCGGAGGTTCGCCTCGCGGGAGGCGCTCATCGGGGCGCTGTCCGCCTGGGCGGCGCAGCGGTTCCACGAAGCCGTCGAAACCGCCCGGCCCGAAACCACCCCGCCCGACGTCGCGCTCTACCAGGTCACCGCGAACGTGCTCCGCGTGAAGATCGGCTGGGGCTTCGCCATGGGCGCCCTGCCCACCGACGCCCCCGAGGTCGCGAGCGTGCACGCCGACGTCCTGGCTCGGTGCGAGCGGCTGTTCGTCCGCCTCCGCGACGCCGGCGTGCTCCCGCCCGACACCGATCTGGACTGGGCGCGCCGCGTCTACTACGCCCTCATCCACGAAGCCGCCACCCAGGCCCCGGACACCGACGCCGCCATGGACGCCCTCGCCACACGCGTCGTCGACACCCTGCTGCACGGCCTCGGCCCGCGGACGCGGACCGCCACCTGAGCGAAGTGACGGGGTGTCGGTAGTCTCTGTCCATGCCTCTGACGCCCGTGGCGCGGTTCTACGACCGACTGGCCGACGACTACCACCTGATCTACCCGGACTGGGACGCGAGCGTCCGCCGGCAGGGGGAGGCCCTGGACGCCCTGATCGGCCTGGACCGGGCAACGGTGCTCGACTGCTCCTGTGGCATCGGAACGCAGGCCATCGGCCTCGCGCTGCGCGGGCACCTCGTCACAGGCACCGACCTCAGCCCCCGCGCCGCCGCCCGTTCGGCCCGCGAGGCCGGCCGCCGGAGCCTGAGCCTGAGCGCGGCCGCCGCCGACATGAGGCGCCTTCCGTTCCCGGACGGTCGCTTCGACGTCGTCGTCTGCGCCGACAACTCGCTGCCCCACCTGCTGACGGAGCGGGACGTGCTCGCCGCCCTCACCGAGATGCGCCGCGTGCTGCGCCCCGCGGGCCGACTCCTGGTCAGCACACGCCCGTACGACGATCTGCTCCGCGACCACCCCGCTTCGACGCCGCCCCAAGTCCACCGGAGCACCGACGGGGCCGGTGCCGAGGAGAGGACGGTCACCTTCCAGCTCTGGCACTGGCACGACGACGGCGAGCACTACGACCTGGAGCACTTCCAGCTCGTCCCGGCAGGGGGGAGAATGGCGCGTTCAGGTCCGCCGGACCACCTACTGGGCGATCGGAAAGGACCGACTGACCGCCCTCGCGGCCGAGGCCGGCCTCATGGACCTGGAATGGCGGCTCCCCGAGGAGACGGGCTTCTTCCAGCCACTGCTCACGGCGCGGGCTCCCCGGTAGGGGAATCCGGCCGGGGCTTCTCGCGAGGAACTTCCACGGGCGTGGGGAAGTGGGGCAGGACGTCCTCGGCGAGTTCCCGCAGCACCTCGTCGACGGGCCGGTCGTTCGGCCGGAGGTTGAAGGAGACATGGGCGACGCCGAGCGCGGCCATCTGCTCCAGGTGGCCGCGCAGCGCCTTGCCGCCCGTGCTGAGACCCAGGCGGACGGGCCTCGCCGGGGCGCCCGGATCCTCCTGAAGGTCCAGGACCATCGGCGTGAGGTACGGCTTCCCGCCACCCGTGAGCTTCCGCCACTCGCGCGTCTTCAGGCGCAGCGCGCCCAGGTCGCGCGGGTAGTTGAGGGAGGCGTCGGCGTGCGCCGCGATCCACTCGGGCGTCTGCTGCGCGCCGCCTGCGACGGCGAGGGGGATGCCGGCCGTGTGGACGGGCCTGGGCAGGACCTCCAGTCGCCGGTCCGCACCGAGCCCGGCCCGGGGCAGCTCCAGCGGGCCCGCGCGCCAGGCGGCCCGCAGGACCTCGACGCCCTCGCGGAAGGCCGTGCCGCGCGCCTCGAAGTCCCGCCCGAACAGCGGGTACTCCACGGGACGGTCGCCGCTCGCGAGGCCGAGCAGCATGCGGCCGCCCGACAGGACGTCGACGGTGGCCGCGGCCTTGGCGACCAGCAGCGGGTCGCGCAGGGGCAGCACGATCGCGCCGGTGCCGAGGACGGCGTTCTCGGTGACGGCGGCCAGGTGACCGAGGTGGGTGAAGGTCTCGAAGACCGAGCCGGCGTCGCCGAACCGGACGGGGTCGTACAGCGGCACGTCCCGCAGCCACAGGGCGGCGAAGCCGAGCCGGTCGGCGAGCCGGGCGAGCCGGGTGTGCTCGCTCAGGTCGGGGACTCCGAACGGGCGCCCGGCCTCGCGGTCGGCGGGTACGCGCGCCCGGGCCCAGTCGTTGTCGAGGGGGAGTTCGAGGCCGAGGGTGAGTCGCCCGTCGCCGGGGGCCAGGCGGGCGAGGGCGGGAGAGAGGGGTGCCACGACGGTGTTCGTCCTTCCGGGCGGGCGGGGCTCCGTCCCCGGCGGCCCGGGGCCTGCCGGGGACGGAGCCCGTGGGGAGGGGGAGCCGGCTCAGTCGAGGTCGTCGGGGTGCGGGCCGGTCCGCAGGTCGCGGTCGAGCGCGGCCACGGACCGCATCTCCTCGTCCGTGAGGGCGAAGTCGAAGACGTCGGAGTTCTCGCGGATCCGGGCGGGGGTGACCGACTTGGGTATGACGATGTTGCCGAGCTGCAGGTGCCAGCGGATGACGACCTGCGCGGGGGACTTGTCGTACCGGGCGGCGATGGCCGCGATGGCCGGGTCGTCGAGGACGGCACCCTGGGCGAGCGGGCTCCACGCCTCGGTGGCGATGCCGTGCCCGGCGTGGAAGGCGCGCAACTCGGTCTGCTGCAGACCGGGGTGGAGCTCGATCTGGTTGACGGCCGGGGTCAGCGTCGTACCGGCCATGAGCCGCCGGAGGTGACCGGGCTGGAAGTTGGAGACGCCGACGGCGCGGACGCGTCCTTCCCCGGCGAGTCGCTCCAGGGCGCGCCAGGAGTCCCGGTACAGGTCGCGGGCGGGCGCCGGCCAGTGGATCAGGTAGAGGTCGACGTGGTCGAGGCCGAGCTTGGCGAGGCTGTCGTCGAAGGCGCGGAGGGTGGAGTCGTGACCCTGGTCGGCGTTCCACAGCTTGGTGGTGACGAAGAGCTCCTCACGGGGCAGCCCGGAGGCGGCCAGCGCACGCCCGACGCCGGTCTCGTTGCCGTAGATCGCGGCGGTGTCGATGCTGCGGTAACCGGCCTCGAGGGCGGTGGTGACGGCGGCGGTGGTCTCGTCGTCGGGGACCTGGAAGACGCCGAAGCCGAGCTGGGGGATCTCGACGCCGTTGTTCAGGGTGACGGTGGGAACGGCGGGGGTGGCGGAGGGGGCCATGGTGAGGGGCTGTTCCTTCACTTGGTGCGTTCGGTGAGGGTGTAGCGGACGGTCTGGGCGCTGATGAGCCCGTCGCGGAAGACGAAGGTGTCGACGCCGTCGAGGACCTCGTGGGCGGAGCCGGTGGCGGTCCACTCCAGGAACAGGACGTCGCCCGCGAACTGCGGGACGAGCCGCCAGTCGGCGTCGGGCAGGTCGGACAGGAGCCGGCCGATGCCCTCCCGCACGCCCTCGCGTCCGGTGAGGACGCCGTCGGGGGTGACGAAGACCGCGTCCGCCGTGTAGTTCCGGCTGATCAGGTCGAGGTCGCCGGTGCCGAGGCGGGTGCCGTGGTCTGCGAAGACCTCTCGCGGGGTACGGGTGCGGGGGTCGGTCACCGGGAGAGCTCCTCGAGCGCGGCGGCGGCGAAGCCGTGGTCCTGCTCGGGGGCGCCGCCGCCCACGCCGATCGCGCCGATCAGGCGGCCGTCGCGGTGGACGGGGATGCCGCCGGCGATGAACAGCAGCGGCCGGTCGAGCGCGGTGGGCAGCGAGTGGAACGGGCCGTCGGGCTTCACGAGGTCGACCAGATCGGCGGTCGGGGTGTTCAGCTGGAGGGCGGTGTACGCCTTGCGCGTGCTGGTCTCGCCCGAGATCAGCACCGCCCGGTCGTCCCGGCGGAAGGCCAGGAGGTGCCCGCCCGCGTCCAGGACGGTGACGCTGACGGTGACCCCGGCGGCGTCGGCGGCACGACGGGCCGCGGTGACCAGGGTCTCGGCGTCGGCGGTGCTCAGTGGGGTGACGGCGGTGGTGCTCATGGTGCTTCTCCTCGGGGGGTTCAGTGATGTACGGGGAGGGGGGTACGGACAGTGGCGCCGGCGGCATCGACGTCGGTCTCGACGGCGGGGGCACGGCGCTCAAGCGCGGCGGACCAGAAGGCGAGGCCGAGGGCGGCGGCGGCGAGGGCGGCACCGACCCAGTCCGGGGCGGTGTAGCCGAGTCCGGCGGCGATGACGAGGCCGCCGAGCCAGGCGGAGAGGGCGTTGCCGAGGTTGAAGGCGCCGATGTTGACGGCGGAGGCCAGGGTGGGCGCGCCGTGGGCCTGGTCGAGGACGCGCTTCTGCAGCGGGGGCACGGTGGCGAAGCCGAGTGCTCCGACGAGCAGGATGGTGATCGCGGCGAGGACCTTGTCGTGCGCGGTCACGGTGAACAGCGCGAGCACGACCGCCAGGCCGCCGAGGGCCGCGTACAGCATGGGCATCAGCGCGCGGTCGGCGAAGCGGCCGCCGAGCAGGTTGCCGAGGAACATGCCGACGCCGAAGAGCACGAGCAGCCAGGTGACGGCGCCCTCGGAGTAGCCGGCGACCTCGGTCATCATCGGCGCGACGTAGGTGATCGCGGCGAAGACGCCGCCGAAGCCGAGCACGGTCATGGCCATCGCGAGCAGCACCTGCGGGTTGCGGAAGGCCTTGAGCTCGCCGCGCAGCCGGGCGCCTTCGGGGCGGGGCATGGCGGGCACGAGCCTGGCGATGCCGAGGAACCCGATCACACCGAGCGCGGCGACGACGGCGAAGGTGGTGCGCCAGCCCACGGCCTGCCCGACGAAGGTGCCGAGCGGCACGCCGACGATGTTGGCGACGGTCAGCCCGGTGAACATGGTGGCGATGGCGCCGGCCTTCTTGTCCGGCGCGACCAGCTCGGCGGCCACGACCGATCCGATGCCGAAGAACGATCCGTGGGCGAGCGAGGCGACGATGCGGCCGGTCAGCATCAGCCCGAAGCTCGGGGCGACGGCGGAGAGCAGGTTGCCGAGCACGAACAGGCCCATGAGCAGCATGAGCATTCGCTTGCGGCTGACCTTGTTGCCGAGGACGGTCAGCACCGGCGCGCCGAGGACGACGCCGAGGGCGTAGCCGGTGACCAGGAGGCCGGCGGTGGGGATGGTGACGCCGTAGTCGGCGGCGATCTGGGGCAACAGGCCCATGATCACGAACTCGGTCGTGCCGATGCCGAAGGCTCCGACAGCCAGGGCGAGGAGCGCGAGGGGCATGGCGTAGCCCTTTCGTAATTGATTGATTGAGCTCTTTGCGTGCCTCAACAATAGTTGCATGCGCTCCATAAGTGCAAGCGCGGGTAGATGGTGTGGTCTGGGTGGTGCTGGTTGCAGGCGAAGTCGGCACGGCCCGGAGCCCAGTCCCCCCGCGTACGGTCCAGGCCTTGGAGGCACCGTCGACGGTGGGCTGTACCGGTCATCGTGCCCGGCTGTTCGGGGGATCTGCGGGCCGTGTCCGGTGCCCCTCCGTCCCGGCGGGGGCACCCGTGGGGGAAACGAAGGAGAGACCCGATGCCGCTCTATCTGTCGAGGTTCAGCTACACGCCGGAGACCTGGGCGAGGCTGATCGGGAACCCCGAGGACCGATCAGAGGCCGCTCGGTCGTACATCGAGTCCGTCGGCGGGAAGCTCCACGGCTTCTGGTACGCCTTCGGCACGCACGACGGCTACAACCTGTGGGAAGCTCCGGACAACGTGTCCATGGCCGCGGTGGCGTTGGCGATCAGTGGAGGCGGCGCGCTCAGCTCTTTCGAGACGACCGTCCTCCTGACCGTCGACGACACCTTGGACGCCCTGCGCGGAGCCGGACAAGTCCGGTACCGGCCCCCCGGTGCGGAGCGGTGAGTTCCCGTGGTCTCCGTTCGGGTCCTCTACGCGTCCGAGCACCACTCCACGCAGGAGATCGCCGACCGGATCGGTGAGCGACTGCGCCTGAACGGACACCACGTGGAGACCCGGGCGCTGCGCGCGTCCTCCGAGGGACAGCGGCCCTTGCCGGGCGACGCGCTCGTGCTGGGCAGCGCGGTCCATGACGGCGCCTGGCTGCCGGCGGCGGAAGGCTTCGTCAGGGACAACGCCGATCGCATGGGCGATCGGCCGACGTGGATGTTCAGCGTCGGCATGGCCGCCGCCCTGCCCGGGCCGCTGCGGCGGCTCGCCGAACGCACGGTGCAGCCGCGTGTCGCTGCTCTCGTCGAGCTCGTCCGTCCTCGGGACCACGGGCGCTTCTCGGGCGTGATCCGGCGCGAACACCTCGACCGGAAGGGCGCCTTGTTGTTCCGGCTGCTCGGCTGCCGCTACGGCGACCACCGGGACTGGGCGGCGATCGACGCCTGGGCGGACGGCATCGCCCGGGACCTCGACGCGTGACGAGGAGGCCGTGCGCGGGGAAGCGGAACTCGTGACGACGGCGCCTTGCCACCGGGGTCGGTCGGACGAGCCGTCCTGGGGTGCTCGTCATTCGGTGACGCGGACCGCGAGGGCCGGGCGGATGGCGGCCGCGCGCCGAGCCGGCCCGACCGTGGCCAGGAGCGAGGCGACGAAAGTGGCCGCGGCC
Source organism: Streptomyces sp. NK15101 (assembly GCF_020400725.1). GTDB lineage: Bacteria > Actinomycetota > Actinomycetes > Streptomycetales > Streptomycetaceae > Streptomyces. Next base: position 49,035 of record NZ_JAINVG010000018.1, on the reverse strand, counting down.
AGGCCGCACATACTTGCCCATTCGACCGGGAACCCTCCTTCGAGGCCCTCGAACGCGGCGCTGTTGCTGTACATGAGCCAGGTGGTCAGCACGCCGAGGAGCGAGCCGAGCACGATTCCCTCCACGGCGACGAAGGTGCTCTCCCAGAGGAAGGACCGCTGGACGGTCCGCGCCCGGAAGCCGAGGGCCCGCAGGATGCCGATGGTGCGGCGGCGTTCGCGTACGGCACGGACCATGACCACGCCGAGGCCGGTGATGCCGACGCCGAGGCCCAGGACGAGGAAGCCCTGCATGAGGCGGAAGAAGGCGGTGCTGGAGTCGAACTGGCGCCGGATGTCCGACTCGATGGGCGTGGCGACCAGGCTGGACGAGAGCTGCTCGCCCTGCAGTCGGGTCGCCAGGGCGTCGGGTGCGGTGCCGGGGCCGGTTCTCACCAGCGCGGAGGCGTTCTGCGCCTGGGTGCCGAACAGCTCGCGCGTCGCCTGTTCGCCCATCACCACGGGGTAGGTGGTCGAACTGGCGCCGGTGCCCGGGTAGAAGACCATCCCGTTGCTGAGCACGCCGGCGATGACCTTCTGCTCGCCGCGGCCCGTCCGGGGATTTGTCAGGGTGAGGGTGTCGCCGGGGTCGTAGTAGTCGCCGGCCGGGCCGCCGGTGCTGCCGAAGAAGCCGTCGAGGACGACGTAGCGGGGGTCGGAGGCGAGAGCCCGCCACACCGCGGGGTCGTCGGCCAGGCCGGGCAGCCGCTCGCGGAACGTGATGCCGGTGATCGCCCCGTCGGGTACGCCGACGACGGCGGTGTCCAGCGGTTGGGGGCTGCGGCCACCCGGATCGGTGGCCCGCCCGGTGGCGTTGAGCAGCGGCGTCACGGCGGAGATCCCGGCGGCCGACGGGCCGCCGCGCAGATCGGAGACGAGCCGGTCGCCCGCGACCTCGGGGTTGTAGTCCAGTCGCAGGGAGTATCCGGCGGTGGCGTCGGCGACGACGCCGTCGACGCCGGCGCGGAGGATGCCCGAGATCTCGGTCAGGAGGACCAGGACGAACACGATCAGGGTGTACATCACCAGCGTCGCGCCGGTCCTGAACCGTTTGGCCAAGGGGTACGCGACCGCGAGCCGCGCCGCGAGACCGCCTTCCGTCGGACGCTGGAGGAGCCGGCGTACGGGGCGGAGCAGCGTCTGCTGGTTGTCGCTGACGAGCACCACGGCCGAGAAGGCGGCCAGGGCTCCCTGGATGACGTACACGGACATGGAGGGCGTGTCGAAGATCCGGGGGCGTATGACGGGTGCCAGGAGCGTCCAGGCGAGTACGGCCCCGGCGACCAGGGTGGTGACCGTGTGACGGGGGAGGACGCGCAGCAGCGCCGGAGTCGCGAAGGCGAGGGCGAGCGCCGGCATGAGGTACGTCGCGTCGGGCTGGCTGCGCGCCACGGCCGGGACCGCCACGAACGCGCACAGGACGGCCAGGGCGGTGGAGACCGCGAGCAGACGGCGGCGTGGACCCTGCCCGGGTGTGGCGGGGAGGTCGCGGATCGCGGCGATGATGTTGAACCTGCTGATGCGCACACTGGTCGCGAGGATCGCCGCGAAGGCGATGAGCAGGCCCATGGCCAGCCCGTTGAGGACGCTGGTGGGGGTCACGTCGAACGCGATGCGGATGCTGCTGCCGCCGACCGACCAGCCCTGGAAGATCTGTGCCGCCACCACGGCGACGCCCCAGCCGACGGCGACCCCGATGGCCACGCCCGGCAGCGCGGAGAGCAGCGCGTACGTCGCCCCTTCGAGGGTGAAGGACCCGACCAGCCGCGAGCGCTTCATCCCGACGGCCCGCACCATGCCCATCTGGGACTTCCGCTCCTCGCCGAGCATCACGAAGATGTTCACCAGGAGCAGGGCGCCCGCGATGATGCTGAAGCTGCCGATCATGAGGAACAGTGCTCCGAGGGAGTCTCCGGCCTGTTCGGCGTCCCGCAGGACGGTGTGCTTCGGGGTGTCGATCGCCGTCTGCCCGGCGAGCGGGCCCAGAGCCTGCCGGATGTCGGTGGTCACCCGGTCCGTCAGGGCTTCGCCGCTCTCGACGCCGCCGCGGTTGGACACGAAGGTGACCGAGCGCGGCTCCGCACCGGCGGCCCGGGCGGCGGAATCCAGGGCCTCCGGCGGCAGGAACACGTCGCGGTTCAGCCTGCCGCCCAGGCCCACACCGGCCAGTCCCCGCTCCGGCACCACACGCTCGACCCGGTACGTCTGCGGTGCCCCGAACAGGTACACCGTGATCGGATCCCCGGCTCCCACGCTCAGCGACCGTGCCAGCGGCTCGTTGACCACGACCCGGCCGGGCTTCGGGTCAGGCCCGCCGAGACCGGAGTCGCCACCCGCCGCGCCGAAGCGGGACGCCTCGGCGAAGTCCATCTGCCAGGCGAGGACGCGCGGTTCGGCGACCAGGCGGTCGCCGGCACCGCTGACGGCCGATGCCTGGGTGGCCCGGGCGTTCAGAACTCCGTCCACGTCCGGATCGCCGGCCAGGGCGGACAGCCGTTCGGTGACGGCGCGTCCCGCCGGGCCGGGGGGTGCGACGACGCGTTCGTCCACCGGCCCCAGGGTGCGGTACGCCTCCTGGCGTACCGAGAAGTTCAGGGTGTCGCCGACGACCAGGGCCCCGATGACGATGGCCGTGCCGAGCATCGATCCGCCGATCACCAGCGCCGCCTCGGTGCGTCGGCGGGCGACCTGCCGGAAGGCCAGCCGCCGTGACACCGGTTGCCGGACGGCGACCAGCACCAGGGCCGCGAGGGCGAGCGCGAGGGCGCTGAGCAGCGGGACGAGGAGGTTCGGGTACATGGTCAGCCCATGGGGAAGTCACGGATCGAGGCCGGGGCGGTGACGGTCTGGTGGACGTCGTCGACCAGTTGCCCGTCGCGCATACGGATCAGTCGGGGGACGCGCGCGCCGATGGCGCTGTCGTGGGTGACCAGGACGATCGTCTGGCCCTCGTCCCGGTTGAGGTCGCACAGCAGGTCCATGACCTGGTCGGCCATCGCGCTGTCGAGGTTGCCGGTCGGTTCGTCCGCCCACACGATGGCGGGCCGTCCGGCCAGGGCGCGGGCGATGGTCACCCGCTGCTGCTCGCCGCCGGACAGCTCGCTGGGCCTGTGCTCGACCCGATGACCGAGGCCGACCCGGTCGAGCATGTCCAGGGCCCTGCGCCGCGCCTCGCGCGGCCGGGTGCCCACGAGCAGCAGGGGCAGTTCCACGTTCTCCGCCGCGGAGAACACCGGTATGAGATTGAACGCCTGGAAGACGAAGCCCATGGTGTGGGCCCGGTGCTCCGTGCGAGCGGCGTCCGACATGGCGAACAGATCGTGACCGTCGACCTCCACCCGGCCGCCGTCGATGTCGTCGAGCCCCGACAGACAGTTCAGCAGCGTGGTCTTTCCGGAACCGGACGGTCCCATGACCCCCACCATCTCCCCACGTCGCACGAGCAGATCCAGGTCCAGCAGGGCCGTGACCTCCACGGAGCCCGTCCGGTAGATCTTGCGTACCCCGGTGGCGACAAGGAGCGCCTGGTCGGTGTTCATGCTTTCCATACCAGCCTTCGGGAGGAAGGCGCGGCTACGGCCACCCAGGCCCGGTGAAGGGGCCGAACGGCCCAATCGCCGGGTGACCGCCCGGTCCGCGCGAACGGCTTCGCGAGCGCGGTCAGGCGTCCGCGGTCGCCCGGGCGCGTCTCCGGACAGCGGTGTTGGCCAGGACGCCGGCGGCCGTCGCGGTGACGGCGAGGAGGACGAACCCCCACGTGTAGTCGTGCGCGACGCTGTCGACCGCTCCCATCACGAGGGGCGGGAAGAAGCCCCCGAGACCTCCCGCCGCCCCGACCACTCCCGTCACCGAACCGACCCGTTCTGCCGGCACCAGACGTGCGACGAGCGCGAAGACCGCTCCGGACCCGGCGCCCAGGCCGGCGGCCATGCCGAGGAAGGCCGCCGTTCCCACGGGGACCAGGCCCGCTTCGAACGCCGCGACCAGGGCGCACACCGAAACGAGCCCGTACGAGACCGTCAGGACGGGGACGGGATGGGTGCGGTCCGACAGCCAGCCGCCCACGGGCCGCATCGCCACGGCGAGGACGACGAAACCCGCGGTCCTCAGTGCCGCGTCGGAGCGGCCGAGCTCGTAAGCCCGGGTGAGATAGGTCGGCAGGTAGACGCTGAAGGCGACGAACCCGCCGAATGACACGGCGTACAGGAACGCCAGCTGCCAGGTGGCCGGTGTCCGCATGGCCAGTGCCGTCCGCGAGAGCAGCGACCCCGCCGCCGTCGCGCGCCCCGGCCTGTCGCGGAGCAGGAACCAGGCCACTCCGGCGTACACGGCGAGGCAGCCGGCCACGAGATCGAAGGGGAAGGCGCGTCCGACGGCGTCGGAGAGCTGGACGGTGGTGAACGCCGACAGGGCCGTACCGCCGGTGCCGATGCCGAAGATCCCGAGGGCGACGCCCCGCCGTGCGGGTGGGTACCAGGCATTGACGAACGGCACGCCGACGGCGAAGGCCGTTCCCCCGAGCCCCAGGAGGAAGCCGCCTGCGAGCACCTCGGCCAGGGAGTCGGCCAGGTGTCCCAGGTACAGCACGGGCAGGACCGTCAGGGCCGCGACGAGGGGGAAGACCCGGCGTGCTCCCCAGCGGTCCGTCAGCGCCCCCGCCGGGATCCGGCCGAGCGCGCCGACCACCACGGGCACGGCGACCACCAGTGACTGCTCGAAGGAGCTGAGAGCGAGGTCGTCCCGGAGGCGTGGGCCGAGCGGGGCCAGCAGCGCCCACGCCCAGAAGCAGAGCGCGAACCCGATGGTGGCGAGGAGCAGCATCTGCCACGGCTGCGGAGCGTCCGTGACCGGCCGGCTCCCCGTGTTCCTGACCATGGCGACCTCCCGGCAGCGGTCCGCGTGGGCGGCGTGAGCCCTGCCGCTCCCACCCTCCGGCCGCCCGGATCCCGGTTCCAGGGGCCACTCGTTCCCTTCCGTGACCGTCCGGCCCCCCTCCATGGGCCGGTCGGCCCTGTGCGGGGCCGTCCCGTGCCGTGCACGGTGGGAGTGACGGACGGGCCGCGGGCAGGGGTGTCCGGCTCCTGGCGGTCCGCCGTCGGGAGTGTGAGTGGCGATGATGTTCTGGTACGGCAACGGCATGAACGGATGGGGCTGGTTCGCCATGTCGGCAGGGATGATCCTGTTCTGGAGCCTGCTCATCACCGCTGTCGTGTTGATCTTCCGTACGCTGGACCGTGCCGCGGAACGGCCTCGGGGTTCCGGCACGGCCACGTCGGCCGAGCGGATCCTCGGCGAGCGACTGGCCCGTGGTGAGATCGACGAGGAGGAGTACCGCCGACGCCTGACCGTCCTGCGCGACGCGGAACCGTGAAGCCCGTGGCCGGCCGGGATGCGGGCGGGGGCGCGTCCGGCGACGCTGGGAGCATGACCGGTCGGACGCCCGGGGAACCGGGCCGACGCTCCGACGCGCTCCGTGAGCTGACCGCTCGGCACGGAGGGCGCGGCGGGCTGTTGCCGGCCGCGCTGGAGCGTGCCAGGGCGGGTACCGCCGAAGGGCCCGAGGCGTGGGCGCCCCAGGTCGCGGAGGCGGCCGGACTCCCGGCCGCCGCGGGTCTCGGTCCCGCCACCTTCTTCGCGGATCTCGCCGCCCCGCGCGGCGAGCGGCACGTGCGGGTGTGCACCGCGACGGCGTGCTTCGCCGCGCGGGGCGGGGAGCATCTGACGGAGGTCGAACGCGCTCTCGGCGTGGCGGCGGGCGCGGTCGACGAGACGGGCTCGACCTCGCTGCAGACCGTCCACTGCCTCGGCTACTGCTACGCGGGCCCCGCCGCACTCGACGGCACCTTGCCCCGCGCGGGGCCGGACCTGGCCGACCAACTCGGTGGGCGGGCCGAACCGCGCGCACCGGGCATCCCCGCGACCGACACCACCGGGACGCCCGTTCTCCTCGCCGGCATCGTGGGAGGACACTCCGCCTGGGACGTGTGGCGCGAGGCGGTGGCCGGGCTGCGGCCCGAGGACGTACGGGAGGAGACCGCCGTCTCAGGGCTGCGCGGGCGCGGCGGCGCCGGATTCCCCGTGGCCGCCAAGTGGGCCGCGGCGGCGGGAAGGCCGGACACCGCCGTCGTCGCCAACGGGGACGAGGGCGACCCCGGCTCGTACGCCGACCGGTTGCTCATGGAGGAGGACCCCGAGCGCGTCCTCGCGGGACTCGCCCTGGCCTGCTTCGCCTGCGGCGCCCGGCGCGGGACCGTCCTGGTCCGCTCCGAGTACCCGAGGGCCATGGCCCGGCTGCGCCGGGCGGTGGAGCGCGCGACGCGGACGGGGGACCTGGCCCCTTCGGTCGAGGCGGCGGGTCCGCGGCCGTTCGTCGAGATCGTCGAAGGAGCCGGTTCCTACGTCGCCGGCGAGGAGACCGCCCTCATCGCCCGCCTGGAAGGCGCCCGCGGCTGTGCGCGTCCCCGACCTCCCTACCCCACGGATCACGGGCTGTGGGACGAGCCGACCGTGGTCAACAACGTGGAGACCCTGGCGTCCCTGCCCTGGATCGTCGCCCATGGCGGAAGGGCCTACGCCCGGCGTGGCGCACCGGACGAGACCGGCACCAAACTGGTCTGCCTGTCCGAGCGCTTCGCCCGGCCCGGGGCGTACGAGGTCGAACTCGGTACTCCCGTGGACGAGATCGTCACCCGGCTCGGCGGTGGCCTCAAGGACGGCGCCGAGCCGGTCGCCCTCCAGATCGGCGGGCCCCTCGGCGGCTTCCTCGCCGGGACCGCGCTCCACCTCCCGCTCACCACGGCGGCGCTCGCCGAGCAGGGTGCCGCCCTCGGGCACGGGGGCATGGTCGCGTTCGACGCCGCCACCGATCCGTACGAACTCCTCGAACACATCTGGGAGTTCGCCGCCGACGAGAGCTGCGGAGCCTGCTCGCCCTGCCGGGTCGGCACCCGGCGGGGGCTCGAACTCGCGCGGGGCCGGGGCGGCCCGGGGGAGACCTATCGGCGACTGGCACGGCTGATGGGCGGGGCGAGTCTCTGCGCCTTCGGGCGCCGTGTCCCCGCGGCCGTCCGCAGCCTGGCCCGCGCCTACGGGCCGGCCCTGGAGGGGTGGGACCGATGACACGGCTCCGGGTCGACGGCGTTCCGGTCGAACTGCCCGCCGGGGCCTCCCTGCTCGACGCGGTACGCGCGGCCGGAACCGACCTGCCCGCCCTCTGCCACGACGACCGCCTCCGCCCGGCCGGCTCCTGCCGGACCTGCCTGGTCCGCGCCGACGGCCGGACCGTCGCCGCATGCGTCACGCCCGCGACGTCGGGCCTCACCGTCGACACCGCCGACGACGGCGTACGGAACCTGCGCCGGGACGCGGTCGCCCTGATCGCCTCGGCGCTCCCGCCGTACGCGCTCGCCGACAGCGCGCACAGCGAACTGGCCGACACCTGCCGGTCCTTGGGGATCCCGGCGGACACGGCGGCCGGTGACCCCACCCGTGGTCGCGACGAGAGCCACCCGTACGTCCGTCTCGACCGCGACCTGTGCATCGCCTGCGGGCGCTGCGTCCGGATGTGCTCCGACGTCCAGGGCACCTTCGCGCTCACCCTCACCGGGCGCGGCGCCGACACGGTCGTCGCCCCGGGAACCGGCGGCCCCTGGGCCGCATCCGACTGCGTCGCCTGCGGCGGCTGCGTCGACACCTGCCCGACGGGGGCGATCACCCAGCCCGGACCCGGTCAGGGCCTCACCTCCCGGCGGACGCCCACAGACCACGTGCGCACCACCTGCGGCTACTGCGGAGTCGGCTGCACCCTCGACGTCGTCGTCCGCGAGGACCGGGTCGCCGCCGTGCTTCCCGCCCGGGACGGCCCCGTCAACCAGGGCCACGCCTGCGTCAAGGGCCGTTTCGCATACGGGTACCTCGGCTCGGCCGAACGCCTCACCGAGCCCATGGTCCGCGAGAACGGTGTTCTCAGACCCGCCAGTTGGGCCGAGGCGATCGCCCTGGTCGCCGACGGGCTGCGTGCCGCGGTACAGGACGGCGGCCCCGACGCGGTGGCCGCGATCTCCTCCGCCCGCGCCACCAACGAGGAGAACTACCTCGTCCAGAAGTTCCTGCGGACCGTCATCGGCACCAACAACGTCGACAACTGCTCCCGCCTCTGCCACGCCCCTTCCGCCGCGGGACTCACCGCGTCCTTCGGACGCGCCGGCGGCACCGACCCCTTCGACGACGTCGAGACCGCCGACTGCCTCCTGGTCGTCGGCGCCAACCCCGTCGAAGCCCACCCCGTCGTCGGCGCCCGCCTCCAGCAGAGGGCACTCGCGGGCGCTTCCCTGATCGTGGCCGACCCCCGTGCCGTGGGTCTCGCCCGTCATGCCGACGTGCACCTGCGTCCGCGCCCCGGTACGAACGTCGCCCTCTTCCACGGTCTCGCCCACGTCCTCGTCGACGAAGGCATGACCGATCCGGGCTTCCTCCGCGAACGTGCCACCGGACTGGACGAACTCACCGACCTGCTGGCCGACCACCCGCCCGAGCGGGTCGCCGAGATCACCGGAGTCCCCGCCGACGACATCAGGAAGGCCGCCCGGCTCTACGGCCGTGCGGAGCGGCCCGCCGTCCTGTACGGCCTCGGGGTCACCGAGCACCTGCACGGCACCGACGGCGTCCGGACCCTGGCCAACCTCCCCATCCTGCGCGGCGCCGTCGGAGGCACCGGCCGCGGGTTCGGCATCAACCCCCTGCGCGGCCAGAACAACGTGCAAGGCGCCTCCGACATGGGCGCCCTGCCCGATCTGCTGCCGGGCTACGGCCGTGTCACCGACCCGGAGGCCCGCGCCCGTGCCGAGGCGGTGTGGGGCCGGCCCGTCCCCGAGCGGCCGGGCATGCGCATCCCCGAGATGTTCGCGGCGGCCCGGGAGGGCCGGCTGCGGGCGCTGTGGGTCATCGGCGAGGACGTGTGCGCGACCGATCCCGACAGCCGACGGGTCGCGGAGGCCCTCGACGCCTGTCCGCTGGTCGTCGTCGACGAGCTCTTCCTCAGCGAGACCGCCCGGCACGCGGACGTCGTCCTGCCCGTGGCCTCGTGGCTGGAGAAGGACGGGACCTTCGTCAATTTCGACCGCCGCTTCCAGCGCGTGCGGCAGGCGGTCACTCCGCCCGGAACGGCACGCGCCGACTTCGAGGTCGTGCACGCCGTCGCCGATGCCCTCGGTGCCGATCTGGGCTGCTCCACCCCGGCGCAGGCCCTCGTCGAGTGCGGACGCGTGACACCTCTCTTCGCCGGCCTCTCGCACGAACGGATCGACCGGGAGGGGGCCGTCCCCTGGCCCTGTCCCGCGCCGGACCAGCCGGGCGAACGCACTCTGTACGCCGACGGGTTCGCCACTCCCGACGGGCGCGCCCACCTGGCGGCGGTTCCCTATCTGCCGCCCGGCGAGGAGCCGGACGAGGACTATCCGCTGGTGCTCGTCACGGGGCGCCGATGGGCCCACTACAACTCCGGGAGCATGACCCGGCGCGGCGGCAACCTTCTTCTGGACGCGCACGACCGCTTGGACCTGCATCCCGAGGACGCCGCACGCCACGGACTGCGGGACGGCGTTCCCGTCACCGTCGAGAGCCGCCACGGACAGGCGCGACTCGTCGCCCGCGTCGGAATGGAACTCGCTCCGGGACAGGTCTTCTGCGCGTTCCATTTCCCGGCCAGCGGCGTCAACTCCCTCACCTCGGAGCACGCCGACACCGTGACCTCGTGTCCGGAGTACAAGGTCACGGCGGTACGGCTGCGGCCCACGGCGTCCGACGACTGACCGGCTCCGAGGTCAGTCGTGGGGGACGAGGGCGACCGGCGAGTGACTGTGGTGCAGCACCGCGTGGGCCACGCTGCCGATGTGCGTGCCCAACACCGACCCCCGGGCGCGACGACCGACCACCACGAGAGCCGCGCCCCCCGCAGCGTGCACCAGCTCCTGGCCGGCCGAGCCGATCGCCACCCGCCCGGTCGCCGACAGGTCGGGGAACTTCGCTCGCCAGGGTTCGAGGAGATCGTCGAGCGAACGCTGGATCTCGGGGGCGACGGTGACCCGGACGTCCGGGACCATGGAAGGGCCGAGCGTCCCGTAAGCGGGCAGCCGCTGCGCGTAGACGACCTGCACCCGGGCGAGACGCCGTGCCGCCTCCTCGAAGGCGAATCCCAGGACCGTGTCCACGGGCTGCCGCAGGTCCACGCCGACCACGACGGGTCCCCGCGAAGGCGATGTGTCGAGAGCCCGTACGAGGACGACGGGCCGGTCGACGAGACCCGCGACCGTCATCCCGACCGAGCCGACGAGGTATCCGGCCATGCCGCCCAGGGCGCGCGAGCCGAGGACGAGCAGGTCGCCCTCCTCGGCCGCGGCGACCAGGCTCGCCACGGGCTCCGACGGCAACAGTCTGGTGGTCACCGACAGATCCGGATGACGTTCGCGCAGCCCGGTCGCCGTGCGGGCGAGCAGGTCCTCCGCCCACGGCTCGTCGGGCTCCCGTGCCGCGAACGGCAGCAGGGCGTCCGGCGACGTCTCCTGCACGTGCACCAGGCGCACTCCGGTACCGCGCAGCACCGCCTCCTCCGCGGCCCACCGCGCGGCGGCGTTCGCCTGATCCGTGCCGTCCAGACCGACCACGATGCCCTGCGTCATGATCGCCCACCTCCTCGTTCGGTGTCGTCGACGTCGTAGGCGAGACGGGTCGAGGAGACCGAGACCACTCCGTCGACCGTCGCGCACATGCGCTCGACGGCCGGGATCATTCCGCGGAACGGCAGCTTCCCGGTGAGGTCGACCCGCCCGTCACGCACGTCGACCGTGATCGAGGCCGGGTCGAGACGCAGGGTGTCACCGAGCACGTCCTCGACGATCTCCCGGCGGATGTCGTCGTCCCGGCGCAGGAAGACGCCCAGCAGGTCACGGCGGCTCACGATGCCCACCGGCCGGTCCTCGTCGTCGACGACGACGAGCCGCTTGATCCCCTGGACCTCCATCAGCCGTGCCGCCTCCGCCACGGTCCAGTCGGGGCGGGCGCACACGGCGGGCGCGGACATCAGCTCCTCCGCACGCGTTCCCTCGGCCTTCGCGCGCTCCCACGCCTCCAGCCCCGGCACGCCGGGCATGTCTTCCAGGGAGGCGGCCTGGTCGGCCGTCTTCCGCATCAGATCGCCCTCCGACACGACTCCGATCACCCGGTTCTCCCCGTCCACCACCGGCAGCGCGGTGACCCGGTGCTGCGACAGCACCCGCACGATCTCCTTGAACGGCGCGTCGCCGTGGACGCTCACCACCTCGCGGGTCATCAGCTTGTCGATCCTCCGGTGCCGCATCATCCTCTCCTTCCCCGTGCGGACGCACGTGCCTCGCCCACCAGGCGAGCGGCGCAGCCGTCCCAGGTGTCGAGGGCCGGATAGTCGTCCTCGGTGAGTTCCGTTCCGCTGAGTTCGGCGAGCGCCTCCACGAACTCGAGGAAGTCCAGCGAATCCATCTCGAAGGTGTCGCGCAGGGACACGCCGGGGTCGAGCCCCGCGAAGTCCGCGCCGGGGACGACACGCTGCACGGCTTGTCGGACGAACGCCTTTGCCTGGTCGTGGTTCACAGTTCCTCCGGGTGTTGCAGGAGCCGGTCCAGGGCGGTCAGGAGACGCGCGCCGGTGGCACCGTCGGCGGCTCGGTGATCGGCGGACAGCGTCGCCGTCAGCACGGGACGTACTCCCAGCAGGCCGGTCACGGCCACGGGCCGCTCGACGATCCTGCCGAGTCCGACGAGCGCGACCTGGGGCGGATAGACGACGCCGAACACGGCCTCGACGCCCTGGTCGCCGAGGTTCGTGACGGTGAGACTGGGGTCGGCCGTCTCGGACGCCCGGAGCCGGCCGCCCCGTGCTCGTGCCACCAGGTCCTTGAGCGCGGCCATCACCTCGGCCACGGAGAGCGCGTCGGCGTGGGCGAGGGCCGGAGCGACGAGGCCGCCGCCCCGCAGGGAGACCGCGACGCCCAGCCGTACCTCATCCGCCGGGACGAAGCCGTCGTCGACCCAGTGCCCGTTGAGCTCGGGCACCTTGCGCGCCGCCAGCGCCACGGCCTTGAGCGTGAGCGCCGCGGGCACGAGCCGGGCGGGCAGCGGCAGTTCGCGGTTGCGGGCGTGCATCCATTCCAGCGCCGCTGCCATGTCCACGGTCGTGGAGAGGTAGAAGTGCGGGATCTCCCGCTTGGAACGGCTCATGAGCCGGGCGGTGGCCGCTCGCGCCATGTCCGGGGCGGCCGTCCGCGGTGCGCCCTCGGCGGCCGCGGCGGAACGGACGTCCTCCGCGCGGACGGTGCCGTCCCGGCCCGTGCCGGTCACGTCGGCGAGGTCGACGCCGAGTTCCGTGGCCAGCCGCCGCGCGAGCGGTGAGGACTTCACGCGCAGCCGAGTGGGACGCCCCTCGGCCGAGTCGTCTCCGCGCGCCGGCTTGGCCGGCCGTGCCGTCGGCGCGGTCTTGTCGCGCTCCGGTGGGGGCGCGGGTGCGGGCGCCGGAACCGGTACCGGTTCCGCGTGCTCCACGTCCGCGCGGGTGATCCTGCCTCCTGGGCCCGAACCATGGACGTCGGCGAGGTCGACATGCCGGTCCTGGGCGAGTCGGCGGACCAAGGGCGTCGACGTCGGCGGGCTTTCGGCGGGGGGACTTTCGACCGGCCGGATTCCGGTCGGCGTGATCTCGGCCGGCGTGACCTCGGTCGGGCGGCCTTCGGGGGCCGTGCCGATGCGTGCCAGCGGGGTGCCCACCGGCACGGTGGTGCCCTCGTCGACGAGGAGGGCGTCGACCGTCCCGCTCTGGAAGCACTCCACCTCGATCGCGGACTTGGCGGTCTCCACCACCGCGATGACGTCGCCGCGCGTCACGCGGTCACCCGGGCGCACCAGCCACTCGGAGAGCGTGCCCTCGTCCATGTCGGCGCCGAGCGAGGGCATCGTGAACTCGGCCATCTCAGCTCACCACCCGGCGCGCCGCCGCCACGATCCCGGCCGGCTGGGGGAGCGCGGCCTCCTCCAGCCGCCGGGCGTAGGGGATGGGGACCTCCGCGCTGCACACCCTCTCGACGGGTGCGTCGAGGTCGAAGAACGCCTGCTCGCAGATGCGCGACTCGATCTCGGCGGACAGACTGCCGCTGCGCCAGCCCTCGTCGACCACGACGGCCCGGTGGGTCCGCCGGACCGAGCCGACGATCGTGGCGTCGTCCAGAGGCCGCAGCGACCGCAGGTCGACGACTTCCGCGCTGATCCCCGCGCCCGCCAGTTCCTCCGCGGCTTCGAGGGCCTTGGGCACACAACCGCCGTACGCCACGACGGTGACGTCGTCGCCCTCGCGGCGGACGGCCGCACGGTCCATGTCGACCTCGTGGACCGCCGGATCGAGCGTGCCGGCCGCGTTGTAGAGGCTGCCGTGCTCGAAGAGCAGCACCGGGTCGGGATCGGCCAGCGCGGCGGACAGCAGATGGCGGGCGTCGTCGACCGTGGCCGGCGCCAGGACACGGAGGCCGGGGATGTGGGCGTACCAGCCCTCGAGGCTGTGGGAGTGCTGGGCGGCCAGTTGCCGTCCCGCGCCCGTGGTCATGCGGATCACCAGTGGCACACCGAGCTGTCCGCCGGACATGTGCCGCAGGGTGGCGGCGTTGTTGAGGATCTGGTCGAGCGCCAGCAGGCTGAAGTTGACCGTCATGATCTCCACGACCGGCCTCATACCGGCCAGCGCGGCACCGATCCCGGCTCCGACGAACGCGGACTCCGAAAGGGGGGTGTCGCGGACACGATCGGGACCGAACTCCTCCAGGAGACCGAGGCTCACGCCGAAGCATCCGCCGTAGCGGCCCACGTCCTCGCCCATCAGGAAGACCCGGTCGTCCGACGCCAGCGCCTCACGCAGGCCCTCCCGCAGGGCTTCCCTGAAGGTGGTGGTGCCGTCGTCGGGATGCGCCCGCGGTCGCGTGCGCGTGCTCATGACAGAACCTCCTCGTGTCGGCCGGTGACATGGAGCAGCAGGTCCTCGGCCGGCTCCTCGGGAGCCTCTTCCGCCGCGCGGACAGCCCGGTCGATCGCCTCCATGACCTCGTGGTCCAGGGCCGCCTGGGTGTCCGCGTCGAGGAAACCGGCCGCACGCATGCCTTCGGCGAGTCCCGTGACGGGGTCGTGCCGCTTCCACTCCTCGATCTCGCCCTTGGGCCGGTACCGGTCCGGGTCGTACATCGAGTGTGCGCGGAACCGATACGTCCGCATCTCCAGGAAGTGCGGTCCGTTGCCGGCCCGGACGGACTCGGCCGCTCCGCGCGCCGCCCTCTCCACGGCGTGCACGTCCATGCCGTCGACGGCCCAGGCCGCCATGCCGTACGACGCCGCCCGCATCGCCAGGTCCGTCTGGGCGTGTTCCCGGGCGAGGGCCGTCCCCATCGCGTACAGGTTGTTCTCGCAGACGAAGAGCACGGGCAGTCCCCAGAGCGCGGCCAGGTTGGCGGTCTCGTGGAACTCGCCCTCGGCGAAGGCCCCGTCGCCGAAGAAGCAGCAGGTCACCCTGGACTCGCCGCGCATCCGGTCGGCGAGCGCCAGACCGGCCGCGAGCGGCAGTCCGCCGCCGACGATCGCGTTGCCGCCGTAGAAGCGGCGGGCGGCGTCGAAGAGGTGCATGGAGCCGCCGCGGCCGTGGCTGCACCCGGTGGCCTTCCCGTACATCTCCGCCATCACGGCCTCGGGCGGCACTCCGCGGGCCAGCGCGTGGCCGTGCTCGCGGTACGTGGAGACGACCGCGTCCGCCTCGTCGAGCGCCTGGTGGACGCCGACCGCCACCGCCTCCTCGCCGATGTAGAGGTGGACGAAGCCGCGGATCGCCGCCGTGCTGTACAGCTCGACGCACCGTTCCTCGAACCGCCGGATGAGCAGCATCCGCCGCAGCAGGTCGAGGTCGTGGGCCGCCGCAGGGGGGCGGGCGGCCGTCTCGGGTGCCCGAGCGCGACGGGGGCGCTTCGTCTGCGATGTCCTGGCGGACGTGCCGCCCTGTGCGGTGGTCATCACGGCTCCTTCCCGGGGAGTCCGGTCGTCCCGGCCGGTCCGGGCGTCTCCAGCGTCGACACATCGCCCTCGGGCAGGCCCAGTTCGCGGGCCCGCAGCAGGCGGCGCATCACTTTTCCACTGCGGGTGTGGGGCAGGTCCTCGACGAACTCGATCTCGCGGGGGGCGACAGCGGGGCCGAGGCGCCGGCGGGCGAACGCCAGGACGTCCCGCCGCAGTTCGGTGTCGGGCGGATACTCGGGGCGCGGCAGCACGAACGCCTTGACGATCGCGCCGGCCAGCGGGTCGGGGCGGCCGATGACACCGGCCTCGGCGACGGCCGGATGCTCCATGAGCGCGCTCTCCACCTCGAACGGCCCGATGAGGTGCCCCGCGGACTTGATGACGTCGTCGGCGCGGCCCACGAACCAGTACCAGCCGTCGGCGTCGCGGCTGACCAGGTCGCCGGTGAGGTACCACCCGTCCGCGAAGCACGCCTCGTAGCGGCTCGGTTCGTTGAGGTAGCCGCGGAACATCGACGGCCAGCCCGCCCGCAGGGCGAGCTCGCCCTGGGCGCCCGGCTCCCGGAGGATCCGGACGTGCCCGCCGGTGACCGAGGCCCGGCCGTCCTCGCCGCACGCCAGGACGGCGGCCTCGACACCCGGAAGCGGCCGGCCCATCGAACCCGGCCGCACCGGATCGGCCGCGAAATTGGCGATCATGATGGCACCGGTCTCGGTCTGCCACCAGGTGTCGTGGACGGGAAGCCCGAGCGCTTCCCGTCCCCAGTGCACGGCCTCGGGATTGAGGGGCTCGCCGACGCTCGCGACGAACCGGAGCGACGAGAGGTCGCGGCGCGTGGCGGGTGTCGGATCGCCGCCGCGCGGTGCGGCCCGCATGAGCATGCGCAGAGCGGTGGGGGCCGTGTACCAGACGGTGACGTGCTGGTCGGCGAGGATCCCGTACCAGCGAGCGGGGGCGAAGTCCCCTTCGTCGACGACGGTCGTCACGCCGTGGGCGAGCGGGGCGATGACGCCGTACGACACGCCGGTGACCCAGCCGGGATCGGCGGTGCACCAGAAGACGTCGCCCTCGTGCAGGTCCAGGGCGTAGGCGGCGGTGACGTGATGGGCGAGGACGGCCTCGTGCACGTGTATCGCGCCCTTGGGGGTGCCCGTCGTGCCGCTGGTGAAGTGCAGCAGCGCCGGCTCCGCCGGGTCGGTCGGTCCCACCGTGTAATCGTCCGGTGCGGCGTCCGTGAGCGCGGGGAAGGAGAGGGTGTCCGGGGGAGGGTCGGCACCGGGGTCGAGGAGCAGGACGTGTCGCAGGTGCGGAAGCCGGGACCGTACCGGGGCCACCTTGCGCTCGTACAGCTCCCGGGTCGTGACCAGCACCCGGGCGTTGCCCAGCTCCATGCGCAGGGCGACCGGCTCGGGACCGAAGGCGGTGAACAGGGGACACAGGACCCGCCCGGCACGCAGCGTTCCGAGGACGGTGCTGTACAGCTCGAACCGGCGGCCGAGCAGGGTGAACACCCGCTCGCCGCGTTCCAGGCCGAGCGTCTCCAGTACGTTCGCGAAGCGGGAGCTGGCGGCCGCGAGCCGGGCGAAGGTCACCGTCGACACGGATCCGTCGCGGCCGACGCAGCGCAGCGCGATGTGTTCGCCGTGGCCCTCGCGCAGGTGTCGGTCGACCGTCTCGTATCCGATGTTGACGCCGCCGTCCGGCAGCCCGGCGAGCCGGGACCGTTCGCGTCGCCAGGAGAACGTGGCCCGGGCACTGTCGTAGTCGGGCATGACCGGCGCCACCCACAGGGCGCTCATCGCGGTGGCTCCACGTCGAGCGCCAGGTTGTCGTAGGCGTACTCGATCGATTCGTGCAGGGCGACCACTCCGTCGACCGAGCGGCAGAGCCGTACGATCACGGGGATGTCGGCGCGCTCGTCGACGCGGCCCGTGAGCCCGACGACTCCGTCGTCGACGGTCACCCGGATGAGGCCGGGAGCGAGGCGCAGGGTGTCGGTCAGGACGTCGTGTTCGATCTCCTCACGGATCGCCGTGTCACCGCGCAGGAAGGGCCGCAGCAGGTCGCTTCGGCTGATGATCCCGACGAGCCGGCCGGTCTCGTCGATGACGGGAAGCCGCTTCACTCCCTTGCGGTGCATCGTCCGGGCCGTCTCGGCGAGATTCCAGTTCGGCCGTGCCGTGATGGCCGGCGAGGTCATCAGCTGGGCGGCCGTCTCCGCGTCGGGCAGTCCTCGCTCCTGCGACAGCAGCCGGACACCTGTCCGACGCCCCTCCAGGTCGGGAAGCTCGGCCGTGGACCGCAGCAGGTCGGCCTCCGACACCACGCCGAGCAGGCGTCGGTCGGGGTCCACGACCGGGACCGCGGAGACGTCGTTCTCGGCGAAGAGCCGGGCGATCCGCTTGAACGGGGTATGAGGGGCGGCGGTGACCACATGGTGGGTCATCACCTCGAAAACCGTACGGTGCTGCATGACGGTCCTCCTTCACGGGACACGGCGGCCCTCGTAGAACTCACCCTGCTGCGCGGAGCCGGGTCTCGGGCAGTGCCGAACGGTCCCCTTCCGGGACGGTCGGCCCTATGGCGGCCGGCCGGCTGGGGCGCAGGGTGGAAGGCGGGAGCGCCGGTCCCGGAAGGCCGCGGCCGATCGCTCCGGCCGGGAGGCGAGGACCATGACTCCGACTGGAACACGGCAAGGCCAGGAGAAGCCCCGCCCCGGGTTGTGGGCCCGCGTCGGCGACCGGCTGATCGTGGGCGGCTCCACGGTCGGGGACGAGGGGCGTGACGGCGAGATCGTCGGGCTGCACCACGCGGACGGCACTCCCCCCTTCGACGTCCGATGGTCGGACACGGGCCGGGTCACTCTGGTGTTTCCCGGTCCGGACGCGCGGGTCCAGCACTTTCCCCCGCACGACGCGCCGCACGACACGAAGGCCCCTATGCGGTCGTGAACTCCGCCGCCGCGTCCACCACGCCGGGCACCGCCCGGGTGAGCCGCAGGGCCAGGTCCGCGGGTACGGACCGCGGCAGGCGCCCGGAGAGCGTCACCGCACCGTCCGTGACCCGCACGGTGAGTGCGGCGTCGCCCTCGGCGATCAGGTGCGTGAGGAGTTCGTGCCTCACGTCCTCGGCGAGTTCCGCGTCGGAGCGCAGGTAGACCTTGAGCAGGTCGCCCCGGCTGACGACACCGACCGGGCGGCCGTCCTCGTCCACCACGGGAAGACGCTTGAGACGACCGCGCCCCATCAGCCGCGCCGCCCCCGCGATCGTGGCGCCGCGCGGTACGGTGACGGCCGGTGCCGACATCAAGCCGCCCGCCGTCGCCGAACCCGAGTCGTCGTGGTCCTCTCCCGGAACCTTGCCGAGTATGTCCGCCTCGGACACCACGCCGACCACCCGTCCCTCGGCCGACAGCACGGGAACCGCGCTCACACCCCAGCGCCGCATGGACCGGACGATCTCCTTGACCGGTGCGTCGAGCCTGGCGGAGACCACCACGTGGGTCATCACGTCGTCGACGGTACGTGGGTGCTTCATGACCGCCCTCCGGTACTTCCGCGCCCCGAGTCCTGCTGCTGCGAGGGTGTCGCCGCCGGGCTGCGTACGACAAGGGCCGAAAGGGGCACGTCGGGACCCGGACGGCCCTGGCCCGGACCGTCGACCGGTGCTTTCGTGAAAGTGAGGAGGGACCCGCCCCAGGGACGCGGGGAAGCGGCTTCGAGCCGCGCACCGCGCGATCAGGATCCGCGAGAAGCGGATGGGCCCCTCCTCCCGTGATGCCGCCCGGTCGCCTCCGTATGTGTCCCGGGCAGGCCACGACGGGGACCGACCGGCCCTACCCGGCTCCTCCGGCCCGGTGCGAGCGTGGCAGCAGACCCCACACACGACGCGGAAAGGCGGGTGGGCGCGATGGAATCGTCTCTGGTGGTGGGCGTCGACGGGTCCGACGCCAGTCTCACGGCCCTGGACTGGGCGGTCGACGAAGCCGTACGGCACGGGCTTCCCCTGCGGGTCGTCCATGCCTCGCTGTGGGAACGGTACGAAGGAGTCGTGCCGACCTGGGCCACGGAACGGCCGTCGGGCCAGATCCTCGCCGAGAACATCGTCGGCACCGCGGCCGAACGCGCCCGGCGCCGTGCACCCGACCTCCCCCTCACCTCGGCCGTCCTGGCCGAGGACGCGTCCACCGCGCTGCTCAGGGAGGGGCAGGAGGGAGCGGTCCTCGTCGTCGGATCCCGCGGGCGCGGCGAGTTCGCCGACCTCCTGCTCGGCTCCGTCGGCCTCGTCGTGGCCGCCCGGGCCCGCTGTCCGGTCGTCGTCGTGAGAGGGGACCGGCACGCCCTGGAGGCACGCCACGAACGCGTGCTGCTCGGCGTCGGAGAGCACGACGTGGACTCGCCCGCCGTACGCTTCGCCTTCCGCGAGGCGGCGGCCCGGGACGCGGAACTCGACGTCGTCCGCACGTGGCGACGACCGTCCCATGAACCGGTCGACCACCCGCTGCTGAGCGGCGACGGGAGAGTCCACGTCGCGGAGCGGTCCTCCGAACTTCTCGACAAGGCCCTGGAGGCCGCAGCGTCCGAACACCCCCGGGTGCGCCTGCGCAGGACCACGGTGGAGGGTCCCGCCCACAGGGTGCTGACCGAGCGCTCCGCCGCCGCCGACCTGCTGGTCCTCGGGGCCCGGCGCCGGGACGGGCTCGTCGGTCTGGAGCTCGGCAGGGTCGCCCACCGTGCCCTGCACCACGCCACGTGCCCGGTCGCCGTCGTACCGCAGCGGCGTCTCGAGGGCACGGAAGGAGAGCAGTGATGAACACAGCCGACGACCGGCACGCCCCGCCCATGCGGAGCGACCTGGGCCGCCGCGTCGTGGCCAGGCGCGCGCAACTCGGTCTGTCCCAGGAGGACGTGGCCGAAAGGATCGGCTCCACGCCCGGCTACATCGCCTACGTGGAGGAGCGGGTGCCCACGCCGGGCATCGAGTTCCTGGTCCGGCTCGCGAACGCCCTGGAGACCACCGTCCAGGACCTCACCGGATCCACGGCGGACCTCGCGCCGGGCGGATCCCGCGCCGGGTACCGGGCACGGACGGAGGAGATCGGTGAGGCGGAATGCTGGGAACTGCTCGACGGGCACGGCGTCGGCAGGGTCGCCCTCGAAGGACGGGACGGGCTCATGGTGATTCCCGTGAACTACCAGGTCGTCGGCCGGGAGATCGTCTTCCTGACCGCCGCGGACTCGTCCCTCGCGCGCGGTGCGGCGTCCGGCGCGGAGGTCGCCTTCGAGGAGGACCGCTTGGACGAGGCCTTCAGCCAGGGCTGGAGCGTGCTCCTCGTCGGGCCGGTACGAACGGTGTCGGACGAGACCTCGGTACGGAGGATCAGGGACGCGCTCCACTCGGAGCCGTGGGCCGGAGGCGGGCGGGACACCGTGGTGACGCTCTCGCCGCGCCGGGTGACCGGCCGCCGCATCCGGGTGCCGGGCGCGCCCGGAGGCCCGTAGGCATCCGACCTGGTGCGCACTGCCGGTACGGCCGAAACGAACGAGGCCGGCGCGTCTTCCGTGCCCGGGTCCGTGAGTCGCGGTCCGCATAGGCCGGTCCCGGCCGTCCCCCGACCGCGTCCGCGTCGTCCGCGAGGCTCGCGGACGACGCACCCCGCGCGGCCGGCGGCAGAGCCGCCACCGTCCGTTCACGCCAGGGGGACCACGGCGACCGGCGCCGGGCTGTGGTGGATCACCGCGTGGGCGACATGGCCGAGATGCGCGCCGAGGGGGACTTTCCGGCTCCGGCGCCCGACGACGACGAGCTGCGCGTTCCGTGACGCCTCGACCAGTCGGTACGCGGGGGAGCCCGCCACCGCCGTGGCCGTCGCGGCCACGCCCGCGTACCGCTTCCGCCACGGTTCCAGCAGGCCGTCCAGCTCCTCGAGGAGGCGGCCGCCCAGCTCCTCGCCGATCCCCGGGTCGATGACGGCCGCCTGGCCGTACGAGGCGGGAAGCGTCCAGCCGTGCAGGAACCTCAGTGGCGTTCCCCAGCGGGCGGCTTCATTGAACGAGAACGCGAGCAGGGCTTCGCACGGGTGACGGATGTCGACGCCCACCACGATCCCGCCTCCGGGAGCCATCGGGGCGCCCTCTGCGCGCACGAGGACGACCGGCCGGCGCGCCGCGCCGACGACGGAGAGGGAGACCGAACCGACGATGAAGCCCCGGACCCCGCCGAGCCCACGCGAACCGAGCACGGTCAGGTCCGCCTCGTTCGCGGCGGCCCTCAGTTCCTCGGCCGCCCGGCCTCGCGCACGCTCCGTGAGCACCTCGAGGCCGGGATGTTCCTTCCGCACGCGGTCCGCCTCGTCGCGCAGGAGACCCTCGGCCCGATCGGCCGAGGTCCGGGCGTACGCCAGGGGCACCTCAGGGGTGTTCGGCCACTCCTCCACGTGCACCAGCCGGAGGGGCATCTCGCGCAACACCGCCGCCGTTGCCGCCCAGTTCACGGCAGCGAGGCTTTCCTTCGAACCGTCGAGACCGACGGTGACCCGGGCCGTCATGACATGCCTCCTCAGTCGTGTCCGCCCTGTCCCGTGCGTGGTCCGAACGGGAGAGGACATCCCGAATCCCAGGCTGGTGGTCCCGGCTTCCCGGCAGCAGGGCCGGGCAGGTCTCGATCGGGGCCGAACGGCCCATCCCCGGGAGGGTCGCCACGGTGTCAGCGTGGGAGGTGTCACCCCTCGGGACGTGCTCCCGAGCGCCGGGCGTACCCCGGAGGAGGAGCCATGACCAGCGAGATCCCCGCCCGACCGGAGCTCGGCGTCGTCGTCGTGGGAGTCGACGGGTCCCCCTCCGCGCGCGCGGCCGTGCTCTGGGCCGCCGCCGAGGCGGACCGACGGGGGCGGCCCCTGCACCTCGTCCACGCCGCCGACACCGACCGCCGGGCCCTCTTCGCCGATGCCGAGACGATCCAGGCGGTACGCGAAAGGGGCCGCGACCTGCTGATCGAGACCGCGAACACGGTGCAGGAGCGCTTTCCGGACCTTGCCGTCACGAAGGAACTGAGCCGCCAGGAGCCCGTCGCCGGTCTTCGGGCGGCCGCCGGCCACAGGGGCACGATCGTGGTGGGCAACCGGGGACTCGGCGGTTTCTCGACCCTCATGCTCGGCTCCGTCGGTCTGGGGGTGGCAGCCCGCGCCGAGGCGCCCGTGATCGTCGTCCGCGGTGACAGCGACCGCCCCGAGTCGGGCTCGGTGACGGCGGCCGTGCACGGCGCCTCGGACGTCGGCTGGCTGCTCGTCGCGGCTGCCGAGGCGGACGCCCGCAAGGCGACGTTGCGACTGGTGAGCGTCTGGAACGTGCTCACCCACATCGGCAGCGTCGCGACCATGCTGGACGACCTCGACGAGATCGCGCGGCAGCGCGTGCGCGAGATCAAGGCGCTCGCCGACCGCGTGCGCGACTTCTATCCCGGGCTCAACGTCAGCCATCACGTCGAGACGGGCACGAGCACGCCGGGGATCCTGGTGGAGGCGACCGCCCACACCGATCTGCTCGTGATGGGCAGAGAGCACCGCGTCCTGGGCGCGGGCCCGTCCCTGGGGCGCGTAGCCCACGTCCTGATCCACCACGCGGACTGCCCGGTGGAGATCGTTCCGCCCGCCTTCGCCACCAGGGTCGAGGAGACGTGAACGAGACACTGCTCGGGGTCGACCCCCGGGAGCAGTCGGCCCCGCCCTCGTCCGGGCCGCCGACGAGGCCATACGAAGAGGGTCGGCGCTCCGCCCGGTCGTCGCCGTACCGCCCGCCCACGAGGGGTTCCGGTACGACGCGCTCGCCCACCGGAACGCCCTGCGCATCCGCGCGGAGTCGGCGACCGCCCATGCGGCGGACCTCGTACGGCAACTCCACGGCGGTCTGCGGATCGCGGGGGAGGCGAGCCTGCGTGGGGCGTGACTGCGGGAACGCGAGGGGCGGACCGGCGACCCGGCATGGGCCGATCGGTCCCGTTCCCGTAGGACCGGGCGGCCCCGGACCGTCGGCCCGCTCGGCACTGGAGCGCCACGGCCTCCGCGCGGGACGGTGGGACGAGAGGACGGCCCCGGCCCGTCCGCCGGTCTTCCCGAGAGGTGAGCACCATGCAGCGCATCCGGATCAGCCCCCGGCCCCGGCAGCCCCGCAGGCCGATCCCCCTCGACCTGCGCACTCCGTCCGGCCGACCGCTCCCGTACTGAGGACGCCCGAGACCACGGAGGATGTCATGGGACCGACGCGACGCGTCGTACCGTTCACGGAGCTGGGCCGCTCGGACGTCGGCCGGGTGGGAGGCAAGAACGCCTCGCTGGGAGAGATGACCAACCGGCTCGGCGCCGCGGGCCTACGCGTACCACCGGGCTTCGCCACCACCGCCGAGGCGTACGAGGAACTCCTCGCGGGCCGCGGACTGCGCGACTCCGTCGAGGAGCAGATCGACCGCCTGCGCCAAGGGGCCCCGCTCGACGAGGTGGGGGCGGCCATCCGTTCGTTCTTCCTCGCGCAGCCACTGCCCCCTCCCCTGCGGGACGCCGTCCTGACCGCGTACGAGCGACTGGCCGAGGAGAGCGGCCGGGAAGCGCCCGAGGTGGCCGTGCGCAGCAGCGCGACGGCCGAGGACCTGCCCGAGGCGAGCTTCGCCGGGCAGCAGGAGACGTTCCTGAACGTCCGCGGCACCGATGCGCTCCTGGAGGCGTGCACGCGCTGCTACGCGTCCCTGTTCACCGACCGGGCGATCGACTACCGGGAGCGGATGGGCTTCGACCACCTGACCGTCGCCCTCTCCGTCGGCGTCCAGCTCATGGTCCGCTCCGACCTCGCCGGGGCCGGGGTCGCCTTCACCCTCGACCCGGAGAGCGGCTTCCCCGAGGTGATCGTGGTGAGCGCCGCCTGGGGCCTGGGCGAGACCGTCGTCAGCGGCCAGGTCGACCCCGACGAGTACACGGTGTTCAAACCGAGCACGAAGGATCCCGCCCTGAACCCCGTGATCGATGTGCGGATCGGCAGCAAGCGGCTGAAGACCGTGTACGCGGACACCGGCCTGACCCGCACCCTCGACACGCCCGACGCCGAGCGGCACCGACGGGTCCTCACCGACGCGGAGGTCCGCGAGCTCGCCGGCTGGGCGGCCGCCGTCGAGGAACACTACGGCTGTCCCATGGACCTCGAATGGGCCAAGGACGGACTCACCGGCGAACTCTGGATCGTCCAGGCACGCCCTGAGACCGTGCAGTCCCGCCGACGGTCCACGACCCTGCGCCGCTGCCGGCTGACCGTCGCCCCCGGTGAACCCCTGGTGGAGGGCATCGCGGTCGGCGAGGCGATCGGCCAGGGCCCCGTCGTCGCCCTCGACACCCCCGTCGACCTCGACCGCTTCCCGCAGGGCGGGGTCCTCGTCACCCGCATCACCGACCCCGACTGGGAACCGGTCATGAAGAGGGCGTCTGCGATCGTCACCGACCACGGCGGACGCACCTCGCACGCGGCCATCGTCAGCCGCGAACTAGGCGTCCCCGCCGTCGTCGGAACCGGCAACGGCACCCGGGTCCTGCGGGACGGCGGCCTGGTGACCGTCTCGTGCGCCGAGGGCGAGCGAGGAAGGGTTCACGACGGCCTGCTCGCGTACGAGGAGATCCTGACCGACCTCGCGGAGCTGCCCTCCACGCACACCCGGGTGATGCTCAACCTGGCCGATCCTTCGGCCGCGTTCCGCTGGTGGCGGCTCCCCGCCGATGGAGTGGGTCTCGCCCGTCTCGAGTTCATCGTCGCCCACCAGGTGAAGGTCCACCCGATGGCGTTGCTGCATCCGGAGCGGCTTGATCCACATGACCGCCATGTGATCGACCGGCTCACCGAGGGGTACCTCGACCGCGGACAGTACTTCGTCGAGCGTCTGGCCCATGGCATCGCCCGGATCGCCGCTTCCCGCTGGCCCGCCCCCGTCGTCGTACGGACCAGCGACTTCAAGACCAACGAGTACGCCAAGCTCCTCGGCGGCCGCCCCTTCGAACCCGACGAGGCCAACCCCATGATCGGCTGGCGCGGCGCCAGCCGGTACTACAGCGACGGCTACCGGGAGGGGTTCGCCCTCGAATGCAGGGCGCTGCGCCGGGTCCGCGAGGAGATGGGGCTGACGAACGTGGTCGTCATGATCCCCTTCTGCCGGACCCTCGGCGAGGCGGACCAGGTGCTCACGGTGATGGCGGAGGAGGGGCTCGTACGGGGTGAGAACGGCTTGCGCGTCTACGTCATGGCGGAGATACCGGCCAACGTCATCCTCGCCGAGGACTTCGCGGAACGCTTCGACGGGTTCTCGATCGGCAGCAACGACCTCACCCAGCTCACCCTCGGCGTCGACCGGGACTCGGAGGCCCTCGCCCACGTCTTCGACGAGCGCGACCCCGCCGTCGTCCGCAGTGTCCGGGCCCTCGCCGCCCGCGCGCACGCGGTCGGCCGCCCCGTCGGGCTGTGCGGGCAGCGACCCAGCGACGATCCGGCGTTCACCGCGATCCTGGTCGACGCGGGCCTCGACTCCGTCTCCGTCGCGCCGGACAGCTTCGCCACCGTCAAGCGGCACGTGGCCCGCGCGGAGGCGGCGTTCGAGAGCGGCGCCGGACGAAGGGAGGAGTGACGTGCCCAGGAAGAACCGGCACCGAGACGCCCGGGACACCGGGCCGTCGGCCGAGCCCGGCCGACAGGCGGCCATGGACGCGCGGCGTGGTCGCCCCAGGAATCACCAGCCGTCCGCGGTGGAGGCGAACGGGCGTCCCCGGCGCCCGGTGCACACCGTCAGGGTGTCGCCGCTCTTCCTCTGAACCGACGGCGAAGCGGCCGGATCGCGAGCAGGGGGCCTGAAAGGAGGACGCGGCCATGACGACCGCAAGGGAGATCATGCACACCGGTGCGAGCTGCGTGCAGGAGAACGAGACCCTGATGGACGCGGCACGACGCATGAGCGAACTCGACGTCGGCGCGCTGCCCATCTGCGGGCCGGACAACCGGCTCCACGGCATCGTCACCGACCGGGACATCGTGGTGAAGTGCCTCGCCAAGGGCAAGGACCCCCACCACATGACGGCCGGACTCCTCGCCCAGGGCAAGCCCGTCACGGTCGACGCGGACGCCGACAGCGAGCAGGTGCTCCGCACCATGCAGGAGCACCGCGTCCGCCGTGTGCCCGTGATCGACGACCACCGCCTTGTCGGCATGATCAGCGAGGCGGACCTCGCCAGGCACCTGCCGGAGGAACGGGTGGGCCACTTCGTCGAGGAGATCTGCCGCTGACGGCACCGGAGCCGTGGCGCCATGGGCCGGTCGGTCCGGGCGCGGCCCGTTCGGCCCCGTCGGACGACCCCCTTGGACGCTGCGCCACGTGACCCGCGGGCGGACGATGGGGTCACGGGGTCGGACCGGCCCCGCGACCCGGTCCACCGCCCGTCCGCACCGACTCGGGCCCACGGCGACCGTCCTGGGCCCCGGAACGAGGAGCAGAACAATGGCCGGAGGCAAGGTGGAACGCAGGCACAGCCTCTTCCCCGACTTCAACGACTGGTTCAACCGGGAGTTCCCGGGACTGCCCGGATGGCGACCCGGCACCGCCGCGCACTCCATCCCGGTGGAGGTCTCCAGCGACGCCGACGGGTACGTGCTGCGGGCCGAACTGCCCGGAATGGACCCGGACGACCTCACCGTCACCGTCGAGGACAACCTGATCACGGTGAAGGCGGAGCACAGCGAGAGCGAGGAGGACAAGGAGCACTCCGAGTTCCGCTACGGATCCTTCCGCCGGACCGTGCGTCTCCCGGCCACGATCCCGGCCGACGAGGTCGACGCCTCGTACGAGGACGGCATCCTCACCGTCCGCGTCCCGATGCCCGAGGAGAAGAGCAGCGCCGCGCGCACCGTCCCGGTGAAGCGAGGAGGCACCCCGCCCGAAGGATCCACGTCGTGAATCCCCAGCCCGTCCCGGTCGCACGCGGCAGCAAGCACGGCGCGACCGGAGGGTCGCCGACGAGGCCGGCCGGACGCTCGGGGCCGACGGCTTCGAGGCCGTCGGCCCGGCCGGCCGACACCGTCTCCGATGCCAGTGGCCACGACGGAGCCGTCCTCGGCGGGACCCTCCGCGTCGGGCACCGGAACGGCAAGGAGTGACTCCGCCCGGAGGTGCGACATGGACCACCACAAGCGGTCGGACCCGCGACTCACGCCGCCCGGGCGGGGAGCGGGCGAGCGCGCCGCTCTGATCCTCGTGCTGATGATCTCCCTGATCTGCGGGGCCGTCGCCGCCGGGATGCTGTGGAGCACCGGAGTCGAGGCCGACCGCGAACTCGCCGCCCATCGCCACCAGGTGCGGGCGACCACCACCGGGCCCGCCAAGGAACCGTCCGCCGCCGCCCGGTACGGATCGACACCGCGGGCGGTCGCACCCGCGGTCTGGGAACAGCCCGACCACGTCCGCCGGTCCGGCACCGTCCCCGTCCCTCCCCGGACGCCCCAAGGCCGCACGGTGACGATCTGGGTGGACGACACCGGTGCCCCCGCCCGCCCTCCGGGCAGTGCCGCCGACCGCGCGCTGACCGCGGGGGCGGGCGGGAGCGTCGCCACGGCCTGCGCGGGAGCGATCGGGGCCGGCGTCCTCGTCCTCGTACGACGGCGGACCGAGGCCCGCCGGCTCGCGGTCTGGGAACAGGAATGGGAACAGGTCGAACCCGTGTGGTCCGGCCGGCTCCGCCGGGGGAGCGCTCCGGGTACCGACGATGACTGACCGCGCCGCCACGGACCGGGCCGCCACGCCCACCGAGGTGCTGCCCTTCGACCCCAGCGAGCCCCTGCCCAGGCTGCGCCGGGAACTCGCCACCGGGCCGGACGGGCTGTCCGCCCGCGAGGCCGCCCGCCGGCTCGCCGTTCACGGGCCCAACGAGGTCCGGCGCAAGGCCCGCTCCTCTTTCGCGCGAGAGCTCGTCGGGCAGCTGGTCCACCCCCTCGCCCTGCTGCTCTGGGCCGCCGCCGCACTGGCCTTCGTCGCGGATCTCGGGGTGCTCGGCTGGGCGATCCTGGCGGTCATCGCCGTCAACGCGGCCTTCGCGCTGCTCCAGGAGCGGCAGGCCGAGCGGGCGGTGGAGACCCTCGCCCGGTATCTGCCCGAGCACGCCCTCGCCGTACGCGACGGCCGGCCCCTCACCGTGGAAGCCCGCGACCTGGTGCCGGGCGACGTGATCCTCCTGGAAGAGGGCGACAAGGTGCCGGCCGACGCGCGCGTCACCGAAGGCGGGGTGGAAGTCGATCTGTCGATGCTCACGGGGGAGTCCGTTCCCGCCGAACGCATGGCCGCGGCCGGACTCCTCGGAGCCCCGTTGCTGGAGGAGCCGAACCTCGTCTTCAGCGGGACGACCTGCGTCGAGGGACAGGCCCGGGCCACCGTGTTCGCCACCGGCGACCACACCGAGATCGGCCGGATCGCCGCCCTCAGCCAACGGACCCGGCGCGAGGCGAGCCCGCTGGAACGACAGGTCAAGAAGGTCGCCTGGCTCATCGCCGGCGTCGCCACGGGCATGGGGGCCGTGTTCCTGGTCCTGGGGGTGGCCGTCGGACTGCCGGTGACCGACTCCCTCATGTTCGCCATAGGGCTCCTCGTCGCCAACGTCCCCGAGGGACTGCTTCCGACCATCACGCTGGCCCTCGCCGTCGGGGTCCGCGCGCTGGCCCGCGAGGGCGCCCTGGTGAAACGACTCAGCGCGGTGGAGACGCTCGGCTCCACGAACGTCATCTGCACGGACAAGACCGGCACGCTGACCCGCAACCGCATGCGCCTGAGAGCCCTCTGGACCGCGGAGCACGGAGCGGAGCCCGGCCCCTGGGCGCAGGAGCTGGTGCGGACGAGCGCGCTGTGCACCACCGTCACCGGCGAGGAGGAGGGCGAACTGCACGGTGATCCGACCGAGGCCGCCCTCGTCACCGGGGCCGCCGACCACGGGGCTCCCGTGGACCTCACCCGGCGCGACGCGGGACGGCGCCGACTGTTCCGCTTCGATCCGCGGCTGCGGCTGATGTCGGTCGTGCAGGACGACGAGGCGACGGGACGCCTGCGGATCGTCGCCAAGGGAGCGCCCGAAGCGGTCCTCGCCCGCGTCCTTCCCGACTCCGCCACGGACGCGGCCCGCTCCGCGGCGGAGGAGCTGGCCCGGGGCGGCATGCGGGTCCTCGCCGTCGCAGTGCGCGACCTGCCGCCGGGCGCGGAGCCGCCGCCGCGCCGTCAGGACGCCGAATCGGGACTGACGCTGCTCGGCCTGGTCGGGCTGTACGACCCGCCGCGCTCCGAGGTGGCGGAGGCCGTCCACCGCTGCCACGAGGCCGGGATGCGCGTGCACGTCGTGACGGGGGACAGCGGAGCCACCGCCGCCGCGGTCGCCCGCGAGGTGGGCATCGGAGTGCCCGGTCTGCAGGTGGTCGCGGCCTCCGAGTCGCTGGGCGACGACGAACTCGACCGGCTCCTCGTGGAAGACGACGCCGAGATCGTCTTCGCCCGCTCCTCGCCCGAGACGAAGCTCAAGGTGGCGGACACCCTGCGGGCCCACGGCCGGATCGTCGCCATGACGGGCGACGGCGTCAACGACGCCCCCGCACTGCACCGCGCCCACATCGGGGTGGCCATGGGACGCTCCGGCACCGACGTGGCCCGCGAGGCCGCCACCATGGTGCTCACCGACGACGACTTCGCCACCATCGTGACCGCCGTCGAGTCCGGGCGCCGCGTCTACGACAACGTCCGCAAGTTCATCGTCTACATCTTCGCCCACGCCACCCCGGAGATCGTGCCCTTCCTCGTCTTCGCGCTCTCCGCCGGCGCCGTCCCGCTTCCCCTCACCGTCCTGCAGATCCTCGCCATCGACCTCGGCACCGAGACCCTGCCGGCGCTCGCCCTCGGCCGGGAACGCTCCGAGCCCGGCATCATGCAGCGGCCGCCCCGGCCACGGCACCAGGGCGTCATCTCCCGCGACATGCTCGTCCGCAGCTGGGGCTACCTGGGCCTGGTGTCGGCGGCCCTCGTCATGGCCGGATTCTTCTACGTGCTCTGGCGCGCGGGCTGGCAGCCGGGCGATCCCACGGGCACGGGCAGCCCCCTGCACCACGCCTACGTGACGGCCACCACGGCCACCTTCGCCGGCATCGTCACCTGCCAGGTCGGCACGGCCTTCGCGGCCCGCACCGACCACGCGGCACTCCGCGACATCGGGGTGTTCTCGAATCCGCTGCTGCTCGCCGGCGTCGCCTTCGAGCTGGCCTTCACGGCCGCCCTCGTCTACCTGCCGCCGCTCCAGCGTCTCTTCGGCACGGCCGCCCTCCCCATGGACGTCGTCCTGCTCATCGCGGCCTTCCCGGTCCTGGTGTGGGGCACGGACGAGCTGCGGCGTGCCAGGCGGCGCCGTGTCAGCGCACGGAACCCACGGCCGGCTCGTGACCACCCTGGTCGAGACGGAACGGCGGATAGGCGTCCGTCATGAGGCTCGCGTAGGCGGCGACGCGCAGGACCCAGCGGTTCAGCCCGACGATCAGGGCGAACAGATCGCGCGGATAGCGGTCGGTGAAGGCCACGGCGAAACCCGCGACGAGCGTGAGCAGCGTGATCAGGCCGCCGCTCCACCAGTGCACCTCCATCCCGCCGGTGAAGAAGGCGATCACCAGGTAGTGGGGGATGGCGAGCAGCCACCACTTGACCAGGACCAGTGAGCGGGAGAGCCGCTCCGGATAGACGATGTCGAGCCGGGCGGGGTAGCCGGGTTCGGGGCCCAGGCTGAAGGGCGGATAGCGGTCGGTGCCGAGGGCGCCGTACGAGTAGTACGACACGCGCCAGGACCAGCGGAGCACGCCCAGGTTGAAGTCGAACAGGGCTCGCGGGTAGCGCTCGGTGAACAGGACGGCGAAGAAGGCGATCACCGCCACGACGAGGAAGGCGATCCAGAGGAAGAACAGCACGATCCAGTGGGGGATCACCAGGATCCATTTGACCAGCCACAGCCAGCGGGACAACCGGCCGTCGAGTTCGGCCGTCACCACCACGGGAGCATGCGGGGTGCTGGGGGTGTTCATGCTCGTCCCTCCTTCGGCAGGTCGTCGTCCTCGTACGCGAGCCGGTCGACGACCCCCACGACACCGTCGACGCTGTTGCAGAGCCTGAGGAGCACCGGCACGAGGCTCCGGCGCCGTACCGTGCCGCTGAGCGTGACCCGGCCGTCCACCACCTCGACCGACAGGGCGGACGGGCTCAGCCCCAGGGTGTGGGTGACCACGTCCTCGACGATCTCCTCCTGGATCGCCCGGTCCCTGCGCAGGAACAGCTGTACGAGGTCGCTGCGGCTGAGGACGCCCACGAGCTGCCCTTCGGCGTCGACCACGGGCAGCCGCTTGACCCCGGCCCGGTCCATCACACGGGCGGCCCGCACCACGCTCCACTCGGGCCGGGCGACGACGGCAGGGCTCGACATGAGCGCGCCTGCCGTGTCGAGTCCGGCCCCGGCGGCACGGCGGCGTACCAGGTCCGCCTCCGACACCACGCCCAGAGGCCGGTTCGACTCGTCCACCACGCACACCGCGGTGATGTCGAACTCGTCCAGGAGCCGTGCGATCTCCTTGAACGTCGTGCCCGGAACGACGCTGACCGCCGTGGGTGTCATCAGATCCGCGACGCTGCGGTGCCTCATCGCCTGTCACCCTCGGCCGTGAGGGCGCACCGCACGTCCACCACGCCCTCGACGGCACGGGCAAGGCGGGCTGCGAGCGGGATGAGCGCGCTGTCGCGGACCTCGCCGGACAGCGTCACGACTCCGGCGTCGACGCGGACCTCGATCCGACGATGAGAGAGCGGGAAGAGGTGCTCGACGACGTCGCGGCGCACCTCGGCGGCCAGTTCCTCGTCCGGGCGGAGGAAGACCTTGAGGAGGTCGGACCGGCTGACGATCCCCTGGATGACACCGCTCGCGTCGACGACGGGCAGCCGCTTCACGCGGTGGGCGGTCATGAGGCGCGCGGCCTGGGGCAGGGACGCCTCGGGCGCGACGGTGACGGCGGGGGAGGTCATCAGGTCCCCCGCCCGGCGAGAACCCGCCTTGGCCGTGGCATCGAGACGCCGCATCTGTTCGACGAGACCCAGGCGGTGGTCGTGGAACTCCTCCTTGAGGAGCAGATCGGCCTCGGAGACCACGCCGACGACGCGGCCCTCGCCCTCGACGACGGGGACGGCGGTCACCTTCCACCGCTCCATGGCGTCGACGATCTCCTTGAACTCCGCGCCGGGCCGGACGGCGACGACCTTCTTGGTCATCACGTCGGCGACGGTGAACGGCTGGGTGGCCATGACTCTGTCTCCTCATCGGGCGTAGGCCAGGGGTTCCGCGCCGAGACGCGGCATGAGGTCGTCCAGCAGGCGGTCGCGGGCGGACAGGAGCCGACGCGCCATCACCGCGGCGACGCACGCGAAGACCGCCTCGCCGACGGCCGCGTCCTTCGCGCACAGCTCCCTGACGGCCCGGGCGTCGAACTCGAGGGCGTGGACCTCGGTCGTCGCCGTGGCGCCGAGGTGCCAGAGGTGCGGGGGCATGATCCAGGAACAGCCGAGGAGCGCGCCGGACGCGAGGGTGTCCACGACGGCGTTGCGGCGCCCGGGGACGTGCATGTCGAGCTCGACCCGGCCGGTCTCGATGATCCAGAAGCGGTCGGCGTGCTGCCGCTCGCGGAAGACACGCGTTCCGGCGGGGAAGCGCACCGGGCGAGCGTGCTCCAGCAGCCGGTCACGCGCCTCGGGAGCGAGTTCGTTCAGCAGCGTCCTCGTGGTGGTCATGATGTCCTCCAGCCCTTTCCCACAGACTCGCCCGGGGCGGGTGTCGTCCGGGAGGGCCGCGCAGGTCACACCCAAGGGGCCGAAGGACCCCGGTCAGCGGACCAGGACGGCCTCCCCGGAGCGGGGAACCACGGCCGTCCAGCCCAATGCGCGGTCGATGCGGTCGCGCAACGCCTCGGACGCGGCCGGTTCGCCGTGGACGAGGTAGGTGGTGTGCGGCGGAGGGGCCCCGCGCAGCCAGCCGAGGATCTGGTCGGCGTCGGCGTGCGCCGAGAAGTGGGGCACGTCGGCGACCTCGGCACGTACGGGCACGTACTCGCCGAACATCTTCAGCACGCGGGCACCGTCCACCAGGTCCCGCGCCCGGGTGCCGGCCGCGGCGAAGCCGACCACGACGACCGCGTTGCGCGGGTCCGGGAGCAGCCGGCGCAGGTGGTGCAGGACACGGCCGCCGGTGGCCATGCCCGCCGAGGAGACGATGACGGCGGGGCCGCCGACCTCGTTGATCTCGATGGACTCCTGGACCGTGCGCGCGGCGAGGAACGGCTCGGGGCTCAGCGCGGCGACTCCTTCGGCGAGGATCTCCGGCCGCAGCTCGGGGGAGCGCTCGCGTACCGCGTCCCGGTAGACGTCCAGGGCGGCCAGGGCCATGGGGCTGTCCACGTACACGGGGACCGATCGCGGCAGGAGGCCCGTGTCCCGCAGCCGGGTCAGTTCGTGCAGGACGACCTCGGTGCGGTCGATGGCGAAGGCGGGGATGACGACGGTGCCGCTCCGGGCGAGGGTCCGGGTGATCACGGCGGCGAACTCCGACCGTGCGGACTCCTGGTCGTGGCGGCGGTCGCCGTACGTGGACTCCATCAGCAGCACGTCGGCGCCGGAGAACGGCTCGGGCGGCAGCAGCAGCGGGTGTCCGGGCCGCCCCAGATCCCCGGACACGGCCAGGGCGTGGCCGTCCTCCAGCGTCAGGTGGGCCCAGGCCGACCCCAGGATGTGCCCGCCGTGGTGCAACGTCAGCCGGGTGCCTGCCATGATCTCCACGTCCTCGCCGACCGGGACCGGGTCGAGGAACGCCAGCGTCTTCTCCACGTCGGAGTCGTCGTACAGCGGCTTGGCCGGCCGGTGCTTGGACCAGCCGTGTTCGTCGGCGTGCCGGGCGGCCTCCATCTGGAGCCGGGCGCTGTCGCGCAACACGATCTCAGCGAGCCGGGCCGTGTGGGCGCTGGTGAGGATCGGTCCCCGGAAGCCCTGCCGGACCAGGCGGGGCAGATAGCCGCAGTGGTCCAGGTGGGCATGGGTGACGACCACGGCGTCGACGTCCGCGGCGTCGCGGGCGAACCGTTCCCAGTTGCGGCGCCGCAAGGTCGCGAAACCCTGGAAGAGGCCGCAGTCGAGGAGGATCCGCGCATGGTCGCTCTCGACCAGGAACTTGCTCCCGGTGACCGTTCCCACGCCGCCCAGGAAACTGAGCAGTGCGGGCCGCGGAACGGCGGGAGTGGCGCTCGGGGCTGCCTCGGGCATGGTCAGCCCTCCTTCGGAGTGGACCGGCCTTCACCCTGGCATCCGGACCGGCCCGTCCGGAGGGTCCGAGCGGGTCCGTTTCGGGGGCCGACCGGCTCATGCGCCTGCACCCCGTTCCGGCCTACGGCCGGAGCGGTTCCGCAGAGGTGCGGTCCGTCCTTCGTGGGTGGCCGTTCACTCGAAGGCGAGCACCTCGGAGACCGGACGGCGCGGTGTGGCCCGGCCCCCGGGGCCGTAGCCCAAGCGGAAGACCATGTGGACGTAGCCGGTGGAAGATTCCGGGTCGCGTGCGTGGGCGCGGAGTTCGGGCCATTCCAGCGGCTGGGACATGACGGAGGTGGCGAGGCCGTCGAGGGTGGCCTGCAGCAGGACCCGGTGCATGGCCTGGCCGGCTCTCAGCCAGTCCTCTGAGGTGTCGTCGATGGTGCCGAGCAGAGCGATCTGCGGTGTCTTCTCGAAGCGTGCCGAGGGGCGTCCGGGCACCTGGCGGGGGGCGTCGAAGTCCCTGACGGGGGAGGTGACGTCGTACTGTCTGGGGCCGAGGGCGTAGGAGGGGATGCCCTCGGTGGCGGGGCCTTCTCCGGCCGCGCCGGTGCGGGTCCAGGCGGCGATCTCCGTGCGTACGGCCTGGTCCGCGGCCTCGAACAGTTCGGAGGCGTGGACGAGGCTCATGACGGTGTCGGTGTGCCAGGCTCCCGGTACGACGAGCCGGCAGCCTTCCAGGAGGGCCGCGGCGCGGAGTCCGTCGAGGATCTCGGAGGGGACCGGCTCCTCGGTGAAGGGGAAGCGGCTGGTGTGCCGGCGCGACAAGGCGTCGTGGAGCGCGGCCAGTTCGTCGTCGGCGTCGCCGGGGCCGTCGGCGTCGCCGAGGCGCGCGTCGGCGAGATGCCAGGGGTCTTCCGGGTCGGGCAGCAGCCGGACCACGGGACGCAGGCCCCGGTGCGCGGCGGCGACGCGCAGGCCGAACAGGGCGGCGCCGCAGCCGAGGTGGAGGGCACGGTGGTCCGGGTCCTCGCGCGGCATGGCGCGCAGCGGATCCCCGTGCAGTTCGATGACTCCGGCGCCCGTCCTGTGGACGAACTTCCAGGGCTGTGCGTTGTGCATCGACGGTGCGGTGACGGCGTCTTCGACCAGCGACGTCACGAGCGGTCGGGTCAGAGCGGTGGTGGACACGGTTCGTCCTGTCTGCGGTGGGTCACCAGGAGATGTCATGGGGAGTCCGGGCGGGGGATGCGGGACGTGTGTCGTCCTCGGTGAAGGACAGCCGGTCCACGACGGCGACGACGCCGTCCACGCGTTCGGCGAGTCCGACGAGCATCCGCGCCTGGCTCCGCTGCCGGACGCGGCCCCCCAGCGTCACCACGCCGTCGAGGACGTGTACGTCCACCGCGTACCCGGGCAGGTCCATGACGTCCGAGAGGACGTCCTCATGGATGCGGCGCCGTATCTCCGCGTCCGGGCGGAGGTAGACACCGAGCAGATCGCGGCGGGTCACGATGCCGACCAGCCGTTCCTCCTCGTCGACGACGGGAAGGCGCTCGACTCCGCGGCGGACCATCAGCCGTGCCGCGTCCGCCACCGTCTCCTCCGCGTGCACCGTGACGGCCGGCGTGGTCATCAGGTCCCGCGCGACCAACTCGTGGTGGGCCAGGAGATCGCTCTCGGAGACGACTCCGACGACGTGCTCGTCGTCGTCCACGACGGGGACCCCGCTGATCTCGTGCTCGGCGAGCAGCTTCGCCACCTCCCTGAACGACGTCGCAGGTACGGCGGAGACCACGTCGTCGGTCATCAGGCCGCCGACCTTCATGTGCTTCATCGCCGCGCCTCCTGTTCGAGGGTGGGGACGGTGATCCCTGCGTCCCCACCCTCCGACGCGCGCGAGGGCGCCCACGAGGGCCGAATGGTCCACCTTCAGGACCGAACGGGCTCCTCATGCCGGGGCCGCACCCTGCCCGGCCGGGGGTGGGACCTTTGGTCCCGCGATTGCCCCCAGCGGCCCTCCGGCCGCCCGGGGCCGGCTGCCAGGGTGGAAGGAGCTCCCTCGGACCCCGGGAGGAGGAGCCATGGACGGAACCACGGCCCGTTCCGGCCTGGGCAGGGTCGTCGTCGGCGTCGACGGATCACCGTCCGCGCACACGGCGGTGGTGCGGGCGGTGGAGGAGGCGGCTCTGCGGGGCAGCACCCTTTGCCCCGTTCATGCGGCGGACAGGGACGCACCGGTCCCGTTCCCGTCCGAGGCGGGGGTCGTCGGGAGCCGGCAGGCAGGACGTGAGTCGCTCGACCGGACCGCCGAGGCGATCACAGCGCGACATCCCGAGCCGGCGGTCGTCCGGGAACTCGCCGACGACCCGGCTCCCGGCAGTCCGCGGCGGGCCGCCGCCATGACCGGCACGATCGTCGTCGGACACCGGGGTCTCGGCGGGTTCTCCCCGCTGTCGCTCGGTTCGGTCGGTTCGGTCGGTCTCGAGGCCGCGGCCGCCGCCCCGACACCCGTCGTCGTGGGGCGAGGGGCCGCGGAGCCCGTCGGGGCCGGCGCGGTTCTTGCGGCGGTCCGGGACGAGGCCGACGTGGGCCGCGCCCGTGCGGCGGCCCGCGAAGCCCTGTTGCGAAAGGCGCCTCTCCGGCTCCCGCACCTCTGGAACGCGGGGCTGACCCCCGGCCCACGGGCCGCGTCGCACCACGCCGACCTGCTGGTACTCGGCGGTCGGCGATCGCCCGGCCACCTCGGACCGGCGCCCGGCCGGATCACGCTGACCCTGCTGCGGCACGCCCACTGCCCCGTGCAGCTCATCCCTCGGCAAGGACCCGGACACAGGAGCACGTCATGACCGGCACCACGGACCGCAGCGGCATCGTCGTCGGCATCGACCCGGTCGAGAACCGGCACATGGCCCTCGCCTGGGCCGCGGACGAGGCTCACCTGAGAGGACGGGGACTGCGCCTGGTGGTCGCGGTACCACCGCGGCACGACACCCAGCACGTCGACGACGCCCCCCGTCACCAGGCAGAGCGACAGGCCGGCACGGAAGCCCTGCGTACCGCGCTCGCCTGGGCGCACGCCCGGCAGCCGGCCGTCAAGGCCACCTCCTCCCTGCTCGACGGGTTCCCGGCGGGAGCCCTGGCCGGTCTGTCGCACGAGGCCGACATGATCGTGCTGGGCTCCCGGCACCTCAGTCGTACGGCGGAGTTCCTGAGCGCCGGTTCCCTGGTCGTCCCGGTCACCGCGAAGGCGCACTGCCCGGTGGTCGTCGTGGGCGACGCGGAACACGTCACGCAGGAGACGCCCTACCTCGTGGTCGGCGTCGACGGCAGCGAGTCCTCACGAGCAGCCCTGGCCTGGGCCTTCGAGGAAGCCGACCTCCGGCGCTGCGCACTGCGCGCCATCGCCGTCCGGCAGCCCCCCGTCTTCTCCCCGCACAGCGCCGACACGCTGTTCCACGCCGAGCGCCGTCTGCTCTCGGAGACCACCGCGGGCTGGGCGGAGAAGTACCCCGACGTCCGGCTCACCCACGAGGTCCCCACCGGTTCCCCCGTCGAGGCGCTCGCGGACGCGGCCGAGCACGCCCTCGCCGTCGTCGTCGGCCGTCGAGGCCGGGGCGGATACACCGGCATGCGCGTCGGCTCCGTCGTCCACGGGCTGCTGCACCGGGCCCACTGCCCGGTGATCACCGTCCCCGCCGGGTGAGCGGGTCATGACGGCGTCGGCACCGGACCGGGCCTCCGCGCCGGTGCGGGAGACGGTGGGACTCACCCAGGAGGAGGCCGCCCGGCGGTTCGCCGACACGGGTCCCAACGAGGTGACCGCGAGAAAGCCCGTACGGCTCCACACGCGGGTCCTGGCCCAACTGACCGACCCGCTGATCATGGTGCTCCTCGGGGCCGTCGTGCTGACCCTCGCGATCGGCGACCACCCCGACGCGATCGTCATCGGGCTGGTCGTCCTCGTGAACACGACCGTCGGCGTGGCACAGGAGATCCGGGCCGACAACGCCGTCGCCGCCCTCTCCGCCCTCACCGCGCCGCACGCGCGCGTGCGGCGCGACGGTGCCGTCCGTGACCTCCCGGCGGCGGCGGTCGTCCCGGACGACGTCCTCCTGGTCGGTGAGGGCGACATCGTCGCCGCCGACGCCGAACTCGCCGAGGCGTCCGCCGTGCTGGTGGACGAGTCCATGCTCACCGGGGAGTCCGTGCCCGTCGACAAGGACGCCGGTGCGACGCTGAGCGCGGGCACGGTCGTCGTGCGCGGCCGGGGCGTGGCCGTGGTCACGGCGACCGGTGCCGACAGCGCCCTCGGCCGCATCGCGGCCCTTCTCGACGAACGTCGCGAGCCGACCCCGTTGCAGCGCCGCCTCGCCTCCCTCGGGCGCGTCCTCGCGGCCGTGACGCTCGCCCTGTGCGTCCTGGTCTTCGCCCTCGGCCTGGTGCGGGGGCTCCCGCTCGGCACGATGGCGGTCACCGCCATCAGCCTTGCCGTGGCGGCGGTCCCCGAGTCCCTCCCCGCCGTCGTCACCCTGGCACTCGCGCTCGGGGCCCGGCGCATGGTCGCCCGGCACGCACTGGTGCGGCGGCTTCCCGCGGTGGAGACGCTCGGCTCCGTGTCCGTCCTCGCCACCGACAAGACCGGCACCCTGACCGAGGGCCGCATGGTCGTCCAGCACGTCTGGACACCGCGGGCGAGCGCCGAGCTCTCGGGCGTGGGGTACGAACCCGTGGGCGAGGTCCTGGTCGACGGACGGCCGGCGGAGGCGGACGAGCTCGAATCCCTGACGGAGCTCCTGACCGCGACCGCCCTGTGCAACGACGCCACGCTGCGCCCGGCGGACGACGGGGCCCCCGACGGCCGCTGGACGGCCCTGGGCGACCCCATGGAGGCCGCTCTGCTCACGGCCGCGGCCAAGGCGGGCTGCCCGGATTCCGCAGAGCTGGCGACGACCCGTCCCAGGCTCGGAGAAGCGCCCTTCGACAGCCTCCGCAGACGCATGACCACGCTGCACGCGACCGGGGAGGGAAGGGTGCTGGTCTGTCTGAAGGGCGCCCCCGAGGCCGTACTCGACCCGGCCGTCCTGCTCGACCCTCCGGAGGCGCTCGCGGCGGCCCGCCAGGAGGCCGCGCACCTGGCCGCCCGGGGGTACCGCGTGCTCGCCGTGGCATCGGGCGTGCGGAACGACGTCCCGAGCCCGGTCACCGAGGCGGAGTCGGGACTCGCGCTCCTCGGACTCGTCGCGCTCGACGACCCGCCCAAGCCGGATGCCGCCGCGACCCTCGCCTCCTGCCGCGCGGCCGGCATCACCCCCGTCCTCATCACCGGGGACCATCCGGCGACGGCTCGGGCGGTCGCGTCCCACGTCGCACTCCTGGGCGACGGCGGTGAGACGGAAGGCCACGTCGCCACGGGGGCGGACGTGGCCGCGGGACGGGTCGCCGACCTCACCTCGGTGCGGGTCTTCGCCCGTACGGACCCCCAGCAGAAGCTGGACATCGTCGAGGCGTGGCGCGCCAGGGGAGAGGTGACCGCGATGACCGGCGACGGGGTCAACGACGGCCCCGCCCTGCACCGGGCCGACATCGGCGTCGCCATGGGCGCGCGCGGCACGGAGGTCGCGCGCCAGGCCGCCGACCTCGTCCTCACCGACGACGAGCTCTCGACGGTCGTGGCGGCCGTCGACGAGGGACGGCGCGTCTACGACAACATCCGCCGCTTCCTCGTCTACGGGATGGCCGGCGGCGCGGCCGAGATCCTCGTCATGCTGACCGGCCCGCTGCTCGGGCTGCCACTGCCCCTTCGAGCAGGGCAGATCCTGTGGATCAACCTCCTCACGCACGGCCTCACCGGCGTCGCCATGGGCGCGGAGCCGGCCTCCCCGGGCGCGATGCGACGACCGCCGCGTCCGCCGGACCAGCACATCCTCGGCGGAGGCGCCTGGCAGCGTCTGCTCGTCCTCGCCGCCGTCGTCACGGCGGCCTCCCTCGGCGCGGGGCTCGCCGCCCGGACGCTGGACCTGGCGTGGCAGAGCGTCCTCTTCCTCGCCCTTCTCGCTGCGCAGCTCGGCGTCGTCCTGGGACTGAGGGCCCGGCTGCTGACCAGGAAGAACCCGTTCCTCCCCCTGTCCGTCCTCGCCTCCACCCTGCTGGCCGCGGCAGCGCTGTACGTGCCCTTCCTGAGCTCGGTCCTGGAGACGGAACCGCTCGGCTGGGCGGGCATCGGCATCGCCGTCGCCTGTGTGCCCGCGGGATTCCTCGCCGCGCGCCTCGTCCGTACCGCCTTCCGTGGAACGCGTCCGGCTGGAGCATCGGGAACACGGGAACTACCGTGAACGTGTGCCCGTCGGGCGAGGACCGTGCGCTCGACGTGGCCGGAGGTGGTGATGGAGGACGAGGGGTCGGTGCCGACGGACGGCAGGCTGCCACGGCTGCGACTCGACGAACTGCTCGACGAGCTCCAGGCGCGCATCGACGAGGTGAGGGGCACCAGGGACCGGCTCAACGGGCTCCTCGAAGCCGTCATGTCCGTCGGCAGGGAACTCGACCTGCCCCAGGTGCTGAGAGGCATCGTGGAGGCGGCCGTCACCCTCGTGGACGCCGAGTACGGAGCCCTGGGCGTCATCGGGGACGACAAGAAGCTCTCGGAGTTCCTCACCGTCGGCATCGGAGACGACCTGAGGGCGCGGATCGGCAACCTGCCCTCCGGGCACGGACTGCTCGGTGAGTTGATCCGCAACCCCGAACCGCTGCGACTGCCCGAGCTGTCCGAGCATCCGGCCTCGTACGGCTTCCCGCTCCACCACCCGCCGATGCACTCGTTCCTCGGCGTGCCCATCCGGGTTCGCGAAGAGGTGTTCGGCAACCTCTACCTCACCGAGAAACGGGAAGGGGCCGACTTCGACGCCGAGGACGAGGCCGTCGTGACGACGCTGGCCGTCGCGGCCGGCATCGCCATCGAGAACGCCCGCCTGTACGAGGAGGGCCGGCTCAGGCAGCGGTGGCTGGCGGCGAGCTCCGAGCTCACCAGCGCCCTCCTGTCCGGTGCGGAGGAGACCGAGGTCCTCGGCGGGATGCTGGAGCAGGCGGTCGACATCGCAGGCGCCGACATGGGGGTCTTCTACCTGGTGGGCATCGGCGGTGAACTGCGGGGCTCGCTCGCCCGCGGTGAGGGGGCCGAAGCGCATCGCGGCGTCGTCCTGCCGACCAGCGAAGGAACCCTGGCCGAGGCCGCCCTCGCACAAGAGGGCCTGGTCACGGTGGCCGACGTCGAGAACGACCCGCGCATCACGGTGCAGCCCGAACGGTGGCGGGGGTTCGGGCCGGCGGTGGCCGTCACGGTCGGCACCAAGGAGCGGCTGAGCGGGGTGCTCATCCTCGCACGGCGGCGCGGGCGGTCTCCGTTCGCGGGATCGGAGATCATGGCCCTGCCCGGATTCGCGGGACAGGCCGCACTCGCCCTCGAACTGGCGGACCGGCGCCGTGACGCCGAGCAAGTGAGCCTTCTGGAGGACCGTGACCGGATCGCCCGCGACCTGCACGACCTGGCGATCCAGCGCCTCTTCGCCACCGGCATGACCCTGCAGAGCGCCCGCCGGTTCGTCGAGCACCCGGAGGCCGTGGAGCGGCTGGGACGTGCGATCGACGACCTGGACGCCACCATCAAGATCATCAGGTCGACCATCTTCGGGCTCCGGGAACACGACACCCCGGGCACCGCACCGAAGCTGAGGAACCGGGTGGTCAAGGTGGTGGACGAGGCCGCGACGACGCTCGGATTCGCCCCCGCCCTGCGCATGGAGGGCCTCCTCGACACGGACGTTCCCCCCGAGGCGGCCGAACAGGTCGTCGTGGTCCTCGGCGAGGCGCTCACCAACGTGGCCCGACACGCGCGGGCCCGCCGGGCCGAGGTGGCGGTCGTCGCCGACGACGGCGTCCTGGCGGTGACGGTGAGCGACGACGGCGTGGGCATGCCGCAGGGCGGCAGGCGCAGCGGACTGCGGAACATGTCCGAACGGGCCGAGCGGCTGGGTGGCACCCTGTCGGTCCGCGCGCGGACCGATCCCGGTAGCGGCACGGTGCTCGAGTGGCGGATCCCCCTGGCGTCCGACCAGGGGTGAGGAAGCTACTTCTCCTCGGCGTCGTGCTCGTGGACCTGCGCGGCGATGACGGCGGCCTGGACGCGGCGTTCCACGCCGAGCTTGCCGAGCAGCCGGGAGATGTGGTTCTTGACGGTCTTCTCGGACAGGTACAACCGTTTGGCGATCTGCCGGTTGGTGAGCCCCTCGCCGATCAGTTCGAGTACGGACCGCTCCCGCTCGGAGAGCACCGCGAGCCGCTCGTCCTCCGGCGGCCGGGCCGCTTCGGGGTCCCGAAGCGAGTGCATCAGCCGGGCGGTGGTGGCCGGATCGAGCATGGACTGTCCGGTGGCCACGGTCCGTACCGCCGACACCAGATCGGCCCCCTTGATCTGTTTGAGGACGTATCCGGCCGCCCCGGCCATGATCGCGTCGAGCAGGGCGTCCTCGTCGT
Source organism: Streptomyces sp. NK15101 (assembly GCF_020400725.1). Lineage (GTDB taxonomy): Bacteria > Actinomycetota > Actinomycetes > Streptomycetales > Streptomycetaceae > Streptomyces. Next base: position 6,041 of record NZ_JAINVG010000018.1, on the reverse strand, counting down.
CGAACGAGGTCAGCATCAGACAGGCGAGCTCGGGCATCCGGGAGCGCAGCTCCCGGCACACGGAGATGCCGTCGCCGTCGGGCAGCCGGACGTCGAGGACGGCCACGTCCGGCCGCAGCGCGGGCCCCCTGGCCAGCGCCTGCTCGGCCGTCGACGCCTCCCCGACCACCTCCATGTCCGGCTCGTCGTCGATCAGGTCATGAAGGCCCCGGCGGACGACCTCGTGGTCGTCCACGAGGAACACCCGTGTGATCGTCGTGTCGGATGCCGGCAGATCGTTCATGGCGACCCCTGTGATCGGTGGTTGTCCAGCCGCCCCCACAAGGATTGTCCGTCATGAGGCGGTTTCACGGGTGCCGAGATCCATCCGGACGTCGACGACGCCCTCCACGGCCCGCACGGCGCGGACGACCAGCGGCACCAGCGATCTGTCGGAGAGCGCCCCACGGATCGTGGCCACACCGTCCGCGACCGTCACATCGAGCCCCACGGGGGCGCCCGGCTCGCCGAGCACGGAGCGGCGGATGTCCTCCTCGATCTCTGCGTCCGTACGGAGGAACACCTTCAGCAGATCGCTCCGGCTGACCACACCCTCCAGCATGCCGACGCCGTTGACCACGGGCAGGCGCTTCACCCTCCGCGTGGCCATGATCCGCGCCGCTTCGGCGAGCGTCGCGTCAGGATGGACGGTCACGGCCGGGCTGGACATGAGTTCCCCGGCCCGTACGGCTCCGGCCTTGGACGCAGCGGCGAACTCGTCCGGGCGGGGCTCGTCGGTGCGGAACTCCTCCTTCGGAAGCAGATCGGCCTCCGAGACGATCCCGATCACCCGTCCATCGCCCTCCAGGACGGGCAGGGCGCTCACCTTCCACTGGTCCATCAGCGCGACGATCTCCTTGTAGGACGCGTCATGCCCTATGGCGATGGCGGTGTGGGTCATGACGTCGCTGACGGTGTAGTGCGAGGCGGTCATCACGTTCTCCCAGAGGGGCGAAGATCTACGGTCTCCACTCCCAGTCTGGCCGCGCTCCATGGGGGAGAGGAGGGCCGGATGGCCCCCCTCGGAATCCTGTTCGGCCCACGCGAGGCGTGTCCGCCCCGTCTCGTCCCGGCGGAGCGGGCAGGCGCGCCGACCAGGATGTGCGCGGACTGAGCTTCGCCTCCCCGGCTGCTGTCGCCTGTGGGGCTCGAAGCTCACGTCCAGCCGATCCTCGACTCCGGGCGCTTGGCCGAAACCTCCACGGGAACGAGGCCGCACCGCCTTCGCACGGCGGTCTCTGCTACGGGAGGGAGGTCTGCTCGACGAGCGCCCGTCCTTGCCGGCGGTGTCCCTGCGCGGATCGGTCAGGCGACCTGGAGAGCCGCCCCCCACGCCCTCGCGCGATCCAGTTCGCCCTCGCGCAGCGGGCCCTCGGTGTCCTCGATGATGAATCCCTCCGGTTCCGCGACGAGCTCGTAGCCATGGCCGCGCAGTCGACGGGCGATGCCGCCGGCGGCGGCGCCGGCCAGGCGCATGTCCGCCCTGGTGTCGAAGGCCGCGGCGGCATGGGTGCCGGTGTGGGCCTTCGGAAGCGTGTCGTGGAACCAGTTGCGGACCCCAGGACCCTCGGCGCCCTCCTCGGGGGTGAAGGGACGCTCCTCCTTCTCGGCCTCTTGCTGCTCGGCCTTCAGCCCCATCTTCCGGCTCATCCCGGTGGTCATGCCCCGCATATGGGTCGGTCCGCCGACGACCAGCAGGTCGGTGGGGCCGATGCGCTCCGGCAGTGCGTCGACCACCGCCACGCACTCGACCTCGGCGTCCGGGTGCGCTTCCTTCAGACCTTCTCCGATCGCGTCGGCGATCTCGCGCGTGTTGCCGAACAGGCTCTCGTACACGATCACGGCACGCATCACGCCTCATCTCCTCATGTGCTTCGTTCTCCTGCTTCCGCAGCCGCTCCGATCGCCCGCAGCGCCCCGAGCAGCACGATGCCGATGACCCGGGGGCTCCCCCCAGGGCCGGATCTCCAGGTCCCTCTGATCACCGCCTGCGGCGGTTTCGAACAGGCCGGACAGCGCGTCGAAGGGGGTGGGACCACGGGTCGACGACGCACGCGGTCCGGCACTCCACGCGCCCACACGACGGCGTCGAACAGTGGTGAACGACAAGAAGGGCTCGGCTGTCGCGGCGACACCCGGCTGGGCATCCATGAAGGCCTCCCGGATCCGACGCCACCAGTCTGGCCCCCGGGACGGGAGGCCCGCTGGGGCCGAACGGCCCCCGACGGCATCGCCGACCTCTCCGCCGGCTCCACGTCGGCAACGGGCTCCGCCCCGGGGCCTCTGCCTGTGGGCCGCTTCCTGCGACCGTCGCTGCCTGGACGTCGGGGCCCGTTCTCGCGCATCCACGTCATGCGGGCTTGCCGCCCGCGAGCTGTCCTGCGTGTGGCGCTGGACCAGCGGTGGTAGGGCCTCTCGTCGGCTTCTCAGACGGCATCCCCGGGGCCGGGTGACGCCATCTCCAGGCTCGCCCGTTCGCGAGGGGCACAGTCATGTCGGACCCGGAGGCCGGCTCACTTGTACGAACGTGAAAACGCGGAGGGGGACGAGCGGGTCTTCGTTCCGCGGCCCGTCTCCGAAGCCGATGCCCGCAGGAGTCGTGTCCCTTTCGGCTGCGGAAGCTTCTTCCCGCCGAAGCTCGGTGGCGCCTCGGAGGGCGTGAGTTCCCCCTTGCGGCTGTGAGGTCGGCGCGCTGAACGCGGTGCGCACGTGAGTCGTGATGGAACTTCGTGGGCCGCACGGACGAGGAGATCCGCCAGGCGCGCGAGGACTGGTGACCGGCGACCGCTTCGGCGCGATGAAGGGCTGTCCCCGCGCTCCGCTGCCCGCCCCGGAACTCCCCATGACCCCACTCGACCCGGCGCAACCCGCGCTGACCCGGCTTTTCTCCGCTGACCCGCGCTGCGACACGGGCGGGTCTGCTGCGGTGTCACGTCCGGGTGGGGCACACTGGCGGCGTGCGCATCGTGATGATGACGGCGGGATCGCGGGGGGACGTCGCACCGTACACGGGTCTGGGCGCCGGTCTCGTGCGGGCCGGGCACGAGGTGACGCTGGCCGCCCACGGGGTGTTCGAGCCGCTGGTGGCGGGTTCGGGGGTGCGGTTCCGTCCGCTGCCGGTGGACCCCCGTGCCGAACTGCATTCCGCGCGGGGCCGGCGGCTGCATGACGCGCGGACCGGTGCGGGAAAGCTCGTACGGCTGGCGTCCATGGCCCGGGGAGCGGTCGACGAGATGACGGCGGCCCTGGTGGAGACGGCGCGGGAGGGCGAGGTCCTGCTGGTCGGCGGGGCGCTGGGACCGCTCGGGTACGCCATCGCCGACAGCCTGTCGGTGCCCGCCCTGGGGCTGCATCTCCAGCCGCTGCACCCGACCGGGGAGTTTCCCGCACCCGTCCTGGGGGCGCGGCCCCTGGGCACGGTGGGGAACCGGCTGAGCGGACGGGCCGTCATGACGATGGTGGAGCTGCTGTTCTCCGACGCCGTACGGTCACTGCGACGGCACGGGCTCGTGACGACGGGCCGGTCCCGGCGGCGGCCGCGACCGGTGCTGCACGGCTACAGCGAACTCGTCGTCCCCCGGCCCCGGGACTGGCCCGCCGAGTTGGAGGTGGCCGGGTACTGGTGGCCGCACGAGACCGGGCGGTTGTCCCAGGAAGTGGAGGACTTCCTCGCTGCCGGGCCCCGGCCGGTCTTCGTCGGTCTGGGCAGTGCCACCGTCCCCGATCCCGAGCGGGTGAGCCGCGAGATCGTCACCGCGCTGCGCGCGGCGGGAGTGCGCGGGATCGTCCAGCGGGGTTGGGCGGGACTGGATGCCGGGGGCGACGACATCCTGACCGTCGACGAGGTGCCGCACGCCCTGCTGTTCCCCCGGACGGCCGCCGTCGTCCATCACGCGGGAGCGGGCACGACCGGCGCCGTCCTGCGGGCCGGGGTGCCCACCGTTCCGGTACCGGTCCAGTTCGACGCGGCGTTCTGGGCCTCCCGGCTGACCGCGCTGGGCACCGCCCCAGGGGTGCTGCCGCTGCGCCGCCTCACCTCCGACGCCCTCGGCGAGGCCCTGCGCAGGGCGACGGAGGACGGCCTCCACCGTGCGCGGGCCCGCGCAATGGCGGACCGCCTGGCCGTGGAGGACGGCGTCGCGCCGGTGCTTGCCGCGCTCACCCGGCTGGCGCCCTGACCACCTGTCGGCCGACTGGGGCGCGGTTGCGAGCGGTTCTGCTCGCCTTTACCGACAACTCGGTCCGTGGCGAACAGGCCTTCGTGAGACCGGGAGGAACACCCCCTGGGACGAGGAGAGCGGAGAGGCGGAGGGTGACGTCGTCGCGGGGGTGGTGAGGCCGTGCCACTGCTCAGCCCTTGTGAACACAGTGCTCGACCATCCGTACAGGCGCCCCCAGGGGACCCGAGGTGGCCTTTCGCCCCGGCCCGCGGGGATCACCGCGACGTCCAGCGGGACGCGAGGAGGCCGACAGCCCCGCCGTGCTGGGCGTCATGAGCGGCAGTCGGGGCACCAGGACGTTCCTCGGCCGCCTGCGGCGGTTCGGTGGCAGTAGCCGGGGGCGCCCCGTCAGGGGGCGGAAGGTCCGGTCGTCCTGGCCTGCCAGCTCCCGCCGTCCACCCGGTACACCGTCAGTCGGCGGTTGACGGGGTCGCCGCCGTCGAAGGCGACGCGGCCGGTGACGCCGTCGAAGGCCAGCTGCTCGACGGCTCGCGGCAGTTCCGCCCGGATGCCGTCGGCCGGTGTGCCGCCCTCCGCCTTCACCACGGCCTTCACCGCTTCGATGAGGGCCCAGGTCGCGTCGTAGGCGTAGGGGCCGTACCAGCCGGGCGGCTGGGAGTAGCCCGCTGCGCCGTACCGGGTCAGGAAGTCGCGTCCCGCCGTCGACTCCGTTGCGGGTGCGCCGATCTGGGTCGCGAGGTCGCCGTCGGCCTGAGGGTTCCCTGTGAGGTACTGCTGGTCGAAGATGCCGTCGCCACCCATCAGGGGGATGGTCACTCCCGCCTGCTTGAGCTGCTGGGACAACGGTGCCGCGGTGTCGTAGTAGCCGCCGAAGTAGACGGCTTCGGCGCCCGAGGACCGCACCCTGACGGCGAGGCCCGCGAAGGAACGTTCCGCGGGATCCACCTGTTCGGTCCCGACGACGGTCCCCCCGAGCTTCTTCCACTCTGCCGTGAGGCCGGAGGTGAGGGCGGTGCCGTGGCTGCTCGCGTCGTCGACGACGTAGAGCTTGGTCTTCCCGGCCCCGTGCAGGTACCGGGCGGCGAAAGGCCCCTGGTCGACATCCGTGCCGATCGTCCGGAAATAGGTGGAGTACGGGCGGACGCGGGTGCCCGACGCCCAGTCGGGGCCCAGCGTCAGGGCCGGGTCGGTGTTGCCCGGTGACACGTTGACGATGCCCGCGCGTGACAGCGTCGGCACCAGCGTGCGGGCGACGGCGGAGTTGAGCGGGCCGACCACCCCCACCAGTTCGTCGTCGGACACGAACCGGGCGGCGTTGGCCGCGCCCTTGGCGGGGTCGGCTTCGTCGTCCACGGCCGTGATCTCGAAGGTCACACCGGGGACGTGTCCGGTTTCGTTGGCGGTCCTGACCGCCAGTTCGGCGGAGTTCCTGATACCGGCGCCCATCGAGGAGAGTCCGCCGCTGAGGGGCGCGTCCACCCCGATCCTCACCGTGACGGAGGACGCCGCCGACCCGCTGCCCCCCGCCCCGCCGCCGCTCCGCGCGTCGTCGTCACGGGTGAGGGACCAGGTCAGGAGGGATCCCGTGGCGAGTACGGCGAGTGCCGTACCCAGGACCGCGGAGCGCCGGGTGAGGCCCCGCCCTCCTGCGGGCGCCCCGTCTTCCTGCTCTGATCGAGCCGTCGCGCCGAGCGTGCGCCGCTGTCCGTCCGGGGGCACGACGACCGGCGGGGCCGTCGGCCGGTCCGGCACGGGGTGACGCGGGGGGCCCGCGTCGGCCCCGGAGGAGTCCGGGACCGTCGGTGTCGCCACGGGCGGTGT
>NZ_JAINVG010000179.1 GCF_020400725.1 Streptomyces sp. NK15101 | reverse complement strand
CTCTTGAGTTCAACTGTACTGTGCCGTACAGTTCAGTTATGTCGACCGACACCGCCCCCGCCGACGTCCGCGCCCGCCGCTGGACAGTCCTCGCGCTGCTCTGCGCGGCGCAGTTCATGCTGATCCTCGACGTCACCGTCGTGAACGTGGCCCTGCCCGCCGTCGCCGCCGACCTGGACCTCGGGCGCACCGCCCTGACCTGGGTCGTCACCGCCTACACCCTCTGCTTCGGCGGCCTGATGCTCCTCGGCGGACGGCTGGCGGACACCCTCGGCGCCCGCCGCGTCCTCCTCGCCGGACTCGCCCTCTTCACGGCGGCCTCGCTCGCCTGCGGACTCGCACCGAACGCCACCGTCCTCCTGACCGGCCGCGTGGCCCAGGGCATCGGCGCCGCGCTCCTCTCCCCGGCGGCGCTCGCCCTCGTCACCACCGCCTTCCACGGACCCGAACGGGCCAGGGCGCTCGGCGTCTGGGCGGCCGTCGGCGGCACCGGATCGGCCGTCGGCGTCCTGCTCGGCGGCGCCCTCACGTCCGGCCCGGGCTGGCCCTGGATCTTCTACGCGAACGTCCCGACGGGCCTGGCACTCCTGGCCGTGCTCCCCGGGCTGCTGCCGAAGGACCCGGCCCCGACGCCCACCCGCCACCTGGACGTCCCGGGCGCCCTCCTCGTCACCACCGCCACCGGCGCGCTCGTCTACGGGCTGGTCCGGGCGGGCGACTCCGGCTGGACGGCCCCGACCACCCTGCTGCCGCTCCTGGGCGCGACCTCCCTCTACGCGGGGTTCGCGGCGGTGGAACGAAGGACCCGCACGCCCCTCATGGACCTGCGGATGCTGACCCGGCGCCCGGTCGTGGCCGGCTCCCTCCTCATGCTGGTCGCGACCGCGCTCCTGATCTCGTTCTTCTTCCTGGGCTCGATGCGGCTCCAGCACGTCGACGGCCTGAACGCCTTCCGCACCGGCCTCCTCTTCCTCCCGGTCGCCCTCACCACGGCGATCGGCGCGCACCTCGGCTCCCGCCTGGTCACGACCGCCGGCCCGCGCGCCTGTGCCACCGGCGGCATGGCCCTGGCGGCCGCCGGCTGCCTGCCCCTGGCGTTCCTCACCCCGGCCGCCGGCCCGTGGACCACCCTCCTGCCGGCCCTGTCCACGGCGGCGCTCGGCCTGGGCGCGGTCTTCGTCGCGGCGACCACGACCGCCCTCGGCCTGATCCACCCGCACGAGGCCGGCCTCGCGTCGGGCATCGTCAACACCTTCCACGAGGTCGGCGGCACGATCGGCGTGGCCCTCGCCTCCACCCTCGCCCTCCGCACCACGCCCCCGACCCCGACCGGCTTCACCACCGCCTTCACGGCCTGCGCCCTGACGGCCACGGCGGCAGCCCTGACGGCCCCCCTCCTCATCCCCCGGGGCAGGCCCCACGCGACCGGCGGGGCCCACGGGATGCACTGAGCTCAGTCCTGCGTCGGGCCCGTCTCGTCGATCGGGCGGATGACCACCGGGTAGTCCGGGGAGCCGGGCGGGACCGGGCAGCGGGCCACCTGGGCGGCGATCTCGGTGACCCGGTCCAGGGAGGCGCAGTCGAGGACCCAGTAACCGGCGAGGACCTCCTTGGTCTCGGCGTACGGGCCGTCGGTGACGAGCGGCTTCCCGTCGGCGTCCACCGTGACGAAACGGGTCGTGGACGGGGCGGCGAGGCCCTGGGCGTCGACCATCTCGCCGCTCGCGGACACCTCCTCGTTGATCGCGTTCATGTGGTCGAACATCGCCTTGAGCTGCGCCTTGTCCCAGGCGGGACTCTGCGCGGAGCCACGGCCCGCCATCGCCTCGTAGTCGGCCTGCGACCCCTGCACCATCACCAGGTACTTCATGACGTCCTCCTCGCTCACAAGGCCGGTCTGCCTCTCGCAGCACAGTCGGAGCCGGGCCGCCGTTCTCGACACCGCGCGGACGGAAACCGGGAAAACGGAAGAAATCACCCGACCGCCCCATGATTCCGGTGTGAACGCATTCACCTTCTCCGCCGCCTTCATCGCCTTCTTCTCCGTCGTCGGACCCCCGAAGGTGCTCCTCGCCTTCGCCGGCCTCGCCCAGGTCCACGACGTCCGCCAGCTGCGGACCATCGCGCTCATCTCCTCCGGCGCGGCCGTCCTCGTCGGCCTCGTCACCGGCACCACGTCACCCTGGCTGCTCGACCTCTTCCACATCAGCACCCCCGCCCTCCAGCTGGCGGGCGGGGTCATCTTCTTCATCTACGCCGTCGGTCTCGTCCTCGGTCTCCACCTCGGCTCCGACGGCGCCCACCACGACGCCCCCGACCTGGTCAGCGGGGTGCGCGAGCTGCTCATGCCGTACGTCGTCAGCCCGCTCGCCATGACCGCCGTGCTCATCGAGGCGGCCGAGCGCGACTCCTTCAGCTGGCGCTCGACGGTGGTCGGCGCGTACGTGGCCGTCATCGCCCTCGACCTGGTCTGCGTCCTGCTCCTCGCCCGGATCCTGCGCCGCACCCACCACGCCACGATCGAGCTGCTCGGCCGCCTCCTGGGCCTGCTGCTCGCCGCCGTCGGCGTCGACCTGGTCCTCGACGGGCTCTTCGACCTGGGCGTCCGAAGCCTGGGCCTGCGTCACTGACCGGCGCTGAGCTCCCGCTCCAGCGGCGTCCGGAAACGGGGCGTCACCCGCACGTCCCCCACCCACTCCGCGAGCCGCGCCGCCTCCGCCCCGATCGCCCGCTCCGCGTCCGCGCCCACGTCGGCGAGGAGCCGGTGGGCGACGGTGCCGTCCGGGCGCTGCGCCCAGCCTCCGACGATCCGGCCGTTCCACCACACCGTCGGCCCGATGTTCCCGCTGCGGTCGTACAGCGCGGCCCGATGGGCCGGGTCCAGGTACCAGTCGCGGCCCTGCCAGCCCATCGCCGTCGGATCGAGCGCGGGCAGCAGCGCCGCCCACGGCTCCGGCTCCGGCACGGGCCCGAGGTCCTCAGGAAGGACGAAACCCGTCCCCCCGTCCACCGTCACCGGCAGCGCCCCCACCGCCACGAGCGCCTTGCGGACGTCCGTGACCCTCCACCCCGTCCACCACGTCAGGTCCGCCTCGGTCGCCGGCCCGCACGCCCCGAGCCAGTGCCGCAGCAGCTCCGCCCGCGCCTCCGCGGGATCCAGTACGGGGTGGGCCCCGGCGAGCGCCCACCGGAAGCGGCTCGACGTCCACGTCCCCTGCGGCCGGCCCCGTACGATCCGGCCCTCCATGCCCAGCACCCGCAGCACCCGGCTCGCCACGGACTGCGTCCCTTCCTGGCGGGTGCCCGGCCCGTACACGTACGTCGACCTCAACCTCGGTACGGCCGAACCGAGTTCGGTCCCGGTCGCCTCGCCCCGGGCGGCCAGCTCCGCGAGGACGAGCCGCTCGGTCTCCGCCAGCCAGGCCCCGTCGAAGGCGCTGCCGGCCGCCAGGTGCTTGAGGAGCGTGGTGCGTTCACGGACGGCCGCCGGCCGGGTCGTCGAGGCCTGGACGGCGGCGGCGAGGGAGGCCGGGAAGACGAAGACCGTGTGCCGCATGCCGTGCATCCGGACCAGCACCCCGTCCTCGTACAGCGCCCGCTCCACCGCCCCCACCGGATCGACGCCCCCGGCCAGCCGGGCCGCCACCGCGAGGAACACGCTCGCCGGATCCGTCCCGTGCAGCGCCACCAGCGCGTCCCCGACCTCCGCCGCCGATCCCGCCCGCGCGCTCCCCGCCAGCCGGTGCCGCACCCCGAGCCGGGCCCGCCGCTCCGCCGCGCCGATGAACCTGGTGTCTCCCATGGGCCCATCATGGATTCAGGCGGCGGCCGAGCGGGGCGACTCCGTCACCGTCTTCACGGATTCGTCCTCCTTCTCGAAGGACAGGACGTGACCGGCGTCGACCTCCGCGTACGCGCCGCCGGCGATCGCCGCGTGCGGATCCCGGCCGTTTCCCATCGGCACGGTGGCGTCCCGCGTGCCTCCGGCGACCGGCGTCTCCGCCGCGGTCCGGGGCGGCAGCGCGCGGATGCCGACCCTCAGGTCGCGCGCCACGTGCCGTGGGACGCCCGGCGTGGGCGGCCTGTTCGGGACGGGCCCCTCGACGCCCTCGGTGTGCGCCCACCCCGCCACGGTCACCAGCCGGTGGAGCAGGCCGGGGCGGAGGGCGGCGACGGCCGCGGACTCTACGGGCTCCACGGCCCCCACAGCCCCCACGGCCAAGCCGAGCAGGCCGACCGGACCGGCGCCCGCGCCTGCGTCCTCGTCCGCGTCCTCGATCACCGCGACGACCTGCGCGCGACCGTCGGCCGCCGCTCCGCCGCTCCGCCGCTCCGCCGCTCCGCCGCTCCGCCGCTCCGCCGCTCCGCCGCT
>NZ_JAINVG010000178.1:0-2500 GCF_020400725.1 Streptomyces sp. NK15101 | reverse complement strand
CTGCGTGCCTTTTGAAGAATGAGCCTGCGAGTTTGCGGTGTGTTGCGAGGTTAACCCGTGTGGGGAAGCCGTAGCGAAAGCGAGTCCGAACAGGGCGATCCAGTAGCACGCTCAAGACCCGAAGCGGAGTGATCTAGCCATGGGCAGGTTGAAGCGGAGGTAAGACTTCGTGGAGGACCGAACCCACCAGGGTTGAAAACCTGGGGGATGACCTGTGGTTAGGGGTGAAAGGCCAATCAAACTCCGTGATAGCTGGTTCTCCCCGAAATGCATTTAGGTGCAGCGTCGTGTGTTTCTTGCCGGAGGTAGAGCACTGGATAGGCGATGGGCCCTACCGGGTTACTGACCTTAGCCAAACTCCGAATGCCGGTAAGTGAGAGCGCGGCAGTGAGACTGTGGGGGATAAGCTCCATGGTCGAGAGGGAAACAGCCCAGAGCATCGACTAAGGCCCCTAAGCGTACGCTAAGTGGGAAAGGATGTGGAGTCGCACAGACAACCAGGAGGTTGGCTTAGAAGCAGCCACCCTTGAAAGAGTGCGTAATAGCTCACTGGTCAAGTGATTCCGCGCCGACAATGTAGCGGGGCTCAAGCGTACCGCCGAAGTCGTGTCATTGCAGCAACAGGGCCAACGCCCGCTGTGATGGGTAGGGGAGCGTCGTGTGCCGGGTGAAGCAGCCGCGGAAGCGAGTTGTGGACGGTTCACGAGTGAGAATGCAGGCATGAGTAGCGATACACACGTGAGAAACGTGTGCGCCGATTGACTAAGGGTTCCTGGGTCAAGCTGATCTGCCCAGGGTAAGTCGGGACCTAAGGCGAGGCCGACAGGCGTAGTCGATGGACAACCGGTTGATATTCCGGTACCCGCTTTGAAACGCCCAATATCGAGCCCACTAATGCTAAGGCCGTGAAGCCGCCCCGGAGCCTTCGGGCAAAGGGGAGTGGTGGAGCCGCCGACCCAAGGTGGTAGTAGGTAAGCGATGGGGTGACGCAGGAAGGTAGTCCAGCCCGGGCGGTGGTTGTCCCGGGGTAAGGGTGTAGGACGTCACGTAGGCAAATCCGCGTGACACATAGTCTGAGACCTGATGCCGAGCCGATTGTGGTGAAGTGGATGATCCTATGCTGTCGAGAAAAGCCTCTAGCGAGTTTCATGGCGGCCCGTACCCTAAACCGACTCAGGTGGTCAGGTAGAGAATACCGAGGCGTTCGGGTGAACTATGGTTAAGGAACTCGGCAAAATGCCCCCGTAACTTCGGGAGAAGGGGGGCCACACCCGGTGATCGGACTTGCTCCGTGAGCGGGGGGTGGCCGCAGAGACCAGCGAGAAGCGACTGTTTACTAAAAACACAGGTCCGTGCGAAGCCGTAAGGCGATGTATACGGACTGACGCCTGCCCGGTGCTGGAACGTTAAGGGGACCGGTTAGCTTGGTTTCGACCAGGCGAAGCTGAGAACTTAAGCGCCAGTAAACGGCGGTGGTAACTATAACCATCCTAAGGTAGCGAAATTCCTTGTCGGGTAAGTTCCGACCTGCACGAATGGCGTAACGACTTCTCGACTGTCTCAACCATAGGCCCGGTGAAATTGCACTACGAGTAAAGATGCTCGTTTCGCGCAGCAGGACGGAAAGACCCCGGGACCTTTACTACAGTTTGATATTGGTGTTCGGTTCGGCTTGTGTAGGATAGGTGGGAGACCGTGAAGCCGTGACGCCAGTCATGGTGGAGTCGCCGTTGAAATACCACTCTGGTCGTGCTGGATGTCTAACCTCGGTCCGTGATCCGGATCAGGGACAGTGTCTGATGGGTAGTTTAACTGGGGCGGTTGCCTCCCAAAGGGTAACGGAGGCGCCCAAAGGTTCCCTCAGCCTGGTTGGCAATCAGGTGTTGAGTGTAAGTGCACAAGGGAGCTTGACTGTGAGACCGACGGGTCGAGCAGGGACGAAAGTCGGGACTAGTGATCCGGCGGTGGCTTGTGGAAGCGCCGTCGCTCAACGGATAAAAGGTACCCCGGGGATAACAGGCTGATCTTCCCCAAGAGTCCATATCGACGGGATGGTTTGGCACCTCGATGTCGGCTCGTCGCATCCTGGGGCTGGAGTCGGTCCCAAGGGTTGGGCTGTTCGCCCATTAAAGCGGTACGCGAGCTGGGTTTAGAACGTCGTGAGACAGTTCGGTCCCTATCCGCTGTGCGCGTAGGAATATTGAGAAGGGCTGTCCCTAGTACGAGAGGACCGGGACGGACGAACCTCTGGTGTGCCAGTTGTCCTGCCAAGGGCATGGCTGGTTGGCTACGTTCGGGAGGGATAACCGCTGAAAGCATCTAAGCGGGAAGCCTGCTTCGAGATGAGTATTCCCACCTCCTTGAGAGGGTAAGGCTCCCAGTAGACGACTGGGTTGATAGGCCGGATGTGGAAGCCCCGTAAGGGGTGGAGCTGACCGGTACTAATAGGCCGAGGGCTTGTCCTCAGTTGCTCGCGTCCACTGTGTTAGTTCTGAAGCAA
>NZ_JAINVG010000177.1 GCF_020400725.1 Streptomyces sp. NK15101 | reverse complement strand
GACCGCGCCACTGCTTGAGCTTGTTGATGCACCGCTCGACGGTGTTGCGCCGCTTGTAGGCCTCGCGGTCGAAGGCAGGCGGACGGCCACCATGACTGCCGCGGCGTTTGCGGTTGGCGGCCTGGTCGGCAGGCTGCGGGATCACTGCCTGGATCCCGCGTCGGCGGAGGTGGGTGCGGATCGCCCGGGACGAGTACGCCTTGTCGGCCAGGAGCACATCCGGCGTGGTCCTGGGCCGGCCGACCGGCCGCGGCACCCGCAGGCGAGCCATCACCTCGGGGAACGCGGGCGCGTCACCTGCCTGACCGGGCGTGAGGACGAAGGCGAGCGGGCGGCAGCGGCTGTCCGCGGCGAGGTGGACCTTGGTGGTCAGTCCGCCGCGGGACCGTCCGAGGGCATGATGCTCCGACTCGCCGGCCGGGGCCCCTTTTGACGGGCTCCGGCGGCGTGCTGATGAGCCCGCACCATCGTGGAGTCGACCGCGGCGACCCAGTCGAGGTCACCTTCGGTATCGGCCTGGGCGAGCAGGGCGGTGAACACGCGCTCCCAGGTGCCGTCGGCAGCCCACTTCCGCAGCCGGTTGTGGGCCCCCTTCCACGAGCCGAAATGCTCGGGCAGGTCCATCCACGGCGTCCCGGTGCGGTACTTGAACGCGATCGCGTCGATCACCTGCCGGTGATCACGCCACCGCCCACCCCGCCTCGGAGTCCTGTCCGGCAGCAACGGCTCGATCCGTACCCACTGGGCATCCGTCAACGACACACATCAACCAACGATCAGATGATCCAGATGAACCGCTCCAGCAGCGCCAGCCGTTCCGCGCGCCGAGCCTCCGAAAGTGCGCTCAGCTGCCGTTGCTGCTCGGCGCGTTCCGCTGACGACTGCGTCCTGTGCTGGACGAGGTAGGACAGCATGCCGCCGAGTACCACGCCGCCCAAGGATATGAGGGACACCCAGAGCTGACCTGACATGGTCGCTATGGTCCCATGCGGTGTAGCTGGTGTGATCACGGCGTCGGAGCCGTGTCAGGAACCCTGGAACGGTTGGGAGTCGCTCCACTCCCAGAACAGCATCCCGGCCTCCTCGTGCGCGTCCATGAACGCCACCAGGGGAGCCGCGTCCCCGTCGGCGGGCACGTCGATCGCCACGTGACGGTCGCCGCTCCACTCGATGGCGAAGCCCCCGCTCCGGGCCCGCGAGACGATGCCGCCGGTCACCTCTTCGAAGACCTGGGGCTCCAGGCCCGCCTCGAGCAGCGCCCGCAGCGTGCGGTGGCCGCCCTTGTCCACGACCTCGACGAGCATGTCGTCCTCGTCCAGGCGCACCACGTCGAAGAGGTTCAGCCCGTAGATCCGGAAGGGCACGCACTGCATGACGAACAGGCCGTCTTCGCGGCCTCCGAGCCATACCTGCTCGTGGAGGCCTGGGAAGCCGAACGGAGCCAGGTCGGCCATCGCGATGCGCTGGGAAGCCGTACGAACTGCTGGTTCCTCGTGGAGGATGTACTTCTGCGACATGGCTACAGGCTAATCGGTCTTATCCGAAACGGGGCCTGCCGCACGATGCGGCCAGTCCGGCCTCGGCGGGCGCCCGTCGCAGGCAGACGGGCTGTGGCACCTCTCATGTGTCACAGCCGGCCTTGCTACCCGTCCAGTGGCCGTGTGCCGTCTGGGCAGGCAAACGCTGCGCTGCACCGGCCCGGCCGCCGTATCGCCACCGAGGAACTCTGAACGCCGCCGGGAACATCGCGGGGTGGGTGCGACAACGAGGCCAATACCTCGGGCAGCTCACCACGTCCAGCCGCCGGGCGACCTGAAGCCGCTGACGGGCCGAAGGACCGTTTCCCCGGTGAACTTCGTCCCCCACAGAGAGGACAACCCTTCAGATTCGTGCACGTCAGAGCCGCTGGAACCGCTATCTCCAGCCTCCGTGACCAAGAACCTGGCACGCACCGCCGCCCTCGCCCTGCTCCTTGCCCCGCTCGCCCTTCCCACCCAGGCCACTGCCGCGACCGCGTCTGCTCCTGTCGTCGGCCGGGCCGCGACCGTGCTCACCCTGGTGGACGCGGTCCGCGAGCTCCCCATCGCCGACGAATCGCGCGAGGGCTACACCCGCGACAAGTTCAAGCACCGGAACGCGGGCCGGGACCCGGCCGACGGCTGCACCACCCGCGACGAGGTCCTGCTCTCCGAGGCGGTCGAGTCCTCGGACGTCGCGGCCGGCTGCAAGCTCTCCGGGGGCGAGTGGATCTCGTACTACGACGGGCAGGACGCCCCCCACCAGTCTGGTCGCCGTGACCACCCGCACCAACCGGTCCAAGGCCGACCAGGACCCGTCGACCTGGATGCCGCCCCTGCCGGACGCGCACTGCCGGTACATCGGGGAGTGGACCGCGACGAAGCTGCGCTGGGGCCTGACCGCGGACCAGGCCGAGGTCGACGCGCTGGGCGTGTACGCCGAGGCGTGCGAGAGCACCGTTGTGCACTTCACGCCCACCCTGTTCGCAAGTTCGATAATGCCGGGGCGGGGCTCCTCGTCAGCTGTTCCTGACCCGTGCCCGGTCGACCTGGCGCAGCAGCAGGTCGGCGAACTGGATCGTCTGGGCCGCCTCGATCGGGTCGCCGAAGCCCACGACGGCCATCTGCACCTGCCGGCGTCAATGGGCTGAACCGGCAGCCTATAAAGAGCCCCTTCAGTGCGGGCCGTCCCTCAGGGCGCCCGCAGTATGAGACGGCCTTCCGGGCTACGGCCGGATTGTGCCAGCATGCCGGGCATGCAGCAGCAGCTGATTATCAGCGGCAGCGTGCCGGCACCGAGCCCGAGGAGATGACCCTCCCCACGCTCACCGCCCGCACGCAGACCTCTCGCACCTCGCGAGGGGTCTTTTCCATTTCCCGGCCCCACCACGGCCCCATGAACAGGACCACCACCCATGGAACACGCCCGGCTCACCGTCACCCTCCAGCCCGGCCACGGAACACTCGCGCGGCTCGCCGCCACGCTCAACAACCACCACGTGCTGGACCTGACCTACACCACCGCACCGGCGAACACGGCCACAGCCGTCGTATCCGTGGCACAGTCCGACGCCCTGCGCGCCCAGCACAAACTGTGCAGACTCGTCGACGTGATCGAGGTGACCCCCACTTCCGCATCGCCGGACACCGCAGAGATGGCAGGCGTCCCCCGCACCTGCCACCCCGCTGCCGGCGCACCATGCCTGTGAACGGCCCGCCCGGCGCTCTGAGCGGCCTGTTCCACTTCCATTCCACCTTTTACCCGGCCTGCTGCTCCTGGCCGACGTCCTCGTCCTCGTCGAACTCGATCGTGTCCGGGTCAGGTAGGGACCGCAGTCCACCCGCTGGAATGGACGGGGTGAAGCTGTAGCGGCCCAGCACATCGAGGCTCTTCTACTTGAGCGGGGGCAGCCGAGCGATGTCCCCGACCAGTTGCAGCTCGAGCCGGTGGCGGGCGGTGACGACGACGGTGATCTGGCGGTCGATGGTCAACGGCGCGGTGAGCCTGCCGGGCGGGCTTGGGCCGCCGGGCAGGCTGGCGCCGGCACCACCCACGAACGCGATCAGCGTGCCGGGAGCGTACGGCGGCTGGCGGGATACCGGCCTCGGCACAGAACCTGAGCCCTGCCTCCCAGGCGACGGCGTACCCTTCACGGTCGCCTCGGGGCAGCCGGCCTCAACGTGCCAGGTCACCTCGCGGTCGAGTCGGGCAAGCCGTTCGGCGGTGACGGGGTCGAACCGGGGGACGCTGCGGCGGCCGACCGGCGAGCGCTCTGTGTCGTGACCGACGGATCCGCTTTCATCACAATCTCCCCGTAAGCATCCATCACGCCGCTGAATCCGTAGCAGTCTTTGTAGCGCCTGAGTTCCTGGATACGGGGTGTTTATCCAGGAGGTCCTGGGCGGAGGCAGGGGCGGCCGGCACCATCAAGGCCGAAAAGCAGGCGGCTCGTGCCGGCGGCTGGACGTCACGGTGGCGCCATGGATCCTGAGAGGGTGTTTGCCGGTGAAGATCTGTTCCCCGGCGCACAGCCCTGGGACAGGGTGTATGCCGCGATGTGGGTGTCCCACAGCGAATTCTGGCTGGTCGCCGGCGACGGGCCTTGCGCCGACCCCGTGACCGCCATCCCCGAAGGTGACTGCGTGAAGGGCAACGGGGAGGCGATCGGCATTCCCACGCTGGGCTCCGCTACTCGTATCCAGGCTGTGCTGTCAGTCTGGGAATCACCCTCGCCGGATGGACAGGGCACTTTGCTGGGCACGTCCCGCATCACCTCGCCCACCCGAGAACTTACGCTTATCAACGTGGAAGGCCGGGAGCCCGGTCCCGTTCTGGTGCTCCCGAACGAGGGCGAGCACGAGGTGAGGGTGTGGC
The DNA here is from genome assembly GCF_020400725.1 of Streptomyces sp. NK15101. GTDB lineage: Bacteria > Actinomycetota > Actinomycetes > Streptomycetales > Streptomycetaceae > Streptomyces. The sequence continues at coordinate 131 of NZ_JAINVG010000177.1, read as the reverse complement.
GGTGCGCAGCGAGGAGTGCCGCGGATCCCGAACGCTACGACATCCGCGTGTGGCACTCAACCTATGTTGCGATGACCGCTGGAATCCGCCTCTACTGATCTTTTCGTTAGTTCTGCGGGGTTGGTGGATGG
>NZ_JAINVG010000176.1 GCF_020400725.1 Streptomyces sp. NK15101 | reverse complement strand
CGCCCCCCCCCCGGGGCCCGCTCGTCGGTCCTCGCCGTCGTCGCCATGCTCTGCCCGCCTCTCCTGCGGCTCGTCGTCCGGGGCGTATACGAGCGCATCCGGACGGCGGGGGACAGGGAACGGACATCGCTCTGCGACGAACGGTCGCACCGAGCGGCGAATGGTACGGCGAACGGTCAGACGGAGCCGGTGCATCCGTTTCAGCGGGGTTCGTCACCCATTGCGGCCTTGACCCTTGACTGCGGCTTTCCCGAAAGGTCAATTCATCAGAACAGATGTTCATCACATGATTCGGGCGGAGTGCCGTACATGACCTCACGCACCAGACCCGCGGGGGCGGCGGCGCTCGCCGCGCTCCTGCTCGCGGCGGCCACCGGCTGCACCGGTGGCGGCGGCCCGGCCGTCGGCGGCCCCACCCCGGGCGCCACGACCGGTCGGACCGGCACCGGGAGCCCCGCCGACCCGTCCGCCGCGCCCGGCGGGGCCTCCGCGCCCGCCGGCTTCACCCTCGTCGCCTCCGGCGACGTCCTCCCGCACGACTCGATCATCCGGCGGGCCGCCGAGGACGCCGGCGGGGCCGGCTACGACTTCGGCCCCATGCTCTCCGGCGCGAAGTCCGTCGTCTCCGGTGCCGACCTGGCCATCTGCCACATGGAGACCGTGTACGGACAGGAGGGCGGGCCCTACACCGGCTATCCAGCCTTCAAATCGCCCCCCGAGATCGCCGCCGCCCTCAAGGCCACCGGCTACGACTCCTGCTCCACCGCCTCCAACCACACCCTCGACGACGGCGCGGCGGGCCTCGGCCGCACCCTCGACGCGCTCGACAGGGCAGGCGTCCGGCACGCCGGCTCCGCCCGCACGGCCGAGGAGGCGGCGCGGCCCACCCTCCTCGAGGCCGGCGGCGCCACGGTCGCCCAGCTCGCCTACACCTACGACACCAACGGCCACCCGCTGCCCGAGGGGCGGCCCTGGGCCGTCCGGCTCCTCGACGAGGCCGAGGTGATCGCCGACGCGCGCGCCGCCCGCGCGGCCGGCGCCGACGTGGTGGTGGTCAGCGTCCACTGGGGCACCGAGTGGCAGACCGAACCCGACGGGCGCCAGCTCTCCCTCGGCCGCGCGCTGACCGCCTCGCGGAGCGGCGGACGCCCGGACGTCGACCTGATCATCGGCACCCACGCGCACGTGCCGCAGGCCTACGAGAAGGTCAACGGGACCTGGATCGTCTACGGGATGGGCGACCAGATCGCCGGCGACATGATCAACCACCAGGGCGCCCACGACCCGCGCGGCAACCAGAGCAGCATCGGCCGCTTCACCTTCGCCCCGCCCAGGACCCCCGGCGGGCGCTGGGAGGTCACCAAGGCCGAGTTCATCCCCCAGTGGTTCGACACCGCGCGCGGCCGTGTCGTGAACCTCGGCGCGGCGGAGGGCGGGGACGCGCACCGGGCCGGGATCCGCGACACCGTCCGGCAGGTGGTCCTCGGCCGGGGCGCCGGCAAGGACGGCCTGGTGATGGGCGGCTAGGGCCTGTCTTTCGGATCGGACCGAATCGGGGAGCGGGGGACGGGCGGGCCGGTCACGGGACCACGGTGACCGGCCAGCGGCCCGCCCTCACCAGACGGACGGCGACCGAGCCGACGAAGCGGTGGCCCGCCGACTCCGAGGCGCCCACCACCACGGCGTCCGCCGTCAGCTCCTCGGCCGCCTGGACCAGGCCCGCGTAGGCGTCGCCCCGGAAGGTGTGGAACTCCCACCGGATCCGCCACAGGTCCTCGACCCGCTCGGCGGACGTCCGGATCTCCGCGACGAGGTCCTCGGCGATCTCCTCCGTCGTCCCGGCCACGGGTGCGCCGAGCGCCGCGCCCGCCGGGATCACCGGCTGTACGTACACGAGCGCGAGCAGGGCGTTCTGTCGCCGGGCGAGCCCTGCCGCGTACGCCGCCGCACGCAGGGAGGAGGCGGAGCCGTCGATCCCCGCCATGATCACTTTCGGGCCGTCGGTGCCGCGTTCGAACCGGTCGGGCTGCTGTGCGCTCACCCTGCGAGGGTATCGGCTCATCGGGTGTTTTCGGACAGGTGACCGGTGTCGTTGAGCCGCCCGGGCCCTCGCCCGTACGAACCATTGGTCATGAAAAAGGATCAGATGCCCAGCGGGCGGCGGTCGGTGCTGCGGCTCGCCGCCGCCCTCGGGGCCACCGTCACCGTCGGAGCCCTCGCGGCGGACCGGTTCGTCACGCCCGACCCGGCCACCGGCGCCGCCTCCACGCCCCAGGGCGCCTCCGGTGCGGGTCCGGCCACGGGCCCCCGGACGCACTCCGCCCGGCTGCGCCCGTCCGCGTACCGGCTCCAGCCCATGACCGCGTACGCGCCCCCGGCCTTCCGGCGCGCGGTGCCGCCGGTGCGGCAGCGGCCCTTCCTCAGCATGTCCGGGGTCGGCCGCTCGATGGTGCTGACCTTCGACGACGGCCCCGACCCCCGGTACACCCCCGGCATCCTGGAGACCCTGCGCCACTACGACTGCCGGGCGATGTTCTTCGTCTGCGGCGAGATGGCCGTGGACAACCAGGACCTGCTGCGGGAGATGGCCGACGACGGCCACGTCGTCGGCAACCACTCCTGGTCCCACCCCCTCATCCCCAGACTGCGGCCCTCCCGGATCCGCGCCGAGCTGGGCTCCACCAGCGAGGTCATCGAGAAGACCCTGGGCACGGCCCCGCTCTGGTACCGCGCGCCCTACGGCGCCTGGAACCGGCACTCCTTCGAGATCGGCGCCGAGCTCGGCATGGAGCCGCTCGCCTGGACCGTCGACACCCTGGACTGGACGGAGCCCGGGGCCAACGCCATCGTCCGCCGCGTCCTGGACGGCGCCGCGCCCGGCGTCGTCGTCCTCTCCCACGACGCCGGCGGCAACCGCTCCCAGAGCGTGTCCGCGCTCCGCCGCTATCTGCCCGAACTCCTCGACGCCGGCTACCACATCACCGTCCCCCGGCGCTGACCGGAGCGCGACGGGGAAGGGCCCCGGCACCTCGGGTGCCGGGGCCCTCCGCCGTGCGCGGGACCTGTCGTGCGCGGGAGGCTAGCGGGAGCCCACCATGCGCGCGAAGACGACGACGTTCCCGTCGTAGCCACGTGCCCGCGTGTAGCCGCCGCCGCAGGTGATCACCCGCAGTTCCGGTGCGCCGGTGTCGGCGTAGACCTCCACGCCGGGGAAGTTGTCCTTGGCGTACACCTCGACGCCGTAGATCTCGAAGACCGCCACCCGGCCGTCGTACCGCTCGACCTCGATGTGCTGGCCCTTCTGGAGGGAGCCCAGGCCGTAGAAGACCGCCGGGCCCTTGGTGTTGTCGACGTGGCCGACGAGGACGGAGGTGCCGCGCTGGCCGGGTGCGATGCCGTTCTGGTACCAGCCGACGAGGTTGGGGTCCTCCGGGGGCGGGGCCGCCACCCAGCCCTGCTCGTCCAGACCCACGTCCATGATGGGGGCCGCCACCTGGATCGCCGGGATCTTGACCCGCGATGCCGGAGCGGCGGGCAGCGGCTCCAGACCGGTGCTCGCGGCGGGAGGCGGGACGACCGGGCGCGCCACCGGCCGGGCCGCCGCGGCGGGTTGCGGCGGTCCGAGGGGGACGTCCACCCCGTTGCGCATCATCGCGAGTCCGGACAGCATGGCGAGGGCCAGGACGCCCCAGGGTTGGCGTCTCCTGCGCTCGAAGACGCGGAAGTCCTTCGGGGGCATGGTTCTCCCTTCTCGGCGTCGTCAGAACGGTAAGGGCGGTCGCGCGGTCCGTCGCGCCGGACGGTGCGAACGGGTGGGGACCGCCGCCGGACGGGTGGCCGGGCCCGGCGCGGGGCGTGCGGCGGCGCACCCCGGCCGGAGGGAGCGCGGAGGGCAGGCGGGTGACGGCCGGACTGATCCATCCGAGTAATCGTCAGATAAGCACCTCGGGCACCGTTGACCTGCGGTTCCGTCGATCCGGCGGGTCCCCTGCCCGGCGTGTCGCCTCACCGGGGTGGCCCAGTGCCGACGTGCACGGCTCGCACCGTTTTGTGATGGTTCGTCATGGAAGGCGTACTCGTCGAAACTTCCGGAGCACCGCTTCGGGGCGTCTTCCACTGGAGGTTCAACCATGCGTGCTGCACGCACTCTGGCGGTGGCCGCCACCGCGCTCGCGGCGGTCGGCCTCGCGGCCCCCCTCGCCACCGCCGCCAACGAGCCCGGCAGCGTCACCGTCAGCCCTCTCCAGGTCGAGCGGGGCGGAGACAACTCCAACGGCGTCACGGTGTCCCCCTTCGCGGTCCACCAGGGCGGGATCCTCACGATCACCGTCCGGGGCTGCGCCGGCGGCACGGTCACGTCCAACGCCTTCGCGACGGTCACGCTCGGCCCCGCGGTCAACGGGGTGTCCACCGCCACCGCCCGCATCTTCAACAACGCCACCCCCGGCCAGTACAACCTGGCCGTCCAGTGCGGCGGCCGTACGCTCACCCAGCCGTTCCGGGTCATCGCGGGCCAGGGCGCGGCCGGCGGTCTCGGCGGCTCGCTGGACCCCAGCTCCGCCGAGATGGCCGTCGGCGGCAGCCTCGTGGCCGCGGCAGCGCTCGGCGGAGGGCTCTTCATCGTCCGTCGCCGGCGCCTGACCGGCGCGGGGGTCTGACCGGCCGAACCTCCCGGTCGGCCTCAGTGCTCGCAGAGGGAGAACTC
>NZ_JAINVG010000175.1 GCF_020400725.1 Streptomyces sp. NK15101 | reverse complement strand
GCGGGGGCTCGCCGGCGGAACGTCGTTCGCGTGCCGGCACCGGATCGCCGACGGCGGGCCGGCGGGGGCCTTCCGGCCGGCCCGTGTGTCCGGGCGGGACGGGGCGGGCACCCGGTCGCCTCATCTGGCCGGGTGTCCCGGCTACGTGTCCTGGTCGACCTCGCCCTTGCGGTGGACGCGGAAGGCGAGGAGGCCGCCGAGGAAACCGAAGGCCAGGCCCCAGAGGAGTCCGAAGCCGGCCGTCTTCCAGACGTCAGGGCGGAGCACGACCTCGCCGCCGAGTGACTCGAGGTCGCCGATGCCCAGGACCGAGAGGCCGAAGCGGGCCTCGACCAGGGTGACCGGTGCGGCGACCAGCATGGTGAGCGCGAAGGCGACGCCCAGGTGCAGGGCGTGCTGCCAGAGCGTGATCCGGGCCGGGGAGCGGACGGCCGCCACGAACGCCGCGGCCAGCACCAGGACGGCGGCGACGGGCAGCAGCCACCACGCGCGCGCGTCCTGGGCGGCGAGGGAGGACAGGTCGACGGTCGAGAGGTCCGGGCTGTCGCCGTCGCCCCGCAGGACGGCGTCGAGGATCTGCGGCATGGGCAGGCCGAAGGGGCCTTCCGCCTTTCCCTGCCAGGAGCCTCCGATGCCCACTCCGAGCGCGAGCCAGGCGACGTTGGGCAGGCCCAGGAGGAGGACGGCGAGGGTCTCCGCGGCGTGGCCCCTGGTCGCCGCGACGACGATCCCGATGACCAGGCCCACGACGACGTACGCGAGGAGCAGCAGGAGCATCGCGAAGGCCGCGGGCCGGACGGGTCCGTGGTAGCGGACGAGCCGGGGCGGCAGCGGGGTCCCGCGGGAGACGAGGAGGGCGACGGCGAGCACTCCCAGGATCCACAGGAGCCCGTAGAAGAGCGTGGGTCCGACGTCGGTGCGGAAACCGACGGTCGGGTTCACGGCGTCCAGGAGCTCGCCGAAGAGGTCCGTGAGGGGGTCCTGCGCGTCGCCGCCGAGGATGAGGGGGAAGTCGTGGCGGGCGAGGGCCGAGACCCCCGCGAGGGCGGCCAGCCAGAGCACGACGACGCTCGCCGCGCGGAGCAGGAGTTCACGGGTGCCGGTCACCGCGTGGTGGCGCAGGGGACGCAGGAAGCAGAAACCGGTGACCAGTGCGCCCACCAGGGTGACGGTGAGCGGCATGGCGGTCAGTTCGGCCTGGGTTCCGGCGAGGGCGCCCGCGTCGCCGGAGAGCTCGACCTTGCCGCCCGACGCCATGACGACGACCGCCGCGAGGACGGCGGTGAAGCCGCCGGGGAGGTCGGCGGCGCCGGCGGCCCACAGGCCGAGGCCGGCGACGACGCCCATCGCGACGAACCCGGCGACCACGGCGGCCAGGGCCTGGAGGACGACGCGGGCGTAGCGCCCGCTCGGGGGCGCTGACGGTCGCGCGGAGGTGGGGAGCCGACTGCTCGTCACCCTGCCCACGCTAGTACCGGAGCCGGGGGTCCGCTTGCGGGCGGAAGGCCTCCGCTTGCGGGCGGGCACCGTTCGGCGCACACAATGGGCGCGGAACGGAAGAAAGGGAAAAAAGTGACTTCCCACCCGCCGTCCGGCCCTCCGTCGGTTCCTCCCACAGGTCCCCCCTCGGGCCCCCTCTCGGGTCCGGGCACACGCCCGGGAAGCGCCGGTCCCCCGCCACCTCCCGGACCGCCCCACGGCGGTTCGGGAGGTGGCGCGGGCGGGGGCGGTCCGTCCGGCGGCGGAGGTCCGGGAAGCGGCGGAGGAGGCCCGTCGGGCGGCGGTTCGTCCCGCGCCGGGGGCTCCGGGGGCGGCGGCCCCTGGTGGCGCTCCGTCCCGAAGGTCGCCTCGGTCACCGCCGCGCTCGTGGCGGCCGCGGCGCTCGCGGTCGTCCTCACCAACGGCCCCGACGACAAGGGCGGCACGGCGGGCTCCGGCGGCGAGGTCTTCCTGCAGAACGCCGCCGCGGCCGGCCCGGACCCGTTCACCCGGTCGACGGCCCGCGCCGACGGCGGCTCCGCCCCGCCGGCCTCGCTGCCGCCCCGTACCTCCTCGGCCCTGCCCGAGATGTCGGGGTCGACGCCCGGTCTCTACGGCGGGACGCGGTCGGTGTCCAGCTGCGACGTCGAGCAGCAGGTCCGCTACCTCTCCGCCGAGCCCACGAAGAACGCGGCCTTCGCCTCGGTCGTCGGCGTCCCGGCGAACGACGTGCCGGCGTACCTCCGCTCCCTGACCCCGCTTCGGCTCCGGGTCGACACCCGGGTCACCAACCACGGCTTCCGGAACGGCGCCGCCACCGCCTACCAGTCGGTGCTCCAGGCCGGCACGGCGGTCATGGTCGACGGCCACGGCGTGCCCCGGGTCCGCTGCGCCTGCGGCAATCCGCTGACCGCCCCCGTGCCGCAGAAGGCGCCGCGCACGACCGGCACGCCCTGGCCGGGATACAGCTCCCAACAGGTCGTCGTGGTGGCGCCCTCGGTGACGGTCGTGAACGTCTTCGTGGTGTACGACCCCCAGGACGACGGCTGGTTCGCGCGGAAGCACGGCGACACCGGCGAGCACGACAAGCCGACGCCGCCTCCCCAGCCGCTCGCGAGCTCCCCCGCGGCGTCCCCCTCGACCTCCCTGTCCAGTTCGCCGTCGGTCTCCCCGTTGTCACCGGTGCCCTGCGTGACGGTGACGGGTGGGGAGGCCCCGGCACCGCGCGACGGGGTCACGCCGTCGCCGTGCCCCTCGACGCTCTCCCCCCCGGCGTCGACGTCCTCCTCACCGCCGCCGCCGTCCGACTCCTCCTCCGGCCCGACGGACTCGTCGCCGTCGACGGAGTCGTCGAGCCCGGCGTCGGAACCCGCGTCGGAGGTCACGAGCCAGCCGCCGGAACAGCAGCCGGACCAGTCGACGGGCACCGCCGGGCCGGATTGAGAGCACCGCCCCGTTGTGGGCCGCGCCCCCGCCGCCCCCGTTGTGGGCAACCGTTCCGCCGGGACGGCGCCCACCGCCGTTGGGGGCAGTCGTTCCGCTGGGGCGGAACGGGTGGGCGCAACGGGACGGCGCCCTTTGCCGGGCCCAGGCTCCCGCGCCCTGACCCGCACCACCTGTGCACCGCCGCTCGGGGTGCGGGTCCAGGCGCGGAACGCGGAGGCCCCGCTGAAGGGCGCCGTCCCGTGTGCCCACCCTCCCCCAAGCTCTCGGCTTCGCTGGAGCAGGGGGACCCCCCTGCCCCAGCGGGACGACCGCCCACACGGGCGGGGGCGGGGGCACCGCCCCGCAGGGCGCGGCTCGCACGGGCGGGGCGCCGGGCCGCCGGGGATCAGGTGGGGTCGTAGGTGGGGGTGCGGCGTGGGGGGACGCGCTCCGCGGGCGCGGGGCGCAGGCGTCGGAGCCAGGCGCCGAGCGACAGGGGGCGGGCCTGCCGCTCCTCCGCGCGCCGCTGCCACATCCGCTCGTCCCGGTCGGTGAAGTGTCCGGACATCGTTCGTCTCCTTCCAGGCCACTGGAAGGAGTCTGTAGTCTCATTGGCCCGGACAGCAGAGCCAATGAGGAGTGATTGGCATGGCAGTGGCACGTGTGGTCCACACCCTGGACCGAACCCTGACGGGCCGCCAGCTGGCCTCGCTCCTCACCCCTCCCCCGGAGGGCCGGTTCGGGTACCGGGAGCTCGCGCGGGCCGTGCGGGAGGCGCTGCTCGACGGCCGGGTGGCGCTGCGCCTGCGGCTGCCGGCCGAGCGTGAGCTCGCCGCGGTGCTCCTGGTGAGCCGGACCACCGTGACGGGGGCGTACGACCTGCTGCGGGAGAGCGGTTACGCGCACAGCCGGCGCGGCGCCGGCACGTGGACCGCGCTGCCGGACGGGCAGGCGCCCACCGTTCTGGGAGCCTTCCAGGACGACGCCGGCGCGACCATCGACCTGGCCCTCGCCGCGCCGCCCGCCCCGGAGGCGGAGCTGTCCGCCGCGCTGGCCGCAGCCGCCGCCGAGCTGCCCCGCTACGCCGGATCGCAGGGCTACCACCCGTACGGGCTGCCCGTGCTCCGCGCCGCGATCGCCGAGCGCTACACGGCCCGGGGCCTGCCGACCCTCCCGGACCAGATCCTCGTCACCACGGGCGCCCAGCAGGCGGTCTCGCTGGTGCTCGCGCTGCTCGGCCGGGCCGGCGACCGGGTGCTCGCCGAGAACCCCTCGTACGCCAACGCCCTCGACGCCATGCGGGGGCGCATGCTCCGCGTCACGCCGGTGCCGGTGACCGAGACCGGGTGGGACACCGGGCTCGTCGACGCGGCGCTCCGGCAGACCGCGCCGCGCCTGGCCTATCTGATCCCGGACTTCCACAACCCGACCGGCCGGCTCATGCCGGCGGAGCAGCGCCGTGAGCTCGCGCGGTCGGCGCGTGCCACCGGGACCTGGCTGGTGGTCGACGAGACGCTGACGGACATGGCCCTGGACGTGCCCGCGCCGCTGCCGTTCGCGGCGGCGGCCGGCGGGGGCGACGGCGAGCAGATCGTGTCCGTCGGCTCGCTGAGCAAGAGCTGCTGGGGCGGGCTGCGGGTCGGCTGGGTGCGGGCCGCGTCCCGTGTCGTGACCGAGCTGGCCCGGGTGCGGATCACGGCCGACCTGGCCGGTTCCGTGCTGGACCAGTTGGTGGCCGCCGCCCTGATGGACCGCCTCGACGTGATCCTGCCGCGGCGCCTCGACGAGCTGCGGCTGCGCCGGTCCGCGCTGGCCGACGCCCTCGCCCGCCACGTACCGGAGTGGCGGTGGACGGTGCCGCCGGGCGGGGTGTGCCTCTGGATCGACCTGGGGCGGCCGGTCGCGGCCTCCCTCGCGGCCC
>NZ_JAINVG010000174.1 GCF_020400725.1 Streptomyces sp. NK15101 | reverse complement strand
CGGCTGGTTCCCTCGGCCGACTCCGTCGCTCTCCATCGCGTCCAGGAAGCGTTCGACCACCATCGGGGTGACCGAGTTCGGCTTCCGCGACCCCAGGCGCGGGACGATGTGGACGTTGATCGAGCTGTCGACGTGCCAGCCGGTGGAGTAGTCCGTCATCCTGCGCTGCCGGACATGCTCCGGGCTCCACCGAGGAAGACCTGCGCCGGCTCACCAGGGCGCGGCTCCTTCGAGCGGGGCTCGGCTGTCTGTTCGCGGTGTCCCGGCTGGAGATCGGGGCCGGCTGGTGCGACTGCCCGTACGGGCGGGAGGGCGATTTCCGCAAGCACCGTGTGACGGTGGGCCTGGCTGTCCTGGGCGGGCCGAATCCGTGCCTCGACAGCGGTCGGCCGCCGCGTCGCGTACCCGGCTGCTGGACGCCCGGCTGGGGTTCCGTACCCGCGAGGAACTGCTCGCCCTAGCACGGGAACAGCTCGCAGGCGGCGGAGGCGGTCACCGCCCCACGGGCGCTGACGGCGAGCGGCCGGGCCGCCCACGCGGTGGAGGTGGCCCGCGAGCCCCGCGGGCCTTGGGGTGGACGTACGGGGAGATCGACGACTCGGACGGACTGATCGGGGATGTCGCGAACGGCCTGGCCGAGGCCCCCTGGAGGGCCTGCCGGACCCCCCGGCCCGGTCCGGTGGAGACCGCCGGGTGGCTCGTGAGCCACCTGCTGGACGACGCCGACGACGCCACGGACGGACCTGTTCGACTGACGGTGGGTTCTGGGTGAGCCGGGCATGGCCCGGCACGCGACTTGGTGGCGGCCGCCTGGCGGGCCGACCCCGAGGGGTGGGCGGAGAACTTCCTCATGGAACGTCTCCTGAAGGCGGACGGCGGCAGCGTGGTCGCGCTCCACGCGGCGGACCCTCTCACTGGCCGCCTTACCAGCAGCCGCGTACGGCGGCCCGTGCGGCCGGTGCCTGGGAGGGCGCCGAGCGCGCGGGCGCCCCGGAGGCACTGAAGGCCGCCGACCAGCCCCAGAAGGGCCGGTACGGCGGCTCGGTGCCGGTCGGCGCGCACAAGGGTGTCGAGCTGGTGGACGAGCCAGGCCCGCTGTCCTGAACGGAGCCGCATACGAGCGATGCAGCGGCTGACAGGACACACCGGACCCGGCGCCTCCTCAGCGGGCGCGGCGGACGCGGGCGAGGACCAGAACCGCGTCGTCGGCCGGCGGGGCGGGCAGCAGGCTCGCGAGGATGCGGTCCGCCATCGCTTCCAACGGGCCTGGGGTCCTGCCCAGTTCGGTGCGCAATGCCTTCAGACCGACCTCGAGGTCCGCGCCTCGTGTCTCGATGAGGCCGTCGGTGTACAGGGCGAGACTCGCGTTCGCGGGGAGTTCGATCTCGATCGTCCGGAAAGGACAGCCGCCGACGCCGAGAGGGACTCCCAGGACGTCGTCGACGGTCTCCACCGTGCCGTCCGGCCGGAGCACCAGGGGCGGGGGGTGGCCGGCGCTGGCGATGCGGGCTCCTCCGCTCTTCGGGTCGTAGACGATGTACAGGCACGTCGCCAGCTCGATGCCGGCCTCCTGGGCGCATGCGTCGAGCTCGGTGAGGAGGTCGTCGGGCTCGCTGTCGTGCCTGGCCAGAGCCTTGGTGGTGATACGAAGGCGGCCCATGGCGGCGGCGGCCGACACGCCGTGCCCCATCACGTCGCCCACCACCAGGGCGACTCGGCCGTCGGACAGGCTGATCACGTCGTACCAGTCTCCGCCGACCTCGGTGATCCGACTGCCGGGTACGTACCGGTGGGCCACGTCCACGTACGGGCTGGTCGCCAACGCGCTGGGCAACAACGCCCGCTGCAGGGTGAGGGCGATGTCCTGGACGCGGCTGTACAGACGGGCGTTGTCCAGGCAGATCGCAGCCCGTGAGGCGAGCTCACCGGCCAGGCTGACATCGTCCCGGGTGAAGGCCGGCCGGGCCGTGGACCGGCCGAACATGGCGATTCCCTGGACCGTACCCCTGGCGATGAGCGGAGCGACGAGGACGCAGGCCAACCCGCTCTCGGCGAAGAGCCGTGAGCGCGACTCGATGAGGACGGTCCGGGCCAGGAACTCCTCGTCCACCACGGCGGAGACGGCGCGACCGGTCCTCAGCATGTCGTGGATGACGGAGCCGGGCGGATACCGCACCGTCTCCACCCCGCTCACGAGTTCGGTGGCCGGAGGGGGCAGGATCGTCCCGGAGGCGATCCTGCGGGTGAACAGCGGTCGCGCCGGGTCGAAGTCCTCTGCCTCGTCCATCCACTCCACGACCTCGACCACGGCGCCGTCGCAGAAGTCCGGCATCGAAGCGTCGACCAGCTCCTGGGCGGTGACGTTCACGTCCAGGGTGGTCCCGATGCGAGTGGAGGCCCCGTCCAGCAGAGCCAGCCGTCGACGGCCGGCGGTGGCTTCCAGGATGGCCTGTTCCCGGTCGGTCACGTCCAGCATCAGCCCGCCCACTCCGGGGCGCGAGCCGACCGCCTGGCTCAGGGGGAAGAAACTCACCGACCGCACCTGATCACGGTCCGGATGCCCCCGCGGACGCGTGCCCACCAGGGTCCCCACGACCGGTGCTCCGCCCAGGGCGACGCCGCGGAGCATGCGCTGGTACTCACCGCCGTCGGACATGATCATGATCTCGTCCATGCGCCGCCCGAGGTGGGCCTCGATCGGCAGGCCGTCCATGTCGGCGAGCGCCTGGTTGAGGTGGACGTACCGGAGGTCCTGGTCGAGCATGACCAGACCGATGGGGCACGTCTCGAAGAGGGCGTCGAGGAAGGCGAGGTTGGTCTTGACCCGATCGAGCTCGTCACTACGGCTCGCCAGGACCATCACCACCGAAGGTCCGCCGGATCCGGTCACGGAGAAGGCCCGGAAGCCGCAGTCGAAGACGGCGCCGTCACGATGCCGGGCCGGCAGCCGCCCCCTCCAGTAACCCTGGGTCCGGCCTCGCTCGGTCAGCCGGGAGCACGGGTCGGGGGTGCCCGGGGGCCCGTCGGCGAAGAGAACGGCGCCGGGCCTCGACAGGACGGCGGCGGCGCCGTATCCGAAGAGGTCCCGCGCGCCGGGCCCCCAGTAGCAGACGCGGTCCCCGTCATCGAGGCCGAAGACGGCCACGGGCACGTGCTCGAGCAGCGTCCCCGGCTCGGACCAGAACGGGCCGTGGGTCTCCTCGCCCCCCGGCCGAGCCGATGGCACGAGACGTCCCCTTCCACTCGCCGTTCCATCCATTATCCGGACACCACGGGCATTCCGCGGCGCGAGGTGCGCCGTGGCGAGGACTGAGCCGAGAGAAACGCCCCGGCGGCCGGCTCGGCGCAGCAGGGCGGCAACGGCGGCCTGCACGTCGTTGAGCCCGTCCCGTCCATCCTCCGTTTTCCTGGACCAGCATGACTTCTTGCACGGCGTGTGGGCGTGGGCTCCACATCGGCGCGGTGGCGGCCCGGATCCCGCCCGCGCCCCCACGCGCCGCGCCGCGCCGCACCCTCGCTCCGCGGAGAGGGTCCGGGTCGCCGGCTCGGCGACCGTCGCTCCCCGCTGCCGACGGCCCATGGAGGTTGGAAAATAAAGTATGGGCGACCTACTTGGACAAGTCCGACGTCGGCTGCTCGGCTCGACCACGAACTCTTCCTCTTCCCCTCGGCGTCCCCGCTCGGGAAGCCACCAGGAGCGTCAGGAACACGCCCGGCCCCCCAAGGGAAGGGCGCGGCGGCCGCAGCGCCTGTCCTCCCTTCTGAGCGTGCGCAGCGTGGCCGGCGAGGTGTTCCTCCTGCAGCTGGCCGTCGTGGTGCTGCTCGTCGTCGCCGCGGTGGTGGCGCTCGTGGTGCAGGCCCGGAGTGCCGGCATGGTGGACGCCCGGCACCGTACGCTCGCCGCCGCCGGAACGTTCGCGGAATCCCCGGGAATCGTCGCGGCCCTGCGCAGTCCCCATCCGAGCGCAGTGCTACAGCCGAGCGCCGAGGCGGCCCGGAAGATCGCCGGGGTCGACGGCATCAACGTGTACTCACTCTCCGGGGTCACCCTCGCCCACAGCGACCCACGGCAGATCGGGAAGCACGTCGTCGGCCCCTTCTCCAAGGCGGCGGCCGGCCAGTCCTTCACCGAGACCTTCGAAGGGTCCCTGGGACAGTCCGTGGTGTCGGTGGTCCCCGTCAAGGACTCCGACGGTCGCGTCATCGCCATCGTCTCCTCCCCGGTCACGGTCCAGAACGTGCAGAGCATGGTGAACCGGCAGCTGCCGGTCGTCCTCGGCAGTGCAGCCGCGGTGCTCGCCCTGTCCGCGGGCGGAACCGCTCTGGTGAGCCGTCGGCTGCTGCGCCGGACCCATGGCCTGGGACCGGCCGAGATGACGAGGATGTACGAGCACCACGACGCGGTGCTCCACGCGGTGCGAGAGGGCGTGCTGATCATCGGCGGCGGCGGACGGCTGCTGCTGGCCAATGACGAGGCGCGGCGGCTGCTGCGTCTGCCCGTGGACGCGGAAGGCCTCCCCGTCACGGACCTGGGCCTGGAGGAGGGGATCGCCGAGCCGATCGCATCGGGCCGTTCCGCGACCGACGAGCTGCACATGGCAACCGATCGGCTGCTGTCGGTGAACATCCGGCCCACCACCCCCTACGGGCAGGCCGGGACCGTCGTCACGCTGCGGGACACCACCGAGCTGCGGGCGCTCTCCGGCAGGGCCGAGGTGGCCCGCGAGCGGCTGAAGCTGCTCTACGACGCGGGGGTGCGGGTGGGAACGACGCTGAACGTCGAGCGCACCGCGGAGGAACTGGCGGAGGTGGCGGTCCCCCGGTTCGCCGACGTGGTCACGGTCGACCTGCTGGACCCGGTGCTGCGCGGCGAGGAGCCGACCGAAGCGAGCACCGAGATGCGCCGCACCGCCGCCGTCGGCCTTCAGGGCGACCACCCGCTCTACCCCGTCGGCGAGCTGATCCGGTTCGTTCCCACCAGCCCCATGGCGGCTGGGCTGGCCGACAACCGCGCGGTCCTGGAGGCGGACCTGCGCACCACCCACCGCTGGCGGACCCAGGACCCGGCCAACGCCCTGCGGATCCTGGACCGCGGCATCCACTCCTTGATCGCCGTGCCGCTGCGGGCCCGGGGCGTGGTGCTGGGGATGGCAGGCTACTGGCGGGGGCAGGACTCCCCGCCGTTCGACGAGGAGGGGGTGGGGCTCGCCGGGGGGGGGACC
>NZ_JAINVG010000173.1 GCF_020400725.1 Streptomyces sp. NK15101 | reverse complement strand
CGGGGGCGCCCGACGCGACGCCGTCGCCGAAGGCGACCGGGCGGTCCGACTCGAGGGTGGGCCGCAGCCCCCGCCCCGCCTCCAGGAGGCCTTCGACGCGGGTGGTGCCGGTCGTCGGCGACGGCCAGGCCTCGCGGACGAACCAGGCGAGCCGCGCGTCCGCCGGCGCGGGCAGGGCGAGCGCGCTGGAGCGCTGCTCCCACAGCGAGCGGAGCCAGCCCGTGGCGCCCGTGCCGGTGCCGACCAGGACGCCCGAGGAGGCCTGGGGCTCGGGCGGGACGTCCGCACCGTCGAGTCCGAGCGCGTAGCGGGCGGTCTGGTGGCCGGGCGGGCCGACGTAGATCTCGTTCAGCGCGAGGAGCCGCTGCGCGTCGTCGGTGACGGCCTCGACCATCGTCAGCTCGTCGACCGCCGCCCCGGCCCCCGCCGCGTACGGAAGGAGACGCCGCGCCCGGTCCGGACGGTGCCGGACCAGGA
This sequence comes from Streptomyces sp. NK15101, assembly GCF_020400725.1. GTDB lineage: Bacteria > Actinomycetota > Actinomycetes > Streptomycetales > Streptomycetaceae > Streptomyces. The sequence goes on along the minus strand of NZ_JAINVG010000173.1, from coordinate 4,989 downwards.
CGCCGGGGTTGCGCCCGGGGTCGGCGTCGATGCCGATGACCGGCTGCCCCGTCAGGTACTTCGCCGCGTTGGCGACCAGCCCGTCCTGTCCGACCACCACGACGACGTCCTCGGGCCCGAACAGGAACCGGTCCAGATCGGCGCGTTCGACCCGGGTCTGGCGCCACGTCAGCGGAACCGCGCCCGCCACCTCGGCGAGCGCCCGCCGGGCGCGCTCGTGACGCTCGCGCACCGCGTCGACGGAACGGCCGCGCGCGGAGAGGAAGAACGCGGCCTGCCCGTGCGTGCCGTGCCGGGCGAGCAGCTCCTCGTACTCCGTTGTCCGGTGCACGAGCACCGCGCGCGGCGCGAGGCTCACGGCCGTGCCCCGCCCTCGCCGCCCAGCTTGGCGAGCAGTCCGGTCAGCACGTCCGGGGAGAGCGTCAGGTGCTCGATGCGCGGCAGGTTCTCCGCCGCCCGGGTCACGGCCAGGGCGTGCAGGGTCGCCGGGTCGGCCTCCACGTGCGCCCGCAGCCACGCGGACTGCGCTCCGGCGCGCGCCTCGCCGACCTCCCGTGCCGCCTCCGCCTCGGCCCGGGCCAGCCGGACCTTCCGCGCGGCCTCGGCCTCGGCCCGTACCGCGTCGGCGGCCGCGTTCTCCTCGGCCTCGCGACGCGCGTTGGTGCCGCGCTGCTCGACGAGCCGCTCCTCCTGCCGGGCGAGCTCGATCTTGCTGGCGAGTTCGTTCTCGGCGATGGCGCGTTCCCGCTCGACGGCGACCGCGCGCCGCTCGTACGTGGCCCGGTCGGCCTCCTGCTGGATCTGCTCGCGCGCGGGCGTGCGCAGGGCGCGCTCGACCTCGGGCTCGGGGCGGATCGCGACCACGCGGACCGCGACGACCTCGATGCCGGTGTCCGGAAGGCGCGGCTCGGCGGCGAGTCCGGCCGCGATGCGGTCGCGCACGGCCGCCACGCCGTCGACGAGCGCGGCGGCGAGCGTGGTGCGGGCCAGGACGTCGAGGGCGTGCTGCTGGGCGGTCTCGGTGAGGAGGGTGGCGATCTGCTCCAGCGGCGTGCCGCGCCACGCTCCCGTGTCGGGGTCTATGGAGAAGTCGAGCCTGGTGGCCGCGGCGCCCGGGTCGCCGATCCGGTACGTGACGGTGGACTGCACGCTCACGTCCTGGAAGTCCGCGGTGCGGGCGTGGAAGGCCATCGCGAGCTCGCGGTCGTTCACCGGCACCTCGGAGAGGGCGGCGGTGAGCGGCCGGAACCAGAAGCTCAGCCCTTCGCCGTCGTGGACGAGCCGGCCGCGGCGCTGGTGGCGGATGTGGGCGGTGGGCGCGGAGCGCAGATGGCGCCAGCCGGCCCGCCGGGTGATGTCGGCCATGGAAACCCCCTTGTCGTCACATTGACGATAGGGGGCGAGGGGGTTGTCGTCAAGATGACGTATTCGGGTGGGGTGCGGTCGTCCGGCGAAGGGGTGGCCGGGTCTACTCGCCCCACCCTCGGCCCGTGCTCGGCCAGGTCGCTTCGGTCCTCGGTCCGGCCGCCCCCGCCCCCGCCCTCGGCCCGTGCTCGGCCCGGCTGCCTGAGCCGTCGGCCGGTGCTCGGTCCGGCCGCCCCGGCCCCCGGTCCGCGCCAGGTCCGCCCGCCCCGCCTTCGCTCCGTGTTCGGTCCGCCCGTTCTCACCCCGCGACCGGCGCCGGCACCGGCTCGCCCTCCGGTGCGCCCAGGCCGGTGGCCCGGGGCGCCTGGCCCGGCCGCGCCTCCGGGGCGACGGGCGGTGCCGGTACGGCCGCGAGCAGCGCTTTCCCGACCGGCGAGGCCGGCGAGGCCGGCGAAGTGGGTGAGGCCGACAAGGTCGACGGCACCGCCGCGGAGCCCGGCGCCCCGGCCCCCGGTGCCGGCTCCGCCGTCGCCGCCCCGCCCTTCGTCAGCAGGACCACGCCCCGTGCCGCGACCAGCGACGTGGCGGCCGCGACCAGCCAGCCCCAGGCGCCCGCGCGGAAGGTCTCGCCGAGCAGGGCCACGCCGATCACCGCGGCGGCCGCCGGGTTGGAGAGGTTGACGACGGCCAGCGGCGCGGCGAGGCCGCCCCGGTAGGCGGTCTGGGACAGCAGCAGGCCGCCGGTGGCGAAGCCGGATATCAGCACCGCGAGCAGCGCGGTCTGCCACCAGGTCGGCTCGGCGCCCGGCAGCTCGAGCGCGAGTGCTGCCGTCAGCGTCTGGGTGAGCGCCGAGGCGACGCCCGAGGCGATCCCGGAGGCCGTGGCGTGCCCGAGCCCGCGCGCGGCCGGGCCGCCGGTCCCGCGCTGCTCGCGTCCGTACAGCCGTCCGGAGGCCAGTGCGGCGATCAGGAGCGCGGTCGCCGCGGCGACGATCAGGGACTCGCGCAGGCTGAGCGCCTCGCCGGGGGCCGTGGGCCCGGTCACGGCGACGAGCCCGACGAGCCCGCCCAGGGTCCACAGGGCCCCGCGCCATTCGGTGCGGGTCACCCGGCGCCGTGCGCAGTACGCGCCCAGTGGCAGCGCCGCGACGAGCGTCAGCGCGCCGAGCGGCTGAACGAGCGTCAGCGGCCCGTAGTGGAGGGCGGCCACGTGGGCGAGGGCTCCGGCCGCGTTGAGGCCGACCGCCCACCACCACTGCCCGCGCGCGAGGAGGGCGCGCAGCGCGCCGCGCCCGTCGGGAGCGGCGGGGGAGGCGGCGGCGAGCCGGGACTGGGCGACGGCGGCGAGCGCGTACCCGGCGGCGGAGACGAGGGAGAGGAGCACCGCGAGCGCGGTGCCGGCGGCGGGGTTCATCGCAGGGCTCCGACCGGGAGGGGCTCCGCGCCGAGCGGGCGGGGCACGGGTGGGGGTGGCGTCGGGCGGCCGGGCGGGCGGACGGCGAGCAGCGCGAGGCCGAGGAGGGCGGCGGCGGCGAGCGCGTCGAACCAGTAGTGGTTGGCGGTGCCGACGATGACGAGCAGGGTGAGCAGCGGGTGCAGCAGCCAGAGCACCCGCAGGCGGGACCGGGTGGCGGCGATCAGGCCGATCGCGACCATCAGGGCCCAGCCGAAGTGCAGGGACGGCATGGCCGCGAACTGGTTCGCCATCGAGTCCGTCTCCGGCGTCGCCCCGTAGACGGAGGGGCCGTAGACGCGGGCCGTGTCGACGAGTCCGGAGGCGGCGAGCATCCGGGGCGGCGCGAGCGGGACCAGGAGGTGCAGCGCGAGCGCGGCGCCGGTGACGAGGGCCAGTACCCGGCGCGACCACAGGTAGTGCGCGGGGCGGCGCCAGTACAGCCAGACGAGGAAGGCGATGGTGGCCGGGAAGTGCACGGCCGCGTAGTACGTGTTCGCCGCCTGGACCAGCGGTTCGCCGTGCAGGAGCAGTTGCTGGATCGTTCCCTCGCCCGGCAGGTGGACCGCTCGCTCGGCGTCCCAGACGCGGTCGGCGTTCCGGAAGGCGCGGGACTCGTGGCCGTTGGCGAAGAGTCGGCCGAACTTGTAGACGAGGAAGAGCGCGGTGACGAGCAGGAGCTCGCGCAGGAGCGGCGGCCGGGCGGGGGCGGACGGAGGCGTGGGCGGGGAGGCGGGCGCGGTCGCCCGCCCGAGGTCCGGCTCCGGCTCCGCTTCCGGCTCCGACTCCGGTCCGGAAGCGGAGCCCGCGTCCTCCTGGTGCCCGGCGTGCCCGGCGTGCCCGTCGTGCCCGGTGGGGCCCGGAGGGGGGAGCACCCCCGGTCCTGCAGGACGTGGTCCTCGTATCCCGCTTGTCCCGACAGCCATCGCGCGGCCCTCTAATCCGTCAAATCGTCAGCAAACGGAGTGAGCCTAGATCCGTTTTCAGCGAGACGCAAGCGTCTCGATACGTTTGCGTCTCGATTGTGCGCCCCCTACTCTCGTATGTGCAGAGACAGAGGTGTCCGGGAGGATCGATGTCCACAGAGGCCGCGACCGCCGCAGCCCGTCGCAGCAAGATCACGCCGGAGCGCGAGACGGAGCTCTACGACGCCGTGCTCCGCCTCCTCCGCGAGGGCGGCTACGACTCGGTGACCATGGAGGGCGTCGCCGCCCGCACCAAGTGCGGCAAGGCCACGCTCTACCGGCAGTGGGGCACCAAACCCCGGCTCGTGACCGCCGCCCTCGCCCGGCGCCGCTGCACCGTCTTCACCGGCATCGACACCGGCACCCTCGCCGGCGACCTGCGCGAGGCCGCCCGGGTCGCCGCCTCCCGCCGCGAGCGGGACGCCGAGCTCATGGAGGCCGTCGCCCAGGCCTACGTCCAGCACCCCGACCTGCGCGCCGCCCTCCGCGAGACCGTCATCGCCCCCGAGGTCGCGGCCATCGACGCCGTCGTGGCGCGGGCGGTCGAGCGCGGCGAGGTCGCCGCGGACAACCCGGCGATCGGATTCGTCGCCCCCTGTTTCATGGGCATGCTCCGCATCGAGCGGCTCTTCGAGGAACGGTTCGCGGACGCCTCGACCATGCGCACCTTCGTCGACGCCGTCCTCCTCCCGGCACTGGGCGCCGAGGGCTGAGACCGCCCGCCCGGCGCGCCGCCGCCCGGGACGAGGAGCCCCGCGCCCCCGGACGACGAGACGCTCCCGCGCCGCGCGTCGGGAGCGGTGGGCCCCGGTTCCGTCCTGCACCCTGGAGCCATGGCCGCCGCAAGCACCCCCGCCGTCCGCGTCCGCCGGATCTACGAGGAGCCGTCACCCGACGACGGGGTGCGCGTCCTCGTCGACCGGCTCTGGCCGCGCGGCCTCAAGAAGGCGGACGCCCACGTCGACGAGTGGCCCAGGGAACTCACCCCGTCCACCGGACTCCGCCGCTGGTACCACGGCCCCGAGGGCGAGTACGAGGAGTTCTGCCGCCGTTACGAGGCCGAACTCGACGCCCCGGAGGCCGCCGCGGCGCTCGACCGGCTCCGGGAGCTCGCCGCCCGCGGGACGGTCACCCTCCTGACGGCCGCGAAGGACCCGTCCGTGAGCCACGCCTCCGTACTGCGACGCGAACTGGCGGACCGGCAGG
>NZ_JAINVG010000172.1 GCF_020400725.1 Streptomyces sp. NK15101 | reverse complement strand
CAGCTGTGGGGCGGGGGGGGGAAACAGAGGGCGGGGGGGGGGCCCCCCCCCGGGGCGCCCCCGCCGTTCAGTTCGAACCACACCACCTTGCCCGTGCCGTTCTCCTCGACCCCCCAGGAGTCGGCCAGGGCCTGGACGAGGACGAGTCCCCGGCCGTGCGTACCGTCGTCGGCGGGCGGTGCGTGCGGCCTCTTGAGTCCGGGCACGAAGTCGCGGACCTCGACCCTCAACTGCTCGGGGACGACCGTCGCGGACACGACGGCCCCGTGCTCGGTGTGGACCAGGGCGTTGGTCACCAGTTCGCTGGTGAGCAGTTCGGCCACGTCGGAGGCGCCCGGTCCGCCCCACTTCCGCAGCAGTTCACGCAGGGCATGCCGCACCTCCGGCACCGCGGTGAGATCGGCGCATCCCACCTTTCTGAGCAGTTGAGTCGGCTGTCGTGCCTCCCCGGCCATATCCCCCACCCACAGGTCGCGTCGAACAGGCTCACGGGGATGCATGCCCCGCCTCACCGTCCGCATTCATGAGGTGGTGGCGGAGGGTGAGGGGTGGCCGGAAAGCCCCTCAGGGCCTGGGGACGTTGCGCAGGTTGGAGCGGGCCATCTGGAGCATCCGGCCCACTCCGCCGTCCAGGACGATCTTACTGGCGGAGAGCGCGAAGCCGGTCACCATGTCGGCGCTGATCTTCGGCGGGATGGAGAGCGCGTTCGGGTCGGTGACGACGTCGACCAGGGCCGGCCCCTTGTGCTTGAAGGCGTCCTTGAGGGCGCCCGCGAGCTGCTTGGGCTTCTCGACCCGGACGCCGTAGGCCCCGGCGGCACGGGCGATGGCGGCGAAGTCCGGGTTCTTGTTCGTCGTTCCGTACGAGGGGAGTCCGGCGACCAGCATCTCCAGCTCGACCATGCCCAGCGAGGAGTTGTCGAAGACGATCACCTTCACGGGCAGGTCGTACTGGACGAGGGTCAGGAAGTCGCCCATCAGCATCGAGAAGCCGCCGTCGCCGGAGAGCGAGACGACCTGGCGGTTCCGGTCGGTGAACTGGGCGCCGATCGCCTGCGGCAGGGCGTTCGCCATGGAGCCGTGGCTGAACGAGCCGATGATCCTGCGCCGTCCGTTGGGCGAGAGGTAGCGGGCCGCCCATACGTTGCACATACCGGTGTCGACCGTGAAGACCGCGTCGTCGTCGGCGAGGTCGTCGATGACGGAGGCGACGTACTCGGGATGGATCGGGACGTGCTTCTCGACCTTGCGGGTGTAGGCCTTGACGACGCCTTCCAGGGCGTCGGCGTGCTTCTTCAGCATCTTGTCGAGGAAGCGGCGGTCGGTCCTGGCGCGGACCCGGGGGATCACGCAGCGCAGCGTCTCGCGGACGTCCCCCCAGACGGCCAGGTCGAGCCGGGAGCGGCGGCCGAGGTGCTCGGGCCGGACGTCCACCTGCACGATCTTGACGTCGTCGGGCAGGAAGGCGTTGTACGGGAAGTCGGTGCCGAGCAGGATCAGCAGGTCGCACTCGTGGGTGGCCTCGTAGGCCGCGCCGTACCCGAGCAGACCGCTCATGCCGACGTCGTACGGATTGTCGTACTGGATCCACTCCTTGCCCCGCAGGGCGTGGCCGACCGGCGCCTTGACGCGCTCGGCGAACTGCATCACCTCGGCGTGCGCCCCCGCCGTGCCGCTGCCGCAGAAGAGCGTCACCCGGTCGGCCGCGTCGATCATCCGCACGAGTGCGTCGACCTCGGTGTCCCCGGGGCGGACGGTGGGCCGGGTGGTGACGAGCGCGGTCTCCGCCGTCTTCTCCGGGGCCTGCTGGGAGGCGATGTCGCCGGGCAGCGAGACGACGCTGACGCCGCCGCGGCCGACGGCGTGCTGGATCGCCGTCTGGAGCAGCCGGGGCATCTGCTTCGGGCTGGAGATGAGTTCGCTGTAGTGGCTGCACTCGCGGAACAGCTGGTCGGGGTGGGTCTCCTGGAAGTAGGAGAGCCCGATCTCGCTGGACGGGATGTGCGAGGCGAGCGCGAGGACCGGGGCCATGGAACGGTGCGCGTCGTACAGTCCGTTGATGAGATGGAGGTTGCCGGGCCCGCAGGAGCCCGCGCAGGCGGCGAGGCCGCCGGTGATCTGGGCCTCGGCGCCCGCGGCGAAGGCGGCGGTCTCCTCGTGCCGCACCTGGATCCAGTCGATCGCCGGGGTACGGCGGATGGCGTCGACGACCGGGTTCAGGCTGTCGCCGACCACTCCGTACAGCCGTTGGACGCCTGCCCGGACGAGGATGTCGACGAACTGTTCCGCAACGTTCTGTTTGGCCATGGCTCCATCAACACACGGCCCGGTGGGTTACGCCTCCCAGACGGCCACCCCCGTACGGTCGTCGGCGTAACCGGTCACCCTCAACTGGGTGTCGGCGAGGAAGGCTGCGAGGCCGGGCGGCTCGGCGTCGGCCCAGCGGGCGGCGAGCTCGCGGGCGAGCGCGGGTTCGCCGCGCATCGGCTCGGCGAGACCGGGCGAGGCGAGGAGCAGGGTGTCGCCCGGGCGGGCGACGGACGCGCGGAAGCGGAACGGCTCCGCGGGCGGCGGCACGGGGTCCTCGACGAGCGGCGGCGCGGTGGTGATGCCGAGGTCCATGGTGAGCCTGTCCCCCTCCTCGGACGCCTCCGGGGCGGGCGGCGGCGAGCCGAAGCCGACGACGGGGGCGCCGGTGACGGCGGCCGGTTCGGGCAGGAGCGGTTCGAGGTCCTGCCAGGAGCCGTCGCGGAGCCGGAAGAGACCGCCGGCACCGATGCCGAAGAAGACGCGGGTGCGGCACTCGGGGTCGGCGGGGACCAGGAGGCAGCGGAGGGTCGCGGTGTACTCCTCGGGGGCGAGGCCCCGCTCGGCGGCGCGGGCCCGCAGCTTGCCGTACGTCCGGTCGGTGAGCCGGTGGAGGCCGGACTTGAGGTCGCCCCGGCGGCCGGACCTGATGTCCTCGGAGAGGCGGGCGTGGCTGCGGCAGACGGCCTCGGCGATCCAGTGGCAGGCGTCGGCGGCGGCGAGGTGGGCGTCCTCCGCGGCGCGGGCGCCGGCGGCGACGGCGACGAGGACGAGCGCGGTCTCGTCGTGGCCGAAGCGGGCGGTGAGCAGGGCGTCCCGGCGGGGCTCGCCCCGGTAGCGGGCGGAGTCGCCGCGCACGGAGGCGGCGCGCAGGGTGCAGGTGCCGTAGCGGGCGCCGTCGAGGACGGTGTCGGCGACCAGTTCGGCGAGCCCGCCGGGGCGGGCGACGGGCAGCGCGGTGGGCTCGGGCTCGTAGGTGGGCGGTCTGCTGCCGACGAAGCCGGTCCTCGGGCGGGGCACGGACACCTCGACGGTGAGGTCGGGGCCGGGCTCCCGCTCCTCACCGGCCGGTTCGTCGGGCAGGGGCACCTGGACGGTGGGCGTCTCGACGGGCACGGCGACCGGAGGTGCCGGCGGAGGCGGGGCCGGGAAGGTCCGCGGCCCTCTGTCCCCGGGCGCCTCCCAGGGCGCGTGCCCGGCCACGGGGGGCACCTGCCGGGGCGCGGGGGCGACGCTCGGCGCGGGAGGCGCGGGAGGCGCGGGAGGCGCGGGAGACGGGGGTGGCGTGCTCGGCGTGGCGGCCACCGGCGGCTCGGGCGGCGGCGCGCTCGGCCGGGAGGTCACCGGCGGCGCGGGCGGCACCAGGGGCGCGCTCGGTGCCGGTGGCAGGGGTGGCGCCGGGGGCGGGGGCGTGGACGGCGTGACCCCGGTCGGCGCCTTCTCCGGGCTCGGCGGCGTGGGCGCCGTCGCCCGGGTCGGCAGCGCCGCCGGCGAACCGTCCCTCCGGGGCGGCGTCGCGCGGGGTGTCGTGTCGAAGTGGTCGTCGAGCGTGTCACCCGAGACCGTCGGGGCCGTCTCCGGCACCGACTCGTCGTAGAGCTTGTCCCACCAGTTGTCCCCCTGCTGAGTCATGCCCTTATTGTCCACCGCTCACGGCGTCCGAAAACGGGACACCAGGAAAACCGTTGCCGCAAATGGGTGGTCCGCCGGGCGACCCCACCCCCCACGGGAAGGACGCCCGGCGGACCGGCGTGATCAGCGCACGTCGTAAGCGCGGACCACGGTCTGGGTGACGGAGTTGCCGTCGGCGTCCGTCAGTTCGGTCTTCAGGGTGACCTGCTTGCCGGTCGCGTCCGCGTGGTTCACGGTCGCGGTCCAGCCGTCGCCCTGCTGAGAGACCCGCGCTTCGGTCCAGGTCGTACCGCCGTCGTAGGAGTACGAGAGCTTCGCCGAGGTGAGCGCCGCGGGGCTGTAGCCCGCGTGACCGGTCGCGGTGAGGCCGATGTGCTGGCCGTCGGTCGCGGCGAGGGTCTTGAGTCCGTCCTCCGGAAGGTCGTACCGGGGGAAGAGAATGGGGATGCCCTGAGAATAGACGCTCTCGTCAAGCTTGGAGGTGAATTTCCACACCGAGTTGACGGATGTGGAGCGGGCCCACACCTTGCTGCCTATCTTCATGGTGTTCTGTTCCAGCGTGTACGTCCCGGCTTCGGCCGGTACCTCGAAGACGCCGAACGGCCAGGAGCTCCGGTCGAGGACCTCGCCGTCACGGCTGAGGCTGAGGTTGCCGATGTCGCCGAAGGACCCGGGCACGGCGTGGTGGGTGTTGTCGCCCCACATGGCGTTCGCGAATCCGATCAGGTTGCCCTGGCGCTCGGCGACGAGGACCGGCTTCCCCGCGTCGTCGCGCGGGGCGGTGGGGGCGAGGACGCCGTCGTACCAGTTCTCGGCGCGCCGTTCGCCGGGCGCGTACGCGTGCGGGGTGCCGACCATGATCTCGCCGAAGGGGAAGCTGCTTCCGGTCATCGGCTCCCAGGTGGTGTCGCCGGCCGAGTAGTACTCGGTGCGGGTGCCGGGCGCGGGGACCGTCTCCAGGGAGCCGAAGCCGACGCGGACCCCGTCCGGGCGGCGGGCGGCCGGGAAGTCCATGAAGTCGGTGGCGATGCCGGCCGAGCCGTAGGTCGAGTCGGTGCGGCCGAGCCGGGAGTCGTGGACCCGGTAGTCCTTGTCGTCGCGGATCGCGCCGGTCTCGGGGAAGGCGAGGTTGTAGAGGTACGGGCTCTTCGCGGTGGCCTGCCAGTCGAGGGTGACCTCGCCGGCCGCCAGCCTGCCGAGGAGCTCGGTCGCCTCCGCGGACGGGACGGAGAGGACGGGGAGGCCGGGGCCGGTGAAGCCGCCGCCGGGGTACCAGCGGCCGGGGGCGGCGTGGTACGCGATGACGGCGACGGCGCCGGCGGCCTTGGCGTTCCGGGCGAGGGCGCCCGCGCCGGTGGAGTCGTCCGGGAGCCGGACGAGGGCGATGCGGCCCTGGACCCCGGCGGCCCTGAGCTCGTCCGGCGTGCCCGTTCCGGCGTCGACGAGGCGGGCGGAGCCGGTGCCGTCGAGGTTGTCGGAGCCGATGGAGGCGGGCAGCGGGGGCTTGATCGGCCACGCCCGGCGGCGAGGTCACCGGGCAGCATGAC
>NZ_JAINVG010000171.1 GCF_020400725.1 Streptomyces sp. NK15101 | reverse complement strand
CAGACCGGTCTGGCCGGCCAGCACCCCGAGCTCCGCGACCGCCTTCCACTTCATGCCCTCGATCGCGCCCGCGGCCAGGTCCAGCGCGTCCGCGATCGTCCGGGCCGCGGACACCATGTCCTTCAGGTGCTTGCCCTTGACCTTGGACCAGTGCTCGCCCAGCGCGTCCATCGCCTCGCCGTGCCCCGACGACAGCAGCCGCTCCATGTGGTTGCTGGCGAGCCGGCCGTCGTCGGCGAGGTCGTCCGCGAACTCCCGCAGCGCGTCCGCCATGTCGCGGTACGCGTCCTCGTCGACGTTGGGCCAGTTCACCCCCACCAGGTCCAGGAGCGTGTCCGCCCAGTCCGGAACCGTCACAGCCACGACTCGTATCCCCCGTAGACGTGGACATGGATCGAACGGCTCGAACAGTCCTACCACGGTGTCCGGTCGTCGTGTGATCCGCAATGGCAACGCCTGCATACGTGGCACAAACTGCCCCTCCCGCATGATGAACACGCAGGCCCGGCGCTTGCGGATGCAGGGGAGCTGCACACCGGACGGTTGGCGGCGTCGCGAACGCGCCAGGGTTGCGGCACCCCCGTCGCCGGTGACGCCGCACCCACCGTCCGCGTTGCGGGGTGCGCCTCGGCGGCGGTGACGCGGCGGGTGTGACGGGTACAGGTGCACTCACCTGTCACGCGCTCTGCCACGTGGCTGCCCGGGTGGGTGTTCACACAGGGCGCTCGGTACGGCCGGACATCCCGCCCAAGGTCCCGTGCCGGCGGCCACCGCTACCCGAGAAACGACAGCCGGACCTGACGCTCCGGATTATCCCGATTAGTGTCCACCAGGCACACCGACTGCCAGGTGCCCAGAGCCAGTTCACCGCCGATCACGGGGATCGTCGCATGGGGCGGGACGATGGCCGGCATCACGTGGTCGCGACCGTGGCCGGGGCTTCCATGGCGGTGCTGCCAGCGTTCGTCCGCGGGGAGGAGCTGGTGCAGGGCGGCCAGAAGGTCGCTGTCGCTGCCCGCACCCGTTTCGATCAACGCCACGCCCATGGTCGCGTGCGGCGTGAAGACGTTCAGGAGTCCGTCTCTGCCCTGTGCCACCTCGGCCAGGAAAGAGGAGCACTCCCGGGTCAGGTCGTAGACCGTTTCCGATGTCCCGGTGGTGATGTCAAGGGTGCGGGTCTCGAATCCGTGGCTCATGTCCCCATGGTGGGCGGGCGGGGCTTTCCGCTCAAACTTCACACGCGGAGCAGAGGGTGGTCGGGGACGGCAGCCGCACGAGCGGCACGATCACGGGGCGGTCCGCCGGTCGCCCTCCGGGGGCTTCCCGTGCGGAGCGCCGGCCGGTCCCGGTCCCGGGGGGAGTGCCAGGAGCAGCGGAGAGCTCAGCCGGGCGTCCGGGTGCATGCGCAGGAGCTGGTGGACCACCCCGGACAGCCCGGGGAGCAGGCCCGGTGCGAACGCCTCCTTGGCGAGGCCGCCGACCGGGCCGCGCTGCTCGATGCCGGTGAGCAACTCCGCGTCGGCCTCCGCGGCGGACGGCCCCTCGTATCCCTTCAGGCCGCGCAGGCGGTGGAGGATCTCCCAGAGCCCGAGGTCGCCGTGGCAGAGGGTGTGGCTCCAGCCGAAGCCCTCGCGCAGGCCGGCCGGGGCCGAGCGGAGCGCGGTGTCCAGATGGCGCGGGTCGCCGGTGCGCTCGTGGAGGTCGACGGCGGCCAGGCCTATGCCCGTGCTGCCGTGACACCACGCGGTGGGATGGTCGACCGCTCCCCCGACCCGCGCGTCGGCCCAGGCTCGCGTCTCGGGAGAGTACAGGGACTCCTCGAAGTCATGCGCCAGAGAACCGAGTTCGTACCAACGGCGTCGGTCGGTCGCGCTCCCGGCAGTGGAGAGGGCGAGCCTGGTGAGCGCCCAGCCGGCGCCGGTGGCGCCGTGGGCGAATCCGCCGATGCCCTCCGGGAACATCACCGTGGACCAGCGTGCTCCGCGGTCGTCGAGGACCGCGGTCCGCTCCAGCCGCCGCCCGGCTTCGGCGGCGACGTCCACCCACCTTTCCTGACCGGTGAGTTCCGCGAGGTCGAGCAGGGGGACGATCACCCCGGCCGCACCGCCGAGCACGTCGAGCGCCCGGTCCTCGGCGATGAGCTCCGGGGTCAGCAGCGCGGCCCTGGCGCGGGCGCGGTCGAGCGGTCCGGGCGTCCCGAGGACACGGTGCAGGGCCGCCCAGGTCCACACCTGCGAGGCGAGGCCGGTGAACCCGCCGAGCGGGCGGGTCGGCGTGGTGTCCTCGGTGGCGGCCAGCACCTCCAGCGTGCCGGCCAGCACGGACTCGACGCCGGCCACCGGGTCGGCCCGTCCTGCCCGCTGCTCCCGCAGGTACTCCGCGAGGGCGAGGGCGACGCCGCCCTGACCGGTGTAGAGGTCCGCGCCGAGCGGGCGGACCGCCCAGCCGTAGTCCGTGAGCACGGGGCTGATCCAGGTCGCGGTGGCGTCGGTGCCCCGTACGGCCGCCGCGCAGATCGTCTCCACGGCCGCGGCCGCCAGCGCGCGACGGCGCCGGTCCAGGTCCTCGCTGCTCGGAGACCGCGCGGGCGTCCGCACCCGGTCGGGGAGCTGCCGTTCGTTCAGGTAGGCACCGACCAGTGCGCTGCGGATGGTGTCACGCTCGCGGGTGAGGTCCGCCTGTCGCCATCCGGTCAGGAAGGCGGTCAGCCTCTGTCCGCCCACCCGCTCGTCGAACACGGGGACGTCACCGATCAGCAGGTCCGCGATCTCTCCGTCGATCACCGCGGGTTCGCGGGGCGCGCCCGGTGCGGCGAGGGCGTTGCGGTGGAGGATGTCCCGGGCCCGCGTCAGGGCGGCCTCGGGGTCGTGCAGCGAGGCCGGGTGCCAGAGCATCCGGCCGATGTCCGTGTACGTCTGTGTGGGCCGCCGGATCCTGCGGACGAGGCATCCGTCGAACGCCTTCATCAGCGTGCCGAGTCCACCGCCCGCGTCGAGGTCCGCCAGCGCCCCGGTGAGCCTGTCGAAACCGGTCAGCACCTGGTCCCAGTGGCGGATCAGCACCGGTTCGGGGCTGGGGTGGTTGCGGGCCGGCGGCAGGTCCACCACGCCGATCTCCATGCGGGCGGTGTCGAGCCCTCCGTCCGCGATGACCGGGACACGGATCCGCGGCTGCTGGCCGGGCAGACCGCCCGCGGCCGAGAGGTCCACACCGGCGAGGGCGTAGCCGTCGGTGCGGAGCGGCAGGATGCCGGTGCGCAGCACGGTGTTGCGGATCGTCCGGGCCGCCCGGTCCACGGCGTCGCCGCGCCCGCTCGGCGGGACCTCGACATCGGGCGTGAACAGGGCCTCGGCGTCGACCACGGCGGGCACCGGGCCGTGGGCCACCAGGTTCTCGGCGTGCAGGTCGGTCCCGCCGAGGAGTCGCATCACCGCCAGCCATCCGCCCAGGGCACGGTAGAAGCGGGCGAGTTCCGCCTCGTCCCGGCAGTAGCGGTGGCCGAGGTGCTCGGCCCAGCCGTAGCCGTCCCGGACCACCACCCGCGGCACGCCCAGGTCCTCGGCGCCGGGGACGGCGGCGACGAAGGAGCGCAGCGCGGCGTCCACCTCCACCGGCCGGGGCTTGTACATGACGCTGCCCGTCCCGAAGAGCAGCCGGGCCACCGCCCGCCCTCCGTGGTGCGTGTCCCCGCGGGCGAGCTCCAGACCGCGCAGGGGGCCCGGATCGTCGCCGAGCAGGCCGGCGACGGCCTCCCGGTCCGCGGCGAGCCGTGTGCCCAGTTCCAGCGCGCCCTCGATCAGCAGGTGCCCGGAGGCGAAGACCCGTTCGCGCAGCGCCGGGTACCGCCGGTGCAGGGTCTCGGCGAATTCGGGGGCGGAGGCGTGCCGGACGAAGGCGTCCCAGCGGGCGGCCGAGTCCGCGCCGGGCAGTTCGCCCGCCAGGACGGCGGCCCGCAGTTCCAGCAGGAGCACCCGGTTGAGCCGGAGCTGCAGGGTACGGCTGAGGGCCTCGCGCGTCGCCTCGCGCAGTACCGCCCGCTCGTCGGCGGCCAGCCCGGCGATCTCCGGGATCCGGTCCCCCAGCTCCGCGAACAGCGGGGCCACGAAGGCGTCCACCGGTGCCGCGAACCATCCCTCGGGCGGTGCTCCGTCGGCCGAGCGGGCCGCTGCCACCGGTTCCCCCATGCTGGGTCCTCTCCTGACGACTGGTGCACGTGATCCGGCCCGAGCCGGTGGCGCGTTGCGGCGGGCCGGGGAGCCCCCGAGGGCTCCCCGGGTGTTGCGTGCGGTGCCGTACGGCGGTTCGTCAGCAGCAGTAGCTGTGCCACGAACCGGTACAGCTGCTGCACCCGGTCAACAGCGCCTCGGTGGCGTCGGTCAGCGCGGCCTCTCCGGCCGCACCGCCCACGTAGAGCGGGCCGGCCGGGTTGTCGGCGCCGAAGGCCGTCTCGGCGCCCTGGAGCCAGGCGGTGACGATCTCGTCGGCACGGGTGGCGGACATGACGGGCATGCGGTTCCTCCTACGAATCGCAGGGAATGCGCGGAGCTACAGAATCCACCGGAGGACGTCCGTCCGAGACCTGCCAGAACCGGTCATTCTTCAGCCGGTCGTCCGGCCGGGACCGGAGGCCGCCGCCCTGCGGCCGAGCCCGTGCACGCCGATCCGCGCGCCGGCACTGGAGCCGAGGTGAACGGCGGTGCCCGCCCCGGCCGGTCCCGTCCCCGGACCCGCCCGGACGGAGACGGGGTGGACGGCGCCCGCGTCCGTCAAGTGGGGCGGCCGGCGCACATCCGGCCATTCACCGTCCGCCATGCGGACGCTTCGCGCCGCACCCCGAGACCGCACCGCACCCCGAGACCGCGCCGAGGCGTCCGTGACGGGCGGCCCCGCTCCATGAGCGTCGGGGGGCCGACGGGCGCGGCCGCGTGTCTGCCCGGGTGTCTCGCGGTGGCGTCAGCGCGTCGCCGTGCCGTGGGCCGTCGCGGCGAGCCGCGCCGTGTCGACGCGTACGAAGACGGAGTCCCCGACGGCGACCAGGGTGTCGTCCGCGTGGATCTCGCAGATCACCCGGCTCTTGCGGCCCAGAGGGCCCTCCACCCGGGCGGTCAGGGTCAGCTCCACTCCCATGGGCGTCGGCTTCAGGTACTTGACGCCGAGTTCCCCTGTCACGCACTCGATGCGCGGCAGGCTCCCTGGCTCGCGGCCCTCGGCACGGTAGTGGTAGGCCATCGCGGTCCAGTTCGAGTGGCAGTCGACCAGCATCGCCAGGAAGCCGCCGTACACCAGTCCCGGCCAGCCCGTGTACTGCGGATCGGGGCGGTGGGTGCAGCGTACGTGCACGCCGTCCGGATCCCAGTGGCTGTGGATCCGCAGGCCGGTCGGGTGCGCGCTTCCACAGCCGAAGCAGACGCCCTCGGGCGCTGCGAGGTCCTGCAGCGGGGTGGCTTCCAAGATGGGTTCCCTTCCGTTCACGGTGCCGTGCTCCCGGTGCGAGAGCGCCGTCGTCACCCGTTCGATCACATCACGAAGGCCCGGCGCCGGGCACCCCCGAACGGGGTGTCCGCACTCCGGGCCTCTCGAAGCGGCGGGTCAGCCCTTGCGGGACCCAACCTCTTGGGTGAGCTGCGGGAGCACCTCGAAGAGGTCGCCGACCACGCCGTAGTCGACCAGGTCGAAGATCGGGGCCTCGGGGTCCTTGTTGACCGCGACGATGGTCTTCGAGGTCTGCATGCCGGCCCGGTGCC
>NZ_JAINVG010000170.1 GCF_020400725.1 Streptomyces sp. NK15101 | reverse complement strand
CGACCGGGTGGACCTGGTCGCCGTCTTCGGCCCCGAGCACGGCTTCCGGGGCACCGCCCAGGCGGGCGGTTCCGAGGGGCGGTACGACGACCCGGCGACCGGCCTGCCCGTCTACGACACGTACCTGAAGAGCGGGCAGCCTCTGGCGGACGTCTTCACCGCCTCCGGGGCGGACACCGTCGTCTTCGACATCCAGGACGTCGGCGCCCGCTTCTACACGTACATCTGGACGCTCTACGACTGCATGGCGGCCGCCGCCCTCGCCGGCAAGCGGTTCGTGGTCCTGGACCGGCCGAACCCGGTGACCGGACGGGCCGCGCTCGGCCCCGTCCTGGACCGGGCGTTCGCGACCTTCGTCGGGCGGGAGCCGATCGCGCAGGCGCACGGCATGACGGTGGCGGAGCTCGCGGGGCTGTTCGACGGCGAGTTCCTGGCCGCGCCCCTCGCCCTGGAGACCGTACGGATGACGGGGTGGCGGCGGACGGAGTTCTTCGACGCGACCGGACTGCCGTGGGTGCCGCCCAGCCCGAACATGCCGACGCCGGAGACCGCGCTCGTCTACTCCGGCACGTGCCTCTTCGAGGGCACGAACCTCTCCGAGGGGCGGGGCACCACCCGGCCCTTCGAACTCCTCGGCGCCGAGGGCGTCGACCGGCGGTGGGCGGAGGCGGCGAACGCCCTCGGCCTGCCCGGGGTGCGGTTCCGCGAGGCGTACTTCGCGCCGACCTTCTCCAAGTTCCAGGGGAGGACGGTGGGCGGGGTGCAGCTGCACGTCGACGACCGGGAGGCCTTCGACCCGGTACGGACGGGCATCGGACTCCTGGTCACGGCCCGCCGCTCGTGGTCCGGCTTCGCCTGGCGGGCGGACCACTGGATCGACAAGCTGACGGGCTCGGCCCGGGTGCGGACCCTGATCGACGCGGGCGCGGGCGTGGACGAGGTCGTCGGGGCGTGGGAGGCGGATCTGACGGCCTTCCGGGCGGTGCGCGAGGAGTACCTGCTCTACCGGTGAGAGGGGGGGTGAGCCCCCGTACGGTACGGGTGCGGGCGGGATGTCCCCCGGGCGTCCCGCCGACCACGCTGGACCGCATGAGACTCTCCTTGCGACGCCGTCCGCACCGCCTGCCGCTCGTCGGGCTCCTCCTCGCCGCCTGTCTGGGCGCCCTGGCACCCGCCACGGGCGCCGTCGCGGCCCCGGCCGGCTCCGATCCCGTGCGGGAACTCGCCCGCTCCGCCCGGCCCCTGACCGATCTGCGCCCGCTCGACCGGATGATCGGCTCGGCCAAGGTCGTCGGCATCGGCGAGGCCACCCACAGCTCGGCGGAGTTCTTCGAGGCCAAGCACCGGATCTTCGAACACCTCGTGGAGTCCCGCGGCTTCACCACCTTCGCCCTGGAGGCCTCCTGGTCCACCGGCCTCCTCGTCGACGAGTGGGTGCGCACCGGCCGGGGCGACATCCGGGCGATCATGCGGGACGAGTTCCAGGAGTCGTACCGCCTGTGGAACACCGAGGAGTACCTCGACCTCTTCCTCCGGATGCGCGAGCACAACCGGCTCCACCCCGGGCACCGGGTCCGCTTCATGGGCAACGACCTCGGCTACGCCGGCCCGAACCTCTTCGACGCCGTCACCTCGTACGTCGCCCGCGTCCACCCGGAACTCCTCCCCAGCTTCCGGGAGCTGTACCGGGACTCCCGGCCCACCGGCGAGGTCGAGGCCTGGATGAAGGGGTACACGGAGAGGCCGCGTGCCGAGCGGCAGCGGATGGCCGGCGACGTGAACCGCGCCCTCGCCCTCCTGGAAGGGCAGGCCCCCGGCAAGGGCCCCGGGGCGCGGGAGGCGCACCTCTGGGCGGTGCAGCACGCGCGCGCGATCGCCCAGGTCGGCAACGAGTACGCCCACGACCTGACGACACCGGAAGGGATCGCCGCCGCGATGCTCTACCGCGACCGGGTCATGGCCGAGAACACCGCGTGGTGGCAGCGGCGGACCGGGGACCGGATGGTGCTCTCCGCGCACAACGGGCACGTCGGCTACGCATCGCCGAAACCGGACCACTACCCCCGCACCCAGGGGGCCTTCCTGCGGGACGTCCTCGGCCGGGACTACGTGAGCGTGGGCACCTCCTTCGGGCGGGGCTCCTTCAACGCGCACGACACCGAGGCCCCCGGAGAACCGATCCGGGCCTTCACCGTCGCCCCGCTCGGCCCCGACAGCAGCACCCACACCCTGGACCGGGTCGCGTCCGCCCCGTTCTACCTGGACATGAGGCGTACGACTCCGGCCGCACGCGACTGGCTGGCCGTGCCCCGGCCGGTCCGGCAGGTCGGGACGGCGTACCCCTGGCCGGGCGAGGTGGCGTCGATGCCGCTCTCCACCACGTACGACCTGCTGATCCACTTCCCCAGGGTCTCGGCGGCCCGGCTGCGCTGACGCGCCGTCGCACGTCTGGACGGAGCCGTGCGCGGGCATGCTGGCCAAGGAGCCGCCGCCCGCGCACGGGGCGCACTCGGCGCTGCGGCCCCCTCGACGTGGAGGGACGGTCTGGCCGTGACCGGGATGAGTGTGGAGCCGTACCGGGAGATCAGCTTCGACAAGGACGGCGACGGGCCGCCGGGCCAGGCCTCGGAACTGGCCGCGCTGGCGCGCCGGGGGGTGGGCGACCTGGTGGTGTTCGCGCACGGGTGGAACAGCTCGCCGTCCGGCGCCACCCGGCTGTGCTCCGACTTCTTCGCCCCCTTCCCCGGGCTGATCGCGCCCGGGGTGGAGGCGGGGTACGCGGGGGTGGTCTGGCCCTCGATGATGTTCTCGGACGAGCCGGTGCCCGACTACCGGGCGCTCGTGACGGTCCTCCCGGAGAAGGAACCGGTCATCGGGCGGCTCACGGAACTCCTCGCCGCCGCGCCGGCGGAGGAGTCGGCGTTCGACGAGTTCGGGGCGCTGCTGCGGGAACTGACGGACGTGAACGCCGACATGGGGTCAGCGGCCGTCCGGGAGCCGGTGCCCGCGTTCCTGGTCGCGGACCCGGTCGCGGTCTGTGCCCTGTTCACCGAGGCGCTCGGGGGCGCCGGCCCGGTCCCGCCGGAGGGCTTCCTCGGCGGGGGGCCGAAGCGGTACTGGAAGGGCGCCAAGGAGGCGCTGCGGCAGGCCACGTACTACGTGATGAAGAAGCGGGCCGGGCGGGTCGGCGAGCACGGGCTCGGACCGCTGCTCGGCGAGGTCGCGCGGACCGCCCCCGGCCTCCGGGTCCACCTCGTGGGCCACAGCATGGGCGCCCGGCTCGTCGCGCACGCGCTGCGGGGGCTGCCGGCGGGGGCCCGCCCGGTCGCCTCCGTGACGCTCCTTCAGGGGGCCTTCTCGCACTACGCGTTCGCGGCGCGGCTGCCGCACGACCCGAGGCGGTCCGGCTCGCTGCGGGACCTCCAGCACCGGGTCCGGGGACCGGTGGTCGCCTGCCACTCGCGGCACGACACGGCGCTCGGGGTGATGTACCCGCTGGCGTCCCGGCTCGCGAACGACTCCGATTCGCTGACCGGCTTCCCCGCGGGGCTGCTCGGCACGGACGACCCGCGCTGGGGCGCGATCGGGCACGACGGCATACGGGCGGTGCCGGGGACGGTGGAGCGGACCCTCGCGGAGGTCCTGCGCGAGGGAGTGCCGGGTTCGGGGTGCGTGAGCGTGGACGCGGCCGAGACGGTCCGCTCGCACAGCGACATCTGCCGTCCCGAGCTGGCCCGGGTGGTGGTCTCGGCGTCCCGGACGGGCCGGTGAGCCGTCGTCTTCCGCCCCGCTGACGGCTCCCATCGGACTTTCGGTGACTCCCCCCAACTCCGGGTGGAGGCTTCTCGCCATGCCGGTGGGGCTTCGCGACGGACCAGCCCGGCCCGTGGGGCGTTCAGGGCGCCCACCGTGTCCGCGTGCGCCCGGTGGCCGCACGAGACGCGGTGGAACTTCTCCTGGGCGGGCCGGTTCTCCGCGCGGACGTGCCCGCGTTCGAGGCAGGTCCGGGATGTGTTGCGGGGGTCCACGGCGATCGCCTCCCGTCCGGCGCTCTCAGCCTTGGCGGTGAGGATCGTCAGGAACACCCCCATCCGGCAGTAGGGCGAGCAGTGTTCCCGCGGCATCTCGCCCAGCGCGGCCTGCCGGCCCACCGTGGGCCGCAGGAGGAACGTGTACGCACGAATCACCCCGGCCCACCCCTCACGCCACCATGGGGCGGGCTACCGACAGCAATGGCCCTCCTGGCGACAAGTCGCCACGCCTCGCCATTCCTGCAGCGGCGCACCGCCGGCCGTTACCGCGGAGGTGCGGCGAACTCCGGCGCTGCGCACCTCCGGGACAGGGATGCGTTTCCCTCCCCGGCCGAAGCCGGGGATACCCACGCAGGAACGGGGATGGAACACAGCGGCCCGCTCGTTCGTCTCTCTGATAGCGCGGAAGGACCAGCGACGGAGGTGGCGAGGGATGGCCGGTTTCCGGAGTCTCGCGAGACAGGTGCGCGATCCGGGGTGCGACACGGCGCTGCGCAGGTACTCGCTGCGCAAGTGTCTGGAGAGGTTCGCGCCCTACGGGCACCGCGCGACCTGGGACCATCTGTGCCGCAGGCACAGGTTCGGTCCCGAGGACCGGGAGCTCGACCCGGGGCGGCTCGTGGCCGCGCTCGACGAGTTGGAGGAGGCGCGGGCCGTGTGGCTCGCGTACGAGGAGCAGTTCGCCGCCCGGCGGCGGCGCGAGAAGCAGGAGGGGCTGCGCGGGCTCGGCGCGCTCGACGACTGGCACCGGCGGGTCTGGGGCGGGAACGGCGTGGTCCGCTGCGGAGACCCGGCGGTGCATCCCTCGGACCCGCTGCCGGAGGTGCTGCGGCGGCTGATCAGTGCCCTGGAGCGGGGGCCGGGCGAGGCGTGCCCGGTGTGCGCGGGGCCGCGGATCGAATGGGCGGGCCCTGGGCCCGGCCCGGTGTGCGGGGACTGCGGGGTGGGCGTCCCGCGCGCGGTCCTGACGCCGGGGGCGCTGGCACGGGCCCGGAGCGGCCGACGCCGGTCGCTGGCCTCGGCGGCGTGAGGCCCGCTCCAGCTGCGCCTCAGCGACTTACGGCCCCGGACGCCCGGGCGGGGAACCGTCCAGCGGGTGCGGCACTCGCGGCGGGGTCCCGGCCGACCAGGTCGTGTTCGGGCGATCACGTCGCTCCCCGGCTGAGCCGGGTGATGTCAGGCGGTGCTGATGTCGGCGAGGGTGCTCTGGAGCCGGCGGATCGCGTCTTCGGCCTCCGCGTACTGCTGGGAGGTCGGGCGGACGGCGCCGAAGGTGGGGCCGTCCTCGGCGGGCAGGGCGCGCCAGTGCAGGATGGGCGTGAGCGCGGTGGCGGCCGCGCCGAGGAACCACGCCAGGCGTCCGTGGACGTGGGCGAGGGCGATGGCCAGATCGGCGAGCGCCTCGCGCAGGTGCGCCAGCCGGTCGACCGTGGACAGGGCCTGTTGGGCCTGCGGAGTGCCGACGGCGGCGCGCAGGTCGGCGGCGGCCTTCGCGGCGACGGTGCGGTCGTCCGGCTCCGGGATCCACGTCCGATCGCGGATCTGCCGTTCGGCTTCCTCTGTCAGGTTCTTGATGACCGTTCGCATATCCACGCCGTCACTCTATGCCCGTTCTCGACCGTCGACGGTAGGGCGTGGACAGACCGACCGGTGATCAAACCGCCTTGATCGCCGAGCGGCCCGTCATGATCGACCGGACACGTCCTGGCCGTGCTCGTCACGAGCGGCTGCGTGACCGTCCGCTCGACTCCGGGCCTCCGTCCGCCGGCCGCTCGACCCGGGCACAAGGCGACGGGGGTCGGACGGTACGGCGGGGCGACGACCGGTCGACACCCGGGACTGTGCGTCA
>NZ_JAINVG010000017.1 GCF_020400725.1 Streptomyces sp. NK15101 | reverse complement strand
CCCGCACCAGCTGGGCGATCGGCGCGTACGCGGACGTGGTGACCTCGCCCGCGACGTGGACCTGACCGGTGGTGATCAGCGTCTCGACGGCCACGCGGGCCGCCGGGTCCTTGTCCAGCAGCGCGTCGAGGATGGCGTCGCTGATCTGGTCGGCGATCTTGTCCGGGTGGCCCTCGGTCACCGACTCCGAGGTGAACAGCCGTTTCGTCATGGGGTGCATCAGATCCGCGACCGCTCCCGCCCGGCAAGCGGACTTGGCCGAGTCACGGAAGGTGCCGCGGATCCGGTGCTGCTTGGTCACCTCACGCCACCGGGACGGTGACCTTCTCGGCCTCACGGACGGCGCGGACGGCGAGCAGGGACCGGTAGAGGAGGATCGCGGCGAGCCCGGCCGTCCCGTACAGCAGCCCCATGGCGAGGGAGGGGACGAACGCGCCCAGGGTGACGCACAGGGCGGCGACGAGCAGGCCGATCCGGGCGTTGAGCGCGTACGCCGCCATGTACTTGGTGCGGGCCTCGGCGTCGATCAGGTCGGCCAGCAGCGCCTGCCGCACCGGGACGCTGGCGATCTCGCCGAAGGTGAGCAGGACCGCGGCGGCGATGAGGATCCAGCCCACGTCGCTCACGGCCCAGACCATGTAGCCGACGGTGAAGACCGCGATGCCGCCGTACAGCCTGACGCGCTCGGACACGCGCGCCAGCAGCGTCTTGGCGACGAGGATGAGGGCGACGACCAGGGCCGCGTTGACGGCCCGCAGGACGCCGAGGATCGCGACGCCGTCGACGTTGACGCTCCAGTCGCCCACGGCCAGGAGCGTCTGCTCCGGGAACTCACGGGCGAGGCGGACGGCGATGTAGTAGCCGATCTGCATCTCGACGGCCGCGATCAGCGCGGCCGCGACCAGCTGGCGGAGGAAGACCCGGTCCCGGGCGACGGCGAGGTAGCCGCGCAGCATCGCGGCAAGCCCGGTCGCGGCCGCCTTGCCGCTGGTCGGGGCGGTCTCGCTGATCCAGCGCCACATCACCGCCGTGGTCAGCAGGCACAGCGCGGCCGCGCCGGTCAACAGCTGGAGGAAGTGGCCGTCGTAGAGGAAGCCGCCGAGGAGCGCGCCCGCGGTGAAGGCGAGGTTGATCGACCAGTAGTTGATCGTGTAGACGAGCGGGCGGTTCTCGGGGGTGGAGACGTCGACCATCATCGCGTCGGCGGCCGGGGTGGCCAGCTGCGAGCAGCAGGTGTTGAGCAGAAACAGGGCGAAGGTGGCGACGCCGGACGTCCACCAGGGCGAGTTCGCCAGGGCGAGCAGGCCGAAGGTGAGGGTGGCACCCAGCTCGCCCGCCACCATGACGGGGCGGCGGCCGTACACGTCGGCGAAGTGTCCGCCGAGGAAGTTGGAGGCGATGCCGGCCGCCGCGACGCAGACGGTCAGGACACCGGCGACGGCGGGACCGTACAGGTTCGCCAGGTGGATGACGAGGAGCGGCATGAGCATGACGGACAGCAGCCGCTGGACGAAGCCGACGACGATCCGCAGCCTGATGTTCGGATGCAGGGAGCCCAGTGTCATTGCAGGCCCCGCGGGGAGCGGGGTTCGTCGACGAGGCGACCGCCCCTGCCCCAGTGGTCCGGGGCCACGTCACGGACGATGACGGTGACGGCGTCGTCCGGGCACCCGGAGACCCGGGTGACGACATCGGTGATGCCCGCCACCAGCTCCCTCCGGGCTCCTCTGTCATTGCCCTGCCACCAGTTGACGGTGATCACCGGCATGTCGGCGGTCCTTTTCTGCAGATGACGGTTCAAGGGCGCGAGCGCGGCGGTCCGAGAATCCCCGGAACGCCGGAGGGCAGGCAAGCGGGGACCGCCGGAGAAGAACGACTTGAACAAGTCGGCCGGTTTCCCGGCTCCTTTTCCCGTGCGACGGGAGCGAGTTGGTGAAGTCGCTTCGCAATTCCGCGTCCTGTTGCCGCCGATTTCCGGCCCGTGATGTGATCGGCGCCGTCCTGCCCGGCCGGTCCCGTCCGACCGCCGGGTTCTACTCCCGTGCCGGGACGGCGTATCGCGCCCGATGCCCGCGCGGCCATCCCAGCACGGGAGCACAGGTCTCCTGACAGGTTCGGAAGGAATGCCGGTGTCCCTCTTCGACATACGCAGGATCGGCGGAAAGATCGGCGCGGAGGTGACGGGCATCGACCTCTCCACCGAGTTGTCGGATTCCGTCTTCGGGCAGATCCACGCCGCGTTCCTGGAGCACAAGGTCCTGTTCTTCCGGGACCAGGACATCAGCGACGAGCACCAGCTCGCCTTCGCCGCCCGGTTCGGCCCGCTCACCCAGACGCACCCGATGATGCGGACGGTCGACGGCACCCCCCAGGTCATCCCGGTCGACGGCGAGGACCAGCGTGCCGACCACTGGCACACCGACATCAGCTTCACCACCGCCCCGTCGCTGGGCACGACCCTGCGCAGCGTGGTGCTGCCCCCGTACGGCGGGGACACGATGGTCGCGAACGCGGCCGCCGGCTACAAGGACCTGCCGGCCGAACTGCGCGAGGTGGCCGACCGGCTCTGGGCCGTGCACACCAACCACGCGGAGCAGCCGCGGCTGGGGACCGAGCGCGGGGACAAGGTGCGCGCGGCGTTCCTGGCCCGCCGGTTCGAGGCCGCCCACCCCGTGGTGCGGGTGCACCCGGAGTCCGGCGAACCGAGCCTGTTCCTCGGCGGCTTCGCGCAGTGGCTGGTGGGCATGGAGCCGCGCGAGTCCCGGCCGATCATCGACGTGCTCCAGTCGTACGTGCGGCGGCCGGAGAACACCGCGCGCTGGACCTGGCGGCCCGGCGACGTCCTCGTCTTCGACAACCGCAACACCCAGCACTACGCGGTCAACGACTACGGGCGGCACCAGCGGGTGCTGCACCGGGTGTCCATCACCGGCGACGTGCCCGTCGGCCTCGACGGCAAGCGGAGCTACGCGCTGAAGGCCGGCGAGTGAGCGTGGAGGCCTCCCCGTCCCACGGCCCGGACGCGTTCGCCGCGCGGCTGCGCGGCCGCGAGCGCCTCGTCGGCTACTGGATCGCCCTGGACAACCCGGCCGGCACCGAGCGGATCGCCGGACTCGGCTACGACTACATCGGCGTGGACGGCCAGCACGGCGTGCTGCACCAGCCCGGCTGGCAGGCGGCGATGCTGGCGGTGGACGCCCGCGGCCGCTCCGCCGGGATCATCCGGGTGCCCGCGCCGGACCCGGTCGCGATCGGCATCGCGCTCGACACCGGAGCGCGCGGCGTCGTCGTCCCGATGGTCGAGAGCGCCGAGCAGGCACGGACCGCGGTACGGGCCTGCCGGCACCACCCGGCGGGGACGCGCAGCCTCGGCGGGCCCGTCCGGGCCGAGCTGCGCCTGGGCTCCGTGCCCGCCGAGATCGACGACCGGGTGGCGTGCATCGTGATGATCGAGACGGCGGCCGCGCTCGACGACCTGGAGGCCATCTGCGCGACGGAGGGCCTCGACGCGGTGTACGTCGGGCCCGCCGACCTGTCGGCCGCGCTCGGGGCCCGCTGGTTCGGCGACCCGGCCGCCGCCGACGCGCTGGAAGCCGCGCTGGTCCGGATCACGGAGACGGCCCGCCGCCACGGCATCGCCTGCGGCATCCACGTCCTGGACGGGGAGGGCGCCGCCAAGCGGCTCGCCGAGGGGTTCACCTTCGCCACCGTCTCCAGCGACATCACCCACCTGCAGCAGGCCGCCGCCGCGCATCTGTCGGCGGCCCGGGGCTCCGGCCCGGCCTGAACGGGCACCGGACGAGGAGGGGAACCGTGACGACAGACCTGAGCACCCGGCCCGGGGGCGCCGCCGTGGCGCCGCCGGCCCGGTCGCTGGAGGACCTGGTGGGGCGCACGCCGCTGCTGGAGGTCCCGCTGCCGGGACTGCCCGGCTCGGTGCGGCTGCTCGCCAAGGTGGAGATGGCCAATCCGCTCTCCAGCGTGAAGGACCGGGCCGCGCTGTTCATGGTGCGGGCCGCGGAGGAGGCGGGGCTGCTCCCGCCGACGGGGGGCACGGTCATCGAGTGCTCCTCCGGCAGCACCGGCATCTCGCTGGCCGCGCTGTGCGCCCGCCGCGGCCACCGGTGCGTCATCGTGATGCCCGACAACGCCACCGAGGAACGCCGCCTGATCCTCCGGGAGCTGGGCGCCGAGGTCCACCTCGTGCCGCATCAGGACGGTCTGATGGCCGCGTGGGCGTACGCGGAGGAGCTCCAGCGCACCCTGCCCGGCTCGTGGGTGCCGCACCAGGACCGCAACCCGGCCAACGTACGGGCGCACTACGAGACCACGGGCCCGGAGATCTGGGAGGCCACGGGGGGCCGCGTCGACGTCCTGGTGTGCGGGGTCGGCACCGGCGGCACGCTGACGGGCACGGCCCGCTATCTGAAGGAACGCACCGCCCTGCACGTGGTGGCCGTCGAACCGGCCCGCAGCGCCGTGATGTCCGGGGGCGAGCCCGGCCCGCACGGCATCCCCGGCATCGGCGCCGGCTACGTCTCGGACATCACCGACCTCTCCCTCGTGGACGAGGTCGTCGCGGTCCCGGACGAGGCCGCGGCCGTCACCTCCCGGGAGATCACCCGGGCCACCGGCCTCACCGTCGGCGTCTCCTCGGGAGCCGCCGCCTGGGCGAGCCGCGCCGTGGCCTCCGACCCGCGTTGGGCGGGCGCCACGGTCGTCACCGTCTTCCCCGACAGCGGGGAGCGCTATCTGTCGACGGCCCGCTGATCCGTCGCCTCCTCACGAAAGACAGGCAGCCATGTGCCGGATCTTCGGCTACTTCAACACGGTGGCGACGCCGCACGAGATGCGGACCGTCGCCGCCCTCCAGCGGCACGGAGGCCCGGACGCGACGGGCCTGTCCCAGGCGCCCGACTGGGGCCTGGGCAACAACAGGCTCGCGGTCGTCGACCTGGACGGCGGCGAGCAGCCGTACGGCCGGGGCGGGCCGGTGCAGGTCGTGTTCAACGGGGAGATCTACAACCACGAGGAGCTGCGCCGCCGGCTGGAGGCGCGGGGGCACTCGCTGCCCGACCGCTGCGACGGCTCCGTGCTGCCGGCCCTGTACCTGGAGTACGGCGAGGAGTTCACCGAGCACCTCGACGGCATGTACGCGCTGGCGCTCGTCGACTCGCGCGGCGAGGTGCCCCGGCTGCTCCTTGCCACCGACCACATCGGGATGAAGCCGCTGTACCACCGGTGGGACGCGGCCGACCGTTCCCTGCGGTTCTCCTCCGAACTGCCGGCGCTGCTGGGGTTCGGCGGGATCGGCGGCCGGGTGCGGGAGTCCGCCCTGGACGCGTACCTGGCGACCCGTACCCCGTTCGGCACGCGGACCGTGTACGAGGACGTGGAGGTGCTGGAGCCGGGCACGACCTGGGTGTGCGAGCTGGGCGGCATCCCGCGTGTCCGGCGGCGGGCGGCGGATCTGCCCGCCGCGCAGGCCGGCGACGGGTTCAGCGCGGCGCGGCGGGTGCGGCACGCGCTGCGCTCCGAGGTGGGCCGGCTGCTCGTGGCGGACGTCCCGGTGGCCCTGATCACCTCGGGCGGCCTGGACTCCAGTCTGGTCACGGCGCTCGCGGCCGAACGGGGCCCGGTGCACACGTTCAACATCGCCTACCGGGGCGCCTGGCCGTTCGACGAGCGGCACTTCGCCCGTGAGGTCGCCGAGCGCGCCGGGGCGACGCACCACCAGGTGGAGATCGACCCGGCGGACTTCCCCGCGCTCCTCGAGGACACGGTGTGGCACCTGGGCCAGCCGAACGCCGACCCGATCGCGCTCAGCACGTTCGCCCTGTTCCGGGCGGTCCGCGACGCGGGCTTCACGGTCGCCCTCACGGGCGACGCCGCCGACGAGGTGTTCGGCGGCTACGAGCGGATGCGGGTCGCGGCCGAGCGCGCCGCCGCGGGCGAGGACTGGTCGGAGGGCTATCTGGACGCCCTGTCCGCGGCGCCGGCGGCCCTGCGGAACGGGCTGTACACCGAGGCGTACCGGGCCCATGTCGCCGCGGATCCGGCGCTGCCCGCGGCGGCCCGGGACGATCTGCTCCACGGCCCCGGCACGGTCCTCGACCGCATCACCCGGTTCGAGCTGGAGCAGCGCCTGCCCGCGTACCACCTGCGCCGCGTCGACCACCTGAGCATGGCCTCCTCGGTGGAGGCCCGGGTGCCCTTCTGCCAGCGGTCGGTGGTGGCCCTGGGGCGGGCGCTCGCCGACCACCAGCGGATCCAGGGCGGGCAGGTCAAGCGGACCCTCTACGCGGCGGCGGCCGGGCTGCTGCCGGAGCGGGTGCTGTCCCGTCCCAAGCAGCCGTTCACGCTGCCGGTGACGGCGATGCTGCGGCCCGGCACCTCCTTGTGGGAGTACGCCCGGGACCTGCTGGCGCCGGGGCGGGTCGCGGCCGACGGGCGGCTGGACGGGCGGGCCGTCGACGCCCTGTTCGCCGCGCAGGCCGACCGGCCCGACGACACCACGTCGCTGGCCCTGTGGGCCCTGCTGGTGCACGAGGTGTGGCAGGAGCAGTTCCGGCACTCCGTGCGGCGCCTCGACGCGACCGGGACGCCGCCGGGCGCCACGAGACCGCTGGCGGTGGCGGCGTGATCGGGCACCTCGCGTACGCGTCGGGCAGCCCCTGCCCGACGTTCGTCCTGGACGCAGGGCGGCTCCCGCGCGACGAGGAGGCGCTGCTCGCGCACCTCGCGGAGGCCCGCCGCTACCTGGCCGACGCGGGCGGGGCGCACGTGCTGAAGATCGCGCTGGTCGAGCCGTCCGCGCATCCGATGTTCGACCTCGACTACCGCTTCGTGCAGGCGCTCCCGGGAGCCCCGGACCGGTTCGACCTGCGCGGCTCGTGCGGTCACTCGATCCTGTCGGCGGTGGTGGCCGCCTCGCGTTCGGGGATGCTGCCCCGGCTGGTGCCGGGGGCGCGGATCCGCGTCCAGGTCCTCAACAACGGGGACAGCGTGGTGTGCGAGGTCGACCGGGTCGAGCGGGACGGGGTCGGTTTCACCGTCACCTTCGTCCAGCCGTCCCCGGTTCCCTTCGGTCGCATGCTGCCCGCCGGCCGGCCGCGCACCGCGCTGGAGGCCGGCGGCGAGCGGGTGGAGGTCTCGCTCGTCAACAGCGCCAACGCGTACGCGTTCGTGGACGCGCGCACCCTCGGAGTGCCCGACCAGGGCGCCCTGTTCGCCGCGGGCGACGAGCTGCTCGGTCGTCTCGAGGCGATCCGGGGCGCCGCCGCCGACCGTCTCGGCTGGCCCCGCGGCGGCGCCTTCCCCAAGATCGCGGCCGTGCTGCCGTCCGAGGACGGCGGCCTCGCGGCCCGCGCCGTGACCGTGCCGCGCTGGCATCCGTCGATCGCCCTGACCGGTGTCGTCTGCCTCGGCACCGCGGTGCGGATCCCCGGGACCGTGCCCTGGAGCATCGCCCGCGAGAACAGCGCCGACACCGGCCCGACCGACATCGTCACTCCCGGCGGACGGACGGCCGTCACCGCGGTGACCACGGTCCCCGGGAACGCCGGAGACGAGGGCGCCCTGCTGTGGGCGACCGTCGCGCGCAAGCACGTCACCTTCCAGGGGTCGTTCGTCCTGGCACCCCTGAGCCATCTGCAATTCGAGGAGGTCGCCCAATGTCTGGCGCTGTCGGGGGCGGCATGAGGCCGCTGCTGACGGCCGGGCTGCGCGCCCGGCTGTCCGAATCCGCCGGCAAGACCGACCACGCCGGCGAGCCGGACCGTGAGGTGCTGGCGGCGCTGCGCGCGAGCGGTCTGCTCGGTACGGCCGTTCCGGTCCGCCACGGTGGCGCGGGCGGGGACGCCGTGGCGGTCAACCGCGTCGTCGAGGAGATCGCCCAGGTCGACCCGTCGGTGGCGATCATCGCCTTCCAGCACTTCGCCGTGAGCGCCCGGATCTCCGAGTGGGGCACCGAGGAGCAGCGGGAGCGGTGGCTGCCGCGGCTGGCCGACGGCACGTGGCTCGCGGCCTCCGCGTGGAGCGAGACCGGGGCCGGGGCGGCCAAGCGGAACCTGGCCAGCGGCGGCGAGCGGCTCGCGGACGGCCGCTGGCTGCTGAACGGTTCGAAGACGTTCACGACCGGGGCCGGGGTCGCCGACCTCTACCTGGTCCTGGTGCAGACGGCGCGTCCGGCCGACACCGGGACGGGCTACGGGGCGGACGGCCAGACGTTCTTCCTGGTCGAGGCCGACAATCCCGGGATCGTGCCGGACCTCGGCCTGGACCTGGCCGGCATGCGCGGCTCGGCGACCGGGCTGATCGCCCTGCACGACTGCGTCGTCACGGACGCGGACCGGCTCGGTCCGGCCGGCGGGGCCGCGTCGGTCATCGCGGGGGTCCGGGAGTCGGGCGCCAGCCTCGGCACGGTGTCCGTGGGCATCGCCCAGGCCGCGTTCGACCTGGCGGTCGGTCATGTGCGGGCGCACGGCCTGCTGGACCTGCCGGGCGTGCGCCACCGGCTGGTGGACCTGGCGACCCGCGTCGAGACGGCACGGGCCGTCGTGGCCCGGGCCGGCGCGCGGACCTCGGCCGACCCGGGTCTGACCACGCTGCACAGCAAGCTCCACGCGAGCGTGGCCGCCGAGGAGGTCTGCCTCGACGTCGCGCGGATGCTCGGCTCGGCCGGGTACCGCGAGGGCTCCCGGATCGGGCGGCTGCTCGCCGACGCGCGCGGCATCGCGTTCATGGGGCCGACCAACGACCTGTGCCGGGACCTGGTGGCGGCGACATGGACCGGCTGACCCCCGTGCCCGACCTCGTGGTCAGCGGCCGCAGGCTGGTGACGCCGCAGGGCGTGCGCCCGGGCCACGTGCTCGTCTCCGGCGGGCGGATCACCGACGTCGTCGACACCGACACGGCGCCGGCGTCGGCGGAGCGCGTCGACGCCGGCGACCACTACGTGCTGCCCGGGCTCATCGACTCGCACGTGCACTTCCGCACGCCCGGCCTGACGTACAAGGAGGACTGGGAGCACGGCAGCCGGGCGGCTGTCCGCGGCGGCGTCACCACCGTGCTGGACATGCCGAACACGGTGCCCCCGACGCTGGATCCGGAGGCGGTGTCCGACAAGGCCCGCCTCGTGGAGGGGCGTTCGCTGGTGGACCTGCGGTTCCACATCGGTCTGGACCCGGCGCGCCCCGAGATCCTCGCGGACCTCGACCCGGCGGTGGCGACCAGCGCCAAGGTGTTCATGGCCGGCCACCACACGGCGCCCACCGTCGTGCGCGATCCGGCGGTGCTGGAGAAGGCGTTCGCCGCCGCGGCCGAGGGAGGGGTGCAGCTCGTCCTGCACGCCGAGGACGACGGGCTGTTCGCGCTCCTCGACGCCTGGTGGGGGGAGCCGGGCAGCTATCTGGAGTACGAGCGGCGGCGTCCGCGCACCGGCGGCATCGTCGCCGTCGCCAAGGTGATCGAGCTGGTGCGGCGGTACGGCACGCGGGCCCACGTCCTGCACCTGTCGAGCGCCGAGGAGGCCGACCTGGTGTGCGCGGCGCAGGCCGCCGGATACCCGGTGACCTTCGAGGTCACCGGCCACCACCTGTCGTTCACCGACGAGGACACCTCCCGCCTCGGCGCCCGCACGCGGCTGTCGCCGTCGATCCGGGGGCAGGCGGACCAGGACCGCCTGTGGCGGGCGCTGGCGGGCGGGCAGCTCGCCACGCTCGGCAGCGATCACGCGCCGCACACCGTCGCCGAGAAGACGCGTTCGGTCGCCGCCTCGCCGCCGGGGCTGCCCGGCGTGCAGGAGCTGGCCGTCGCCGTGTGGACCGGAATGCGCCGCAGGTGGCCCGACGAGGATCCGGACGTCGCCGTGACCCGTCTGGTGCGGCATCTGTCGCAGGCGCCGGCCGAGCTGTTCCGGCTTCCGGGCAAGGGGCGGATCGAGACGGGCGCCGACGCCGATCTGGTCGTCTTCGCGCCCGACACCTCCTGGATGCTGTCGGCGCACGACGTGGAGAGCAAGTGCGGCTGGTCGGCCTACGAGGGCTGGACGTTCACCGGCCGTGTCGAGCGCACCCTGCGGGCCGGCCGCACGGTGTGGGACGCCGCCTCGGGCGCCTTCGGCGCGTACGACGGCCGTCTGCTGAGGGCCGCGGCCGGAACCTCCGGGGACAGGACTTCCGCGGACGGCACACAGACGGCGGCGCTCGCCGCCCGGGAGGGATGACATGGCCAGAAGATGGTCCGTCGTGGTGGCGGGCGGCGGGATCGGCGGGCTCGCGGCTGCCGCGGGCATGGCCGCGCGCGGTCTCGACGTCACCGTCGTCGAACGGGCGAAGCGGATCAGCGCCGGCGGCTCCGGCCTCGTGCTCTACCCGAACGGGGTGCGGGCGGCCGACGCCCTGGGCGCGCGCATCGGCGCCCGGCTGCGGGCCGTCGGGCACGTCACCCGGCGCGACGAGGTGCGGGTGCTGATGGACGCGTCCGGCACCGTGCTCGCGGAGGAGCCGATCGGCGCCGCCGCCGACATCCTGGGCGAGCCCCAGATCCCCGTCCTGCGCTCCGCCCTGTACCGGCTGCTGCTCGACGAGGCGCTCAAGGCCGGGGCGGCCGTCCGCCTGGCGACCGCCGTCACGGACTACACCGGGCACCCCGGGCACGTCGCAGTGACGCTGTCCGACGGGGACGTCGTCGACTGCGATGCGCTGATCGGCGCCGACGGCATCCACTCGGCGGTCCGGGCCCGGATGCTGGGCGGCGAACCGCCGCTCTACCAGGGCTACACCTCGGTCCGCGGGCGGACCACCGGCTCCGTCCTCGGGCAACACGGGTACGTCGTCAACGGGCGCGGCGTCCAACTGTTCGTCGCCCCGGTCGGCGGGGACACCCTGTACTGGACCGCCAAGATCACCTCGCCGGCCGGGGAGTGGCCCGCCAAGGGTGCCGCCGGCGCCCGGCTGGCCCTGCTCGACGCCCTGGAGGGCTGGCACCCGCCCATCGTCGACCTGGTGCGCGACGCGGATCCGGAGGACATCGTCGTCACCGACATCCACGACCGCGAGCCCACCTCGCGCTGGGTGGACGGCCGGGTGGCGCTCCTCGGCGACGCGGCGCACCCGATGGTCCCGGCCCTCGGACAGGGTGCCAACATCGCGTTGGAGGACGCCGCCGTGCTCGTCGATGCGCTCGCCTCGGAGGACGAGGTGCCCGACGCCCTCGCCGCCTACGCCCGCGAGCGCGTCGACCGGGCCGCGGCCGTGGTCCTGGCCTCGCGCCGTCAGGGCTCGCTCGACCAGGGGGCCGACCAGGAGGGCGAGGAGCGGCGCAACGCCCACATCCGGTCCGCCGGGCGCAAGGACGCCGACGTCGTCGACGTCCTCGGCTGGCGACCCCGGACGCGGTCCCGTCGCCCGGAACGGGGCGCCGCACCCACCCTGATGACCACCGTCCGTACGAAGAAGGAGACCACCGCCATGGCACCGCACATCGTCCTGATCAGCGGCTCGCTGCGCATGGGGTCCACCTGCGACCAGGTGGCCGAATGGTGTGCCCAGCGGTGCGCCGAACAGGGCGCGTCGGCCCGTGTCTTCACCGGCGCGGAGATCGACTTCCCCGCCTACCGGCCCGGACTGGCCGGGTCGCACGCGGCCGTGGCCGGCTTCCTCGGTGAACTGCGCGCCGCCGACGGCGTGATCCTCGTGTCGCCGACGTACCACGCCACCGTTTCGGGGCTGCTGAAGAACGCCCTCGACTACGTCAACGACATCGGCGGGCCGGTGCCGTACCTGGAGGGACGCGCCATCGGCACGGTCGCGGTCGGCTCGGGCGCGCAGGGCGCGGTCTCGACACTGACCACGCTGCGCACCATAGGCCACGCGCTGCGAGGCTGGCCGACGCCCGTGGGCGCCGCCGTCTCCCAGGTGCCGCCGCGGCCTTCCGTCGCCGACGAGCCCGGGCCCGACGCGGCGCGGCTGATCGAGATGGTGACCCAGGTGGTCTGGCTGGGCGGTGCCCGCGACGGCGCCGTGGCGAACGTCCTGGGTGCCGTCGCCTGATCCGTGCGGCACGGATTCCGTCGTTGCAGGCAGAAAGTCGAACACACCGCGCGTGGAAGCGCGGCGGCAAGGAGTGGTTCCTATGTCCTCATCCTCTGAATACCACGTCATGCCCGCCCGGCTCGGGCCCGTGTGGCGTGACGCAAACGTCCGTTCCGGACCGTCCCTGGACAGTCCGGTCGTCCGTCTGCTGATGCCGGACGCGTCCGTCGCATACCGGGCCGAGGGGTGGTCGCCGGGTGACGAGGTTGTGGAGGACCAGCACCCTGACGGTGTGATCACCAGCTCGGTGTGGTTCCGGCTGACCATCGGCGGCTGGTCCAGCGCCGTCAACTTCGAGCCGGAGACGGTCGCCGAGGTCCTGGCCGTCGCCGCATCCGCCCCTCAGGGGGCCGACACCCCCTGAGGGGGGCCGGGTGCGGCGACGGCGCCCACCGGGTGACGTCGTCACCCGGTGGGCGGTCGGTCGAAGGACGCCGTCCGTCGGCCCGTGGCGGGGCTCACCCGGCAGAGTCGCCCGTGAGGGCGTTCGCGGCGAGCGCGGGCGGTCCGGCGGGCGAGGCCGCCGCGACCCACGCCGCCGACACGACCACGGCGGCGGGCGCCGCGAGTACGGCGGGCGCGGCCAGGGCCATCCAGGCCCCGGGGACGGCCGTCGGCACGGCAGGCGTGCCCGATCGCCTACGTGTCGTCATGCCGCCGCCGAATCGGAGGCCCAGGCCCGGAGACGGACCCGGTCGCACTTGCCGCTCCCCGTACGGGGGAGGGCGGCGAGGACGTGGACGGTACGGGGGCGGGCGTGCGGGGGAAGGCGTCGGCATGCCTCGGCGACGCGGCCGGCCACGGCGGTCCGGTCGTCGTCGGAGCTCTCCACGAAGGCCCAGACGGTGTCGCCGCGGTCGCCGCGGCGGACGCCGACGACCGCGGCGTCCACGACTCCGTCCGCGGCCCGTACGGCGTCTTCCACGACCGTGGGGGCGACGGTCTCGCCGTGGACGACGAGGACCTCCTTGACCCGGCCGCCGACGGTGAGCCAGCCGTCCGCGGTGACCGCGCCGGTGTCACCGGTGCACAGCCAGCCATCGGCGGTGAACGCCGTGCGGTCGAGGCCGCCGGTGACCGGGTCGAGGTAGCCGAGCATCAGGCTCGGGCTCGCGATCTGGATCTCGCGGCCCGGCCCGGCCAGACGGGCCCGTACGCCGTCCAGGAGGCGCCCGACGGTGCCGCGGCGCAGGTCGTCGGGGGCGTTGAGAGCGACGTTGGGTCCTGCCTCGCTGAGTCCGTAGCCGTCGTGCAGGGGTGTGCCGGTGGCCGCGAGGAAGTCGTCGTACAGGGCGGGGGTGAGGACGTCGCCGCCGCAGCCGCGGATCCGCAGGCCGGCGAGCAGCAGGGCGGTGGCGGGGTCCTTGACGGCCTCGGCGGTGAGCATCCGGTACATGCTGGGCACGCCGTCGAGGGAGGTGATGCCCCCTGTCGCGAGCCGGGCCAGGACACCGCGCAGGTGGAAGCCCGACTCGGCGTACAGGTGGGCGCCGGTCGCCCGCCACACCCGCAGCACGCTGTAGCCGTAGGCGTGGCGCAGCGGCAGCGGGAGCAGCAGCCGGTCGTCGGCCGTGACCCGCATACGGGCGGCGGTGGCGCGGGCCTGGTGGGCGAGGGCGGCAGCGGAGACGGCGACGGCCTTGGGGTCGCCGGAGCTGCCCGAGGTCCAGAAGACGGCGGCGGTCTCCTCGGGGACGCTGAGCGGGTGCGCGGCCGCGACGACGACGGGCTCTCCGGAACCGGTGGAGTGGACGACGGCTGCCGGGGCGATGTGGCGTGCGGGGGCCGCACCGTCGAGCAGCAGGGGCGCGTCGACGGCCTCGGCGGCGAGCGCGGTGACGACGGCGGTCAGCGGGTGGTCGGAGGCGAGGGCCGCGGCGCGTCCGGGTCCGGCGCC
Source organism: Streptomyces sp. NK15101 (assembly GCF_020400725.1). GTDB lineage: Bacteria > Actinomycetota > Actinomycetes > Streptomycetales > Streptomycetaceae > Streptomyces. The sequence goes on along the minus strand of NZ_JAINVG010000017.1, from coordinate 98,171 downwards.
CGCCGCGGCGAGTTCCCCGGTGGTGCGGGTGACGAGTCGGGCCAGCCGGCCGGGCGGGACGTGTTCGCCGTCGACCGTCAGCAGCGGCTGTCGGGGGCTCATGCGGCGGCCTCGGCGTGCGGGGCGGTGTCGAAGACGCGGCGCACGCCCACGGGGACGTCGGTGTCGCGGACCGGCACCGTGATGACGGTGGTGCGGCCCTCGGCATGGGCCTTGGCCGCCTCGTCGAGGGCTGCGGCGAGTTCGGCGGCGGTGGTGCACCGCACGGTGTGACCGCCGAGCGCGCGGACGGCCGCGTCGGTGTGCGAGGGCGTGGTGAAGCGGGTGAGGGTGTCGGGCGCCTGTTCCCCGGCGCGTACGAAGCGGGGCCAGCCGTAGCCCCGGTTGTCCAGGACCAGGACGGTCAGGCCGAGGCCGAGCTCGGCGGCGGTAGGCAGTGCGGCAAGACCCATCTCGAACGCGCCGTCGCCGCAGACGAGGACGGTGCGCCGGGACCGGTCGGCGAGCCCGGCGCCCACAGCCGCCGGGAGGCCGAAGCCCACCATGGTCTGCTCGCCGGGGGTGATCACCCGGGCCCGGTCGCCGACGGACACCACGGGGTGGTGGTAGCCCCACATGTCGTGCAGCCCGTTCTCCTGGACGAGGGTGGCGTCACGGGTCACCGATTCCTGGAGCAGCCGCAGCGCCTCGGACACGGTCAGCTCCGGGCCGTCCGTCACGGCGGTGGTGTGGCAGGCACGCGTTTCCTCGCGTACGGCGGTGACGGCGGCCCGGCGGATCGCGGTGGCCGCGGTCTTCGCCGGAGGGCCGGCCTCCAGGGCGTCGGCGAGCTGGCCGGCCACCACGGCGGCGTCGCCGAGCAGCGCGACTTCGGGTTCCAGGACGGTGAGGAAGACGGCCGGGTCGACGTCGACGTGCACGAGGGTCTTGTCCTCCAGGCTCTCCCATCCCATGCGGGCGGTCTCCTCCAGGCGGGAGCCGAGCACGAGCACCACGTCGGCGTCGGCGAGCAGGCGGTCCGCCGGAGGCGTGGTGTAGAGGCCGACCAGGCCGCAGGCCAGCGGGTGCTCCTCGTCGAGGACGCCCCGGCCGGCGGCGGTGGTGAAGACGGGGGCGGCCAGCAGCTCCGCCAGGCGCCGTACCGCGGGCCCGGCGCCCGCGGGCTTGCAGCCGCCGCCCGCGACGACCACCGGCAGCCGGGCCGCCGCGAGCAGTGCGGCGGCCCGGCGCACCTCCTTGGCGTCGGCGGCGAACCTCAGCCGCCGCACCGGCGGGGCGGGCCGCGGCTCGGGGGCGGGGGCCCGCAGCACCTCGTCGGCGATCTCCACCAGCACCACGCCGGGAGCGCCGTTGACCGCGAGGTGGACGGCACGGCGCAGCGCCCAGATCAGCTGGCGCGGGTCCTCCACGAGGAAGCTCCACTTGGTCAGCGGCGCGGCCATGGCCGCCTGGTCGGTGTGCTGAAAACCGCCCCGGCCGATGCCGAGGGCGGGGACGCGGGTGGTGACGACCACGACCGGGGCGCCCAGCGAGGACGCCTCCAGGAGGCCGGTGAGGGCGTTGGCGAAGCTCGGTCCGGAGTTGACGGCGAGGACGGCGGGCCGCCCGGAGACGGCGGCGTGCCCGATCGCCGCGCAGGCTCCCGCCCGCTGGTCCCGCACGCCGATGACGCGCAGGCCGGGCACGGCCTCCGCGGCGTCCATCAGACCGGGCTCGTCGGAGGGCAGCCCGATGACGACGTCGCATCCGGCGTCCGCAAGGGTCCCGGCGGCGACGCGCCAGGGATGGTTCTCGATGGTCACGCTCACGACTGATGCTCCTCGACGGGATCGTGGGAACGGGAAGGGGCGGATGCGCGCGGGACGGCGCTGTGGCGAGAGGTGACCGGGCCGGGGACGGCCTTCACGGCCGTGCCCGCACGCCGGCCTCGGCGGACAGCAGCAGGGGGCGACCGGCGACGGTACCGCCGCGGCGCACGCTGCCCGCCCGTGGCCCGTAGCCGCCGAACGGCCGGTTGCCGTCCTCCACGTCGAACGTGATGCGCTCCTCGCAGACCACGCTGGTCGCGATGCGCGTCGTACCGACGAGGGCCGACTCGCCGAAGACCGAGACGTACATGCCACGGGCGGTCTCCTCGGCGGAGTGCAGCCAGCGGACGACCTGCCGGGGGTCGTCGTACTCCATGGTGAGGACGACAGGGGAGAAGAACTCCGGGGGGTGGAAGGCGTCCTGCCACGGCAGGTGGAGCAACGTGGGCTCGACGACGCGTCGCGCCGCGTCCACCCGGCCGCCGTGGACCGTGAACTCGCGGTGCGCCGAGAGGAATCCGGCCGCGTCCTCCACCGCGTCGGGATAGACGAGCGGCGCGACCCGGGTGGCGGGGTCGCGGCGGTCGCCGACGCGGACCTCGGCGAGCGCGTCGGCGAGCCGGGGCACGATCTCGCGGACGAGCGAGCGGTGGACGAAGACGATGTCGGTGCACAGGCAGTCCTGGCCCGAGTTGTACAGCCGGGCGTCGAGCACGGCGCGGCAGACGGCGTCGGGGTCGGCCTCGGGGCCGACAACCACCGGGTTGGGCCCGGACCCGAAGGTGAGCAGCAGGGTGTCGCCGGGCAGGCGGGCGGCGACCGCTTCGCCGTTGTCCGGCCGGCCGGTGAAGACGACGGCGTCGGAACGGACGCAGTCGGCGAGGAAATCACGCTGCGAGACGGGAGCCATGATGATCCGTCCGCCGCCCAGGTCGCGCAGGTGCGGCCCGAGGATCTCGTGCACGGCCATGGCGGCGGGCGCGACACGGGCCGACGGCCGGATGCGGACCTCGTCGCTGTAGAGCGACGGGATCACACCGAACAGGATGTAGGAGTACAGCAGATTGTTGGACGGCAGGAAGGTCGCGAGCCGACCGAGCCGTCGCGGGACGTTCCGCAGCAGTTCCCAGGGGGCTCCGGAGAGGGCGCGCAGGGAACGGAACTGTTCGTCGGTGGCGGCCTGCGCGGTGGCGACTCGGGTGAGTACGGAATGCAATTCCTGCCGGTGTCGCCGGAGCACGTCGAAAATCCCGGAAACAAGAGCGTCCGCCGCCACGGGAAACGATCTCGGAAGGGGTTCCGGCCAGTCCGTGGAACCGTCCGGGAACGCCGACTCCAGTCCTGTCCCGGTGACGCCGCTGCGCATGTGCGTACCCCCTTGCACCTGCCCGTGTACGTCGGGCGCGGGGGTCAGCGTCTCTTGCACCGAAGCCGTCGCGCATCTCGGTCCGTGCTCTCTTCCGACCCGGTCGAATCCACTGCGCATTCTCGGAGAACGACGCCGGACGGACGGCCAGTAGCATCCAGGACTACGTCGGGACACCCCCGTACCGGCGCCGGAATCCAGACGGCCGGTGAGAGAGGAGGAGCGCCGTGGAGAGAAGAGAATTCCGTTTCGGCGCATTCCCTTCCGCGGTCGCTCTGGATTCCGGATTTCTGCTTCCGGCGCTCCGCGGGGATGTCCCGCCCGCGCTCGTCTGAACTCGGCCACGGCCGACGCCGCCGACCCGGCGTCGACACGAGAACCGCTCCGGCCCGACCGCCGGACCCGACTCCCCCAGGAAAGGGGGGCACGAGACATGACCCCGCACGGACAGCTCGCCATCCGGCGGCCGGCCGACCTCCCGCTGGACAGCCTGGTCCGGCTGGTGCGCTCCTACGAGGAGAACATCACGGGAGTGGCCACCTGCACCCGGGAGGACGTCCTTCTGGAGACCAGCCGTCCCGCTTGCGCAGAGAACAGCTGGTGCCTGACCGGCCCCGGCGACGAGGTGCTCGCCTGGGCGGCGATGACTCCCTGCGGAGACGTCCTCGACGCCGCGCTGACCTCCCTTCCGGGTCGGCACGGCGAGAGCGCGGCACGCACCCTGCTGTGCCTGATGCTCGACCGCGCCGACGAGCTCTCCGTCGAGCGCGGCAAGCCGTACGCCGTCACCGTCGGCGGCGTGCTGCACGGCGACTCGGTGATCCCGTCCGTCCTGAAGGAGGCGGGGTTCGTCCGCAGTGCCGCCCTGGGGCGGTACGACATCGATCTGACGGTCCCTTTGCTGCCGCCCTTGCTTCCCGACGGCGGAGTCGTCCGGCAGGCCGGCGCGGAGGACGAGGGCACCCTGCACGCCCTGCACCTGCGCAGCCTGTCCAAGGGTCCCAAGGCCGAGGATCCGGCCTCTTTCCGCGCGGGCCTGCGGCGACTGCGCGATTCCGGCGGCGTGACGCTGCTGCTCGAGGTGTCCGGCCGCCCGGTCGGCTACGCACTGGCCCGGACCGCCGCCGGAGAGGGCCGCGTCCTGGATCTCGGTGTCGCACCCGCCTTCCGCGGTCTCGGCATCGGCCTCGCCCTGCTCACCGCCGTCCTCGCCGAACTGCGCGGTCTGGGCGCCACCCGGGCCCTGGTCACCCTGGACTCGGGCGACCTGGACGACCACGAGGCGCTCGGACACGTGCTCCGCATTCAGGGCGCACGTGTCGTCACCCGCTTCCGCAGAGCCGGCACGGACTGACCGACCGGCGCCCGCTCCCGTGGACGCCGACCGGACACGGGCAGCACTCCCGACCGAGTCCCGCCCCCGACATCTGACGCAACGATACCGACCCGCCCCCGTGCCGGAAGCGGTCGGCGCCCCGTCGGCCCTTCTTCGTGAAGTCGCCTTCGTGCGCGGACCTTTCACCCGCCCGTTCAGACCGGTCGGTACCAGAATGGAGCCCTTCATGATCCCCACCGGCGCACCCAGGCGGCTGCTGATGGTGATGCCCTACAGCCAGTTCGTCCGCAAGGCCGTCGAGGCGGGCTTCGAGGTCTGGGCGATCTGGGACCCGGCGCTGCGCGAGCAGGAGTACCTCGACGAGGTCGCCGAGCACGCCCGGGAACTGCTGCTGACCGACTTCTCCGACGAGGCCGGTCTGCGCGCGCTCATCGCCGAGACGGTGCGCGCGCACGGCATCGGCACCGTCCTCCACCTGGGCGCCGAGGAGTCGATGCCCCCGACCGTCGCCGAGGCCGAGGCGCTCGGCGTCTCCCCGAACCCCGCCTCCGCCGTCACCGTCCTCAACGACAAGGCCGCGATGCGCGCGCTCCTCGCCGGGCACGGCCTCTCCGTCGTCCGCGCCGAGTCCGCCGACACGGTCGAGGAGGTCGCGGCCGCCACGGACCGGCTGCCGCTGCCCGTCGTCGTCAAGCCCGCCCGGGCCTCCGGAAGCCGAGGTGTCGCCCTGATCCGCGACGCGGCGGACCTGGAGGAGTGGACGCGGCGCGTCACGGAGGGCGGTCTCGCCGGCCCGTACCTGGTCGAGGAGTACCTCCAGGGACCCGAGTTCAGCGTGGAGACCCTCTCCGCCGACGGCGTGCACCACGTCATCGGCATCACGGCCAAGCACACCACGGGCGCCCCCTTCTTCGTCGAGACCTCGCACGTCCACCCGGCCCCGCTCGGGCAGGACGAGCGGACCGCGATCCACGCGGTCGTGATCGGGCTGCTCGACCTGGCCGGCTACCGCTTCGGTCCCGCGCACACCGAGGTCATCCTCACGCCGCGCGGCCCTCGGATCGTCGAGTCCCAGACCCGGCTGGGCGGGGACCGGATCCCGCTGCTCATCGAGACGGCCTCCGACTACGACATCGAGGCGGCGATCTTCCGCACCCTCGCCGGGGAGCCGGTCGAGCCGCCCACCCCCCGGCACACCGCGTCCGTCGGCTTCTTCTTCTTCCCCGCCGGCCGGCTGGAGGCCCTGGAGGGCCTCGACGCCGTCGCCGCGCTGCCCTACGTCCAGGCGGTGCACCTCCCCTTCTCCCCCGGGGACGAACTGCCGCCCACCACCAGCTCGTTCACCCGCCACGGCTACGCCGTCGTCGACGCCGAGTCCCCCGCCGAGGCCGCCGAGCGCATCGCCCGCGTCCGCGGGCTGCTGCGCGCGGACGTCCGCGAGGCCGTGCTCGCCGCCCCGAAGGGATCCCTCTCGTGAACAACGCCAAGACCGTCCTGCTGATCGGCGGCGTCGACGCCCACGTGGAGCGCTTCACCGCGCTCGGCGTCAAGATCGTCCTGATCCAGCACCCCGACAAGGTCACCGAGTACCAGACGCACGCCGCCGACGTGCTGCTCGTCGTCGACTACACCGACTGGGACGTCGTGCGGCCGTTCGCCGAGGCGGCCCGCGCGGTCTACGGCGTGGACGCCGTGGTCTCGCTCACCGAACCCGGCCTGAACCCGGCGAGCCGGCTGGGCGACCTGTTCGGGCTGACCGACGGCCACCGCTACGAGGTGAGCCGCCGCATGCGCGACAAGTGGCTGATGCGCCGCCACCTCGCCGAGCGGGGCCTGCCGGTGCCCCACGCCGCCCTGGTGGAGGGCCGGGAGTCGCTCGACGCCTTCGGCGAGCGGGCCGGCTACCCGTTCATCCTCAAGCCGGTGTCCACCACCGCCGGGTTCGGTCTGCTGCGCGCCGAGGGCCCGGACGACCTGGACCGGGTGTGGGCGCGCGTCCGGGAGCTGGACGGCGGCCGGACCGACCGCGGTTCTACCATGTTCACCGTCGACGGCTTCCTGATGGAGTCCTACATCGACGGACCCGAGTTCAGCGTCGAGGCCCTGAGCTTCGCCGGCCGCCACGTCGTCGTCGCCGTCACCGAGAAGCTGACCGCTGAGGAGCACTTCGTCGAGCTCGGGCACGCCGTGCCCGCCCGGCTGTCCGACGCCGACCGGGAGCGGCTGACCGGCGCGGTCGAGGAGTTCCTGACCGCCATGGGCGTCACGGACGGTCCCAGCCACACCGAGATCCGGCTCTCCTCGCGCGGCCCGGTCGTCATCGAGTCCCACAACCGGCTGGGCGGGGACAACATCGTGGAGCTCGTCGAGGCCGCGTACGGCGTCGACATGATCGCCTACGGGGCCGCCTGGCCGCTCGGGCTCGTCGAGCCGCTCGCCGAGGCGCCGGCCCCGAAGGGGGCCGCCGTGATGCGGGCCGTGCTGCGCGAGCCGGGAACCGTCACCGCCGTGTCGGGGGTGGACGCGGTCCGCGCCCGGCCGGACGTGCTGGCCGCCCAGGTCTCCGTCCGCCCGGGGGACACCGTACGTCCCCTGAACGACAACTGGGACCGCCTCGGCAGCGTCGTCGCCACGGCCGCCGACACCGACAGCGCGGTGGAGCTGTGCGAGCGCCTGGTGCGCGAGGAGATCCGCATCGACGTCGAGCCGGCGGCCTCGGCCGCGCCGGCCCTGGCCGCCTGACCGATGACTTCGCCGAAAGGAGCCGACGGCATGCCCGGACAGCCCGGTCTGCTGCGCACCCTGATCGAGGACCTGGACGTCGTCGTCGCCCGTGACCCGTCCCTCGGCGGACGCTGGGAGGCCCTCGGCCACACCGGTCTGTCCGCCGTGTGGGCGCACCGCGTGGCGCACCGGCTGTACCGCCGACGCCTGCGCACGGCCGCGCGGACCGTCGCCCGCGTCGCCCGCCGCCGTACCGGCGTCGAGATCCACCCCGGGGCGGTGCTCGGCCGCCGGGTCTTCATCGACCACGGCGCGTCCGTGGTGATCGGCCAGACCGCCGTCGTCGGCGACGACGTGACGATCTACCAGCAGGTGACGCTCGGGGCGGTGGGCTGGTGGACCGACAACCACCGTCCGCCCGGCGCCCGGCGGCATCCGGTCGTCGGCGACGGGGTGATCCTCGGCGCGAACGCGACCGTCCTCGGGCCGGTCACCATCGGCGACCGCGCCCTGATCGGCGCCATGGCCACCGTCACCGAGGACCTGCCGCCCGGCGCCCGGGTGTACGCGCCGCGTCCCGTGGTCCGGCCGGCGCCCGCGCTGCGGCCGGTCCCCGACACGGGGACCGGTACCGGGCGGGACGCCGACCCGACTCCCGTCTCCGCGCCGGTGCCCGACGCCGTGCGCATGCTCGCCTCCGCGGGTTCCTGGTGACCCGCTCCCCCGTCTCCCCCGACCTCTTCACGACCCCTGGAGTCCTCTGGTGACCACCGACCTCCTCACCGCACCTCCCCGTCGGCGCGTCGCCGCCGGGCTCGAAGAACTCATCGGCAACACCCCCCTGGTCCGCCTCGCCCTCCCGGACGGCGCGCCCGGAACCGAGGTCCTCGCCAAGATCGAGGCCGCCAACCCCTTCGCCAGCAGCAAGGACCGGGCCGCCCTGGCCATGCTCCGCGGCGCCGAGCGGCGCGGCGAACTCGCCCCCGGCGGCACCGTGGTGGAGGCCACCTCCGGCAATACCGGCATCGCCCTCGCCGCGCTGTGCGCCCTGCGCGGCTACCGCTGCGTGGTCGTCCTGCCCGACAGCGCGACGCCCGAGCGGATCGGACTGCTGACGGCGCTCGGCGCGGAGATCGTGCAGACGCCCAGCGCCGAGCGGTTCGCCGGCGCCATCGCCAAGGCCGAGGAGATCCAGGCCGCCACCCCCGACTCGTGGTACGTGCGCCAGCACGAGAACCCCGACAACGTCAGGGCCCACTACGAGACCACGGGCCCCGAGATCTGGGCGGACACGGGCGGCCGGGTCGACGTCCTCGTCGCCGGGGTCGGCACCGGGGGCACCCTGACGGGCGCCGGCCGCTTCCTCAAGGAGCGCAACCCGGCCCTTGAGATCGTGGCGGTCGAGCCGGAGGGCTCGCCCGTCCTGTCCCGCGGCTTTGCCGGGACCCACCGCATTCCCGGGCTGAACGGCGGCTTCGTCTCTCCCACCACGGACGTCGCGCTCATCGACCGGGTGATCACCTGCTCCGACGAGGCGGCGCTGGACACGGCCCGCGCGCTCACCCGCGAGCAGGCCCTGTTCACCGGGCTCTCCTCGGGCGCCGCGGTGTACGGCGCGACGCTGCTCGCCCGCGATCCCGCGTACGCGGGCAGGACGATCGTGACGATCCTGCCGGACACCGGGGAACGCTACGTCAGCATCTGGAACGAAGGGACCTCCGCATGACCACGCTCGTCCTGCACCGCGGCTCGCTGCGCGCCAACCCCTACGAGCGGTGGCTGGCCGACCGCGGCGAGAAGATCGTCCTGCTGGGCTCGGCCGAGCAGCTCGCCCTGTTCGGCGAGGAGCTGCCCACGGAGGCGCCCTATCTGCACGCCGAGGTGCTGACGGACTACGACACCGGCCCGCACGTGGCCGAGCGTGCCGCCGCTCTCGTCGAGGAGTTCGGTGTCACCGACGTCGTCGCCTGCCAGGAGTTCGACATCGAGCGGGCGGCCGCGCTGCGCGAGCGCTACGACCTGCCGGGGCAGCGGCCCGAATCCGCTCGGGTGTACCGCGACAAGTGGGAGATGAAGCAGGTCGCCCAGGCCGCCGGGATCCCCGTCGCCGACCACGTGCTGCTGCGTGCGCGCGAGGACCTCGACCGCTTCGCCGAGGACCACGGGCTGCCGGTCGTGGTCAAGCCCCGCAAGGGCCTGCTCTCCGTCGGCGTGTCCGTCCTGCGCACGCGGGAGGAGCTCGACGCGTGGGCGCGGGACGCGGAGCTGTTCTCCCCGGACGGGGAGCCGGAGTGGCTGGCCGAGGCGTTCGTCACGGGCTCGATGTGCCACATCGACGGCAACGTCCTGGACGGCCGGATCGCGACCCTGTGGCCTTCTCAGTACCAGTACGCGCTGGCCGACTTCCGCGACCGCAAGGGCCGGGTGGACATCGCGCTCGACACCGCCGACCCGCTGGCGCGACGGCTGGTCGACTTCGGCGAGCGGGTCCTCGACGCCTTCGGGGGGCCCGAGCACTTCGCCTTCCACATCGAGGTGTTCCACACCGCCGACGACGAGCTCGTCCTGTGCGAGGCCGCCTCCCGGGCCGGCGGGGCGGGGGTGCGGGACGTGCAGCGGGTGCTGTTCGGCTTCGACCCGATGGAGTACCCGGTCCGCCGGCAGCTCGGACTGCCCGCCGACGCCGGGGAGCGCAGGGACCCCGACCGGCTCGCCGGTCAGCTGCTCTTCACCAAGCGTCCCGGCGTGCTGCGGTCCCTGCCGGACCCGGCGACGCTGCCGCCCGGGGTCGTGAAGTACACGACGTACGCGGAGGTCGGCCAGACCGTCCAGGACGCCTCGCACTCCGGGGACTTCCTCGCCGCGTTCGTGGTCACCGGTGCCGACCGAGCCGAAACCGAGGCCCGGATCCGGGTGGCCGAGGACTGGTTCCGGACAGGGCTGCGCATCGAGTCATGTGGCTGACTCCGCGCGTCCCGGCTCTTCAGACGAGATGCGCCGCTGCCAGGCGGGTCGTCAGGGCGGTCGCCGCCCTCATGGAGGCCCAGGAGGTGAGGTCGACGAGGTGACGGTCGCCGGGGTGGTGGACGCGGAAGGCCGTGATGTCGGCAGGGGCGACCTGGTGCGGGGCGACGGCGGTGAGCAGAGCGAGGCGGGCCACGGGGTGCTGGGCGGCCGGAAGACCGAGAACCTCGGGATACAGCCAGCTGCGGCTGATGCCGGGCGGGGTGCCGTCCCAGCCGTCCAGGTGGCCGGTCAGCAGGTCGCGGACCGATGCGGGCACCCAGTGGGCGGCGGCGTCGACGGCGGCGTGGGCACGGGCCAGGGCCTGGGCGACGGCCGGGTTGGGTGACGCCCAGGACAGCTCCGGCGGCAGAGGAGCGGCCGGCAGCAGGTCGAGGCAGGCTCCGGGCGTGAGGGGCCCGTCGACCGGGCGCATGGCGCGGGCGACGGTGCGCAGGATCGGGCCGCGCAGGCCGGCGGGGGCCCGCTCGGGTACGGGCGAGTCGTCGAGGAAGACACCGACCATGCGGTTCAGATAGTGGAAGGTGAGCACCACCCCGAGGAGCTCGGGCGCCTCGTCGGCGGTGAAGGGCGCCGGGCCGCGGTCGGCCGGGGTGGCGGCGAGCCAGGCGGCGGCCCGCTCACCGGGGGTGCCGGGCGCGGCGGGCGGCAGGGTCTCGACGGTGGCCTGGTGGACGTCGACGCAGTACGAGCAGGAGTTCGCGCGGGACACCTCGGTCGCCACGGCCTCCTTGACCGCCCGGTCGACGCGCCCGTCGACCAGCAGGGACTCGCGCAGCAGCAGCCAGCTCGCCGCGAGCGGCCCGGGGGAGGCGGAGTGCAGCGCCAGCGGCGGCGCGATCACCCCGAACTCCCGCTCGGCCCGCTCGTACACGGCGGCGGCCAAGCCCCCGGCACGGCTCCGGGCGACGGCCTTCACATGGTGGATGTCGCGCAGCGAACCCCGCAGCACGGCCCGTACCAGCGTCCTCGTCGTCATCGTTGCGCCTCTCGTCTGGTTCGCCTGGCCGGCGGGCTAGGGGACGATCTCGAGCTGGGCCATCATCCCGGCGACGTTGTGCTCCTGCATGTGGCAGTGGTACACGTATCGGCCCGGCCAGCCCGTGAAGGTGGCCTGGATACGGATGCGCTCGCCCGGGCGGACGAGCACGGTGTCCTTCCACCCGGACTCGCCGGGCAGCGGGGGCCTGCCGTCTCGGTCGAGGACCCGGAACTGCACGAGGTGCAGATGGAAGGTGTGGTCGATGCCGCCGAACTCGGAGTCGACGGTGTCGGCGTTGTAGATCTCCCAGATCTCGCTGGTGCCGTTCGGGATCCGGGCGTCGACGCGGTTCTCGTCCCAGGTCAGATCGTTGATGGCGTAGGCCATTTTGGAGGGGGCGACGCCGAGTTTGATCCGACGGGTGGTCGCCGGGGCGGGCAGCGCTGCCGGCGGGCGGAGCGTGCCGGGGACCCGGGCGGTGTCGAAAACGCGGCGGGTGATGTCGAAACGCATCACGGGGCCCTTGGTGTCGGACAGGACCAGCTTGCTGCCGATGGGGTGGCGGGCGAAGTCGACGACGATCTCGGCCCGCTCGGCCGGGGCGAGGGTGAGGGAGGTACGGGGGACGGGCTCCGGCAGCAGGCCGCCGTCGGAGGCGATCTGGAGCATCTCCACACCGCCGAGGTCGAGCTGGAAGATCTTGTGGATGGAGGAGTTGAGCAGCCGCAGGCGGTACTTCGCGGCGTCGACCGGGAAGTAGGGCAGCGGCCGTCCGTTGGCGAGCAGCGTGGAACGTGCTTCGGGGTGCTCGACGTCGAGGATCAGACCTCCGGCAGCGTCGAAGTGGGCGTCACGCAGCATGATCGGCACGTCGTGGCGGCCGGTGGGCAGGCCCAGCGCGCGCTCTTCGGCTCCCTCGATCAGGTAGAAGCCGTGCATGCCGCGGTAAACGTGCTCCGCCTCCTGGTGGTGCGTGTGGTCGTGGTACCAGAGCGTGGCGCCGGCCTGCCGGTTGGGATACTCGACCGTGTGCGCGGACCCGATGCCGATGAGGTCCATGGGATAGCCGTCGCTCTCCGGCGGGACGTGGCCGCCGTGCAGGTGCACGTTGGCCGGCTTGTCCAGCCGGTTGACGTACGTGACCTGGACCTTACGGTTCTCCTTGGCCTTGATGGTGGGGCCGACGAAGGTCCCGTCGTAGGTGAGGGCCGCGGTCGTGGTGCCGGGCAGGATCTCCACCTGTGCGGGCCGCAGGTCAAGTTCGTAGACGTCGGTGTCGGAGGTGCGGCGCACGGGACGGGCGACCTGCGGCACGGGCATGCGCACGGTGAACGGCTCGGCGGCCTGGCGAGGCGCGGCCATCGCCGCCTTGCCCATGCGCAGGATGTGCTCGGACCCGGTGTGGGCGTGCCCGCCGGCGGCGGCCGGCACCTCCGGCCGGGTCGCCACCCGTATGGGCCAGGCCAGGGCCGCGGCAGTAGCCACCGCGCCGCCGGCCCCCAGCAGCACACGTCGGTTGAGCATCTCGTCCCCTCGTCGGTTCGTCGGCGTGCCCGGGCCCGCGCGGGTCCGGGAGTCCGGTCCGATCGTGGCACCGGGCGCCCCCGGGTCACTTCTTCGATCGTGCTGCGTGTCCTGCTCACGACGACTTCGGCACACCCGCATGCGGGGAGATGCGGGACCGGGCGGACGGGTCCGAGGATGGGCAGCCGTGCCGCTCGAAGGCCGTGTGGCGCCGTGAGGGGAGAGGACGGGCCATGGCCGAGATGACGGCGAACCCGACGGACATCGGAAAGCACTACGACGAGCGGGCGCCCATCGGCGACGAGTTCCGCGGCGGTCAGTTGCACATGTGGTACTGGTACGACCGCGACGACGACGCCCCGCTGCCGGAGGCCGTCCACCGGGTCACTCGCAAGGTGACCGACGTACTGGGGCTGAGGACCGGGGAGCACGTGCTGGACGCCGGCTGCGGATCCGGCGAGGCGTCCCTGTTCCTGGCCCGCCGCCACGGTGTGCGGGTGACGGGCGTGACGGTGAGCGACTACGAGCTCGACACCGCGCGCAGGCGGGCGGCCACGGCGGGTCTGACCGACATGGCCGACTTCCGGTACGGCGACTACATGCGGCTGCCGTTCGAGGACGGCACCTTCGACGCGGTGCTGGCCCTGGAGTCGCTGCAGAACGCGCCCGATCTGCCGACGGTGCTCGGGGAGCTGTTCCGGGTGCTCCGTCCAGGCGGTCGGATCGCGTTCTCCGACTTCAGCCTGGAGAACCCGGGCGGCGAACCGGAGCGCGTGGAGCGGTTCATGACCACGCTGAAGCTGCCCGCGCTGCCGACCCTGCACGAGTGGCTGGAGCATGTGCGCGCGGCGGGATTCGAGGTGGAGGAGTACACGAGCTGCGGCCCACGGGTGTTCGGGATGAAGGGCAAGTACCTGCAGGCCGCGATGGCGCGCCGCGAGGAGGTCGCCGGCAAGTTCGGCGAGGCGGACATCGCGGAGTTCTCCCGGCTGCACCGCGGCTTCTTCGCACCGCGCAAGGACCAGATCGGCTACGTGGTGGTCTGTGCCCGCAGACCGCGCTGAGGCCGCCCCGGGCGGACGCCGCCCGGCGGGCCGTCGTTCGAACGGACAGACAGCAACATGGAAGATGCGCCCTCGTGCAGGGGCCCACCAGGATGCCCGTGGACATCCCTGACCACGCGAGGAACGCCTGCGGCCCGCTCCGGCCCGACGTGTGCGACCTGCCGTGGCGCAGCACGACACGAGGAGACCTTTCATGGTGGACACCCCCACGGTCATCGAGCGGGACGCCGTCCCGTTGGCGCAGGTGCGCGCGCTGGTCAGCGGCCGGGTCCTCGCGCCCGGTGACGCCGACTACGAGCAGGCCCGCACCGTCTACCTGGGCGGGATGGACCAGCGCCCTGCCGCGATCGTGCAGCCGGCGGACGCCGACGACGTCGCTCGGGTCGTCGTGTTCGCCCGGGACAACGGCCTGGCACTGACCGTCAAGGGCGGCGGGCACAGCGTCTTCTGCCTCAGCGACGGCCTGGTCCTCGACACCTCCTCGCTGCGCGGTCTGGAGATCGACGTCGAGGCGCGGACGGCGTGGGCGGGTGCCGGTCTGAACGCCGGCGAGTACACCCTGGCGGCCGCCGAGCACGGCCTGGTCACCGGCTTCGGCGACACCGGCAGCGTCGGCCTCGGCGGCATCACCGTCGGCGGCGGCATCGGCTACCTGGTCCGCAAGTACGGACTCACCATCGATGACCTGCTGGCCGCCGAGATCGTCACCGCCGACGGTGCGCTGCGCCGGGTCGACGCCGACAACGAGCCCGAGCTGTTCTGGGCGATCCGCGGCGGCGGCGGCAACTTCGGCGTGGTCACCCGCCTGAAGTTCCGGCTGCACGAGCTGCCGACCGTCACGGGTGGTCTGCTGCTGCTGCCGGCCACACCGGAGGTCGTCGCCGGCTTCGTCGAGGCGGCGGAGGCCGCCCCGGAGGAGCTGTCCACCATCGCGAACGTGATGCCGTCGCCGCCGATGCCGTTCGTCCCCGAGCATCTGCACGGCACGCCGATCGTCCTGGCGATCCTGGTGTACGCGGGTGAGGGAGAGGAGGCCGAGAAGGCGCTGGCGCCGTTCCGGAGCCTCGCGGCGCCGATCGCGGACATGATGCAGGCGATGCCCTACCCGGGGGTCTACCCGCCGGAGGAGGAGGGGTTCCACCCGGTCGCCGCCGCTCGCAGCCTGCTCACCGACACGTTCGGTCTCGACGACGCCAAGCTGGTCCTGGAGCGGGTGGCGGCCTCCTCGGCGGCCATGCCGGCCGTGCAGATCCGTGTGCTCGGCGGCGCCATGGCCCGCGTGCCCGCGGACGCCACCGCGTTCGCGCACCGCGACCGCCGGATCCTGGTGAACGTCGCCGCCATGTACACCGACCCGGTCGAGGCGGAACTGCACACCCGCTGGGCCGACGAGCTGACCGCGGCGCTGCAGAAGGGCGTGCCGGGCGTGTACGTCAACTTCCTCGCCGACGACGCCGAGGCCAGGATCCGCGAGGCGTACCCGGAGGCCACCTGGGAGCGGCTGCGGGCCGTCAAGCGCACGTACGACCCGACCAACGTGTTCCGCGTGAACAGCAACATCCCTCCGGCCGACCAGGCGCGCTGACCCCTTTCGGCCTCCCCCCACCATGCGCACGACGAACGGGCGACGGCAGCCCGAAGACGAAAGGACCGGTTCGTGACTTCAGAAGCCGCCCCCCGCGCGGGGCGCCGGGAGTGGATGGGACTCGCGATCCTCGCCCTCCCGGCCACGCTCGTCTCCTTCGACATGTTCGTACTGCTGCTGGCCCTGCCGCAGCTGAGTTCGGACCTGGGCGCGAGCAGCACCCAGCAACTGTGGATCATGGACATGTACGGGTTCATGGTCGGCGGCTTCCTCGTCACCATGGGCACCCTCGGCGACCGCATCGGCCGCCGCAAGCTCCTGCTGATCGGCGCCGCCGTCTTCGGACTCGCCAGCCTGCTGGCCGCCTTCGCCACGACACCCGGAATGCTGATCGCCGCCCGGGCCCTGCTCGGCATCGCCGGCGCCACCCTCGCCCCGAGCACGCTGGCCCTGATCAGCAACATGTTCCGCGACCCCAAGCAGATGGGTTCCGCGATCGGCATCTGGGCCGGCAGCTTCTCCATCGGCGCGATCGTCGGCCCCATCGCCGGTGGCGCGCTGCTCGACCACTTCTGGTGGGGTTCGGTCTTCCTCATCGGCGTACCGGTGATGGTGCTGCTGCTCGTCCTCGGCCCGGTGCTGCTGCCGGAGTACAAGGCGCCGCAGGCCGGCCGCCTCGACCTGCCCAGCGTGGCCCTCTCCCTCGCCGCCGTACTGCCCTTCATCTACGGCCTGAAGGAGACCGCCCGTCAGGGCCTGGCCCCGCTGCCCGTCGCCGCCCTCCTGGCCGGCCTCGCCCTCGGCTTCTTCTTCCTGCGTCGTCAGCGCGCCCTCGTCGACCCGCTGCTCGACCTCAGTCTGTTCTCCAGCAAGGCGCTCAGTGGTGCCCTCGTCAGCCTGCTGGCGTTCAGCATGACGGGCGGTGCGAGCCTGCTGTTCCTCGGTCAGTTCTTCCAGCTGGTCGCCGAGCTGACGCCGCTGCAGGCCGGCCTGGCGCTGGTGCCGGGTCTGGTGGTGTCCATCGCGGGCATGTCCTTCGCGCCCGCTCTGGCGCGCACCGTGCGGCCCGCGCACCTCATCGCGGGTGGTCTGGTGCTGTCGCTCGTCGGCTACCTGCTGTACTTCCTGGCGGACGCGGACTCCAGCCCGGCACTGCTGATCGCCGGTTTCGCCCTGGCGAGCCTGGGCGGCGGCCCGCTCGTGGCGCTCGGCACCAACCTGGTCGTCGGCTCGGCCCCGCCGGAGAAGGCCGGTTCGGCGGCGTCGCTCTCGCAGACCAGCAACGAGTTCGGGGCGGGCCTCGGCATCGCCGTGGTCGGCTCCCTCGGCATGGCCGTCTACCGCGACGAGATCGCCGACGCGGTGCCGTCCGGTCTGCCGGCCGGTGCCGTCGGCACGGTCAGGGAAAGCCTCGCGGGTGCGGTGTCGGAGGCCGGGCGCCTGTCCGGCGAGGCGGGAGACGCGCTGCTGTCCGCCGCGCGTGGCGCGTTCACCGACGGGGTCAACGCCGTCGGCGCGACGGGCATCGTCCTGATGAGCATCATCGCCCTCACCGTCCTCACCCTGCTGCGGCACGTTCCCCCGTTCGGCGCCCCGCAGGGCGGCGGGCAGGAGGAGGACGGGGCGGACTCCCCGTCGGCCGGGCAGAGCGCCGGGCCGGGCGCGGAGCAGGCCGCCGAGCAGAAGACGCCCGTGGCCGCCGCGGGCTGACCCCTGACGGCGACGACACAGCAGGGAGGCCGTGGCCGGACGCCACGGCCTCCCTCGTTTTTCCGTATCCGTCCGAGCCTTCCCCCGTCTTCCGAGAGGAACAGACCGTGACTTCAGAAACCGTCCCCCGCGCGGGGCGCCGGGAGTGGATGGGACTCGCGATCCTCGCGCTGCCCACCCTGCTGGTGTCCTTCGACGTGTTCGCGATGCTGCTGGCCCTGCCGCAGCTGAGTTCGGACCTGGGCGCGAGCAGCACCCAGCAACTGTGGATCATGGACATGTACGGGTTCATGGTCGGCGGCTTCCTCGTCACCATGGGCACCCTCGGCGACCGCATCGGCCGCCGCAAGCTCCTGCTGATCGGCGCCGCCGTCTTCGGACTCGCCAGCCTGCTGGCCGCCTTCGCCACGACACCCGGAATGCTGATCGCCGCCCGGGCCCTGCTCGGCATCGCCGGCGCCACCCTCGCCCCGAGCACGCTGGCCCTGATCAGCAACATGTTCCGCGACCCCAAGCAGATGGGTTCCGCGATCGGCATCTGGGCCGGCAGCTTCTCCATCGGCGCGATCGTCGGCCCCATCGCCGGTGGCGCGCTGCTCGACCACTTCTGGTGGGGTTCGGTCTTCCTCATCGGCGTACCGGTGATGGTGCTGCTGCTCGTCCTCGGCCCGGTGCTGCTGCCGGAGTACAAGGCGCCGCAGGCCGGCCGCCTCGACCTGCCCAGCGTGGCCCTCTCCCTCGCCGCCGTACTGCCCTTCATCTACGGCCTGAAGGAGACCGCCCGTCAGGGCCTGGCCCCGCTGCCCGTCGCCGCCCTCCTGGCCGGCCTCGCCCTCGGCGTGCTGTTCGTCCGCCGCCAGCGGTCCCTCGCCGACCCGCTGCTCGACCTCAGTCTGTTCGGCGCCGCCCCGTTCCGCACGGCGCTGGTGGGCATGCTCTTCTACAGCATGCTGACGGGCACGGCGATGCTGTTCCTCACCCAGTATTTCCAGGCGGTGGAGGGCATGTCGCCGCTCGCCGCGGGCCTGGGGCTGCTGCCCGGCATGGCCGGGTCGATCGCGGGCATCACCGTCTCCCCCGTGCTGGCCCGCAGGGTCCGCCCCGCCTATCTCATCGCGGGCGGCCTCGCCCTGGTGGTCTGCGGTTTCCTCCTGATGCTCCGGGCGGGCCCGGACGGCGGTGCCGCGTGGCTGGTGGCGGGCTGGACGCTGAATGGGCTCGGCGGCGGGCCGCTCGTGTCGCTCGGCACGAACCTGGTGGTCGGGTCCGTCCCGCCGGAGAAGGCGGGCGCCGCCGCCTCGCTCTCGCAGACCGGCAACGAGTTCGGCTACGGCCTGGGCATCGCCGTCGTCGGCACCCTCGGCACCGCCGTCTACCGGTACGGCGTCTCCGACGGCCTTCCCGCCGGCCTGTCGGCCGCGGCGGCGGACAGCGCCCGGGAGGGCATCGCGGGCGCCGTGTCCGCGAGCCGCGCCCTGCCCGAGGAGCTCGCGGCCCGGCTACTGGGCTCGGCGTCTCAGGCGTACACCGACGGCCTGCACACGGTCGCGGGACTCACCGCCGTCGTTCTCACCGGGGTGGCCGTGCTCGTCGCCCACGTCCTGCGCCATGTGCCGCCGATCGGCACACAGGACACCGCGCCTTCCGCGGAGGAGACCCCTGCGGAAGGCGCTGCGGAGAGCCGTCCCGAACCCGCGTCGGTGGGCTGAGGCGGCTTCGGCGGCGGGCGGTGCGGCGTGCCGGGGTTCCGGCTCGCGGCCCGCCCGCCGACCGCTTCCCGCCCTAGCGGAGGGAGAGCTGCGGCTCCTCGGCCGGGACGGCCGACGGGGCCGGGCGGGACGCCGCGACGGGCGGCGCGGTGCGGGCGGCCGCCTGGGCGGCGCGGCGGGCGCGGGAGGTGCCGAAGCGGCGCATCACCGGGCGCTCGACGAGCGTGAACAGCAGCCAGGACACCAGCAGGGTGGAGGCGAGGAACAGCGCGATCAGGCCGATCGCCTGCCCGGTGCCCCACAGCACGGTGTAGCCGCCGAAGATGCGGTGCCCGTAGCCGAGAACGAGCTGGTGGCTGATGTACATGGCGAAGGACACCTCGCCGAGCCAGACCATGGCGCGGCCGGAGAGCCAGCTGCGCTTGCCGCGCGTGTCGCCCTGGGCGGCGGCGGCGATGAGCAGACCGAGCGGCACCAGCATGATCGCCGTCAGGTGGTACGAGGCCGGGAGGAACGGGGCGACGACGTACGCGGCGAGGGTGAGCAGCAGCGCGCCGCCGAAGTTGAGCGGCAGGCGGCGGCCCTCGGCGACCACGCGCGCCAGGATCATGCCGAAGACGAAGTCGAGGACGCGGGTCGCCGGGAACTGATAGGTGAGCCACATCTCGGAGGCCTTGATGTTCACCACCGGGATCAGCGACTGGTCCGACAGCAGCGGGGCGAACAGCGGCACGGCGAACACGGCGGCCGCGACGGCGGCGGCCGCGGCCCACAGGCGCTCCGGGCGGATGCGGCGCACCAGGCGCCACAGCACCGGGAACAGGGCGTAGAACAGCAGCTCGCAGGAGAGCGACCAGGCGACGCCGTTGAAGCTGCTGCGGACGAAGATGTCCGGGGACCAGGACTGCAGCAGGAACAGCTGGAGCAGCGCGTTGCCGCCCTCGAAGGGCATGCCGGCGACGGTGACCAGCAGCACGGCGGCGACGGCGAAGGTCAGCAGGTGCAGCGGGTAGATCTTGAACAACCGGCGGCGGAGGAAGGACCCCGTGGTGTCGTCGGCCCGCGCGGACCAGGCGAGGACGAATCCGCTCAGGATGAAGAAGAAGCCGACCCCGGTCCAGCCGCCCTGGTAGGAAAGCGACTTCATGACGGAGGCGCTGCCGGCGTCGGCGAAGAACCCTTCGAAGTTGGCGTGGAAGAAGAAGACCAGGGCTGCGGCGATGAACCGCATTCCGGTCAGCGCGGGAAGCCGGGAGGGCCTGGCGGCGGTCCCGGATCTCGTCGGTCGGTCTGTCATGGGGGCTCGCTCTCCCGTGCGTTCTGGCCGGATCCAAGTCCCCACGACTTTGCCAAGTCCCTTTTCCCATGGGCATCTTCGAGGTTGCCTCGCTCACGGTGGGACGTCGGTCCCGGGGTTTTCGCGTCATGACCGCACACGAGGAGATGCAGCCCCGCCGACCCCGCCCCGACCATGGCCCGGGCGAGCCGAACCGTGGCCGCCGCGGCGACGAACATGGGAGGCGGACGTGCCTGATCCGGACACCTGGGATCTACTGGTCGAGCGGGACGATCTCACGGCGGTCGAGGTACGACAGGCGTCCCTCACCCCGCTGCGTCCGGGCGAGGTGCGGCTGGCCGCGGAGAAGTTCGCGCTGACGGCGATCACCGCCACCTACGCCCGGCTCGGGGAGTCCGAGCTCCCCTTCTTCGACGCCTTCGCCGGCCCGGAGGGCCATGGCCGGGTCCCGACCTGGGGCTGGGCCCGGGTCGAGGAGTCGGCCCACCCCGGCGTCAAGGCCGGCACCCGTTACTTCGGCTTCCTGCCGATGTCCACGCACGTCACCCTCACCGCGGAGCCGACGGAGCGGGGCTTCGACGACATCGCGCCCGAGCGGGGCTTCCTGCACCCCTGGTACCGCGCGTATCTGCGGGCCGGGGACGGCGACGAGCTCGACGACCACCGGCTGCTGCTCAAGCCGCTGTACCCGGCCTCGTTCAACCTGGCCGAGTTCCTGATCCGTGAGCACCCCTCGGCCACCGTTCTCGTCACCAGCGCCTCCAGCAAGACCGCCGTGGGGCTCGCCGCCCTGCTGGCCGGTCACGAGGGCATCACCACGGTCGGAGTGACGGCCCCCGGCCACCTCGGTTTCGTCCGGGGCCTCGGCCACTACGACACGGTCCTCGGCTATGACGACCTCGGCACGGCCGAGGTTCCCGAGTCCGTCGTCCTCGTCGACTTCACCGGGCAGGCCGATCGCCTGTTCGCCGTGTACGAGCGGTTCGGCCCCGCCCTGAAGGACGCACTGCTCGTCGGCTACACCCACCCCGGCGCCGAGATCGAGCCCCCCGAGGGGCTGACCGATCCCGTGCCGTGGATCTTCTTCACTCCCTCCGAGGAGCAACGGCTCATCGAGAAGGAGGGCGAGGAGCAGTACCGGGCCCGCTACCAGCGGGCCGAGGACGCCTTCGTCGCGGGCGCGCCGCAGTGGCTCACGGTCACCCGGGCAACCGGTCCCGAGGCCCTGGTCCGCGTCTACCGGTCCCTGATCGACGGCGAGCTGCCCGCCGAGACGGGCACCGTGCTCTCCCTCCGCTGAACCGCCCCGTCGTCCTTCCCCCTTCCCCCCGAACGGGAGCTGCGCACCGTGACCCAGACCCAGAGCGTCGAAAGACCGCTGTCGTCGGCCCGCGACCCCCGGCCGTCCGGGCCGCCGGACCGCCCCGCACCGGCCCGCCGCGGCTGGTTCGGACGCAACTACATCATCCCGCTGGCGGTCGCCGCGGCCGCCTACCTGCTCTACCAGCTGCCGCCGTACCTCACCTTCGACCCGACGAAGACGCACATCGCGCTGCAGTTCCCGCTGCACTACGCGATCCTGGTCGGCCATGTGATGACCGGCGCGGTGACGCTGGTGACGCTGGTCCTCCAGCTGTGGCCGTGGCTGCGCCGCAACCATCCGGCGGTGCACCGCTGGAGCGGTCACCTGTACGTGTTCGGCGGGGCGCTGCCGTCGGCGCTGCTGGCGCTCGCGATGTTCCCCGTGGCCTTCAAGCCCGGCAGCGTGGCCGTGCTGATGTCGGGGATCCTGTGGGCGGTCACCTCGATCGTCGGCTGGGTGAGGGCCCGCCAGGGCCGCTACGCCGAACACCGCCGTTGGATGCTGTACAGCTTCGCGATCGTGTGGGGCCAGACGGTGTGGGGCTTCGTGATCGGCATGAGCCTGTTCAGCCTGCCGGTCGCCGTCGACATCACGTACGTCTCCGAGGCGGCCCGCTGGGTCGGCTGGGTCGGCAATCTGCTGCTCGTGCACTGGTGGATCGAGCGCACCGCGCGGCGCGGCCAGACCCCCGCGTACGCCGGACGCCGTTCGTAGGGGCGTACCGGACGGAAAGGGGGGCCGGTGGGCGTCACACCCACCGGCCCCCTTCGTCGTGTCCGCCGTGCCGTCAGACGGCCGAGCAACCGGGGGCGATGTCGCCGCGGAACAGGCCGTCGGGGTCGACGCGGGCGCGGACCCGGTCGGCGGCGAGGACGGCCTCGGGCGTCAGGTGGCCTTGGGGCTGGGTGAGGCTCGCGACGAACGTGGGCGTGGTGCGGCCGGTGTCCCAGGGGCCCAGGGCGGCGCGGACCTCGGCGCAGTGGGCGAGGATCTCCTCCTCCGTGCCGCCGAATCCGGGTACGCCCGCGCCGGAGTAGGCGAAGCGCGCGTCCAGGTGGCCGAGTGCGCCGGAGCCGTCGGGGGCCTCGGCGAGGGCGCCGCCGAGCTGGCGCAGTTCGGCGACGGTGAGGGCGGAGCGCGGCCGGTCGACGGTGGCGCGCAGGAAGGCGGCGACGCCGTCGTCGCCGATGTCGCCGAGCAACAGGTGGTCGCCGAGGACGGGTACGGGCTCCGGCGGATCCATGTGGGTCTCCGGCACGGCCGTCGGGCCCGCCTCGTGCCAGGTGTCCATCAGCGGGTCGGCGACGGCGCGCAGCGGGGCGAGCAGGTCGTCGGCCTGGCGGCGGGCGGTGCCGAGGTCGTCCGCGCCGGTCGCGACGACGACACCGTCGAGGCACAGCACGGGTCCGGCGCTGAGGACCTCGGGGACCTCGGGGAGCTTCGGCAGGTTCATCACCCGGATCGAGGTGGTGGCCTCTCGGGGGGCCCGCTCGGTCCACGCCCGCCAGACCGGCAGCAGTTCGGCGGCGTGCGCGGCGGACCAGAAGGCCGCTCCGGTGACCACGCCGGCCACGGGGAAGAGGGCCACCTCGACGGCGGTGACGACGCCGAGGCCGCCGCCGCCGGCGCGCAGTGCCCAGAACAGTTCGGGGTCGTCGTCGGCGGCGACGCGGCGGAGATCGCCGTCCGCGGTGACGATTTCGATCGCACGCACGCTGTTGACGGCGAGGCCGGTGTGGCGCGCGTACATGCTCAGCCCGCCGCCCAACAGGTAGCCGACGACGCCTACGGTCGGCGAGGAGCCGTGCGGAGCGGCGAGCCCGTGGCGGGCGGCCTCGGCGACGACGGCGCCCCAGCGGGTGCCGGCGGGTATCCGGGCGGTGCGGCGGTGCGGATCGACGGTGACGGGCTCGTCGAGTTCCGTACGGATGAGGAGCGCTTCGTCCATGGGACGGGCGGTCGCGGCGGCGTGGCCGGTCGCGTGGACCCGTACGCCCAGGCCCGCGGCGTGGGCGCGGGTGATCGCGGTGCGGATCTCCTCGACGGTGCGGGCGGTGACGGCGGCGGCGGGAGCGACGGGGGCGAACAGGTTGAACACCCGGGTGGCCGCTTCGTAGGCCGCCTCGCCGGGCCTCGCGAGGGCCGCGGGGTTCTCGTCGACCGTGGTCATGGGTGGTTCCTCCGGCATCAGTCGGGGCGGGGGACGGCAGGGCGGTGGGAGCACGGGCTCGCGGGGCCGGCGGGAAACGGGGCGGCCGACCCGTCCGGGGGGGGCGGGCCGGCCGCGGCCTGGGTGTGCGGGCCCGGGCGCCCGGGGCGGTGTGGCTAGGCGGCGCGTTCGGCGGTGATGAAGACGAAGGAGCCGGTGCCGGACTGCTCGCGGACCGTCAGGCCGGCTTCGGTGAGCCAGCCGCGGATCTCGTCCAGGTCGAACAGGAGCATTCCGGCGGGGCGGCTGGGGAAGAAGTGCGCCCCCTGGAAGTAACGGTCGACCGGGTCGTCCGCCCAGCGGAAGGTGAGCAGGGTGAAAGTGCCGCCCGGCTTGAGGACGCGGCCGATCTCGGCGATGGCGATGTCGGCCTGCTCGGGGAAAGCCTGGAGCGCGTTCCAGCAGTTGACGGCACTGAAGCTGGCGTCGGCGTACGGCAGGGTGAGCGCACTGGCGACGACGGCCGGCACCTGGGGCAGGGCACGGCGCAGGGCGGTGAGCATGGGCAGGCCGAGGTCCTGGGCGATCAGTCGCTCGGTGCCGACGGCCTGCTCCAGGACGGCGGTCCAGCGGCCGGCACCGGCGCACAGGTCGAGCACGGGACCGTCGACGGGCCGGGTGTGGTCACGGAGGTAGGCGTCCTCGTCGGCCGGGGTGACGGCGTCGTCCCAGTTGAGGCCGGCGATCCGCAGGAAGGCGGGGCGCAGCACGGTCTCGTAGTAGACGCCCATGCTCGGCATGGCGGCGAGCTTCTGGAGGAGGTCGGCGGTGTCGTCCTCCTCGGACGCCTGCGAGCCGGTCGCGCCGCGGGAGAGGTCGAGCAGGCCCTGGGCGAGCGGGTAGGTGGTGGCGCAGGGGGCGCAGCGGACGGCGCCGTCGTAGTCGAGCGGGCCGTCGCACGACGGGCAGCGCAGGGCGTCGGCGTGGTGGGCGAACGCGTCGGGGCCCAGTTCGCCGACGGTGTTCCCGGCGGCGGCGGAGGCCGGGTAGGAGGTCTCGTTGACGGAGCCGTGCCGGACCGCCCAGTAGGCCCGCATGCCGGCATAGGCGAGGACGGTGCGGGTGTCGTTGTTCCAGTTGGCTTCTATCTGCTCGGGCGTGAGGGCCTTGATCCACTCGGTGTCGAAGCCGCGCTCGTCGTCATTGAGGTTCCAGGCCGCGGGCGAGGGCCAGCAGCGACCGAGGTCGGGGGCCTCGGGGTCGAGGGGGCGCAGGGCGCGCTCGAGGCGGGTCAGGTCGTGCTCGTCGAGGGCGAGTCCCTCGGTGGCCGCCGCGGCCAGGATGCGCTCGCGGTTCTCCGGGAAGTGGGCGAGCAGGTACACGAGGGCGAGGGTCAGGGGCGTGCCGGCACCGCTGTCGGCAAGCAGCTCCAGGTAGCGGTCGAGACCTCGGCGGACCGCGGTGCGGACGGGGCCGTCACCGGCCGGGTGGTCCCGGTACTCGGACTCGGCAAGCAGGCCGAGGAGGACGACGAGGTGGCCGGTGCGCCGGGCGTCGGCGGCGTCGAGCGCCGCCACCAGGGTGCCGGCGCGCTCCGCGGCGCCGTCCACCGGGCCGTCGGCCGACCACAGGGCGGCGGCCAGGCGGTCGAAGCCCTCCTGCAGGTCCTCGCCCTCTGCGCGGCAGAAGGCGTCGAGGAGATCGGTGAGCGCCGGGGACGTCGACGGGTGGCTCATGTGCGGGTCCTTTCTCGGATTCGGGCGGGCGCCGGGTTCCCGGGCGGCCGTTCGGCGCCCGTGAGCTGCCCGGACACCGCATGGGCGAGCGCCGCCGTGTTCGGGGGCTCGGTGAGGTAGAAGTGGCCGCCGGGCAGCACCCGTCGGACGAAGGGGCCGGTGGTGGTCGCCGCCCAGGCGTCGGCCGTGTCGGGGGTGACGACCGGGTCGGCGTCGCCGACGACGGCGGTCACGGGGCACGACAGCCGGTGGCCCGGGTCGCGGTAGGTCTCGAAGGCCTGGAAGTCGGCGCGGATCGCCGGCAGCAGCAGGCGCAGCAGTGTCTCCTCGCCGTCCGAGCGGTGGGTGGTGCCGCTGATCCGGTCGAGTTCGGTGACGAGGGCGTCGTCGTCGCGAAGGTGGACCCCGAAGTCGCGGCACGCCGAGGGCGCGAGCGCGGCCGAGGCGAAGAGGTGGACCGGGGCGGGGCCGGTGGCCTGGAGGCGGGCGGCGGTCTCGTAGGCGACGAGGGCGCCGAGGCTGTGGCCGAGCAGGGCCAGCGGAGCGTCCCGGAGCGGGGCGAGCGCGGCCGTGATGTGTCCGGCCATCAGGGCGAGGTTGCGCAGCGGTGGTTCGGCCAGCCGGTCGTGGCGGCCGGGGTACTGCGCGGCCAGCACCTCGATGCCCGGGCCGAGGGCCTGGGCCAGCGGGTGGAAGGCGTGGGCGGAGCCGCCGACGTGCGGCAGGCACACGACGCGGACCGCTCCCGGAGGAGCGGTCCGCAGGGTGCGGAGCCAGCTCACTTGGCGATCGTCTCGACGCTGGGCGTGGCCGAGGCCTTGCCGAGGCGCTCGCGCAGCTTCATGGCGGGGTTCTCGACGAGGTAGAAGCTGGCGGTGGCGAGGACGATCGAGCCGCCCAGGGTGACGGCGAACAGCTCGGGGAAGCTTCCCCTCGGCATGAGGTCGCCTCGCCAGAAGTAGATGATGGCGATGTGCCACAGGTACAGGCCGTAGGAGATGCGGCCGAGGAAGCGCATCACCGGGTTGCTCATGGCCGCGACGATGGCGCGGGAGGGGTTCGGCACGGTGACCGGGGCGACGAGCAGCAGACCGAAGAGCGTGTAGAGGAAGTGCTCCGTCATGCCGCCGGCCATCGACGGGTAGTCGGCGTGACCGGGCTCGCCGATCGGGCGGACGCAGGCCAGGAGGTAGACGCCGGCCGCGAGGACCCAGCACCACACCGGCTTGTTCTGCACGAACCGGTAGAACGCCGGGACGCGGTCGGGTGCGACGTCGGCGCCCGCGGAGAGCGCGGCGAGGCCCATGCCGACGGCGATGAACCCGAGCCACTTCGGCGGCCATTCGTTCTGAATGGGGTAGATGCCCATGGAGGGCAGGAAGGTGTACGCGGCGTAGGCGAAGCCGATGACGACGAGCGGGCTCAGGCCCCACAGGATGCGGCGGACGCGCACGCCCGGATCCGCGGCCTTGCCGGCGAACTTGTCGAGGGCCCAGGCCAGCAGCGGCAGAGCGGCGTAGAAGGCGACCTCGGTGGCGAGGGTCCAGGTCTGCTCCAGGCCCTGGCCGACGAGGCGGGCGTCGAGCTGGTAGACCTGCAGCAGCAGCACGGGGCGGAGGACCTGCCACAGGCCGTGCACGGCCTCGCGGTTGAGGGTGAGCATGGCGACGGCGACCAGCACCCAGTACGCGGGCAGGGTGCGCAGGGCGCGACGCCAGAAGTAGGGCTTGATCTCGGGCTTGCGGGTACCGGCGATGGTCGCGAGCGCGAACGGCCGGTAGAGCAGCATGCCGGAGAGCACGAAGAAGATGGGCAGGCTCACATGGAGCTGCTGGAGCATGACGCCGAGGAACCCGTTGGGTTCCTTGTCCATGAACCCGACCATGCCGGAACTGAACGCGACGTGTGTGCAGAGCACCCCCATGGCCGCGAGCCCACGCATGCCCTCGAGCTCCGGGAAGAACCGGCGCTGGGTGCTGCGGGTGCTGCTGACGGCCTTGGGGGACCTGGTTGTGGTGATGGCCACCGGTCCGACCCCCTGATCAGCGAAGAGACGGGGGCCAGCCTCCCGGCGGCCGGTTCACGGCTGCATCTTGCACGTTGCGGTGTTGCCGCCGGAACGCCGCGGCACCGGAACCGGGCCCTCGGTGGCCGGCGGCTCGCCGGCCGGGGTGCGGACGACGGGGAGGCGGAGACGACGGAAGGGAGCGGTACGGATCGAGAGGACCCGTACCGCTCCCTTCTCGTACGGTCGGTTCAGGCGCCGGCCAGGTGGTCGGCGAGGCAGTCGAGGAAGCTGTTCCAGCCCGCCTCGACCTCTGCGGCCTTCTCCGTGTCGAGCCGGCCGACCTGCTGGAAGCAGAGCGTCGTGCCGCCGTCGTGGTCCTCGAAGGTGACCGTGGTCAGCTCCTCCGCCTCACCGCGCTCGGCGCGCTCGGCGACGTTCTCGTCGTTCGGGTCGACGAGCGTGAACACCAGGCGCTCGTTCGCCACGACCTCGCGGTAGACGCCCGTGAACGGGAACTCACCGATGCCCTCGGCCGCCATGGTGGCCTTCCAGGTGCCGCCGACCCGCACGTCGAGGGCGACCGTGGAAGGCTCGGTGGTGAAGCCGCGCGGCCCCCACCACTGGGCGAAGCGCTCCGGCTCGGTCCACGCGCGGTAGACCTCGGCGCGCGGGGCGTCGAGAACGCGGGTGACGGCGATCGCCGTCAGCTCGGTGGTGTCGGCCACGGATCAGGCCTCCGGCGCGTCGAACAGCGGGCGGATCTCGACGCCGCCGTCGTGGACCGGGACGAACTTCGCAATCTCCAGGGCCTGCTCCAGGCTCTCCGCCTCCAGCACGAACGCGCCGCCGAGGGACTCACGGGCCTCGGCGAACGGGCCGTCGTTGACCTCGCCCTTGCGGACGTTCTTGGCGGTGCCGGCCGGCTGCAGGGCGAGACCGTTGAGGATCTTGCCGCCGAGCTCCTCGACCTTGCCGGGGAACGCCTCGTGGGCCGCGAGGAGCTCCTTCGGAGCGTTCTCCCAGCCGCCGGGGATCTCCGCCTCGTAGATGAAAACCGCGAACTGAGCCATGGGGGGATCTCCTTCTGACTGTGCTCTGTCTGCGTGGTCGGTGCGCCCCACGACGACGACAGGGCGCGCAGGCGTGGGTCCACCCGTCCAGCCTCCCCGGCGGGAGGACCGTGCGGCATCTTCGAGGTTGCTGTCGTCCGGGCGGTTCCCACGAGCCGCTGGCGGCCCGGCCGCGGGGCGGGGCGCTGCGCAATCGAGGAGATGCGCGGTGGTGTGCGGCGCCCCGACGCTGGCCGTATGACTGACTTCGCCGACAAGACGTACTTCATCACCGGTGGTGGCAGCGGCATCGGCTTCGCCACCGCCCGCCGCCTGCTCGACGAGGGCGCGAACGTGGTGATCGCAGGCCGCGACGCCGCCCGCCTGGAAAGGGCCGTCAAGGAGCTGGACGGTGGCGACCGAGTGCTCGCCGTGACCGTCGACGTCTCCCGCCCGGCAGAGCTGGAGGCGGCCTACGAGCAGGTCCGGGCCCGCTTCGGCGCCCTGCACGGCGTCTTCGCCAACGCCGGCATCGGTCTCAACGCCCGCACCGCGGACGTGACCGAGGAAGACTTCGACCAGGTCGTCGACACCAACTTCAAGGGCTCCTTCTTCACCGTGCAGAAGGCGCTGCCGCTGCTCGTCGAAGGCTCCTCGGTGGTGCTCAACGCCTCGTGGCTGGTGCACCGCGGCATGGGCGCGGGCTCGGTCTACGCGGCCAGCAAGGCGGCCGTGCTCAACCTGCCGCAGACCCTCGCCCCGGACCTGGCGGGCCTCGGCATCCGGGTCAACGCGGTCACCCCGGGCCACATCCGCACCGAGATGTTCGACGCCGTCGCCCCGGTCGAGGAGGTCCGCGAGTTCTTCCGCGGCCAGGTCGCCCTCGGCTCCCTCGGCACCCCGCAGGACATCGCCGAGACGGTGCTGTTCCTGCTGTCGCCGCGCGCGGCGTACATCACCGGTCAGGAGTTCGTCGTCGACGGCGGTCTCGTCGGCTCCGTCCCCGCCTGACCGGCGCCGCCCCCTTCCCGGCCCGCGCGGCCCGCCAGCACACGAGGAGATTGAAGTGATCGGCTTCCGGCTCGACGAGGAGTACGAGGTCCTGCGCAAGACCGTGGAGGACTTCGCGCGCACCGCCGTGGCCCCGGCGATCGGCGACCTGTACAAGCGGGACGCGTTCCCCTACGACCTGGTGGCCGAGATGGGCCGCATGGGGCTGTTCGGGCTGCCGTTCGCGAAGGAGTACGGCGGCCAGGGCCGCGACTTCCTGGCGCTGTGCCTGGCGCTGGAGGAGCTCGCACGTGTCGACACCTCGGTCGCGATCACCCTGTCCGCGGGTGTCTCGCTGGGCGCCATGCCGCTCTACCGGTTCGGCACGCCCGAGCAGAAGGAGCGCTGGATGCCGCAGCTCTGCGCGGGTGAGGCGCTCAGCGCGTTCGGGCTGACCGAGCCGGGCGGCGGCACCGACGTCGCCTCGCTCACCACGACCGCTGTGCGCGACGGTGACGAGTGGGTGATCAACGGGGCGAAATCGTTCATCACCAACTCCGGTACGGACATCACCCGGCTGGTCACGGTCACGGCCGTGACCGGGGTGCGCGCCGACGGCCGCCAGGAGGCCTCGACCGTCGTGGTGCCCGCCGGCACACCCGGGTTCGAGGTGGCGCCGCTGTACTCCAAGGCGGGCTGGAACTCCTCGGACACCCATGCGCTGTCCTTCACCGACGTGCGGGTGCCGGCCGGAAACCTGCTCGGGCGGGAGGGCCGCGGTCTTGCCCAGTTCCTTTCGGTGCTCGACGAGAGCCGGATCGCGATCTCCGCGGTGGGCGCGGGCATCGCGCAGGGCTGCGTGGACGAGTCCGTGCGCCACGCCAAGGAGCGGATGGCGTTCGGCCGGAGCATCGGCGCCAACCAGGCCGTCCAGTTCAAGATCGCCGACATGGAGGTACGGGCCCACAGCGCCCGGCTCGCCTACTACCAGGCGGTGACGAAGATGCTGCGGGGCGAGCCGTTCGGGAAGGAGGCGTCGATGGCGAAGCTGATCGCCGCGAACGCGGCGATGGACAACGCCCGGGACGCCACGCAGATCTTCGGCGGCTACGGCTGTCTCAACGACTATCCGGTGGCCCGTTTCTACCGCGATGCCAAGGTGCTCGAGGTCGGCGAGGGCACGAGCGAGGTCCAGCGGATGCTGGTCGCCCGCGCCCTGGGGCTTCCCGTCGCCTTCTGAGGACCGGCGTCTGCTTGCGGGACGGTCGCGCTGAAAAGGGAGGAGGGGGACACCGCGTGCGGTGTCCCCCTCCTCCCTGGGCGCGCCTCCGGGGTCAGGCCGCTCGGCCGAGCCGTTCGGCGAGCATCAGGGCCGCCTGTTCACGCAGCTCGACCTTGCGGACCTTGCCGCTCGCGGTCATCGGGAAGGAGTCGACGACGGCCACGTAGCGCGGGATCTTGAAGTGGGCGAGCCGCCCGGCGCAGTACGCCCAGAGCGCGGGGGCGTCGATGGGCCGGGCGCCGTCGCGCAGCCGGATCCAGGCGATGAGCTCCTCGCCGTAATACGGGTCGGGCACGCCGACCACCTGGGCGTCGAGGATGTCGGGGTGGGTGTGGAGGAACTCCTCGATCTCGCGCGGGTAGATGTTCTCGCCGCCCCGGATGACCATGTCCTTGATCCGGCCCGTGATGCTCACGTAACCGTCCTCGTCCATGACGGCGAGGTCCCCGGTGTGCATCCAGCCGTCTGCGTCGATCGACTCGGCCGTCTTGTCGGGCTGCCGCCAGTAACCCCGCATCACGGAGTAGCCGCGGGTGCAGAACTCGCCCTGGCGACCGCGGGGCACGGTCTGCCCGGTCTCGGGGTCGACGATCTTGATCTCGACGTGGGGACCGGCCGTGCCGACGGTCGACACCCGCCGTTCGAGGGAGTCGTCGGGGCGGGTCTGGCAGGCCACCGGCGAGGTCTCCGTCATCCCGTAACAGATCGTCACCCGGGACATGTGCATCCGGTCGACGACCTGCCGCATCACCTCGACCGGGCAGGGGGTGCCGGACATGATGCCGGTGCGCAGCGACGTGAGGTCGTAGGCGTCGAAGTCCGGGTGGTTGAGCTCGGCGATGAACATCGTCGGGACGCCGTACAGCGAGGTGCAGCGTTCCGCCTCGACTGCCCGGAGGGTCTCCGCCGCTTCGAAGAACGAGCCGGGGATCACCACGCACGCCCCGTGGCTGAGGGCCGCGATCGTGCCCATCACCATGCCGAAGCAGTGGTAGAAGGGCACCGGCAGGCAGACCCGGTCGGCCTCGGTGTACTCCAGCAGCTCGCCGGTGAAGAAACCGTTGTTGAGGATGTTGCGATGGGTCAGCGTCGCACCCTTGGGCAGACCGGTCGTCCCCGACGTGTACTGGATGTTGATGGCGTCGTCGGGGTGCAGCACCGCGTCGATCTCGGCGAGCCGGCGCACCGCCCGCGGGTCGGGCCCGGCGAGCAGGCCGTCCCATTCCTCGCCTCCGATGATGACGGTGTGCCGCAGCGACGGGCAGCGCGGTGCGACCTCGGCGATCATGTCGGCGGCGTCGGTGGTGCGCAGGGTCCGGGCGGCGACGAGGACGCGTACCCCGGCGTGGCCGAGGACGTACTCCAGCTCGTAGGAGCGGTACGCCGGGTTGATGTTGACCAGGATCGCCCCGATCTTCGCCGCCGCGTACTGGGTGAGCACCCATTCGGCGCTGTTGGGCGACCACAGCCCTATCCGGTCGCCCGGCTCGACGCCCAAGTTCAGCAGGCCGGCGGCGAGCGCGTCGGTACGGGCGTCGAGCTCGGCGTAGCTCCATCGGCGGCCGCTGCCGGTCCGGTCCACCAGGGCGTCCCGGTCGCCGAAGGAGGCGACGGCCCGCCGCAGGTTTCGGCCGATGGTCTCGTCGAGCAGCGGCAGGGGGTGGCTGCCGCTGATGTGACTGGGCGGGGCGGGCGTCGTCGCGTCCGCCGACTCGATACGGTCCATCCCCTCAGGCTGGTCGCGTGGCGACACGGCCCGCATCTCGATGATTGCCCTCTTCCACCAGGCCGTTCGTGCCTTTCCGAGGGTACGAACCCCGCACGTTCGAAGAAGGGCGGGCTGCCCCGTCCGACCTATTCTGCGGTTGCCGAGCCCGACGGCCCCGCCGCGGGTCCACACCCCCACCCCCGTCATCGAGCCTGTTGGGAGACTGCCTTGAAACTCGGCCTCGCATTCGCGGACTACGCCTGGGACGGCGGAGCGGAGCGCATGGCGGACACGCTCGCGACGATGGCCCGCACCGCCGACGACGCCGGATTCGACGTCATCGGGGTCGCGGATCACGTCTGGCAGGGCCCCCACATGGGCGGCCCCGAGCAGCCGATGCTGGAGTGTTTCACCACGCTGGCCACGATCGCCGCGCACACCCGCCGCATCCGGCTGATGCCGATGGTCGCCGGGGTCCACTTCCGTTCCCCGGGCCTGCTGGCGAAGACGGTCACCACGCTGAACGTGCTGTCCGGCGGCCGCACCGACCTCGGCATCGGCGCCGGCTGGTACGAGGAGGAGGCGCGCGGTCTCGGCATCGACTTCCCGCCGCTGGCCGAGCGGTTCGAGCGGCTGGAGGAGGCCGTCCGGATCTGCCGGAGCATGTGGGACGGGGAGCGCGGCGACGAGAAGCCGATCACGGGCCGCCACTACCGGCTGGACCGGCCGCTGAACGTGCCGCAGAACCTGTCCCGGCC
This sequence comes from Streptomyces sp. NK15101, assembly GCF_020400725.1. Classification (GTDB taxonomy): domain Bacteria; phylum Actinomycetota; class Actinomycetes; order Streptomycetales; family Streptomycetaceae; genus Streptomyces. The sequence goes on along the minus strand of NZ_JAINVG010000017.1, from coordinate 64,999 downwards.
GCGGATCGTGATCGGAGGCGGCGGTGAGAAGAAGACGCTGCGGCTGGTCGCCCGCCACGCGGACGCCTGCAACCTGTACCCGGGCCCGGACCTGGGCGACAAGCTGGAGGTGCTGCGCCGTCACTGCGAGGTCGAGGGCCGCGACTTCGACTCGATCGAGAAGACCTGCATCATGCCGTTCACGCCTGCGGACGAGGCCGCCGCCGACGAGCTGGCCGGGACGCTGCGCCAGATCGCCCGGGCCGGCGTCACCCGGGTGATCGGCATCCTGGAGGGCAAGGACCAGGTGGGCCGCATCGAGCTGATCGGCGAGCGCGTACTGCCCGCTGTCGCGGACGCCTGACGTCTCCCGTACGGGTCGGGGCGGGCCCCGACCCGTACGAAGGCCGGTGCCCGGCCCCGCCGACGAGCGGGGACCGGGCACCGGTGCGTGCGGCGGGCCGTCAGTCGGGCAGCCGGACGGAGAGCGCGTGGTGGAAGACGTCACGCGGGTCGTAGGTCTTCTTCGCCTGCTGGAGCCGCGGGTAGTTGTCCTTGAAGTACAGGGTGTGCCACGGCACTCCGGAGGTGTTCCACTCGGGGTCGGCGAGGTCGGTGTCGGCATAGTTCACGTAGCTGCCGTCGTTGGCGTCGTCCGGCACGGGCACGCCGCCGGTCCGCGCGTACACGTCGCGGTACATCTCGCGCACCAGCCGGATGTTGGTGTCGTCCTCCTCCGGGGAGGCCCACACGGCCATGTAGGCGGCCTTGAGGACCGAGTCGCGCTGGGCGGCGGCGGTGGCGTCCGGGGCGACGGCGTTCACCCTGCCGCCGTAGCCGATGAGGATGAGCTGAACGGGGCTCGCCTCACCGGTCGTCAGATGGCGGTACAGGACGTCCGTCTGCTCCTTCGCGTAGCCCTTCCGCAGATAGGCGGCCTTGATCTTGATGCGCCGGGTGAAGGGGTCGCCCGGGTCGCCCCAGCCGGGGTACGACGACATGTACAGCCAGGGCCTGACCTGCTGGGAGACGAACAGCGGCTCGACGTCCACACCCGCCGTGACCTCCTCGAAGAACGAGGTCATCAGCTTCTCGGCGTCCGGGGTGGCATCGTCCATGTGGGCGCCGACGGTCAGTCCGAAGCCGGATCGGTGGGTGCCGTGGAAGTAGCCTGCCAGCGCCGCGTACGGCGAGTCGGGGTCGCTGTTGCGCTCGAACCAGGAGCCGAAGTTCGCCTGGAGGGTGGCGAACGCCTCCGGGGTCATCGTCTCCCAGGACCACACCGCCATGCCGCTGCGCCAGGCGCCGGGTGCCTTCGGCAGCAGCTCGCGCGGGTCGTCGGAGCGGGCGTCGGGCGCCCTCATCCAGTAGCGGGTCACGACGCCGAAGGTGCCGCCGCCGCCGCCCGTGTGCGCCCACCACAGCTCGCGGTGCGGGTCGCCCTCCTCGCGGGTCGCGACGATCGCGCGGGCGGTGCCGTCCTCGTCGACGACGACGACCTCCACCGCGTACAGGTAGTCGACGACGGCGCCGAGGCTGCGGGAGAGCGGCCCGTAGCCGCCGCCGACGATGTGCCCGCCGACCCCCACCTCGGGGCACTCGCCGGCCGGGATGGTCACGCCCCAGCCCTTGAACAGCACGCGGTAGACATGGCCGAGGGTCGCGCCCGCGTCGATGGCGAAGGCGCGCCGCTCGGCGTCGTACCGGACGTCGGTCATCTCGGACATGTCGAGGAGGATCTCGACGCCGTCGGTGGCGAGGTCCTCGAAGCCGTGTCCGCCGCTGCGGACGGAGATCCGCTTGCCGGCCGCCACGGCTTCGGCCACCGCGGCCACCACCTGCCCGGTCGTGGTCACCACCCGCACGTAGTCCGGCCGCCCGACGAACCGGTGGTTGGTGCCGAGCACCATGCTCGGGTAGCGGGGGTCGTCCGCGGTGATGGTGGCTGCCGCGAAGGCGGGGCTGTCCGGCTCGGTCACGTCTCTCCTCCGTGGAAGGGGCGGCCGCCCGACGCCTCGGGCCGGGCCGCCGAGGGGCCGCCACCAGCGTGGCCGAGGACCGCTCGGGATGTCTTCTCCCGCCGTGCGCTTCCCCCGTGGCCTGGCGTTCTTCCAGATTGCTCAAGGACCGGGCACGGCCCGGATTCGCTTGTGGCCCCGGCCCGGCCGCTGGTTTCGTGGGGCGCCCAGGCCCGACGAAGGAGGATCCGTCACATGTGCGGCATCGCAGGCGCCATGGTCCTGCAGGGCGGCGCGGGAGTAGACGCCCGGGTGCTGGACCGTATGACGGCGACCCTGCTGCACCGGGGACCCGACTCGGTCGGCGCGTACCTCCAGGAGGGTGTCGGTCTCGGCTTCCGGCGCCTGAGCATCAACGACCTCGCCGGCGGTTCGCAGCCGATGTCCAGCGAGGACGGCTCCGTCGTCATGGTGTGCAACGGTGAGATCTTCAACCACCGTGAACTGCGCGCCGAACTGGTCGCCAAGGGCCATCGCTTCGCGTCCGACTGCGACGTCGAAGTCCTCGTCCACCTCTACGAGGAGGAGGGCACGGCGCTGCTGCATCGGCTCAACGGCCAGTTCGCCTTCGCGCTGTACGACCGCACGCGGCGCCGCCTGTTCCTCGCCCGCGACCATGTCGGCATCCTGCCCCTGCACTACGCGACGACGCCCGACCAGTTCGTCTTCGGCTCCGAGGCAAAGGCCGTCCTGGCCCACCCGGGCGTCGGCCGGGCGGTGGACCTCACCGGCCTCGACCAGGTCCTGACCTTTCCCGGCCTGGTCAGCCCCCGCACCATGTTCCAGGGCGTCAGCGCCGTGCGCCCCGGTCACTACCTTCTCGTCGAGGACGGCGGCGTGCGCGAGGTGCGGTACTGGGACCTCGACCTGCCGCCGGCCGGCGAGCCCCAGGAGCACCCGGACGCCTACTACCCGGAGCGGCTGCGGGAACTGTTGACCGAGGCGGTGCGGCTGCGGCTGAACGCCGACGTGCCGGTCGGCTTCTACCTCAGCGGCGGGCTCGACTCCTCGCTGATCGCCGGGCTCGTCGGCGAACTAGCGCCGCCGGCCGACTCGTTCTCCGTCACCTTCCCCGAGGCCGAGATCGACGAGTCCGGCTATCAGCGCCTGATGGCGCAGAAGGCCGGGTCCCGCCACCACGAGATCCCGTTCACCACGGACGACATCGTCGAGGGACTCGAACGGATGGTGCGGCACGCCGAGACCCCGGTGAAGGAGACCTACAACACGTGCTCCCTCGCGCTGGCCCGGCAGGTCCGGGCGAGCGGCACCACGGTGATCCTCACCGGTGAGGGCGCCGACGAACTCTTCGGCGGCTACGTCGGCTACCGCTTCGACCGGCTCGGCCGCGGTGCCGGACGCTCCGCCGACCCGCTCGCCGACGCCCTGGAGGACGACGTCCGGCGCCGGCTGTGGGGGGATGCCGGGCTGTTCTACGAGCGCCCTTACCACGCCTGGCGCGAGGCCAAGCTCGCCCTGTACTCGGCGTCGGTGCGCGACGCGTTCGCCGAGGTGGACTGCCTGCGCGAGGCGCCCGTGGACCACGACCGGCTGGCCGGCCGCGATCCGCTGGCGCAGCGCTCGTACCTGGACTTCCGGCTGCGGCTCTCCGACCATCTGCTCTCCGACCACGGCGACCGGATGGCGATGGCCCACTCCGTGGAGGCCCGCTATCCGTTCCTGGACCGTGCGGTGGTGGAGTTCGCCACCCGGGTACCGGCCCATCTCAAGGTGCATCCGCGGGGCGGCGAGAAGTACGTCGTGCGGCAGGCGGCCCAGGGGCTGGTGCCCCCGGAGATCGTCGACCGCGAGAAGTTCGGCTTCCGCGCGCCCGGCAGCCCGGCACTGCTGCGCGCCGGCGTCGAGTGGATCAATGACATGCTCTCGCCCGCGCGGATCAGGCGGCAGGGCTACTTCGACCCGGCGGCGGTGGAGCGGCTCCGTGCCCGCTACACCCGCGACGGTTTCGAGATCCATCCGCACTACGGCGACGACCTGCTGCTCACCGTTCTGACCTTCGGCATCCTCCTGGACACCTTCTCCCTGCCGGACCACCCGTGACGGGCCGGACGTCGGCCGGACGGGACCTTCCGGGACAGAGAAAGGAATCACGATGACGTTCGAGGCCATCCACGACCTGGTGGGGAGGGCGATCGAGCGCTTCCCGGACCATGTGGCCGTCGAGACGGCAGACGGCCGCCTCAGCTACTCCGAACTGGACGCGCGCGCCGCGCACGTGGCCGCGGAGCTGCGGGCCGCGGGCGCCGGTGCCGGTGCCTTCGTGCCCGTCCTGGTCGAGGACCGCCGCGACCTGGCCGCCGCCGTCCTCGGCATTCTGCGCATGGGCGGGGTGTTCGTGCCGGTGGACCTGGCCGCGGCGCCGGCCCGGCTGCGCGCGATGCTGCTCGACCTCGACCCGCGCTGGGCCGTGGTCGGCGACCCGGTCGACCCGGTGGCGCTCCAGGCGCTCGCCGAGGCGGCGCCGGCCGCCCGTACCGTCACCGCCGGTCCCGCCGCCGAAGCCGGGGCGGTCGAGGCGCACCGGGCGGGCGCGGACGACCCGGCGTACGTCTTCTTCACGTCGGGCACCACGGGCCGGCCCAAGGGCATCGTCGGCCGGCTCGGCTCGATCGCTCCGTACATCCGGTGGGAGACCGAGTTGCTCGGCGCCGGACCGGACTGGCGCGTCGGCCAGCTGGTCTCGCCCTCCTTCGACGCCGTGCTGCGCGATCTGTTCGTCCCGCTGACCTGCGGCGGCACCGTCGTCGTTCCCCCGAGGGAGACGCTGCTCGACCCTGCGGCGCTGGCCCGCTGGACGGACGAGCAGCGCATCGCCCTGATCCACACCGTGCCGTCGCTGTTCCGGGGCCTGGTATCGGCCGCGATCGCCGGGGACCACACGCTCTCCGCGCTGCGCTGGGCGGCGCTCTCCGGGGAGCGGCTCGCGCCGGCGGACGCCGAGCGGCTGTTCGGGCACTATGGCGACCGGATCCGGCTGCTGAACCTGTACGGGCCGTCGGAGACGACCATGACCAAGACCTTCCACGAGGTCACCCGCGCCGACTTGGACCGTCCGTCGATCCCCGTCGGCCGGCCTCTTCCGGGCACCGAGGTGCTGCTCGTCGACGAACGGGGCCGGCTCGCGGAGCCCGGCACGGTCGGCGAGATCCTTCTGCGCACCCCCGACCGCACACTGGGCTACCACCGGCGTGCCGAGGAGACCGCCCGGGTCTTCGTGCCCCACCCGGTCACCGGCGACCCGGCGGACGTCGTCTACCGCACCGGTGACTTCGGCCGCCTGCTGGACGACGGCAACCTGGAGTTCCTCGGCCGCAAGGACCACCAGGTCAAGATCGGCGGCGTCCGGGTCGAGCTGGAGGGCGTCGAGAGCGTGCTGCGCGCGCATCCGGACGTCGCCGACGCGGCCGTGGTCGCCGGCGACGAGGACGGCTCCGCCTACCTGTGCGCTTATCTGGAGCTGCGGGAACCGGCCGGGGAGACCCTGCCCGAGGGATTCGAGCAGCGGCTGCGCGCCCACCTCCGCGAGCGGCTGCCGGACGGCGCGGTGCCGGCCCTGTTCGTCCCGCTGGCCGAACTGCCCCGCACGCTCAGCGGCAAGACCGACCGCACGGCGCTGCCGGCGCCCGTCCGGCGCGCCGCCGAGGGGGCGGGCGGCGAGCCGCCGCGCACCGCGACCGAGCGGACCGTCGCCGAGCTGTGGCTGGCGACGCTGCCCATGACCGGCGTCGGCCGGAACGACGACTTCTTCGCGTCCGGCGGCACGTCGCTGCTCGTCGTCGACCTGCTCGGCCGGGTGAACCGCACCTTCCGCGTCGCGGTGCCGCTGCGGGACTTCCTCCTGTCACCGACGGTCGCGACCCTGGCCGCGGCGGTCGAGCAGGAGTTGCTCGCGGCCGACGACCCGCTCGACGACCTCTTCTCCGTCTAGGGACCGCCGATGACCATGCACCTCGCCCAGCCGACCACCGCCGGCAGCCCGCGCCCCGCGGGGCGCGCCTGCGTCCGCTGCGGAATCAGCGACCGCTACCCCGGTCTCGTCCTCGACTCCGCCGGGATCTGCGACCTGTGCCACCGGTACGCGGAACACAGCACCGAGATCGACGCCTGGTTCGAGGACGTCGACCTGTTCGTGAAGCTCGTCCGGGACCGGGCGGAGGCCCGCGGCTCCGCCTACGACTGTCTGCTGCTCTACAGCGGTGGCAAGGACAGCAGCTACGTGCTCTACCGGCTGATCGACCTCGGCCTACGGGTGCGGACCTTCACCTTCGACAACGGGTTCATCTCCAAGACCGCGCTGCGGAACGTGGAGACGATCACCTCCGAGCTGGGGATCGAGCACGTCACCGCCACCCACGCCGACCAGAACGCGGTGTTCCTGCGCAGCCTCCAGCAGCACAAGAGCGTGTGCAACGGCTGTTTCCGCTCGCTGCTCGACCTGAGCACCCAGCACGCCCACGACCTGGGCATCCCGACCATCGTCACCGGCCTGTCGCGCGGTCAGATCATGGACGAACGGCTGTCCTGGTTCCACCGTCAGGGCGTCTTCGACCCGGCCGAGATCGAACCGCGGCTGCGGGAGGGCCGGCGGGTCTACCACCAGTCGGGCGGGGCCCTCTCCGCGGAGGTGGTCGACTCGGTGGAGGTCGTCGACTTCTACCGCTACAGCGACGTCACCAAGGACGGCATCCGCGCGCTGCTGCGTGAGCGCTCCGACCTGTGGAGTCAGCCCGGCGACACCGGCTTCTGCAGCTCCAACTGCATGATCAACGACGCGGGGGTGCTGGTGCACTCCCGCGAGCGGGGCTTCCACAACTACGAGGCCCCCACCCGCTGGGAGGTGCGCCTGGGCCACCTGGACCGGGCGGAGGCGGACGAGGAACTGCGCACACCGGCGGCGACACCGCGGGTGCGCAAAATGCTGCTGCAGATCGGTTACCCGCTGCCGGAGGAGGGCGTCGCCCGGCCGCCGGCCGAGGCGCCGGTGGCCGAGCGGACCTCTCCCCCGGCCCCGTCCCCCGCCGGCTCGGCCGTCCGGGCCGCGCGGCGGGCACCGCTGACGCCCGCTCAGCGCGAGGCGCTCGGGCACGGAACGGAGGCACCGGGCCGACGGGCCAGGGCCCTGCTCCTGCAGACCTCGGGGCCGGCGGACAGCGCCCTGGCGCGCCGGGCGACGCTGCGGTTGCTGCTGCACCACGAGGCGCTGCGGCTGCGGTTCGTGCGGCGCGGCGAGACGTGGGAGCAGTACGACGCCGGTCCGGCAGGCGCCGTCCCGGTGCTGCGCCTGGACGTGTCCGGACGGGACACGGCCGCCGAGGCGGAGCTGGTGGGCACCGCCGTGGACCGGCTGCGTTCCCGGCTCGACCTCGCCGGCGGGCCGCTGTTGCAGGTCGCGCTGGTCGACCGGGGCGAGTTGCCGGCCCGGCTGCTGCTGGTCGTCCACGAGCTGGTCGCCGACACCCGTTCCTGGCGGGTGCTGCTGCGCGACCTGTCCGCTCTGTGGGCGGGCGGCGGCGAGGCGGAACTCACCCCGGCGGACTCCTTCCTGGAGCGGGCCGCGGCCGTCGTGCCCGGCCCGGTCCTGCCGGCCACGCCCGCGCCGGGGGCCGGGGGGGATCCGGTGCGGCTGACCGTGGCCTGCGGCGCTCCGGCGAGCGCGACCCGGGTGGCCGGGGCGCTGGCGGCGGTCCTCGCCGACCTGGGTGACGCGCCGGACGTCGAAGTCCTCGACCACACATCGGGGGAGGGCCCGGCGGGCATCGGCCGCTGGACCCTGGCGCAGGCACCCGCGTCCGGCGGTGTACCGCTGATCCGGTACCAGCACTTCGGTGACCTGGACGCCCTGCTCCCGGACGGCTCGCCGTTCACGCGGGTGACGGCCGACGAGGCGGACTTCACCGTGCTGCCCGACACCGGTCGGGAAGGCGTGAGCGTGCACGGCGTGGTCCGCGCGGGGGTGCTCCATCTGGACTGGTGGTGCCCGCCCGGCATGCGCGGGCGGCTGCTGGCCGCCGGGATACCGGAGCGGGTGGCCCGTCGGCTCACGGCGTCGCCATGACGGTTGCCGTGCCGGTCCCGGTCCGGACGCTCGGCGTCCTCGGCGGGATGGGGCCCGCGGCGACCGCGGAGTTCCTGCGGCTGCTGGCCGCACGGGTGCCGGCGGTCGACGACCAGCACCATCCACGGATCGTGATGCTGTCGGACCCGTCGGTCCCCGACCGGTCCGCGGCGCTGACGGAGGGCGGCCCCTCGCCGCTGCCCGCGCTCCGCGAGGGTCTGGCGACGCTGACGCGCTGGGGCGCGGACCTGCTGGCCGTGCCGTGCAACACGGCGCACGTGTACCTCGACCGGTTCCGGGCCGAGCTCCCGGTGCCCCTCGTCCACATCGTCGACGCGACGCTGCGGGCCGCCATGGCGAGGAGCCCGGAGGGCGGCTGGCTGGCCGCCACGGCGGGAACCGTGGCCAGCGGGTTGTACCAGCGGCGGGCGGCCGAGCTCGGCTACCGGCTGATGCTGCCGGGGGCTGCCGCCCAGGGGCCGATCCACCGTGCGGCCGTGCTCGTCAAGGCGGGTCGAACGGACGAGGCGGGGCAGGTACTGGCCTCGGCCCTGGGCCCGCTGTGGCGCGAGGCCGCCCTGCCGGTGATCACGGCCTGCACGGAACTGCCCCTCGCCTACACGGCGGCGCTGCTGCCCAGGAACGCCACGGTGTCCAGTCTGGACGCCCTCGCCTCGGCCTGCGTCGACGCGCTGTACGCGACGAGGGCCCCGCGCACCACGCCGGACCTGCTGGCGGCGGCGTAGCGGCGCGGGCCCGGACGGTCAGATGCGGACCGTGAGGCAGTCGGGGGTCTTCGGGCCGGTGCCCAGGGCATACGCGTTGTAGTCGTCGAGGTGGCCCTGTGCCACGGCGGCGGCTTCGGCGAGGCGGGTGTCGATGTCGGCGTCGCGGGCGAGGATGTCCTCCATCGCCTCCATGAAAGCCATCTGGACGGCGTGGAAGGCGCCGAGGACGGCGCCGTGCGCCTCGGGCGGGCCGGCACGCAGTTCCAGCTGTTCGCCGGTGGCGCGGTGGTGCGGGTGCTCGTCGAACCAGCCCTCCTCCTCGAGGAGGGCGATGCACCCGTATGTGGCGGGGGCGGAACCGCTGGCGCGGTGCCAGGCGGCGGCGGCGCGGGGGCTGTTGAGGTACATCATGAAGGCGAGCGCACCGTCCCGGACGGCCTCGTCGAGGCCGTCGGCGAGCCACAGCGAGTCCCCGCCGATCCAGTTGCCGGCACAGGGCAGTTCACCGTTGCGGGGCAGCACGCCGACCTCGAGGTCGAAGCCCGCCGCGGCCGCCGCCTTCACCATGTAGTTGGCGTCGAAGGAGGAGCTGAAGCGCAGGGCCACCTCTTGTCCGGCGAGGGCCTGGAAGGTGCCGGCCCAGTCCTCGAGGACGTCGCTCTTGCGGTAGTGGCCGGCCCGGTACAGGTCGCGCCACCAGCGGACGTACGCCTTCACGGCGTCGGAGGTCAGGTCGAGGCGGGTCGCCCGGCCGTGCCGTCCGTTGCCCGCGTCGGTGAGCAGGGCGCCCTGCTGGGCGACGGCGTGCTGGAGGAACTTGCCGTCGACGGGCCAGGCGATGGCATGGGCGGGGCCGTCGTCGAGGCGGGCGACGGCCTCGCACGCCGCTGTCGTCTCCTGCCAGGTGCGGGGTGCGGCGGCGACGCCGGCCCGGCGCAACAGGGTGGTGTTGGCGTACAGCAGCATCGTCGAGAGGGTCATCGGCACGGTCGCGAAGTCGCCGTCGACGGTGTAGTACTCGCGTACGCCCGGCAGGAAGTCGTCCAGGACGACGGGCTCGCCGAGGATGGCGCTGCGTCCGGCGACGGCCTTCTCCACGGAGACGAACAGCGGCCGTCCGTCCCGGGTGCGGGCGTCGCGGGCGAGCTGCGAGGCTCCGGCGTAGTAGGTGGCGAGCGCGGGCGCCCGGCCCTCCGCGGCCGCCTGCGCGACGGCCTCGGGCAGCTCCTCGTAGGAGTGGCCGCGGATGTCGATGCGATAGCCGGGGTGGGCCTTTTCGAACTCCCGGGCGCGCTCCCGGATCGGCTCCAGGAAGTCGGGAAACGGGAACTCGGACAGCCAGGCCTCGATGACGACGACGTCGTCCGGGGCTCCGGAGTGCATGGGTCCTCCAGTGAGGGGGATCGGGGCGAAAGCGTCGAGGTGGTTCGCCGCGCGGGTCAGGCCGTGACGACGGGGAGCTGTGTCCGCCGCGGGGCGGTCCCTTCGTCGGCCGGGGCGGCGGCGGGCTCGACGACGACCGGGGCGCCGTTGAAGACGGCGTTGCCGGACAGGGCGTCGACGGTGGAGTCGTCGGTGAGGGCGTTGGCGTTGACGCCGGGGTACCGGGCCGCGGTGCGCTGGGTCGATCCGGCGTGTCCCCAGCCGTGCGGCAGGCTCACGACACCGGGCATGATCCGGTCGTTGGCCTCGACCGCGACGACGAGGTCGCCGGTGGCGGAGACGATCCGGGCGTGGGTGTCGAGGCCCAGGCGGGTGATGTCGTCGGGGTGGACGTGCAAGGTGCATCGGTTGCTGCCGCCCATGAGCGTGGGCACGTTGTGCAGCCAGCTGTTGTTGGAGCGCAGCTGGCGTCGTCCGATGAGCAGCATCGCGGGGGTCGGCGCGGCGAGCCGCTCGCCGAGGCGGCCGATCTCGTCGGCGAGCTCGGACGGGGCGAGCCGGACCCGCCCGGATTCGGTGCTGAGCACCTCGTCGATGCGGGGCTTCAGCGGGCCGAGGTCGATGCCGCTGGGGTGCTTGCGCAGCTCGGCGAGGGACAGGCCGTAGGGGCCGAGGCGGAGCATCGCGTCGAGCATGAGCTCGGGTCCGCTGTCGCCGTCCAGCAGGGCCCGCGCCTCGGCGAGCTCCATGCCGTGGAAGGGGGAGCCGGGAATCTGGGTGCCGGCGCCGAGGAGTTCGCCGAGGACCATCTCGTCGACGAGGGACGGGTCGGCGTCGGCGCCCTGACCGGAGGCGATGAGGCAGAGCCGGGCCATGATCTCGGCCTCGGAGAGCTGTCCGGGTTCGAGCGGCAGGACCGGCGGCGAGAACCGGGTGTAGTTGCGCACGGTGACGGTGAGCAGCAGCAGGTCGTAGTGCGGCATCTGCATCATGCGCGGCGGCGGCAGGATGACGTTCGCGTGCCGGGTGGTCTCGTTCAGGTAGGGATCGACGCAGACCATGAAGTCGAGCTCGTCGAAGGCCCTGCCGAGGCGGGGCCCGTTGGGGGCGGACAGGACGAGGTTGCCGGCCACGCACACCAGTGCCTTGACCTGGCCTTCGCCGGGGGTCTCGATCTCGTCCGCCAGGGTGGCGACGGGCAGGTCGCCGCAGGCCTCGGGCAGGCCGCGCACCCGGCTGTGCCAGCGGCCGGAGGTGAAGGGCCGCGGACCCCAGGGCACTTCGAGGGTGGCGGGCTTGGGGAACATCACTCCGCCGGGCCGGTCGAGGTTGCCGGTGAGGATGTTGAGGACGTCCACCAGGTACTGGGTGAGGGTGCCGAACTCGGCGGTGCTGGTGCCCATCCGGGTGTAGACGGCGGCGGTGGGCGCGGCGGCGAGGTCGCGGGCGAGGCGACGGATCGTCTCGGCGGGCACGCCGGTCGGCCCTGTGACGGCCTCGGGGGCGAACGGGGCGGCGTGGGCGCGCAGCTCTTCGAGGCCCTCCACGTGGAGGCGCACGGTGGCGAGGTCCTCGGCGAGCAGGGTGTGCACCATCGCGAAGAGCAGCAGGGCGTCGGTGCCGGGGCGGACGAAGACGTGCTCGTCGGCGAGGTCGGCGGTGCGGGTACGGCGGGGGTCGACGACGACGATCCGGCCGCCGCGGGCCCGTATCGCCTTGAGCCGGCCGGGGAAGTCGGGGGCGGCGCACAGCGAGCCGTGGGACTCGGCCGGGTTGGCGCCGATGACCATCAGGTGGTCGGTGCGGTCGAGGTCGGGTACGGAGATCGCCGTGGCGTTGCCGAAGAGCAGGCCGACGGCGACGTGCTTGGGCATCTGGTCGATGGTGCTGGCGCTGTACAGGTTGGTGGTGCCGAGCGACATCGAAAGCGGGCCGCGGTAGAAGATGCCGCCCATGGTGTGGAAGGTGGGGTTGCCGAAATACGCGGCGAGGGCCTGGCGCCCGTGCTTCTCCACGACACCCATGAGGCCCTGCTCCACGGCCCGGAACGCCTCGTCCCAGGTGGCCTCGCGCCACTGGTCGCCGGTGCGGATCATCGGGACGCGCAGCCGGTCGGGGTCCTCGTCGATGCGGCCGAGGCTCGCGCCCTTGGGGCATATGTAGCCGCGGGAGAACGGGTCGTCGGCGTCCCCGCGCACGCCGGTGACGCGGTCGGCCTCGTCGAGTTCGACCTTCAGGCCGCAGACGGCGTCGCAGACGGGGCAGGAGCGGTGCGCGGTTCTCAACGGGACTCCAGGGACGTGGGTGTGAGGGTCCGTCACGGTCACCTCGGAAGGGCCGGTCCGACAAGGCCGGACCGGGCGGCGGGCCGCCGCACGAGAATCTCACCGGGCCGAGGCGGCGGGCATCTCCTGCTGTGCTCTCCTCCGGCGGTCCGGCCGCCGGGCGGGCCGGAAGGGCGTCCTGACGAGGTGCTGCGCAATCGAAGAGATGCCGGCCCCGAGCGACGGGTGCGACGCTGCGAGCTCCATGGCCGTGGGCCAGGGCCGGTCCGGCGCCGTAGGCACGGGGGCCGGTTCCACCGAGGCGGCTTTCGTCCCAGGCGTAAGGAATCCGCGCAGCAATGACAGTCACCGCGAGTGCCCCCGAACGGACCGCCGAGGTGCCGGTGCCCGAGCCCGGCCTGACGCCCGACGCGATCGTGGCCCGGGCCGAGGAGCTCGCCCGTGGTCTGATCGGCCGCCAGGCCGAGACGGAGCGACGCGGTTTCTACGCCGAGGACACCCACGAGGAGTTCCGCCGGGCCGGCCTGTACCGGATCCTCGTCCCGCGGCGGTACGGCGGCTACGAGTTCGGCGTCGAGACCTTCATGCGCGTGGTGGTGGCGCTGACCCGGGGCTGTCCGTCGACGGGCTGGATGTACTGCCTGGGCGCGGCGCACGCCCACGCGGTGGCGACCCTGTTCGACGAGCGGGCGCAGGCCGAGATCTTCGCCGGCGGCGACTTTCTGTGCCCGTCGACGGTCGCCCCCAGCGGCACGGGCGAGCGCATGGACGACGGGAGCTGGCGGATCAACGGCACCTGGCGCTACTGCTCCGGCTCTCCCTATGCCACGCACTTCCTCGGGCACGCCCTGGTCGACGACGGCACGGGCGAGCCCCGTCCGCTGCTGTTCGTCGCCCCGCGCGAGGCGTTCACCCGGCTCGACGACTGGGGGGCCCAGCTGGGCCTGCGCGGCAGCGGCTCGCACAGTCTGCGGATCGACGACGGTCTGATCCCGGAGCACCTGACGCTGGACACCCACCTGAGCCAGGTCGACGTCACGGACGGGACGCCGGGCCGGGCGCTGCACGGGAACCCGATGTACGGCGGCGGGCCGCTGAGCTTCATGATCCTTGAGGACGCGGCGCTCGCCGTCGGCATGGCCAAGGGCGCTCTCGACGCGTACGAGGAGCTGATGCGGTCGCGGCAGACGCTGTTCCCGCCGATCGTGCCGCGCACCGAGGATCCCGACTTCCAGTACTGGTACGGCGAGGCGGCCGGCCTGGTGCATGCCGCCGAGGCGGGTCTGCTGGGCGCCGTGCGCCAGTGGGACGACATCGCCGCCAGGGGCGAGGTCACCCCGGAGCACGAGCTGAAGGTCGCCACGCTGTGCCGTGAGGCGGTGCGGATGAGCTGGCGGGCCGTCGAGAGGTACCTCTTCCCGACCGCTGGATCCAGCGCCGTGCGCGACGGTGAACGCATGGAACGCGTGTGGCGCGACATGTCCATGCAGCAGAGCCACGCGGGCATCTCCGTCTTCCTGTTCACCATGGCCAACCGCGAGCTCGCGCGGGCCCGTTTCGGCGTCGCCGCGCACTGAGCGGCGCGCGCAGCACGCCAGGAGATGCGCCCCGCCACGTCGGGGCGCGACGATCGGCCCCTGCCCGGAACCGATCATCAGATTTCCGGCCAGATCCCTATCCCACCCTCACACCGGGAAATTTTCGAGGAGGTACCCGTGTCGGGCGACAAGACCGGTACGCGCGCGGTGGTACTCGGCGGCAGCATCGCAGGGCTGTTCGCGGCCCGAGTGCTCGCCGATGCCTATGACGATGTGCTCATTGTGGACCGCGACGTCCTGGTCGGGGTGGAGGGGCCGCGCAAGCACTGCCCCCAGAGCCGGCACATCAACGGCCTGCTGGCCCGCGGTCAGCTCGCCATGGAGGAGATGTACCCCGGGATCACCGAGGAGATCTTCGCCGACGGCGTCCCGACCGGTGACCTGGCCGGCCACGTGCGCTGGTACTTCAACGGCAGGCGGCTCAAGCCGCAGGTGGCGGGCCTGACCTGTGTGGCAGCCAGCCGCCCCATGCTGGAGAAGCACATCCGCCGGCGCACCGCCGCCCTGTCCAATGTCTCCTTCCGCGAGCAGCACGACATCCTGGGCCTGGTGACCACGGCGGACAAGAGCCGCGTCACCGGCGTCCGCGTGCAGAGCCTCGTCGAGGAGAGCGGCGAACAGGTCATCGAGGCCGACCTCGTGGTCGACGCGACCGGCCGCGGTTCGCGCACCCCGGTCTGGCTGGAGGAGCTCGGCTACCCGCGTGTGGTCGAGGAGCGCAAGAAGATCGGCCTCGGCTACGTCACCCAGCACTACAAGCTGCTGGACGACCCCTACGACGGCGACCTGTCGATCAACCCGGTGGCCTCCCCCGAGCTGCCCCGCGGTGCGATCTTCACCAAGACCGACGGCGACCGCGTGGAGCTCACCACGTACGGCCTGCTCGGCGACCACCCGCCCACCGACCAGGAGGGCCTGTACCAGTGGGTGAAGTCGCTGGCGGTGCCGGACATCTACGAGGCACTGCAGCGCGCCGTGCCGCTGGACGAGCCGGTCGCCTTCCGCTTCCCGACGACGCTGCGCCGCCGCTACGAGGAGATGGACCGCTTCCCGCTCGGCCTGCTGGTCGCCGGTGACGCGGTCACCACCTTCAACCCGGTCTACGCCCAGGGCATGACGGCCGCCGCGCTCTGCGCCCTGACCCTGCGCGACCACCTGCACTCCGGTGCCACGCCGATCCCGGCGCAGTACTTCCGGGACCTGGCCCGTGACGTCATCGACCCGCCGTGGGAGATGACCAACACCGTCGACCTCACCTTCCCCGGGGTCCAGGGCGAGCGCACCAAGCAGGTCAAGGCCGCGCAGAAGTTCCTCAAGCTGGTGCAGACCGCGGCCGTCCACGACGGCAAGGTCACCGCCGCCTACATGCGGGGTGCCGGTCTCGTCGACAAGCCGGAGGCCATGATGCGCCCGGCGTTCATCGCCCGCGTGCTGTGGAACGTGGTGCGCGGCACGGTCGCGGAGAAGCTCAGCGGCCGGAAGGCCGGCGCGTCTCCCGTCCGGCCGGTGGCCACGCCCCCGGTGTCCGTCCCGTCCCGCGACGACGAGCTCGTCTCGGCCAAGTAGCGCGGCCGGCGAGGACGAGGGGAGTGGGTGTGACCGAGACGGCCCAGCTGATCAGGGCCTACGCGGTGACCGACGGTCTCGACGAGGCGGCGCTGCGCGCCGCCTGGGGCGAGACCGCGGCACGCCACGGGGCGGCCGACGCCGAGGGGGGTCTGTTCACCGACCTCGGGGACCTCGCGGCCCCGGACCCGTGGGAGGCCGCCGAACGGCTGTGGGCCGACCCGGAGTCCCTGGTCTTCCCCGCGGGCACCGGACCGGCCGCACGGCTGGCCGTCGGCCGACCCCTCGCCGGCGGGCATCTGCTGGTCCTGGCCGTGAACCGGGCGTTCACGGCCGCGGGCCACCGCCTCGCCCCGCTTGCCGACGCCCTCGGCGCGGCGTACGCGGAGCGGGTCGGGGCCGACCCGGCAACAGTGGAGTTCACCCTCGACGCGGGGACGGCCGGGGCCGTCTCGGCGCTCGCCGCCGGAGAGGACGCCGGCCCCACGGACGTGCTGCTGGCCGCCTACGCCTGCCTGATCGGGCGCCATCACGGCACCGACCGCCCGCATCTCGCCGTCCGTACCCCGGACGACGACCGCACGGCCCTGACCGTCGATCTGTCCTCGGCACCGTCCTTCCGGACCTTGGTGCGCCGGATCGCCGCCGCGCCGCAGGCCGATCACGAGACGTCCGCAAGCGGCGCGTTCGCCGTGGAAGGCGCCGACGAACCCGTGCTGCGGCTGGCCGGGGCACGGGTGCGCCGGCTGAGGGCGGGCGGTGCGCTGCCCGGCGGCGCCGACCCTGTCCTGACGGTGACGGCCGGACCCGCCGGTCCGACCCGGGGGCTGCTCGAATACCGCCCGGTGCCCTGCGACACGGCGGCCGCGACCGGTCTGCTCGGCCAGCTTCGGATCCTGCTCAAGGCGGCCCTCGCCGCCCCCGACGCGTCCGTCGACACCCTTCCGCTGGAGACCGGTGAGCAGCTGCGCGCAGCGGTGCGCGCCGCCGACCTCACCGGCGCCACGCCCCAGGCCGGACCACCGGTCAACGCCCGAGTGCGCGCGAGCGCCCGGGCCTTCGGGGACGTGCCGGCACTGGACGGCGACGGCGGCCCCGTCCCGTACCGCGAACTGACCGCCCGGGCCACCCGGATCACCAACGCGCTGCGCGCGCTCGGCGTGGGCGAGGGCTCAGCCGTGGCACTGCGCCTGCCGAACGGGCCGGGGCAGGCCGCCGCGCTGCTCGGCGTCCTCGACGCGGGCGCCCACGCGGTGGGCCTCGCCCCCAAGGACTCCGGCGAACGCGTCAAGGCCGTGCTCGCCGGCCTGCGGCCCGAAGTCCTGGTCGTCGCCGGGGAGGAGGCCGGAGCGGCATTGCCGACCTGGTTCCGTGCCGAGGTCGGCGGCCGGGTCCTCGACCTCGACAGCCTGACGTACCTCCCGCCCGGCCCGGTCCCGTCCGCGGCGGATCTCGACGGGGACGAGCAGGACCGCTGGGCGTACGTCGCCTACACCTCCGGCTCGACGGGAACGCCCAAGGGCATCCCGCAGACCCACCGCACCTTCGGCCGGTTCGTCGACTGGTTCGCCTCCGCGTTCGGCATCGGCCCCGGCTCCCGGGTGGCCCAGTGGGCGCAGCCCGGCTACGACGCCGGCCTGGTCGAGCTGTTCGCGGCGCTCACCACCGGCGCCACGCTCTGCCCGGTGCCCGACCGGCTGCGGGCCCACCCGGAGAAGCTGGCGGCGTGGCTGGAGTCCGAGCGGATCACCCACTTCCAGACCGTGCCGAGCTTCGCCCGGGAGCTGCTCACCGCGCTGCGGGCCACCGGCGGGGCGCCGTTCTCGCTGAGGTGCCTCCTGCTGGCGGGCGAGCCGCTCGGCGGGGAGCTCGCCGACGGGCTGCGTGCCGCGCTCCCTCGGACCCGCGTGGTCAATCTGTACGGCGCCACCGAGACGGTGCTCGCCACCTGGCACGAGGTCGACGCCCCGGTGGGCGCCGGCACCGTCCCGATCGGGCGGCCGGTCCCCGGCCGCCAGGTCCTCGTCCTCGACGAGGAGGACCGGCCCTGCCCGGCGGGCGTCACCGGCCGCATCGTGGTGTGCGGGCCGTACGTCACGCCCGGCTATCTCGGCGCCGACCGGCTCGACGGGGCGTTCCGCCCCGTGTCCGCCGGGCCCGACGGGGCCGGTGCCGCGCACTCCGGCTGCTACCGCAGCGGGGACCTCGGCCGCAGGCGCTTCGACGGCCTGCTGGAGTTCCGGGGCCGCGGAGACGAGCGGATCAAGATTCACGGCACCCGCCTGGAACTGACCGATCTGGAGGCGGCGCTCGCGGCCGACCCCTCGGTGCGCTCCTGCGCCGTGGTCGCCCGCGCCGCCGACGACGGCCTGGTCGCGGGCCTGGTGGCCTACGTGGTGCCGCACGAGGGCCCGGAAGCGCCCGACGCCTCTCCGGCGGCCTGGCGTGCCACGCTGCGCCGCTGGTTCGGCCCTGCCCTGCCGGCGCTGACCTTCGTGACGATCGACCGACTCCCCCACAACACCGGCGGAAAGGTCGACCGGCGCGCACTGGCGGACCGCGCGACAGCCATGCTCTGAACGCGACGCCGCCCTCCGAACAACCGCCCGTTTCCCAACCGATGCTTGTATCCAATCCATGATGGGGTGAATGTCGTGACCATGCTCGAAACCGACTTCTCGATCGAATCCGACGGGTCGAGCGTCAGCTTCGACGGCGAGAACCTGGACATCCCGGCGGTCCGCCGGGTCGCCGAGGACCTCGCCCCGGTCCAGGTGGCCCCCCAGTCACTGGCCAAGGCCGCGAAGAGCCGCGCGCAGTTCGAGAAGATCATCCACGACGGCGCCCCCGTCTACGGCGTCACCACCGGATACGGCGAGATGATCTACATGCTGGTCGACCCGTCCAAGGAGACCGAGCTCCAGACCAACCTGGTCCGCAGCCACAGCGCCGGCGTCGGCCCGGTCTTCGCGCAGGACGAGGCCCGCGCCATCGTCGCCGCCCGCCTCAACGCCCTGTCCAAGGGCTACTCGGCGGTCCGTCCCGAGCTCCTGGAGCGCCTCGCCCTCTACCTCAACCAGGGCATCACCCCGGCCATCCCGGAGATCGGTTCGCTGGGCGCCAGCGGTGACCTCGCCCCGCTCTCGCACATCGCGAGCACGCTGATCGGCGAGGGTTACGTGCTCCAGGACGGCAAGCGGGTCCCGACCGGCCAGGTGCTGCGCGAGAAGGGCATCGAGCCGCTCCAGCTCCGCTTCAAGGAGGGCCTCGCCCTCATCAACGGCACCTCGGCGATGACCGGCCTCGGCTCGCTGGTCGTCGGACGGGCCCTGGAGCAGGTGCGCCAGGCCGAGATCGTCACCGCCCTCGTCCTGGAGACGCTGCGCGGCTCCACGAGCCCGTTCCAGGCCGAGGGTCACGACATCGCCCGCCCGCACCAGGGCCAGATCGACACCGCCGCCAACATGCGCGCCCTGCTGCGGGGCAGCGGCCTGGTCGTCGACCACGCCGATCTGCGCCACCAGGCCGAGGCGCAGCGCGGCGACGGCGAAGTCTCGCGCACCGAGGTCTACCTGCAGAAGGCGTACACGCTGCGGGCCATCCCGCAGGTCGTCGGCGCCGTCCGCGACACCCTGTACCACGCGGTGCAGAAGCTCGAGACCGAGCTGAACTCCTCCAACGACAACCCGTTGTTCTTCGACGGCAAGGAGGTGTTCCACGGGGCGAACTTCCACGGCCAGCCGATCGCCTTCGCGATGGACTTCGTGGTCCTCGCCCTGACCCAGCTCGGCGTCTTCTCCGAGCGCCGAACCAACCGGCTGCTGAACCGTCACCTCAGTGACGGCCTGCCGGAGTTCCTCGTGGCGGGCGAGCCGGGACTCAACAGCGGTTTCGCGGGTGCGCAGTACCCGGCCACCGCGCTGGTCGCCGAGAACCGCACGATCGGCCCGGCCTCCACCCAGTCCGTCCCGTCCAACGGCGACAACCAGGACGTCGTCAGCATGGGCCTGATCGCCGCCCGCAACGCACGCCGCGTCCTGTCGAACAACACCCGCATCCTCGCCGTCGAGTTCCTCGCCGCCGCCCAGGCCGTCGACCTCTCCGGCCGTGCCGACCAGCTCAGCCCGGTCGGCCGCGCGGCCTACGACCAGATCCGCTCGCTGGTGCCCACCCTCGACAAGGACCGCTACATGTCCGACGACATCGAGCTCGTCGCTGCCGCGCTCTCCCGCGGCGAGTTCCTCCAGGCGGCCGAGCAGACCGGCACCGTGCTCGTTTGATCCTCCCGCCCCTTCCCGCCCACAAGACTGGGACGAACCGATGAGTTATCCGCTCTCCTTCAACCAAGAGTTCCTGTGCATGTTCGACCAGGGCGACGAGGAGGGTCCCTTCGGACCCCTCTACAACATCGTCGGCGGCTGGCGGCTCAGCGGGAGGATCGACGAGGAAGCGCTGCAGGAGGCGCTGAACGACGTCGTCGCCCGCCACGAGGCGCTCCGCACCACGGTCGTGCGCACCCCGGGCGAGCAGCGCCAGGAGATCGCGCCGGCCTCGCCGGTCTCGCTGAGCGTGCGGGAGATCCCCGAGCCGGACCCGACGCAGCGCGACCGCCGTGCCGAGGAACTGCTCATCGAGCTGGAGGGCGGCCGCTACGGCACCGACCTGCCGCTGCTGCGGGCCGTACTCGGCAGGTTCGCCGAGGACGACGCCGTGCTCGTCCTGGTCGTCCACCACACGGCGGCCGACGAGGTGTCCATGCAGCTGATCATCCGCGACCTCGGGGTGCTGTACGCCCGGCGCCGCGGTTTCGAGACCGCGGAGCTGCCCGAGCCGACCGCGTTCGGCGAGTTCGCCGCGTGGGAGCGGGAGCGCTACGCGCCGACCGCCGAGGTCAAGGCGCGCGGCTACTGGCGCGAGCAGCTCGACGGCGGTGCCATCACCGGCGTGCCGAGCGACCACCGCAAGTCCGACGGGGTGCCGAAGACGACCGCCGTGCACCGCTTCGTCGTCGGCGAGGAACTGACCTCGGCCGCGTTGGCGCTGGCGAAGGAGACCCGTGGGTCGGCCTTCATGGTGCTGCTCGCCGCGTACAAGGTCTTCCTCAACGAGCGGGTCGGCGGCACCGACATCGCCGTGCCGACGATGGCGGCGGGCCGTGGCATGGCCCGCTTCGAGAACACCGTCGGCGCGTTCTTCAACTTCGTGCCGTTGCGCACGGACCTCGCGGGCGCGGCCACGTTCCGCGAGGTCGTCTCCCGCACCCGCGGCACCTGCCTGAAGGCGTACTCGAACCCCCTGCCGTTCGGCCAGGTGGTGGCCGAGGCCCCGGCGTCGGCGGCCGCGTTCGCCGCGGACGACCTCGCCGTCGTCGCCTTCCAGGTCTTCCAGTTCCCCGCCCTGGAGGGAGTGGAGACGGGTGATGTGACGATCTCCGAGATCCGTCGCCGGATGCTGTCCCAGGACGTCTCCACCGACATCCCGGACGGGGTGATGTTCCAGCTGGACATCGACCCGATCTCCGGCGAGATGCTCGGCCACCTCGGCTACAACACGAACCTGTTCGAGGAGCGCACGATGCGGGAGTTCGCCGCCGCGTTCGTGGCGGTGCTGCGCCGCACGCTCACGGCCCCCGACGCGCCGCTGCAGCTGGCCTCCTGACGGGCCTCCGCGCGCCACGGCACTTCGCCCGCGTCCTCCCCTTCCGGGGAGGACGCGGGCGAAGTGCCGTCACGGGTTTCGGCTCAGCCGTCGTGCAGGGCGCCGCGGACCGTGGAGCGCAGGTCGTCGAAGGACGCGAGGTCGGGCACGGTCCAGCCGTCCAGGTCGTACTCGTTCAGGCACTCGTCCACGAAGGCCTTGTAGCCGTCGACGTGACCGGAGGCGGTCTGCGAGAACAGCAACTCCACCCGGGTGTTCTCGTGGTTGCCGGCGTAGTTGCGCTCGTAGAGCTCGTGACGACCGCCGAACTCGGTGCCGACCGCGTCCCACAGCAGCTTCATCACCTTGACGCGGTCCACGGCTTCCTTGCCGCCGGAGCCTCGCAGGAACTTGTCGAGGTAGGGGCGGACCTCCGGGTTCTTGAAGTCCTCGGCGGCCGAGTTCACGTAGATCAGGCCGCTGGCGACGTCCTGCTGGATGATCTCCTTGATCCGCGGATAGCCCATCTGCATGAACCAGCGGTAGGCCATGCCGTACTGGGGGTTGGGCAGCAGAGCGCCGTTCTTCCACTCCACCGGGTTGCGGGCGGCCGCGTCCGACAGTCCCCAGAAGAGGTTCCGCCATGCGAGCACCTCGCCGACGCGGCTCTGCACGCCGCGGAAGTCCTTCGTGCCGGTGATCTCCAGCGCCTTGACGAGCAGGCCGGCGAGGAACTCCAGCTTGACGGCGAGACGGGTGCAGCCGTGGAAGGTGAAGCGCTCGACGAAGCCGGAGCGGCCGGGGAACATCTGCACCTTGCCCAGGTGTCCGTAGACGAAGACGTTCTCCCAGGGGATGAGGACCTTGTCCAGGACCAGGATGGTGTCGTTCTCGTCGAGCCGGGACGACAGCGGGTAGTCGAACGGGCTGCCCATGGCGGCCGCGGTCGCCGTGTACGACGGCCGGCAGATCAGCTTCATGCCCGGCGCGTCCATGGGCACGGTGGCCACCAGCGCGAACTCGCGCTTCTTCACGGGCAGCCCGAAGTGGGCGATGAAGTTGTAGTGGGACAGCGCCGAGCCGGTGGCCACCACCTTCGCGCCGCTGACGATCAGACCGTTGTCGGTCTCCTTCTCCACGTGGATGAAGACGTCCTCCACCTCGTCGGGCGCCCGGTCGCGGTCGACCGGGGGGTGCACGATGGCGTGGTTCCAGAAGAGCACCTTCTCCTGTGACTCCGCGTACCAGCGGCGGGCGTTCTCCTCGTAGGGCGCGTAGTAGTCGGCGTTGGCGCCGAGGGTCCCGAGGAACGAGGCCTTGTAATCGGGGCTGCGCCCCATCCAGCCGTAGCCGAGGCGCGCCCACGCGGCGATCGCCCGCTGGTCGGCGACGAGGTCGTCGACGCTGCGCGGGGTGGTGAAGAAGCTGTGGGTCCAACCGTCGGAGCCGGTGTCGGTCGGCCGGGTGAGAATGCCGCGCTGGGCCGGGTCGTGCAGCGCCTCGTACATCCGTGCCGTCATACGGATCGGATTGCGGAAGGCGGGGTGGGTGGTGACGTCCTTGACGCGCTCGCCGTAGAGGTATATCTCCCGGCCGTCCCGCAGACTCTCGATGTATTCGTCACCCGTCAGCGGGCGGGTGCGGCGCCGCCCCTCGGCAGTACCGGCGGGGGCATCCTGACGGTCGGTCATCGGATTTCTTCCCTCTTCCACGGGGCGCTTTCGAAGACATGCCATGCGGCCCTCATCGTGGCAGCCCGCACCTGGTCAGGGCTTCTTGTGGTGTGCGGGAAGGACGGGGCGGCAGCTGTCCAGCAATCCTGAAGATGCAGCTGATCGGCGCCCGCTGGGAAGGTCGTCCCGTTGTTACGGACGGCCATTTCCGGCCTTCCGAGAATGGACGTCTCCGGGAGGAAATGGTGCTTGCGACGACTGATGTTCCCACGCGGGAACAGATTGTTCGTCGAGTCTCCGAACTCGTGCCGCAGCTGCGCGAAAAGGCAGCTTGGACGGAGGAGAACCGCCGGGTCCACGAGGACTCGATCGCGGCCCTCGCCGACGCCGGCGTCTTCAGGCTGCGTACACCCGCCCGCTTCGGCGGCTACGAGGCCGACACCCGCACGCTGATCGACGTGGCGGCCGAGATCGGCCGTGCCGACGGCTCCACCGGCTGGACCGCGTCGGTCTACTGGATCCCCACCTGGATGGCCGGCCTGTTCCCGGACCACGTCCAGGACGAGGTGTTCTCGACACCCGACGTCCGCGTCTGCGGCACCCTGAGCCCGAGCGCCATGGCCACCCCCACCGAGGGCGGTGTCGTGGTCAACGGCAAGTGGGGCTTCATCAGCGGCGCGTTGCACGCCCAGTGGCAGGTCGTCGTTGCCGTCCAGATCACCCCGGACAGCGAGCCGATGCCGGTGATGGCCCTCGTCCCGCTCTCCGACCTCCAGATCGTCGACGACTGGCACACCTCCGGCCTCAAGGGCACCGGCAGCGTCTCCACCGTCGCCGACAACGTCTTCGTGCCGGCCGACCGCGTGCTGCCTCTGCCCGTCGTCCTCCAGGGCCGGGGCGGCGTCTCGCAGGCCAACGCCGACGCCCCGATCCACCGCCCTCCGCTGCTGCCGGTCGCCTCCGCGTCGTCCGTCGGCGCGATCCTCGGCATGGCGCGCGCCGCCAAGGAGGCGTTCCTGGAGCGGCTGCCGGAGCGCAAGATCACGTACACGAACTACGCGAGCCAGGCCGAGGCCCCGCTGACCCACCTCCAGGTCGCCGAGGCCACCCTCAAGATCGACCAGGCCGAGTTCCACGCCTACCGCCTGGCCGACCTCGTCGACGCCAAGTCCGCCGAGGGCTCCGAGTGGACCCTCGAGGAGCGGGTGCGCGCCCGCGCCGACATGGGCGCGGTCGTGAAGCTCGCCAAGGAGGCCGTCGACACCCTCGCCACGGCCAGCGGCGGCTCGTCCATCTACACCACTGCCGCCATCCAGCGCATCACCCGGGACATCCAGGCCGTCAGCCTGCACGCCCTGATGCACCCCGACACCAACACCGAGCTGTACGGGCGGGTCCTGTGCGGCCTCGAGCCCAACAGCCTCTACATCTGATCCGCACCGGACACCGCACACAAGGGGAACGAGCATGACCGCAGCACCCTCGACCGCGCCCGCCGGCACCGTCTCCGACGCGGACCGGGCAGCCGTCGCCGCGCTGCCCGGCCGGATCGTCGAGGCGTGGGCCCGGCACGACGCCGCCGCCTTCGCCCAGGTCTTCACCGAAGACGGCACGATGATCCTGCCCGGCGTCTACCGCAGCGGGCGCGAGGAGATCGAGACCTTCATGTCCGGTGCCTTCCAGGGCCCGTACAAGGGCACTCAGGTCGTCGGCACGCCGCTGGCGCTGAAGTTCCTCCGCGAGGACGTCGCCATCGTCGTCACGCAGGGCGGCGTGCTCGCCCCGGGCGAGACCGAGGTGGCCGACGCCCGCGCGGTGCGCGCCACCTGGGTGGCCGCCAAGCAGGACGGCGAGTGGCTGCTCGCCGCCTACCAGAACAGCCCGCGCGACAACTGAGCCACCGCGGCGGCGCCCCACCCACCCGTCGCCGCCGCGGCCCGCACGAAGAAGCGCCCCCCGGATCCGAGCTGGACCGGGGGGCGCTTCCGTGGGTGCGTCAACGAGCACCGGCGGTGGCCGGGAGCGGGGCGGTCAGACGGACCGGAAGGGCGCGGTGGCCGTTCATGATGAACGTCGGCAGCGGCTGCAGCTCCCCGGCGGGAACCGCGAGCGACAGCTCGGGGAAGCGGGCGAAGAGCGAGGACAGGCCCACGGCGGCGACCAGACGGGCGATGCCGGCACCCAGGCAGTAGTGGGGACCGTGGCCGAAGGACAGGTGGTCCTTGTCCGGACGGGTGATGTCGAAGGCGTCGGCGCTGTCGCCGTGCAGCTGCGGGTCGCGGCCGACGGCACTGTAGTTGACGAGGATCGGGTCGCCCTTGGGGATGGTCACCCCGTCCAGCTCGATGTCCTCGACGGCGTAGCGCAGCGGCAGGTGCGCCAGCGGCGACTCGACGCGCAGCGTCTCGTCGATGACGTCGTCCCAGGACGCCTCGCCGGACAGCACGAGCCGAAGCTGCTCGGGGTGGCTGAGCAGGGCGGTGATCGCGTTGTCGAAGAAGTTGATGGTGGTCTCGGAGCCGGCGCCGAGGATGGCGAAGATGGTGTCGCACAGCTCGGCCTCGGAAAGGCGCGAGCCGTCCTCGTCGCGGGCGGCGATGAGGTCGCTGGTGATGTCCTCGCCGGGGTTGGCCCGCTTCTGGGCGACGAGCTCCTCCATGGCGCCGCGCCAGTTGAGCAGCACCGCCTGGGCCTGTTCGGGGGTGACGGTGGTGTCCACCATCATGTCGATGACCTTGGCGGTCGCGACGCGCTGCTCCTCGCCCATGCCGATGAGCTCGGCGACGAGCATGGCGGGCAGCGGGTAGGCGAACCGCTCGCGCAGGTCGACGACCTCACCGGGCTCGGCGGACTCCAGCGCGTCGAGCAGGTGGTTCGTGAGGCCCTCGATGAGGGGCTTGACGGCCTGGGTGCGGCGCGGCGAGAAAGCTCCGCCGACCAGGCGCCGCAGTCGGATGTGGTCCTTGCCGTAGGCGGTGACCATGTTGTCCATGGCGACCCAGCTGATCATCTCCCAGTCGGGGCGGATACGGCCCTCGATGAAGTCGGGCCAGTGGTTGCGGGCGCTCTTGGTGACGCGGGGGTCGGAGAGGATCTTACGGATGGTCGCGTGGTCGTTGACGGACCAGGCGTGCACGCCGCCGGGAAGCTCCACCCGGACGGCGGGGCCCTGGGCGCGCAGGCCCGCGGCCTCGGCGTGGATGTCCCGGCCGGTGGTGTCGAGGGTGTGGGCGACGGGGCAGCGCTGCGTCATGGGTTCTCCCGCGGTGACGTTGAGTTCGGTGTGGGGCGGCCCGGGGCACGTCGTTCGGCGCCGGCCGCGTAAAGAGAGGAGCCGGCCGGTGCATGACCGGCCGGCGGATGCCGAAGGGGCGTTACGGGGTGGGCACCGGGACCTGCGCGGGGGCCTCGTCCTCGAGGACGACGTAGGGGTCGTCCATCTCGTACCAGCCGAGGCCCGGCGGGCAGCGGTCGTAGCCGAGCAGCCGGCGCACCTCCTCGGGATAGGCGAGGACGGACTCCTTCGGCACCGCGAGGTACTGGTTCTCCTCCTGGCGGAGGTTGCCGAGGTCCAGCGCGATGGTCAGGCCGGTGCGCGGAGTCTCGGTGGTGTTGGCGCCGCCGCCGTGGTAGACCCCGCCGAGCCAGATGAGGCCGGAGCCGGCCTTCATCTCGGTGGGAATCGCCTCTTCGGCGCGCGGCGGCCGCTCGTCGTCCCAGTGGTGGCTGCCGGGGATCACCAGGGTGCCGCCGTTCTCGGCGGTGAAGTCGCTCATGGCCAGCATGAGCTGGACCCGGCTGGTGGGGCCGGGGTGGCGGCGCAGATGGAGCGCGTCGTCCCGGTGCAGCGGCTGGCGGCCCTGGCCCTTGTGGATCTGGATGGCCTGGGTGCCGCTGATCTGGACGGTGGGCACCAGGGCGGTGCGGGACTTGCCGATCCAGACGTGTACGGGCCGCTGCATGATCCTGCGGGCGCTGCCGAGGAACAGGGGGTGGGTGACGACCGGGGTGAGCCGGTGCGTACGGGCGAAGAGGGAGGAGACCCGCCGGGTGCGGGTCCCGTTGTACCAGTCGCCGCTGTAGTCGCGGGCCTCCAGCGCCGGGCCCAGGTCCTCCCACAGGGCGTCCAGGGTGGCCGGGACGGCAAGGTCCTCGACGATCAGGGCCCCGTCGCGCTCCAGGATCTCCACGGCCGCGTCGGGACCGATGTCGGGAGCGACCCGCCGGAGACCAGGGGTCATGACGTCGCCCGGGCGCCGGCCTTGGCCGTGACGATGCCGACGAGTCCCTCCAGGGTCGGGTCCTCCTCGAAGATGTCGCCGACCTCGATCTCGACGCCGAGCTCCTCCTCGATCCGGACCACGAGGCGGGTGGCGGAGATCGACTCGCCGCCGGCCTCGAAGAACGTGACCTCGGACCCGCCCTCGGGGGCGTCCCCCAGGATCGCGGTCCAGATCGACCTGACCGTCTCCGCGGCCGCGGCCACATCCGTGCTCATGCGCTGCTCTCCCTCATGCCTCGGGCTGACGCGAGTCGCCCACCGGGCGATGCGGTGGCAGCATCACACCCGGGCGCGGGAGGGGGCATCTCCTGGATTGCGCGACCCCGCGGCCGCCACGAGGACCTGCCGACCGAGGTTTCCGCGCAGCAGCAGCCCGCCGACGGTGACCGATCCGGCCTCGTCGTTCTCCCTCAGTTCCCGGGCCAGCAGGGCGAGGTCGGCGGCGACCCGGTCGAGCGCGTCGGCCACGGCGGAGGCGTTGTGACCGAGGACGTCGCTCCACAGACCGGGGTCTCCGGCGGCGATCCGGGTGGTGTCGACGAGTCCGTCGCCGGCCAGGGCGAGGACCTCGGGGTCGGTGTGCGCGAGCTGCGCCGCGAGCGCGGCGGCCACCAGGTGCGGGGTGTGGGAGACGGTGGCGACGGCCTCGTCGTGGGCGGCGGGGGTGAGCACACGGGGACGTGCGCCGACCAGGGCGATCAGTTCCTCGACGGCCGCCACGGCCTCGGGCACGGCGGTGGGACCGGGGCAGAGGATCCAGGGCCGGCCGGCGAACAGGCCCGGCTCGGCGGCGTCCGGGCCGGAGGACTCCCGTCCGGCCATCGGGTGGCCGGGGACATAGCCGTGGAGGTCGCAGCCGCGCAGCTCGGCCTCCACGGTGATGCGTCCCTTGACGCCGGCCACGTCGGTGTAGGCACGGCCGAGGCCGATCGCCTGCGCCTCGTACACGGTGTCGACGACGGCCGACGGCGGTACGGCGACGACGACGAGGTCGGCGGGCGGGGCGGTGGCGTCGAGCGGGGTGCCCGCGCCCCGGGCGGCGGCGCGCTCCACGGCACGGGGGTCCGGGTCGACGAGGGAGACGTCGACGCCCGCGCGGGTGAGGTCGAGCGCGAGGGAGGTACCGATCAGTCCGCAGCCGATCACGGTGACGCGGTGGAGGGGACGGCGGGGGGCCATGGGTCGCTCCTGGTGGGCTTCGGCCTCGGACGGGCGAGGGGGCGGGGGCGGGGACGAGGCCGGCGGCGGGAGCCGCCGCCCGGCGCGGAGGGTGCGCCGGGCGGGTCAGTCGCAGCACTGGTCCGCGAACTGGCCGGGGGTGCGGCCCTCGCCCGCGGGGCCGCGGTATGCCTGGGCGATGTCGAGCCAGCGGTCCGCCTCCTCGCCGGTGGCGACGAGAGCGAGGTCGTCGCGGTGGCGGCGGCGGGTGACCAGGAGGCAGAAGTCCTGGGCGGGGCCGGTGACCTTGTTCGCCGCGTCCTCGGGGCCGTACGCCCAGATCTCGCCGCTCGGGGCGGTCACCTCGATGCGGAAGGGCTCGGCCGGCGGGGTCAGCCCGCGGGAGAGGTAGCCGAAGTCCCGGGTGAGGAAGGCGAAGAACACGAGGTGGCGCAGCCGCTCGGTGGGCTCGCGGCGGACCCCGAGTGCGTCGGCGATGTCCTGGCCGTGTCCGAAGAGCTCCATGATCCCGGCGGAGGCGAGGACGGCCGGCGGCAGCGGGTTGACCAGCCACGGCACCACCGAGTTCTCCGGTACGGCGGCCAGCGACTCGACCGAGGCGTCGCCCTCGGCGCGGAACCGGGCGAGCAGCTCCTTCGGCGGGAAGCCGTTGAACTGCTTCAGGGCGGCGTTGACGGCTCCGTCGAAGTTCCCGGCGGCCTGGGCGGCGATGCCCCTGAAGGTGTCGGGGTCGGCGGCCGCGGTCTTGGCGAGCCGGAAGATGAAGGTCAGGTGGGCGACCTGGTCGGCGATGCTCCAGCCGGGCGCCGGGGTGGGCTTGTTCCAGTCGGCCGCGTCGAGGTCCCGTACCAGGTCCTCGACCTCGTCGATGTCGGCGGCGAGGGCCTTCAGCACGTCGTTGAGGGTGTCCATGTCCTGCTCACTCCTGAAGATACGTAGATGACATAGGTTTTTTGATGCAACTCACTTGAGCTGCTGAGTCCTTTGATGCAACTCACTGGCCGTGCGAAGTCACGGATCGGATCAGACCTTCGCGAGCGGCTTCTTGCGCAGCAGCGGCAGGTCGACCGTGGCGCGGGCCTTGTAGCCGGTGGGGGCCGGGGCGCCGTAGGTGACGTCGACGCCCTTGGCCCGGGCGGCGGCCACGATGTGCGGGACGGCGCGCTCGGCGAGCGCGGCGATGGTCATCGCCGGGTTGACGGTCAGGGCGCCGGGGACGGCGGAGCCGTCGGTGACGAAGATGCCGGAGTGGCCGCGCAGTTCGTTGGTGTCGTCGAGCGCCGAGGTCTCGGGGTCGTCGCCCATGCGGCAGGAGGCCAGCGGGTGGACGGTGTAGGCGCCGACCAGGTCGTTGGTCCACGGCATCACCTTGGCGAGGCCGTCCTTCTCCAGGATCTCCTTCACGTCGGCGTCGGCCTGGTTCCAGCCGTGCCAGGTGTTCTTCGTCGGCTTGTACGACAGGTTGCCGCGGCCGAGCAGCTGCTGGGAGATGCGCAGGGAGCTGCCGGTCGCCGGCGGCGGGCCGAAGACGCCCTCGTTGTCGTCCTCCGTCATGCAGAAGATCGTCAGCCAGGACTTCCAGTTCTTGAGGATCTCCTTCTTCTCCTTGCCGAACCAGGTCGTCGGCCCCTTGGCGTCGGGCGCCTGGGCGAGGATGGTGCCGAGGCCCGGCGGGAAGTAGAGCTGCTCCAGGGAGTAGCGGGAGTACTCGGGCAGGTCGGCGTCGAGCTTGTCCCAGCTGGCCACGGTCGGGCCCTTGCCGATCGCGTTGGCTCCGTACGGGAGCTCGCCCTCGCCGCGGGACAGGCCGAGCAGTTCGGCGACCTTCTCCTCGTTGAGGATCGCCGTGTTGAGGCGCTCGCCGTTGCCGGAGAAGTAGCGGCCGACCGCGTGCGGCATCTTGCCGAGGTGGTCCTCGCTGCGCTGGAGGATGACCGGGGTGGCGCCGGCGCCCGCCGCCAGTACGACGATCTTGGCCTCGATGACGCCGGAGCCGGTCTGCAGACGGTAGTCCTCGTCGTCGACGATGTTGTAGTGGACGCGGTAGTCGCCCTCGGGGGTCCGCGACAGGTACTGCACCTCGTGCAGCGGGCGGATCTCCGCGCCGTGGGCGAGCGCGCCGGGCAGGTAGTTGACGGTGAGGGACTGCTTCGCCTCGAAGCGGCAGCCGGCCATCATGAAGTTGCAGTTGACGCACTTGGAGTTGTCGACCGAGGCGGCGAGCGGGTTGGCGGTGCGTCCGGCGTGGTCACAGGCGGCGGCCCACAGGCCGCCCGCGTAGGAGGCCTCGTTCCAGTCCGGCTTGGTGACCGACAGGGACTCCTCGACGCGCTCGTACCAGGGGTCCAGGGTCTCGCGGCTGATCGCCTTGGGCCACATCCGGCGGCCGATGCTGCCGTGCCGCTCGAAGACGAACTTGGGAGCCCGGGGCATGGCCGCGAAGTAGACGACGCTGCCGCCGCCGACGCAGTTGCCGCCCAGCACGCTCATGCCGTCGCCGACGACGAAGTCGAAGATGCGGGTGTAGGAGGAGCCGAGCTTGTAGTCGTGCTCGAAGTCCTCGGGCTTCAGCCAGGGGCCGCGCTCCAGGACGGTGACCTTCGCGCCGCCGGCGGCCAGGTGGTAGGCGGTGATCGCTCCGCCGAAGCCGCTGCCGATGACCAGGACGTCGGTCTTCTCGATCGAGGTGCTCATGCTGGGCTCCCGGTGGGGGTCGTGTCGGGGTGGAGGTCGGCGAGCTGTCGGCCGTAGCCGAAGTCCTGGAAGCGCCACAGGCCGTCGGCGTCGGGCGCGGTGATGCCCATGGCCGTCAGGCCCGGGTGGCCGTCCGCGAGGGCCTCGTCGGTGTGCAGGTGGGCGGCGGAGTCGTAGGCCATGTTGCAGAAGAGGGAGAGCAGGACCCAGAAGTCCTTCTCCGGGTGCCCCGGAGTGGTCAGCTCCACGATGAGGTTGACGCGGTCGTCGTAGTCGAGGGAGACGAACGGCGGGACCTCGGCGTCGAGGGCGAGACCGGTCTTCTCGGCATAGGCCCTGGCGTGGCCGTTGACCAGGGTCGCCAGGTCGTCGAGGCCGTCGTGGATGCCGGTGGCGTCCCAGCGCAGGAGGTCGAGGGCGCCGGCGGTGACCGCGCCGCCGCCGGTGCTGACTCCGGCGATCGCCCGGTCTCCGGGCCAGCGCTTCTCTCCGGGGACGATGGTGTCCGCGTAGGCCTCGAGGGTGATGGTCGTCTCGGGGCCGATGTCGACCCGGCGTTCGGGGATCCTCCGGACCCTTCTCACTGCAGGCACCTCATCCTCCGCTCGGTCTGTCGGGACTTCGTGTTGTCGTCGTGCTGTCGTGAGAAGAACGTAGGACTGGCGAGTTGTTTCAAACAACCAACCGAGGTGGCGTTCACCGAACAGCGAGTCGCGCGATGAACCTGCCGAAGTCGAACCGAGCCCCGCAGCATCCATGCGAAGAAACCAAAGGCCCGTTATATTTTTTGACGCATGTTGGATTTCCTGGTTCTCGGTTCTCTTCTGCAACGAGGAAGCGGAACGCGCTAGAGACCCGTATCCGGCCCGGGGGGGGTGGAGTTGGAAAGCACGGACAGGCGCCTGACACTGCCCATGAACCTCACTCACCGGGTCCGTATAGATGCTCTTCTCCCGGCGGATTCCCCGCGTTTGAACGGACTCGACGAGAAGCATGTGCAGCGGCTCGCCGAAACGCACACGTCCCTGCCGCCGATCCTCGTCCACCGCCCGACCATGCGCGTCGTCGACGGAGCCCACAGGGTCGCCGCGGCCCTGCTCAAGGGCGCGGACACCATCGAGGCGCACTACTTCGACGGCCCCGAGCAGGACGTGTTCCTTCGCGCCGTGGCCGCCAACACGGGCCATGGCCTGCCCCTGCCAGTCACCGACCGCAAGGCCGCGGCCGCCCGCATCCTGCGCTCGCACACCGACCTCTCCGATCGCGCCGTGGCCGGCTACACCGGCCTGGACGCCAAGACGGTCGCGGCGGTGCGCCGCCGTTCAACCGAGGACGCGGCACGGTCGAACACCAGAATCGGCAGCGACGGCAAGCCCCACCCGCTGGACCGCACCGCCGAACGGCTGCACGCCGCGCGGCTCATGGCCAGCCGCCCCGACCTGCCGCTGCGGGCCATCGTCAAGGAGACCGGGCTGTCTCTCGGCACCGCCCACGACGTGCGGCAGCGCCTGCTGCGCGGCGAGGCCCCCGTGCCCGGGCGACGCACCCCGGCAGCCGCCGCCGAACCCTCGCTCCCGGCCTCCGGCCAGGCGCCCGCGGGACCCGCCGCCCTCGCGCCGACCGTCGACCCCCCGGACCTGCCCGCGCCGCACGTCGCACCCCGGCAGCCCGGTCCTCAGAGCCCCGGCCCGCAGGGCGCGGGCCGGACCCGGACGTCGCTGGAGACGCTGCGCAAGCTCTCCGGCGACCCCTCGCTGCGCCACTCCGAGTCGGGCCGGCACTTCCTGCGCTGGCTGCACACGCACTTCCTGGTGGACGACTCCTGGCGCCAGCAGCTGGAGGCCGTCCCGCCGCACTGCACCGCCACCGTGGCCGAACTCGCCCTGCAGTGCTCCCAGACCTGGCGCAGGTTCGCCGAGGACCTGAGCAGTCGGCGCCTGACCGACATGGCGCCCGCCACCACCCCACCACGACCCGTCACGCGTTCCCGCTGACGGCATCAGGGCATCGTCAACAACGACAGGGAGAATCGGTGACCTCCACCGCCATCGAGCGTGCGGTCCGCAGGGTGATCCAAGACATGCGCGCCAATCTCGGTCAGGATCTGACGATCGACGACATGGCGCGTACCGCCATGTTCAGCAAATTTCATTTCACTCGTGCGTTCCGTGATGTAACCGGAACCTCTCCCGGGCGTTTTCTTTCCGCGCTGCGACTTCAGGAGGCGAAGCGTCTCCTGGTCGACACGAGATTCAGCGTCGCCGATATCAGCAGCCAGGTCGGATACAGCAGCGTCGGAACCTTCAGTTCGCGTTTCAAGTCATGCGTCGGCGTTTCGCCGAGCATGTTCCGTGATCTCGGCGGATTCACCTCCGCCATCGAAACGGACTCCACGGAAAACCAGGTCCTCACGCGCAGCAGCCTGCGCGGCCGGGTCAGCTTTCCCGAGGACCGCGCTCCCGGCAACTGCTTCCTCGGGCTGTTCCCGACCCCGGTCCCGCAGGGCCAGCCGGTGCGCTGCACCGTCCTGGACGGTCCCGGCACCTTCGAGCTGCGCAACATCCCGGCCGGTACGTGGCACGTGCTCGTGCACTCCGTTCCGTACGGCTACGAGCACCTGGTCGCCGGCGCCGGCGCCGAGGACGCCGTCTCCGTCGGCAGTTACGGACCGGTGACCGCGCATGCCGACACCCTGTTGCTGCCCGCGGAGATCACCCTGCGTCCGCTGAACGACATGGACCCGCCGATCCTCCTGGCCCTGCTCGATCTGCGCACCAACGCCCTGGAGCGCCTGGCCGGCTGACGGGCCGTACGGCGACGAGGAGACACGAAGCAGGCCGGCCACGGGTTTCCACCGTGACCGGCCTGCTTCGTGCGGTCGTGCGCAGACGCGGTGGGACGGCGGTCAGTCCGCCGACCGGATCGTCATCGGCAGGCCGCCCCGCATCCGCAGCGACATCATCGGCTCGGCGACCGCCTCGTGGCCGGGCACCACGGTCAGGTCGAGGTCGCGGGTGACGAGCGCGGTGACGAAGACCGCCTCCATCATCCCGAGGTTGCTGCCGACGCAGAACCGCGGTCCCGCGCCGAAGGGGATGTACGCGTACCGGGGCCGGTTGGCGACCCTCGACGGTTCGAAGCGGCCCGGGTCGAACCGCTCCGGGTCGTCCCAGAGGTGCGGATGGCGGTGCATCGTGTACGGGCACACCAGCACGTCGGCCTTGGCCGGCACGGTGAACCCGCCGACCTCGTCGGGTGCCTGGGCGATCCGGGGCAGGATCCACACGGGCGGGTACAGCCGCATCGCCTCCTGGACGACCTGCGTCGTGTACGTCAGCTTGTGCAGGTCGTCGGCCTCCGGAAGGCGGCCTCCGGCCAGCACGGCGCGGGTCTCCTCGCGCACCAGGTCACGGACGTGCGGGTGGCGGGCGAGCAGCAGCAGGGTCCAGCCGAGGGTGCTCGCGGTCGTCTCGTGCCCGGCCAGCAGCAGCGTGACCAGCTCCTCCTGGAGGAGGCGGCGGCCGAGTGCCGGGTCCTCGCGCTCGCGGGCGGCGAGGATCATCCGGGCGAACGCGTCGTCGGCCCCGTCCCCGTCGCGCAGGCGGGCGCTGCGGTCGGCCACCAGCGCGTCGACGATCCGGGTCAGGTCCCGGCGTGCCGCGCGGAACCGCCGCTGGGTGCCGAAGGGCACCCAGGTCGGCACCAGGCCCTGCGTGACCATGTCGAACATGGCCTGGTCCTGGACGGCTTCGAAGGCGTGCTCGATGCCGCCGTGTCCCTCCAGGGAGGTGTCCATGAGGGTGCGGCCCAGGACACCGAGGGTGAGTCCGGTGACCTCCTGCAGGACGTCGACGGGCGTGTCCCCGGCGCGTTGCCGCAGCAGGTCCACCAGCCGGCCGGCCTCCTCGGCCACGGCTCCGGCCTGGGCGGCGATCCGGCCCGGCTTGAACGCGGGCTGCACGTTGCGGCGCTGGGCGCGCCACAGGTCGCCCTCGCTGGTCAGCAGCCCGTCGCCGAGGACCTTGCGGGACTCCACCAGGCCGATGCCCTTGTGGTAGTTGGCGGCGTTGTCGGCCAGCACGTGCTTGGCGTAGTCGGGCCGGTTGAAGATGTACAGCTTCTTGGGGCCCATGGAGACGCGCACGGCGTCGGAGAGTTCGGCGGCGTCCCGCATCATGCCGAGCCGGTCGACCGCCAGCTTGCGCAGCAGTCCGGGCAGCGCCCATACGGGCGGGCCCGGCGGGTGGACCCTCATGGGCGGCCTCCTCGCGGTGCCGGGGCGAGCCGGCGGAAGCGACCGCCGTGGAACACCAGCGGCTCGCGGCCGGGCAGGGCGTCCAGGGCGAGCACACGGCCGACGTGGATCGTGTGGTCGCCGCCGTCGTAGGTGCGCCACCGGGCGCACTCGAAGTGGGCCGCCGCCCCCGCGATCAGGGGGGCGGCGGCGGCCTCGCCGGGCAGCCAGTCGACGGCGTCGAACTGGGCGGCGCCCGGCGGCCGGGAGCGGTCGGCGAAGTGCCGGGCCACGTCCTCCTGGCCGTCGCCGAGGACCGACACCGCGAAGGTGTCGGCCTCGGTGAGGACGCGGTTCATCACCGCGTCCTTGCCGACGCACAGGAGCACGAGGGCCGGGTCCAGGGAGACCGAGGTGAAGGAGTTGGCGGTCATGCCCCGCGGCGAGGCTCCGCCGACGGTCACGACGGTCACGCCGGTGGCGAAGGACCCGAGGGCCCGCCGCAGCGCAGCGGGATCGCCGGTGACGGCGTCCCGCGGCGGCGCGGCGGCCAGGGTGCTCACGCGGTCCGCCCGGCCGGTACTGGACCCTGGGTGCTGTACGGCTCCAGGGCGCGGGCCAGGCCGTCGGGGATGCGCGACGGAACGGTGTTGGTGTTCGGTCCGCGCATGCAGGCGATCCGCTGACGGCCGCGGGCGATCAGCACCTCGGCGCCCCCGGTCACCTTGACGTAGTCGAAGGTGAACTCGAGCTGGGTCTGACCCAGTTCGGACAGCCGCATCCGGATGGACAGCTCGTCGAAGGCGGTGATCTCGGCGAAGAACTCGCAGTCCACCTTCAGCGTGAACAGCTTGAGGTCGTCCTGCACCTCGGCCAGCACGTCCGGCGCCTTCTGCTGGAGGAACAGCTCCCGGCACCTGCCCTGCCAGCGCAGGTAGTTCACGTAGTACACGTTGCCGACGAGGTTGGTCTCCTCGAAGCCGACGGTGTGCCGGTACTCGAAGTAGTCGTCCGCCATGATCTAGGACCGCCCTTCGGCGAGAGGCGTTTCGTGGGTGAGGAACGCGAAGACGGCGGGCTCCAGGGCATCGCGCAGTGCGGTGACGAAGGTCGCGATCCGCAGGTCGCCGGCGGCGAAGACCACCCACGCGTCCTTGCGGCGCGGCAGCACCGTCAGCGGCGCGCCGGCCATGATGCCGGCCTTCCGCAGGCACTCCACGGCACCCCACACCCGGGTGGCGGCGGTGTCCGGCGCCTCCCCCGTCTCCTTGGCGACCAGCTCCGCGACGGGCGCGTGGTCCCCGAGCAGCCCGCGCCACTCGTGGGCCGAGCGCATGCTGACCGCCTCGATGTCACAGGCCACCTCGGTGTCGGAGACGGCGCTGAGGGTGACCCCCAGGCCGTGCGCCGCCGACATCGACATGTGCCGGCCGGGCTCCAGCTCGGGACGCCCGTCCGGGCGGTGCCGGACCGCGACCGGGCTGCCGAGCGCCCGTGCGGCGGCGTCGGCCGTGAAGCCGCGCCGCTGGGCGACCGAGCCGGCGGGGGCGTCCCCGTGCGGCTCGACGGCGACCGCGACGCGGCTGCCGACGACGTCCTCCAGCGAGCGCTCCAGGTACGGCCCGAGCAGCGGGGCGACCCACGGGCCGGACCCGTCGGTCTTGCGTACCGCGTGCAGGGTCAGGCCGTCCCAGCGTTCGACGACGGTGCCGTCCTCGTCGCGGACCGCGATGTCGTACACGTACGTGTCGCCGTCGCGGCTGCGCTCGACCGCGGTGTACCGCAGTCGGTCGGGGACGTGGTCGCCGGAGCCGAGGGTGTGGATCCGCTCCACTCCCGAGGGCAGCAGCGTGGCGTCCGGGACGCACACCTGGTTGCCGTGCATGAGCGCGTCGCGCATGCCCGGGTCGGCGAGCAGCAGTTCGCCGGGCAGGAAGCCGGCGAACCAGCCCTCCGGCCGCTGCTGGACGGCGACCTCGGCGTCCACGTGACGGGCCGCGGCCCGGTGGAAGCGGCGCAGCCGCTGGAAGCGGGCCCCCTGGAACAGGACGCTGCCGTACAGGTCGGCGGCCGGGTCCAGCGGGACGACCGGGGTGTCGTCCGGGACCTGGAGCGGCGGCCCGTCCTGCGCGGGAACACCGGAGAAGACCAGGCGCGCCCGGAAGTGCTCGGCGACGAATCCGGTGTCCTCGGCGTGGATGGCCACGTCGACGGTGTCGGTCGCGGTGACGGTCGCCGCGATCCGGATCCGGGTGCTGCCGTTCGGCGGCACGACGATGGGCCGCAGGAACTTGGCGCCCTCGATGACCGGGGCGGTGCCGGTGCGGCCGGTGACCGCGGAGGCGACCTGGGTCATGGCCTCCATGCCGATGACGGCGGGCAGCAGCAGGTTGCCGTCGAGCAGGTGGTCGGCCAGGTACGGGTCGGTGCCCGCGTTCAGCTCGACCTCGGTGACCAGCTCGACGCCGTGGTAGCGCACCAGCGGGTTGCCGGTGAAGCGGAGCAGCGGCAGCTCGGGAAGGTCGCGGCGGACGGTGTCGATGCCCTCGGTACGGCCGCTGATGACCGTGACGACGGGGGCGTCGGGGTCCTCGATGAGGCGCAGCAGGATCTCCACGCCCTGGTCCGGGGAGACCGGGACGATGCCCTCGCGGGACAGCGACTCGACGACCGAGAGCTTCTCGCCCATGCCGACGCCGGACCAGACCGACCACTCCATGCAGCGGGCGCGGACGTTCGGGTGGGTGCGGGCGACGTCCTCGGTGAGGTCCGCGAGCCACTCGTTGGCGGTGGCGTAGTGTGCCTCGCCGCGCAGTCCCGCGCGGCCGATGATGCTGCCGAAGGTGACGAGCAGCTTGAGCTCGCCGGCGCCCACGGCGTCGAGGACGGTGGCGAGGCCGTCGACCTTGGGGCCGAAGGTCTTGTCGAAGTCCTCGGGCGTGAGGGCGGTCAGCGCGCCCGGCTCATTGCGGCCGGCGCCGTGCAGCAGACCGGTGATCGGGCCGAGGGCCTCGCGCAGCTCCGCGACGGCGGCCGCGACCTGCTCGGGGACGGTGACGTCGGCGCGGGCGTAGTGCACGCCGACGCCGCTGTCCCGCATCCGGTCGAGGTTCTCGGCGAGTTCGCGGTCCTGGGCCGGGTCGGAGCGGCCGAGGACGGCCAGCTTGGCGCCGGTCTTCTGGGCCACGGCCAGGGCGCACTCGGCGGAGATGCCCTTGCCGCCGCCGGTCACGAGCAGGACGTCGGAGTCGGTGAGCGGTGCGTCGGTGCGCTCCGGCTCCACGGGCAGCGCCCGCAGCGTCGGCACCCGGCGCACGCCCGCCTCGTCGTAGTGGACCTCGGCGAAGCGGTTGGTCGCGGCCACCTCGGCCACGATCCGCTCGACCACGTCCTCGACCGCGGGGGTGTGCACGACGGTCGTGCGCAGGTGCGGAGCCTCCAGGTGGAGGGTCTTGGCGAGGCCCGCCGCGCCGCGCCCGTCCTGGACGAGGACGAAGCGCCGTGTGCGGTCGCCCGCCAGCGCGCTCTTGGCGGCGGCGAGCACCCGCTCGACCTCCTGCCGCGGGCAGTCCTTGGCCAGGACGGCCAGGACGCCGGCACCGAGACCGGAGGTCGCCAGCGCGGCGCGCAGCCGCTCGGCGTACGGGTGGCCCTCGGAGCCGAAGAGCTCCCAGGCGCCGTCGGTGCCGTCGGGCACGGCGTACGGCCGGGCGACCTCGTCGAGGTCGACGCCGAACGGCCGGGCCCAGGGGGCAGCGCCGGCGACGACGGGGGCGGTGGGCTCCTCGACGCCTCCGGTGCTGATGAGGGTCTCCAGCGCCTCGGCCAGTTCGGCGAGGGTGGCGGTGGCGAAGTTGGTCGGCACCTGGGCGGCGGCGATCCCGAGGCGGGACGCAGCCTGGTTGACGATCTGCCCGACGGTGATGGAGCTCATGTGCAGGTCGTCCAGGAGCCTGCTGTCCGGGTCGACGAGCTCGGCCGGCAGCTCGGCGCGTTCGGCGACGAGCGTGCGCAGCACGTCGAGCACGTCGGGAACCTCCGCGTCGCCGAGGGCGGCCTCGGCCGGCCCGGCGCCGGGCGCCTCCTGGGCGACCGCGGCCTTCTCGGGCTCCGGAGCCCGCTTCGCCTTCGGAGCCGCGGCGGCGACGGCAGGACGCGGCCGGCGCTCGGCCGGCGGCACGTCACGCGGCGCCTGCTCGGTGGGGTTGGCGAAGAAGGAGAACTCCTGGCCGACCTCCAGGGGCCGGATCAGCCGGTCCTGGAAGAGCCGTTCGAGGGCCACGGGCGCGCCCGCGACGAACGCGGCACCGGCGACCTGGAGGAGGCTGCGCAGCGACTCGTCGTCGGTGTTGAGCGCGACGACCGGAACGCCGGTGGTGGCCCGGGCGAGGCCGCTGAGCACCCGGCCGGGGCCCACCTCGACGAACAGGTCGACGTGGCGGGCCGCCTCGCTCACCGCCTGGGTGAAGCGGACGGGACCGGTGATCTGGTCGCGCAGGAGCGCGGGCAGGTCCGTACGCGGGGCGAGCTCCTCGCCGGTGACCGTGGAGAAGACCCGGCCGACGGGGGCACCGAGGTCCGCGGTGTCGAGCCAGGCCCCGAAGGACGCGGCGGAGTCGGCGACCAGCGGCGAGTGGAAGGCGTGCGACACGTTCAGCCGGGTGCAGGGGATCTCCGTCCGCTCCGCCCGACGCTGCACTTCCTCGATGTCCTCGACCGAACCGGCGACGACCGTCTGCTCGGGACCGTTGTAGCCGGCGATGACGGCACCGAGGCCGGAGACGAGCTCCTCGGCCCGCTCCGGCTTGGCACCGAGGGAGGCCATGGTGCCGGAGGCGCTGTGCTCGGCCATGGCCCGGCCGCGCACCCGCGCGGCCTGGAGGAGGGTCTCCTCGTCGAGGGCCCCCGCCCAGTGCAGTGCGGACAGTTCGCCGAGGCTGTGCCCGACGGCGACGGTGGCCTCCAGGCGCAGCGAGTCGAGGACCCGCAGGCCGGCGGCCGAGCCGGTGGCGATGCGCGGCTGCGCCACGTCGGTGGCGACCATGTCGCCGGTGGCGGGCAGCGCGGCCCGGTCGAAGACCTCGGCGGCCTCGGGGAAGCGGCGGCGCAGCGCGCCTCCCCCGGTGCCGTGTCCGGAGCCCTGGCCGGGGAAGAGGAAGCCGACCCGGGCGCGGCCGGTGACCCTGCCGAGGAAACTGCGGCCGTCGGCGGCGGTGTAGGCGTTCTCGCCGGCCTCCAGGAGGTCGGCCAGGTGCGTCAGGCGGCGCTCGGCGTCCTCCGGGGAGGTGACGACGACCGCCGCGCGGTGCGGCAGGCCGCGCAGTTCGCGCTGGAGGGTGGCGGCGAGGTCGGCGACCTGGCCGTAGGAGACCTTCGCGACGAAGGCGGCGACTTCGGCGAGCCGGGCGCGCAGCGCCTTCGGCGAGTCGCCGTCGACGACGAGCAGTTCGGCGTCCTGGAGCGAGTGGGCCAGGTCGGCGGAGCGGCGGCCGGGGGCCGTGCGCCGCCGGGAGGCCGGCTCGTCGAGAACGACGTGGGTGTTGATGCCGCCGAAGCCCATGGCGGTGATGCCGGCCCGTCGGGGCGTTCCCTCGGGCCATGCCTCGGCCTTGCGCAGGGCCTTGAGGTTGGCCTTCTCGTCGGCGAGCAGCTCGTGCGGGTCGGTGGTGCCGATGGCCGGCGGGAGGGTCTGGTTGTCGACGGCCAGGGCCGCCTTGATCAGACCGGCCACGCCGGCGGCGGCCTTGGTGTGGCCGATCATGCCCTTGATGGACGTGATGGCGGCGGCCGGGGCGTCGGGGTCGGCTTCCTTGCGCGCGCCCATGAGGGCCCTGAGCTCGGTGGCGTCGCCGACGGCGGTGCCGGTGCCGTGGCCCTCGAAGAGGCCGACGGTCTCGATGCCGAAGCCGGCCTTCTCGTACGCCCGCTTGAGCGCGAGCTGGTAGCCGCTCACCTCGGGGCGGGTGATGCCGCCCTGGCCGTCGGAGGAGACGCCCCATCCGGCGATGGTCGCGTAGATGCGGTGACCCGCCGCGAGGGCGTCCTCCTCGCGCATCATGACGATCATGCCGCAGCCCTCGCCGGGCCAGAAGCCGTTGGAGCCGCGGTCGTAGAGCTTCATCTCGCCCTTGGCGAGGGCACCGGTCTTGGCGAAGCCGATGATCTCGAAGGGGTCGATCGACAGGTCCACGCCGCCGGCGACGGCGACGTCGAGGTCGCCGTTGATCAGCGCGGTGCCGGCGGTGGTGACCGACAGCAGCGAGGAGGAGCAGGCGCCGTCGACGGTGTAACCGCCGCCGTTGAGGTCGAAGTGGTTGCAGATCCGGCCGGCGATGGTGTTGGCCAGTCCGCCGGCGAGGGTGTCCTCGTCGATGGCCGGGAACGGCTCCTTGTACGCGACCTCGACGTCGTCCAGGAACTCCGCGATGCGCTCGTCGTCCCAGATGTCCTGGTCCTTGAGGGCGGCGGACATCACCCGGCGCACGTACGGCCAGCGCAGCCGCATCACGTTGGCGCGGGAGAACTCACCCGTCAGGGTGTTGCCGACGACGACGCCGGTGCGCTCGTGCGGCAGGCCCTCGCCGCCGGGGAATCCGGCGTCGGCGAGCGCCCGGCCCGCGGTGTCCAGGGCGAGCCAGTGCGTGAGGTCGGTCGAGCGAAAGGTGCTGCCCGCGATCTTGTGGGCGATCCGGTCGAACTCGTAGCCCTCGATGACTGCGGCGTTGCGGGCGTAGAAGGTGTCGGGGGTGGCCGGGTCGGCGTCCCAGTAGTCGTCCAGGTTCATCCGGACGTCGGGCAGGCGGCGGAACGCGCGCCGTCCGGCGACGGCGTTGTCCCACAGCTCGCTCGGGTTCGTGGCGTCGGGATAGCGGCAGGCCATGCCGACGATGGCGATCCTGGTCATGCGGCCACCGGAATCTTCTTGGTCTCGGCCTCGGCGTTCGCCGGGGCGGGGCAGGCGCAGGCGCCCTCGGGGCAGGCGCACGCGGGGGTCTGGTCGTTCGCCGGGGCGGGGCAGGCGCAGGCGCCCTCGGGGCAGGCGCAGGCCGGGGCCTCGGCGTTCGCCGGGGCGGGGCAGGCGCAGGCGCCCTCGGGGCAGGCGCACGCGGCCGCGTCGGCCAGGTCGGCGTCGGCCTGGCCGACGGACCGGGTGACGGCGGCGAGCGCGAGGGCCTCCTCGGCACGCTTCTTGGCCACGATGTCGGCGGTCCACAGGAAGGCGCCGCGGACGGCGCAGACCAGGGCGGTGGCGAAGAACAGGCCGTAGGCGATGCTCATCGCGGTCAGCACGCCGTACATGGCGGCGACACCGCCGCCGAAGGCGATCTGGCCCCACTTCGAGGAGGGCGTGGTGCCGGGGTCCGTGATCATGTAGTTCGTGAAGAGGACGAACGCCACGCCGGTCATCATCGCGAGGCCCGCGGGGATGGAGGTGTCGAACAGCAGGCCGCGGACGATGGCCTGGAGGGCGAAGCCGCCGACCCAGGCGAGGATCAGCCACATGCGCTCGGTGAGCTTGGCGTTGAGCATCGTGCCGAGGCTGATGATGATCGCCGGCACCAGCCAGTCGAAGCCGCCGTCGAGGTACTCGGTGAACTGGTACGGAGGGGCGATCGAGGCCCACGGGAAGAGCACCAGGATGACGGCGATGCCGAAGTTCGACGGGTTCATGAAGTGCCGCATGCGGCCCTTGACCGGGGCGCGCAGCACCCACTTGGTGCCGACGGCGACGATGACGCCGAACACCATGACCCACACCTTGTCGTTGACGTACGACAGCATGTTCACGGCGAGCGCGGTGATGTGGGCCGGGAAGAGGAACTCGATCAGGCCCTTGGGCCCGCCGCCCAGGAAGCGCGGCGCGCGGCCCTCGGAGCGGGCGCCGAGGATCTCCAGGACGATCTCGAGGCTGTAGGCGGTCGCCAGGGCGATGAACGGCCAGGTCCAGGGCTGCTCGAAGCCGAGAACGGTGTAGCCGAAGATGTTGAGCACCGAGATGGAGATCGCGAAGCGGCGCAGGGCCGTCGTGACCTTCGGGTTGTGCCGTGGGGCGGCGGTCTTCATTGCGGACATCGTCACTTCTCCTTGACCTGGGTGCCCAGCTCGAGGCTGTGCCAGCCCGTCGTGAGCTTCAGCTTCTGCTCGTGGACCTCACCGGCGCGGTCACGCCAGGTGACCATGGCGTCGAGCGGTCCGCTCACGCCCCTGCCCAGACCGATGTGCACATCGGTGCTGCGCTTGCCCGAGTGGCCACCGCCGCCGTCGAGGCGGGCGACGCGCTTGGTGCCGTCGGGCAGTTCGACGCAGACTTCCGCGCCGACCACCGGGGAACCGTCCGGGTGGGTGAGCTTCAGGCCGATGTAGGAACCGGTGTTCTTGCTGACGTTGTGCAGGAAGAGCGGCTCGCCCCACTGGCGGGCGACCGCCAGGTCGAGACGGCCGTCGCCGTCGACGTCGCCGGTGGCGAGGCCGCGGGTCGGGACGGGCTCGCCGATGCCGAGGGCGACGGAGAGGTTGTGGTACCTGCCGGTGTCGGGGTCCTTGGCGAAGAAGCGCATGCGCTGGCTGCCGGCGAGGTCGTCACCGTGCTTGACGTTGGGCCACCACAGGGGGTTGGGGACGAGGGCGTCGTTGGCCGTGGCGAGCTCCTGGAGCTGCGGCCAGCGGTTGTTCTTGCCCTTGACGAAGCCGAGGGCCTGGGTGATCTCGAGGTCGCCGTTGTTGTCGAAGTCGCCCGTCTTCACGTCCCAGCCCCAGCCGGACCAGGCCAGACCCAGGTCGGCGGAGTCGTCCTTGTACGGGGCCTCGCCCTTCTTGAACCTGCCGGCCAGCTCTTCCTTGCTGTCGGCCTGGCTCATGAAGGCGAAGTTGGACTCCTGGATGCCGAACGACGTCGTGATGTTGCTGACGAACATGTCGTAGATGCCGTCGTGGTTCAGGTCGCCGAAGTCGACGCCCATGCCCTTGAAGGAGCTGCGGCCCAGTTCCTTGGACTTCGGCACGGTGCCGCTGTGCACGGCCTTGACCTCGGAGAACTTGATCTTGCCCGGGGTGGAGGTGTTGTACAGCAGCGCCGAGGTGCCGAAGTCGTGGGCGAGGAACAGCTCGGGCAGCCGGTCGCCGTCGAGGTCCGCGGCCGAGGCGCCGAGCGACCAGCCCTTGTTCAGGCCCTGCGGGATGGCGTCCTCGGTCTTCTCGTAGCCGTCCTTCGTCCAGCGGAAGATGTGGCCGCCGCCGCCGTTCTGGGCGTGCGACAGCGACGCGTTCATGGTGACGTCGCCGTCCTTGGACGGGTCGAGGACCGGGCTGTCCGGGAAGTAGTTGCCGATGTAGATGTCGTCGTGGCCGTCACCGTCGAAGTCGGCGACCGCTGCCGCGTTGGAGTTCC
Organism: Streptomyces sp. NK15101; assembly: GCF_020400725.1. GTDB lineage: Bacteria > Actinomycetota > Actinomycetes > Streptomycetales > Streptomycetaceae > Streptomyces. The sequence goes on along the minus strand of NZ_JAINVG010000017.1, from coordinate 20,279 downwards.
ACAGCGGACCGGTGTAGGTCTTGCCGGGCTTGCCGGGCAGCAGCTCGGTGGGCGTGAAGGAGGCGGCGGTCAGCGGCTTCCCCTTCTCGCCCTTGTTCACGAAGACGACGGGCGTGCGGCCCCAGTAGTAGACGAGGAGGTCCATGCGGCCGTCCTCGTTGTAGTCGCCGGGCATGCAGCCCATCGGGGCCATCGTCTTGCTGGTGCCGAGCGGCGCCGGGTTCAGCGCGAACGGCGCGTACTTGTCCTTGCGCGTCGGTGCCGGGGTGACGACGGCCTGGTCGATCCGTACGTCGTTCACACAGAGGTCGTTGTCCAGCCCGTCGCCGTCGAGGTCGTTGACGGCGATGCCGGCGCCGACCGAGGAGATCCAGGCCTCGATGTGCTGGTACGCCTTGTTGACCTTCCGGACTTCCTGCTTCTCGAATCCGGCGGGCATGGCGATGGACATCGGCTCGAATGCGAAATTCTTCGCCAGCTTGTCGATCTCAGCGGCCGAGGAAACGGGAAGCCGGACGGCGTAGAACGTGCTCACCATCAGGGCGAGCGCCACGATTCCCGGTGAATTCCTGCGAAGCCAGTTCTTTGTGACCGTCACTGGTCGGCACCTTTCGAAATGAGCGAGAGAGAAGCGAGTTCCGCGGCGATGTCGCGCCGCCATGTCTCGTAGGCCGGGGACGCGCCCCCGGTGGACGCCCGGGGCCGGGTGTCCCGGCACACCTGAGACGCCCGCTCGGCCGTCGTGCCGCACACGACACGGGCCGCGAGGTGGGTGTGGTCGATGACCGTGCCCGCCTTGACACGGGCCTCGGTGGCGAAGGCGGATCCCTGGGCGAGCGCCCAGCGGTGTTCGCCGGCGCCCTCGGCGAAGCGCGCGAGCTCGTCCTCGGTCACGCCGCCCGCGTAGGCGCAGGCGAGCCCGGCACCCGCGTACAGGTCACTGTGGCGCCGCTCGGGGTAGGCGCGTATCAGGCGGGTGACGACGTCGGGGTCGGTGCCGCCGACGAACCACAGCGCGCGGCCGATGCCCTGGTCCACCGCGTTGAGCGTGTAGTGGTTGTGTCCCCCGTTCCAGCGGAAGGGGTGCTGGATCTCCGGGGTGCGCACGTACGCGCCGGTCTTGAAGTACGCCTGGTGGAAGCCGTAGCCGTCCAGCGCCAGCCAGCGCAGCAAGGGGTCCGTGGTGCGGATGTCGGGCCACAGGAACTTCGGCAGGCGGGCCATCGCCCAGCCGACGCCGACGTAGATCATGTAGTCGTGGTCGCGGCCCTTGCCGGCCAGCAGTCCCTCCAGACGGCCGCTGTGCCCGGGCAGCGAGTCGTACACCGCCGCGCCCATGCCGGCGCCCTCGTAGGCGAAGCCTCGCATGTCTCTCGGGACGGTCTCCAGCAGGTCCTCCGCCTCGGCGGGCGATCCCGCCTCCACGGCGTACGCGTACCCCTGGAGGAACACCTCCCCGATGTATTCAAGCCGCGCCTTTGCCTCCGCGTTCTTCACATGGAATCCACGCACTTCCATGGTCGTCTCGGAAACAGGAGGCGTGAGCAATTTGCGGCGGAGCGCACCAAAAGCACTGGACACAGCGGTAAACCGCCCCTCTCGAATCCCTGAAATCCCCCAGCGAATCGAATCTAGCCAGGGGCCCGGGAGGGGCGTCTACTCCCGATGTGCTCAAACGACGGCGGCGCTCAGCTGCGTGCGCACTTTGGCACGCCAGACCTCGTAGGCGGGTCCGACAGCGGCTTCGGGAGCGGACGCCGCGCAGTCGTCGGCGAGGCGGGCCACGGCTTCGACGGTGCGCCCGGTGAACGCGTGCACGGCGGCGCTGCTGTGCTCCGGGACGAACCCGGCGTGGTGCCGCGCCTTGGCGGCGAAGACCGCTCCCTGCGCCAGGTGACCGGCGAGATCCCCCGCCTCCTCGCGCAGCGCGGCCAGGTCCGCGGCGGTGGTGCCGCCCGCGAAGGTGGCGGCCAGACCGACGCCGCTCCACAGGTCCGCCCACCGGTCGCCGGCGAACGCCCGGACGGCGGCGGAGACGTTGCCGACGTGGCCGCCGTGGATGAACCACAGCGCGCGGCCGACGCCCTGGTCGAAGGCGCGCTGCCAGTAGGACGCGTCGCCGTCCCAGTCGTACGGGGTGTCCATCCGCTGTTCGCCGACCCAGGCGTCGGTGTCGAAGTAGGCCCGGTCGAAGCCGTAGCCGTCCACGCACAGCCAGCTCATCGCCGGGTAGAACTCCGGCTCGGTCAGGTCGGGGACGAGCTTCTTCCACAGCGGCCTGGGCAGCTTGGCCATGGCGAAGCCGATGCCGATGTAGTTGAGGAAGATGTGCGGCCTGCCGCCGCCACGCAGCAGGTCACCGGTGCGGTGGCCCTTCGGGCCCATCGTGTCGCGGATCGCGCAGGCCATGGTCGCGCCCTCGTAGGCGAAGCCCCGGTTGAGCGGGTCGACGAGCGCGAGCCGGCGCTCGGTGGTCGCCAGGTCCTTGTCCTCGATGCCCCACTCGAAGCCGGTCACGACGGCCTGCGGCACGGCCTCCAGCTGCCGGGTGCGCTCCGTCGCTTCCACCGAGAAGCCCCGCCCGGCGAAACTCACGTCGTCCAGGGACGGGGCCATGATCAGCCTGCGCAGCGTTCCCAGTGCGGGCACGGACGCCTCCTCGTACGGGCCGCCACGGTCGTGGGCGGCGGGGGCTGCCATCGTGGGCGGGCCCGGCGCGGGGCGGCATCTTCCCCGTTGCGCTCCCGTGCGGTGGTCAGCGGATGCGGCGGACGTCCACTTCCTCGTCGTGGACGGCACGCCCGCAGTGCGTGCACCGCAGCTCGACGCGGACGGCGCCGTCGCAGCCGATGTGGTCGGCGCGGCGCGGCGGTCCCAGCTCCTGCGGAAGGTGGCGGTCCCCCCACTGCATCAGGGCGATGACGGCCCGGGTCAGATCCCGGCCCACGGGGGTGAGCCGGTACTCGTAGCGCACGGGCTTGTCCTGGTAGGCCACGCGCTCCATGATCCCGTGGTCGACCAGCCGGGTCAGGCGGGTGGAGAGCACGTTGCGCGCGATGTCCAGGTGGGACAGGAAGCCGTCGAAACGGGTGCTGCCGAGCAGCGCCGAACGGACGATCAGGAGGGTCCAGCGCTCGCCGATCACCTCCAGGGACCGGGCGAGGCTGCAGTCCTGTCCCTCGTACGTGTGCTTCAGCATGCGCCCACTCTAGGGCGGGGCGGGTTGCGTGAAGGAACCCGAGTTGGCGAAGTCGTACCGGGTTCGCCCCGGTTCCCTCAGGCGGCGACCAGCAGTCGCTCTCCGCCGCCGGTGGGAGCGGGGCGCCGGTTGAAACTGCTGTAGGCGTACGCGGCGGAGACCAGGGTCATGTGGTGGTGCCAGCCCGGGTAGGAACGCCCCTCGAAGTCCTGCAGGCCGAAGTCGTCGGACATCTCCCGCACCGACTCCCCCGCGTGCTCGAGCGTCCGGGTCAGGGCGAGCACCGACTCCATGCGGGCGTGCGTGAGGCTGGTCAGCCACAGCTGGACGGGCCGCCGTCCGTTGTCGGGGCGGACCGCGAAGAGCCGGTACGTGCGGTGGATCCGCTCGCCTCCCCGACCGGTATGGGGCAGGCGCACGAAGCTGGACATGACGGTGGAGTGCCGGCCACGGCCGTCCCAGGGGCCGACGCTCTCCACGCGGGTCAGCGTGCCCGCGTCGAACTCGAAGAGGCTGCGCGCCGCCAGCACCAGCCCCTGACCGTCGCCGCCCTGAGGACGCTGCAGCCGAAGGTGACGTCCGACGGCCACCTGGAGGCTGTCCGGGACGGCGACCATGAAGTCACGCCCGCGCAGGGCCAGTCCGTGCACCAGGGCCGTCGCGCTGGTGCCGCCGAGCGCCTCCAGGTCGGCGACGACCGGCAGGGCCGCGGTCCGGCTGGCGCCGGCCACCGTGTCGACGAGGTCGAGGGCGTGCTGCTCGACGGAACGGGGGCCGACGTCATCCGGGATGCGGGTGCGGGCGCGGCGCTCGGGGTCCTTCGCCCACGAGCCGGGCAGCATCAGGCGCCAGTCGACGGGAACGGCCTGGTCGTACGAGGAGAGGAACATGCCCGTACCGACCTGGCAGGTGACCGAGCGGCCGGTGGAGGCCAGGAAGCGGCGGTGCACGCCGCAGGAGTGCTCGCCCCGCTTGCGCAGGACGGCCTGGCCGATCACCCAGGCACGCGGCGTCATCTCGCGCTCGGCCCAGCGGGTGAGCTCCGCCCGCACGGGCATCCAGTCCCACGGGCTGGCGTTGACGAACTGGTGCAGCGACTGCGAGACCGCCGGCTCGGGCGAGATGGCGGCCGCGAGGCGGCGCACCGACTTCTTCCCCGGAGTCGTCAACAGGCCCTGCACGTAGGCCTGGGCCCAACGACGCTGATCGACGCGCGGAAGCCCTTCGAAGATCCTTTCGGCGAACACCGGCACCGAGGTGCGAGTGGCCGTCAGAGCGTACGCGACCATGGCTTGTTCCCTCCCCCTGCTCTCGGCCCGGGCGGCCGTCCCGGTTAAAATAATAGCGAACACCCTCTTTTTTTTGCGACTCAGGAGAGTTGCCGCATGCACTTCGCCAAGTCGGCTTCCGCCGCGTTCCGCGCCCGAAGCCCGGCCCACCCCTCTGACCTGCGGGGATCGACGACATCTTGGGCAACTCGGCCTTGCCCTCGGGAGGAAGGAAGGACAGCGTTGGACCGGAGGGGGAAGGTCTGTTCCTCACGGGACACCCCGACGGTGCGCCGCCGGGCCAGAGTCAGCGTCCTTACATGTCCGACGGCGACGAGCCCTCCTCGGGAGACGGTGTGGTGAAACAAGAGAGGGCCTTGCGCACGCGCAAGGTTCTGGTCAGAGCGGCATCCGAGGAGTTCGACCTCTACGGGTACGACGGGACGTCGCTGTCGCGGATCAGCTCGGTGGCAGGCATGTCGATAGGCGCCGTCACCTTCCATTTCCCCACGAAGGTGCACCTGGCGGACGCGGTGCAGAAGGAGGGGCGTTCGGTCACGCTGACCGCTCTGGAACGCCTGTCGGCCGAGCCGATGACGCCGTTGCGCATGGTGATCGACCTGACCCTCGAACTGACCCGGCTGATGGAGCAGGAGCCGTCGGTACGCGCCACGATCCGCCTGGGCCGGGAACGCCCGGGGACCGAGGCGTGGTCGGACGCCTGGCTGCCCACCGTCCGGGGGCTGCTGGACCGCGCGTACGAAAGCGGCCAACTTCGCACGGACGCGCTGCCCGCGGACGTCACGACGCTCGTGGAGCATCTGACGAGCGGAGCCGAGGCATACCTGCGGAGGCGGATGGGTTCGGACCCGGCGTTCGAGAGCGCCGTCGCGCAGCTCAAGCGTGTCTGGCATCTGGCGCTCGTGGGCGTCTCCGCCGAGGGGCCGGCCGTGCCACGGCAGACGGGCCCGTCGGAAAGCCCCGCGCAGGCGGACTGAAAGTCCGGTGGGCCGGGCGGTGCTCGGTCAGACCGCCCGGCCCACCGGCCGGGATCCGTACCATGCCGCGGCCGAGGTCAACCGATCCAGCGGCCCCGGACCCGCGGGACAGCCGGAGACGCGCCAGAGGTCACGGCTGTCGAACCAGAAGTCCTGCGCGAAGAGGCGGAACTGTCGCTCGCTCAGGCGGGTTCCCGACGCCCGCAGTTGTTCCAGGCAGGCGTCCAACGGCAGTTCCCGTGTCGGGGACGGCACGATTCCGGCGCGGGCCAGAGCTCCGACGAGCTCGGCGAGGCGCACCGGCTCGGGATGGCCGGCGTGCCAGATCCGCCCGCCGGGCAGAGCGCCGGTCAACCCGAGGTGTGCGATCAGCCGGGCCAGGTCCTCGACCGCCACAAGGGACAGCTTCGCCCGTCCCCCGTCCCACAGGGCGGGGACCGCGTCGAGGAGCTCGACGAGCGCGGGCACGGCCCAGCGGTCGCCCGTCCCGAGCACGAGGCCGGGCCGCAGGACAGTCGCTCCGGCCGCCAGAGCGTGGGCCTCACCGGCGAGCCGGGTCCGGCTCGCAGCGGACACGGGAGCCGGCGCGACCTCGTCCACGGCGATCCCCCGGTGCGGCCCGAGGCCGTAGACCGCCGCCGTGGACAGGTGCACCACCCGGCTCACCCCGGAGCGCACGGCCTCGTCCATCAGGGCAGCGGTCCCTCGTTGGTTGACGGCGACGCACGGCGACTCATGGGCGTCGACGAGCGCGGCCAGGTGCAGCACCGCGTCCGCCCCGTCGCAGACCCCCGCGAGACTGCGAGGATCCGCGAGATCGGCGTCGGCCCACTCGTCCGCTCCCGACAGCTCGTCGGGTAACCGCCGTCCCACCGCCCGGACGACGAGGTCGAACGCCTCCTCGCCGCGCAGCCGCCCCAGCTCCCGCAGGACGGCCGATCCGATGAACCCGGTGGCTCCCGTCACCACCAGACGCGTGGGTCTCACGCTGCGAACTCCTGTACGTCCTGTGGGAACCTCAACTCGGCGATGGCTTGGGGAGTTGCGATCGCGGGCAGGAAATAGCGCCACATCGAAACGAGCCGCGAATGAAGGTCGGCCCGCCCCGAGGCGACGTTGGAGAACACCTGGATACCGCTGTAGGCCCCCACCAGCACGTTCGCGAACTCCCGTTCGTCGACGCCCGGCAGCAGTTCGCCCCTTTCACGCGCTGCGCACAGCAGCCCGTGGAACTGGTCGACCCACTCCTGGTACGCCGTGTCGTCCCGCATCCCGAAGTCGCCCTGCTCGACGGCGAGTCGGACGCTCGCCCGGAACAGCACGTTGGTCTGCAGTTCGCGAGCGAGGAAGAAGTTCAGGTCGATGAGAAGCTGCAGTCCGTCATGACCCTGGGGCGGGAAGTGCACGAACTCCTGCTGATGCGCCAGCACCGCCTGCGCCAGTCCCAGCTTGGACTTGAAGTGGAAGTACATCCCTCCCTGCGTGACCTGGGCGCGCTCCATGATCTTGCTGATGCTGGCGCCGCTGTACCCGTAGGTGTCGAAGACCTCCGCCGCCGCGTACAGGATCGCCTCCCGCGTCTTCACCGCCCGTTCCTGTTTCGGCTCGTCCATCGGACCAGACCTGCCTCTCTCGACAAAAAAAACGAACGCCCTTATTTTACAAGCTGGCCCCGGCGATCGGTAGACCGGACTCAGGGCCCTCACGTACGCACGCCCCAGGGGAGAGGCATGCTCATCACATCGGAACGTCCCGCCGTGACACGTCCGACGCTGACCACGACGGTCGCCAAGGAGTACGTGCACCGAGCAGCTCTGTCGGAGGTCTTTCTGACGGGGTGGAACAAGGTCGGACCCGACACCTTCACCGTCAGCGCCCAATGGCCGCGCAGCCACAGCTTCTACGTGCCCGAGCACGGCATGTACGACCCGCTCCTGCTGTGCGAGACGGTGCGGCAGACGTTCCCCCTGCTGACGCACGTCGCGTACGACGTCCCCTTCGGCTACCAACTCAGCTGGTCCCGCTTCCAGTTCGCCGTCAACCCTCAGGCTCTACGCGTGGAGCGCACTCCGGCAGATCTGCAGATCCACGCGGTGTTCTCGGACATCCGCTACCACAAGCAGCTGCCGGCCATGATGACCATGCACCTCGAGGTGGTACGGAACGACTCCCTGGTCGCCATGGTGAGCACCCGGTTCGGCTGTCACTCCCCCGCCGTCTACCAGCGGATGCGCGCCGGTCGCAGTGACATCGCCGAGATCTTCGCCGGCGCCCCCCAACCGCCGGAGCCCGTCTCGCGCAGCAGCGTCGGACGGCTGCGGAAGCAGGACATCGTCCTGTCGCCCACCGAGGGACGCCTCCGGTGGCAGCTCCGTGTCGACACCAGCCACCCGGTCCTCTTCGACCACGCCGTGGACCACGTGCCGGGCATGCTACTCCTGGAGGCGGTCCGGCAGGCGTCAAATGCCGCCCAACCGCTGGGAAGAGCCACGATGCCGACGTCGATGGACATATCCTTCAATCGCTACGTCGAGTTCGGCGAGCCGTGCTGGATCGAGGCGGAGCCGGTGAACACTGCCGAAACCTCGGTCGAGCGCCGGATCATCCGTGTCAACGCCCTTCAGGGAGGCGCCTTCGTATTCAACGGTACGGCCGAGGTCACGGACGTCGCCGCTCTCTGAGCGGTCGCGATGCCGGATCGCCGGGACCAGTCCGCGGTCGGCCGGCTCGACAGGCCGAAAGGACGCGGAAGGAAGTGATGCAACGGGACAGTGAGAAATAGACCTCGCCCAGTGAGCCACCACTGAGGTCCGAGGTCATTTCACACCGCCCGCCGAGCTGCCAACTCGACGGGCGAAAGCCCGTTCTGGGAGCCACCCCAGGTACGTGCGTGTCAACCAGGTTCTGCCAGAACCACTAAGCCGCCGCACAGCGGCTTTGTACCCAGTACGGAGACCCCACTCATGATGAAGCCCTCTACGGGGTCATGATGAAGCCCTGTAAGGGGTCATGATGAAGTCCTGTACGGAGACCCCCTCATGATGAACCAAAGTTCCGCGATTCTCCAGTCCCCCACGCACCTTTACACGCCCGATAGTGGCTTTAACGGCCATTTTTCGCCCGTACTTTCCAGCCAGAGTCGCGCTGGAAACGCTCCCACCGCTCCCAGCACCCTCCCCCGCGGCCGGGTGAAGGTGCCGATGCGGCTCGTGGAGTCCCCGCACTACTCGGATGCGGCCGTGAGCGTCTACGTCAAGGTCAAGGCGCTCGGCCTGCGTCCGGAGGGCTGCACCGCGGCCGTCGCGACTCTCGCGTCGTACCTCGGTCTCTCCGCCTCGACCGTGCAGCGCGGTCTCGCGCAGCTGCGCACCCCGGCTCCCGACGGTGTCATCGAGCTGCCCGACAGCCGCCGACGGTCCCTCCCCGGCGGACGCGGAACGACCGCGCGCCGCCGGGTCCGTCCTCTGCGGTCCACCGAGCGGTTCATCTGGCTGCCCGTCGCCGCGAGCGAACACCTGCGGCCCCGCCTGCTGCGCGCCTACGCCGTCATCGCGTACGCCGTCACGCGGAACATCCCTCTGACCGAAGGCGTCCTCGCCGGCTTCCTGCGCCACCACTCCGGCCCGCGTGCCGGCCGTGCGCTCACCACCGATGCGGCGGGCCGCATCGTCGACGAACTGGCGACATCGGGCTGGATCACCGTCCGGCGACGGGCCGGAGCCCAGGGGCGCCACCTCTTCCTCCTCCACGCCCCGCAGGAGGGGACCTCCTCCGTCCTTGATGACCGATCAGGTCCGGACCTTGACGCGCGTTCGCTCGCGTACAAGGAAGACCTGAAGATTGACCGACCCGAGAACGAAGCGCCGTCCGTCTCACCCGCCGTAGGCGAAGTGCCGGTGGACAAGCCTGCGCACGAGGGCCTCGGAGCACCCCGCCCCGTCGGGACACAAGGCGATCGCGCGCTTCGCGCGGTCGACGAAACACCCAGCCCCTCCCCCACGACGCGCAGCAGCGGCCGGAACACGTACCAGGGACCGCAGCTGACGTTCAGCCCCAGACTCCACGCCGTCCTGGAGCCGGTTCGTTTCCTGCTCACCGGGGTCAACGCATACGTGCAGCGCCGCATCGGCCAGGAGATCGCCCGGCAGCTCGACGACGGCACCGAGGTCCACCGCCTGCGCGCCCGGCTCACCCACCGCCTCGCGCAGACGCTCCTCGCCGACATCCGGGACCCCGGCCGCTGGCTGCTGGGCGTCGCCCTCCCCCGCTGGGGCTGCTCCGACCCGGACTGCGAGACGGGCACCCTCTGGTCGACCGGCGCGGAGTGCCGTGCCTGCCGGGAGGTGATCGCCGAGCGGGCGGCGGCCCGCCGGAAGAACATCACCGACTCCCCCGCCGCGCCGCTCTCCGAAGCCGGCCGGCCGGGAACGTCCGCGGTCCGCCCCGTGGCGGCCCCTCTGCGGACCGTGGAGTGCTGCCCGGACTGCGAGCGACCGCACCTCCCCGGCAGCTCGGGCCTGTGCGCGAGCTGCCGGCCCCGCCCTGCTCTCGCACCGGTCCCCGTGCCCGCCACCGCGATCGACATCGGCTGCCGGGGCCGCGGCGGAACCTGCGGCCGCCGAGCACCGCGCGGCCTGTGCTGGCGCTGCCGCCTCGAATCGGAAGCCGGCCTGCCGGAGGACGAGCGCGTCCCGGCCGGCGCCCCGTGACCCCCACACCACCAGGAGCAGCCATGCGCATCGCGGAACTCAGCCGCGTCGGCGGTGTTTCCACCGCCACGATCAAGTACTACATCCGCGAGGGGCTGCTCCCCTCCGGCCGACTCACCAGCAGCAACCAGGCCCACTACACCGAGCACCACGTCCACCGGCTCCGCCTGATCCGTGCGCTGCTCGACCTCGGCGGTCTGACGGTCTCCAGGATCAAGGACATCGTGACGGCGCTGGACAGCCCTGCCGGCTCGGTCGACCTGAGGGCGATGGTGGCGAGAGAGCCCCACGCGGGCCCGCTCGCCACCCTCGCGGCGGATCCGCGGAGCATCGCGAAGGTCCGCTCTCTCACGGAGCGGCGCGGCTGGACCGCTCCTGCCGGCAGCCCCGAGTTCGCCGCCGTCGTCGAGGTGCTGGACACCCTGAGGGAACTCGGCCAGGACCACTTCGCCGACCGCCTCGACGACTACGCGGAGGCGGCGCAGAGGGCGGCGGCGATCGACGACGAGGTCCTGCGGGCCTGCGAGGGCGACGGGACCCGTGCCGAGAGCCTGGTCGTCGGCGCCGCACTGGGCGACGTCCTCCTGTCCGCTCTGCGTGGCCTCGCCCGGAACGCAAGCGCCACAGCTTCGTCCCCGGCGCTCGTGACAGCCGGGAGAAGCGGCGGTGAGGCCTGACCGAAACGGTGGTGGGGCCGCACACCGTGAGGCCCCACCACCGTCGGTCCACATCCGGTTACGAGCGACCCACCAGAGCCGGCTCGCGCACGACGCCGTCCTCCGAGACGGGGAACAGCGAGCAGGTCTCGGACTCGGCGGGCTTCCCCGACCCGGCCTCCTCGTACCCGGCCTTGACCGCCCGCTTCTCCTTCCGCAGGTGGTAGAGCGACACGACGAGGATGCCGGTGCCGATCAGGTTGGCGACGAAGTGCCACCACACCCGGTAGGTCACCAGCGCCGGCCCCGGCTCGATCGCGCCGAACCAGGTGGACAGGCCGATCGCACGGCTGGCACCCAGCGCCACGGACAGGGTCAGGACGATGTGCTCGACACCGTGGATGCCCTGCATCCAGACGCCCATCTTGGCCCACTTGCGGGACTTGAGGTGCCCGGTCGCCCGCTTGGTGATCAGCACGATGCCGACCAGGCCGGCGAGGAAGATGAAGTTGCCGGTCAGGTGCAGGATCTCCATGCCCAGCGCGGGCTTGGTCGGATCGACCTGCCCCATGCCCCGCGCGAGGCTCGTCGCCCAGGGGGTCATCCAGGCGGGAGAGTACGGGTTCGCCACCCAGTAGCCGGCCTGCGACACGTGCTCCTGGAAGTGGCCGAGCTGCCCGACCACGCCGAGACCGATGAGGCCGACCGCGGTCTTGTACAGCCACGGCCTCACCGCTCCCCGGTTCGCGTAGGCGAGCACGACGACGGCCGCCCACATGGCGACGGCCCATCCGATGAAGAGGACGGCGCCCACGGTGTCGAGGGACGAGACCGCCCCTCCCATCTCGTGTCCTCCGTGCGCTCCATGTCCTCCGTGCGCCGTCTGCGCAAGGTCCATGGGGGACTCCTTGTCCGGGTCTCGGTCGATCGGTCCTGGTGAAGCTTTCGCCACGTTAGGGATCCGGGTTCCCCGCGGGCCACTTCATGCGTGCGGACTTCGCGGCGGCACCGACCGAACGGTCACACCGGGAGGGTCCGGTGCAGACGCACGGGGCGGGGGACCGGGGAGCGGACCGCGAGGGCGGCTGCGTAACCGGTGCCCACGGGAAGATCGGTCAGGCGCCAGCCCGGGAGGTCGCCGCGGACGTCGTCCACGGAGGCGCCACGGCCGAGACCGGTACCCAGGCCCTTGAGGTAGGCCTCCTTGCGCGCCCACAGGCGGGCGAAGACCGCCGGCCGGCCCTCGGGAGGCGCGGCCTCGATCTCCCCGCGTTCCGCCGGGTGCAGGATCCTCGCGAGATCCTCCACCACCCCGGGCTCCGGGGTGGGTTCCACGTCGACACCGATCGGATCCGACGAGGCGGCGACGAGCACCATGTCCCGGCTGTGGGAAAGGGAGAACTCGGGTGCGGGGATGGTGAGTACGGGACGCCCGTGCGGCCCGCCACAGCCCGGGCACGAGGCGCGGACGAAGCGGAGCGCGCCGGGTGCCGTTCCGGTGAGACCGGACAGGATCGTGCGAAGCGCGGCGTGGGCGAATCCGTACCGCAGCCGGTCGGCGTCCCGGACGAAGGCGTCCATCCGGCGACGCTCCTCCCGGTCCAGCGCGGACAGATCGAGCGACGTCCAGGAGACGACCGGCACCCGCAAGGCCCACACCCGCACGTCGCCCTGCGGGCGCCACACCGGCCTGCCCGCGTTCCGTGCGCCGGTCGCCCCCCTCGCAGAGCGGCCCATCCGGATCCTCCCTCCCCGCCCGGCGGGCGGACGTCCAGAACGCTCCGTGCCGGGAAGAAGAGGGTATCCGTACGTCACGGCGGACGCGGGCGGCCTCCTCTCCGAAACGAAGAAGCCCCCGCTCCCGATCGCGAGGGAGAGCAGGGGCTTCGTTCGTCCGGGCTACTCGTCTCGCAGGAGGCCGGTGGCGACCTGCTGGAGGATGGCCGCGAGCGAGGCGCGGCTCGGGTAGGTGAGGTCACCGCGCATGTCGGTGATGACGGACTCGACTCCGCTGCTGCGCCGGAAGTAGCGCAGGACGAAGGCGCTCCGCTGGGCGGGATCCAGCCGCTCGAAGGCGGCGTCCATGACGGCGGCGCCGTCGTGCCACGGCAGCGCCTCGTCGGAAGCGTGCTGGAGGTGCACGGTCGGGCGCGGCTCGGGAACCACCACTCCCCCACTGCCGCCACCGGACACGGGAGCAGGTTTCAAAACCGGGTTTTGAACCGGTGCCGCCTCCAGTGGCGCCGTCGCGCGCCGACGGGGGCCGCGGGACTGCCGGGCCTTGAGGATCTCCTCGGCGGCGAGCGCCTTCTGCCGCTCGGGATCCTGAATCCTGGCGATCTTCTCGGCCGTCTTCACCTTGAGCTGCTTCGTGTCGACCACGTCCCGGAGCTCGGGGGTCAGGTTGAGCAGGCTCAGGCGGTTCGAGACGTACATCTGCGACTTGCCGATGCGCTCCGCGACCTTGTCCTGGGAGCCGTGCCGCTCGACCATCCGCCGCAGGAACTCGGCCTCCTTGTAGGGCGGGATGTTCTTGCGGTGGATGTTCTCGATGATGACGGCTTCGTCGACCTTGTCGTCGTCCTCGCTGCCCAGCCGGTCCCGCACACGGATCTCGAACTTGGTCCAGCCGAGCTGCTTCGCCGCCTGGAATCTGCGGTTGCCGAGGATGACGACCCACTCCGCGTCACCGATGCGCGAGCCGTGCTCGGGCTTGATCCGGAGGAACGCCTCGCGGGACATGGCGACAGCCGGTTGGAGCTGGCCGACGGACTTCATGGACTCCTTGAGTTCACGGAAGTCGGAGTCGTCGTCGGCGTAGTCGGCCTCGGTGCGCGGGTTGTCCGGGTTTCCGACGAGCGTGTGCATGTACACCGTGGTCGGCGGAGCTTCCGCCGTGGCGGACTCCGTGGCTCCGGGACGCTTGCCGCCGGCTTTGCCCGGACCGTCGAGAAGGTCGGCCCACGGCTTCTTCGGGGCGGCCATCAGCGGCGCTCCTTCTTGCCCGCGCCGAGTTCCAGAGCGAGCTGGTAGAAGTCCTCACGGGCTTCCATGGCCACGCGGTTCTTCTTGTACTGGGTCACGACGGTGCCCTCGAGCGCCGCCCGTGTGTGGACCTTGTAGTGGCGTACGACGGTCTTGGCCAGGTTCCAGCCCTGGGCGCGGACGAAGTCCTTGGTCTGCTCGAGGTCGGCTTCGCCGTCGCGCGGATCCCAGTTGTTGATGACCACGAGGTAAGGGATGCCGAGCGGCTTCACCACTTCCTCGATGGTGTCGCGCGTCGGCATGAAGCCGAGGGGCTCCGGCTCGACGGGGATGATGATGTCGTCGGCGTTGGCCAGCACGGCGCGCATGGCGTCAGCCGCTGTGCTCTTGCCGAAGGGGTCGCCGGCTTCTTCCTTCTCGTCCTCGGGAAGGTCCATCCATCCAGGGGTGTCGATGAAGGCGTGCTTGACCTTGCGGGACCTCTTCAGGTGAGAGAAGAGCTCCAGGTCGTCCCGGGAGTTGATCTGCTCGAAGGAGAAGGGCAGACCGTGGCCGACGCGTTCCGACCACCACGTGGTGGAACCCTGGGGGTCGGCGGAGACCGCAGCGACGTAGTGCGGGTCGCCCTCGGGGGAATCGCCCAGAACATGAGCGGTGATGGCCGCGGTGTTGACGGTGAGAGTCGACTTCCCGACTCCACCCTTGCGGTTGATGAGCGCGGTGATCCGTGCCATGGGTGGTACTCCTGATGCTCCGTATGCTTCCCGGCCCGGACGGGTCGGTACTGGCGGACCGAGACAGGATGCCATGTGACGCCCCGCCGTAGACCCTTCGGCGCCTCGGTTTCAAAACCGGGTTTTGAAACGAGCCCTCCCACGCGCCGCCTGTGCCGCGGACCGCGCGTCTTCAAAACCCGGTTTTGAAACCGGCCCGACGGCGCGCACCGGCCTCTTGGCACGGGGTCTTCAAAACCGGGTTTTGAAGACGGAGCCCACGGTGGGCCGGGGAGAACCGTCGACAGACCTTCGAAAGGGTTAAATGTCGAGCTAAATCAAGAGGTAAATTTCTGCTACCGTCCAGGGTGGAGGGAGAGGCCCATGGCATCCGAGGAAGAGCTGTTCGCGTCCATCGACGCCCTGCTGGAGGAGGAGCCCCAGCTCCCGCCCCCGGCGGAGCGCGCCCGACTGCGCGAGGCCGCCGGCATCACCCAGGCCCGCCTCGCACAGGCTCTGAAGCTGAAATCGACCCAGAGCATCAAGAACTGGGAGAACGGCCGCAGCGAGCCGACGGGGCCGCGCCTGACGGCGTACCAGCGGCTGCTGCGCGGCTGGGCGGCGAAGTACCCCAACCACGCCCCCACCCCCACGGCCGCCGCACCGCAACCGGCCCCGGCCCTCCCGACGTTCACCGGCCCGGCCACCCCGGCGCCGGAAGCGGAAGCCGCCGCGCCGGTGGAAGTCCCCACCGCCCCGGTCACGCCCGAACGTCCGGGCGCGCGCCCGGCGACGCCGCCACGGCGCCCGACGCCGAAGAAGACCGCCGCGCAGGCGATGGACCCGCGCTTCCCCCACGGCCCGCTCGCCGTACTGGACGGTGACGGCACCGCGTACGGCACGGACGGGATCGTGCTGGCCTGCCCGGCCACCACCGTGGTGGAACTGGTGGAGTGGACCCTCAAGGAGTCCGGCCTCGGCGCACCGAAGCTGCACCGCCACGGCAAGGACGCCGACCCGCTGATCGTCCTCACCACGGCCGCAGCCGTGAAACTCGGGCTGCCCGAACGCCTGGAGGACCGCCGGGGCCTGCGCCTGCCCGAGGACCACCCGGTCGTCACACAGGTACTCAAGGCGAAGTGGCAGCTCACCCAGCGCGGCTTCGGCCCCTGGGCCCGGATCTACCGCAAGGCGCAGGACCACGAGCGGCAGTGCGTGCAGCTCGCGATCCTGCCGTGGGACGCGCTCGACTCCCGCTCCTGGCCCGGCGTGACCGACATGGAGCCGGCCGACATCGCCCGCGTCCTGGGCGTCTACGCCCAGCGGGTCATCACCCCACGCGGATCGACGGCCGTGTCCGGGCTGGAGCTGATGACCGCGCTGCGCCCACCCACCCGGCCGGTACGCGACGAGGAGACCGGCAACTGGGTCTCCGGCCCCAACCCCGGCTCGCTGGGTACGGAGCCGATGGACCCGGCACCGCCGGAGGGCCAGCCCGAGCACCCCGCGATCCACCACTCCGGCTGGAAGGGCGGCTTCCTGAACGAGGAGGCGTACCAGTGGGTGCGGAACGTGGACCTCCTCACCGACGAGGAGTGCACGCTGCCCTACGCGGTCGGCCTGGACCTCAACACCGCCTTCCTCGCGGCCGCCGCACGCCTGGTCGTCGGCCTGTCCGCCCCCGACCACTTCGTGGCCCCGAAGTTCTACCCGAAGGTCCCCGGCTCCTGGCTGGTCGACCTCTCCCACGTGGAATTGGACCCGCGCCTGCCCTCGCCGTTCACCCCGGACGGCACCCGGCCGACGGGCCCCGCCTGGTACCAGACACACACCGTCGCCTACGCCCAGGAGCTCGGCCACAACGTGGAACCGATCGAGGCGTACCTGCGCCGCGAGACCGGCGCGTACCTGGACCCGTGGCACGACCGGCTCAAGACCGCATACGTCGACACCCTCGCCGACCTCGGCGTCACCAAGGACCTCACCGACGCGGAGTTCCTGGCGGCGATGGAGCGGCACAAGAACGTCGACCCCGCGATGGCCGCGGTACTGGCCGCGATCAAGGCCACGATCAAGGGCGGCATCGGGAAACTGTTCGAGAACCCGCAGGGCAAGGGCTACAAGGACGGCGACCCGTGGCCGGCCATGATGCGTCCTACCTGGCGCCCCGACATCCGCGCCGCCGTCATCTCCAAGGCCCGGGTCAACATGCACCGCAAGCTGCTGAACATGGCCAAGATGACCGGCCTCTACCCGCTCGCGGTCCTCTCCGACTGCGTCGTATACCCGAGCCCCGGCGCCTCGCCGCTCGACTTCCTCCCGTACGCCGCGTCCGGCAAGCCTCAGCCCGGCGCCTTCCGCCTCGGACCCACGCCCGGCCTGGCGAAGCTGGAAGGCGTCCAGTCGATGCTGTGGGCGGTCGACCTGATGGAACAGGGCCTCAACCCGGCCCGCCACATCAAGGGCGGCGACGCCGTTCTGGACGAGGGCGAGTAAGCCCCCTGACCCCCGAGGAGAGCTGAACTACCGTGGGAGAGATCGACGACGCCTTGGAACGCGCCGACCAGGAGCACTTCACGAAGGAACCGCCCAAGTCGCTCCAGGCCCGGATCAACTTCCTGCTCAAGTATCTGAGCCCGAAGGAGATCGGACAGGAGATCGGCGTCACCGCCGACTCCGTCAACCGCTACCGCCGCGGCGCCCGCAAGCACCCGCCCAAGGACGTCGCCGCGAAGATCGAAGCAGCCGTCCGTGCCCGCTGGCAGCCCCAGGTCCGCAAGCGCCGCCGCAAGCAGGCCGCCACAACCACCGGCATCACGGTGGAAACCCGCGCCCGCTTCGGCTACACCGCCCCCGTCGGCACCACCGACGACGGCCGCTTCCGCCGCCTCACCGTCCACCTCCCCGCAACCTACGCCCAGCGCCTCTTCGACGCCGGCGACGCGGGCGCGAGCGACCAGCAGATGCGAGGAATCATCGCCGAAGGATTCAAGGAAATCTATTTCCAGGACGGCGGATCCCGCGCCACGGGACTTTCGGACGTCGCCATCAACGACATCGACTACCTCGACCTGGAATTCTGAAAGAGCCGACCGACCGGCGCTCATGGCCGCCGACTTCCAGTACGTTCACGAGCAGAGGGACGCCGGCCGCCGGACACGCCGAAACGGCGCCGTCGTTCCCCCGAGGCGGGCAGGCTGCTGCAACTGCTCGTCATCCTGGCGACGAAGCTGGAAGGGGACGCCCCGTCATCCTGGACCACGCCCTCGCGGCGCTGCCGCCCGGCACCGCTTCCCGTGCATCACGAGACCGGCCCGTACCAGCAGTGACGCGGTACGAGTCGGTCATCACCCGGGAGTGATGGCGGGAGGTATCAGCCGACGGCGCGCACAGCCCGGAGCGGTTGGTTCTGGCGCTTGGGCGGCGCGGTCTCGTACAGCGGAACGGTGATCTCGGGGAGTTCACCGGCCTCGATGCGCTCGGCAGCGTCCTCGATCGCTTCCTCCAGCTCTTCCTGGGAGGCGTAGGAAGCGATGTACGGGTGGAGGTAGTAGGTCCGGTACTTGCGGTCCTTCGGCCTGAGGACGAGGTTCCTGCTCTCTAGCAGTCCCATCGCGGTGTTCGCGGAGTTCCGTGACAGGCCCACGCGGGCCCCCAGCTCGGCCTGGGAGGCATTCACCTCGCCGCCAGGCTCCTGGCGCTCGATGAGGGCACTCAGGAGGTCCGTCGCGGCCTTGGTGAGGTCCAGCCGGTACAGCATTCCGAAACCGGCGCTCGCCTGGATCAACATGCCCGCCCCTCCTCGTCGACCACTCCATCTTCCCCGTCTTCGACAGCGAGCTCCAACTGGACGCTGCGCGGTGGCGGCGGGGCGTTCAGGGCAGGGAAGACGTCTTCCGGCAGCTTCCCGGTCTCCTTGTCGCGCAAGGAGTCCAGGATCTCGCGCTGTACGTCTCCGTTGCCCTCGAACCCGAGCATCGGGTTCACGAAGATCAGCCCGGTGTCCACGCGCTGGATCATGTGCCACTGCTCCAGGCGGCCGATCGCCCGGGTCACGTTCGACCGCTCCACGCCCAGCTTGTCGGCGATCTTCTTGTGCGTGGCACGCAGCCAGCCCTCGCGCTGCCGGCCGATGCACCACAGCAGAACCGCGGACTGGATCGGCGACATGCCGTGCTGCGCGATGAGCACGGCCAGGACGTCCGCGAGGAAGTCGTTGGACACCACGCTGTAGCCGGACCGCCCGTACATGTCGTGCGGCGCGCGGTACGTGTACCGGACGCTGACGTCCATCTGCTGCACCGGCCGCTTGCGGGCGGGTGGCTTGATGTCCTTGCCCAGCCGGGAGGAGAGGGTCTCGCGGAAGGCGCTGTCACCACCGGGCGGCACGGCGGCGATCCGGGCCTTGCCGCGGCCGGCGGTGGGGCGCTTGGGCTGGCGGGGCATCGACGGTGGTCCTGTCCTCGATCTTGGGGGTTGCGCCGGACACTAGCAGTTGGTCAAGCCCGGTTGGCAGATTTGTACATGCTGGCGTGGCGCTTTGGTGTCGACGCCGGCACAACGGATTCGAGGCGTGTTCTCTGGAAACAACCCCTCACCAGCAGCGTTTCGCACTTGTACAAGCAAGGTTGGCAAATATGGGTGTCGATGTGGCACCACGGACACATTTCCGCAGGTCAATGTGTCAGCGCCGACACATCGCCTTCCACAAAAGCCCAGGTCAGAGCAGGTTTTTCGTGAGGGCCCTCTTTTCCTTAAGACGCACGCGCGCGCGAGGCGGCACCAAGGCCTCGCGCGCGTGGTCGACCCCGCTACCGACGGCACCGATCACGAGCAGCACGCGGTGCGCCGGCACCCAGGGGGCCCGAGTCCGTGGCCGCCACCCGGTTCATACGCCCACCACACCCCCGCAGGCCCCCCTCGCGGGCCCGTAGACCGTCTCCTCCGCCCTCGGCCTCCCGGCCCGGAAGGCCGACGACTGCGCGGCACCGTAGGCGGCTTCCTGTGGCACCACGGGCGAGGCCCGTGGCTGAGGCGGCTTCGCGTGCGGCTTCCTGGGTCTCGTGCGGACCGTGGGCGGCATCAGCGTTGCTGCGTCTCGGGTGGTGCGGGCCGCGACGATCACAAACAAGGAAGCGTTGCCGGTGCCGGTGGACGGTTCCGCCGCCCGGCCCGGGGGCCGTTCGGCTCCGGTACCTCCGCACGTCGGATTTCGGCCCTCGCATATCGGGGCTTCCGTTCTGTGGCTGAGTAATTCACGGCCCCCGCAATCTAGAAATCTGCTGGTAGATCCTCGGCTGAGATGCTGGTGCATCAGTATCCAAAATCTACACAGGTATTTACCGTGATGCAGCAAACCTTGTGTGCGCTCGCTCGGATAACATATCGGTGTATTTTGCGTGAGCGAGGCAGGTTGACATGTATGACGACTGAGCACTCGTGAACAGGCTCGGCCAGTTGCGAGGTAGAAGGAGCGGCCTGGGTGAAGCGCAGCGGAACCCCTCACTGCGGTGAGGTCGGTACTTCGTCAGGTCTGACGGTTCGTCACCCTTATTGCAGGGGCGACAACTGAGGTTCCCAAGCTCTACACAGGCCCACGCGTGATGCAGCTCCCCTCACCGCCAGCCCCGGCACCCGCGCTTGCGCGGGTGCCCACAATTCGCGCTTGCGCGAATTGACTCGCTTTCAGAATTCCGCTTGCGGAATTCTATTCCCGCGCTTGCGCGGGAATGCGCCGGAGCGAAGCGGAGG
>NZ_JAINVG010000169.1 GCF_020400725.1 Streptomyces sp. NK15101 | reverse complement strand
CCCCCCCACCCCCCCCCCCCGGCCCCTCCCCCCCCCCCCCGGGGTACCCCCCCGCGCGCCCCCGCCCCCCCGCCGTAGGCTCATAGCCATGACTTCCGACACGGTGCCGGCCCTCGAACCGGGACGGCAGATCCACACGTATGACGAGCTCACGCCCGAGCAGGTCCAGGACGTACTGGACCTGCTCACGGCCGCCGAACAGGCCGACGGCATGCACGCCGTGTCCGAGCAGGGGCGGCTCTACCTGCGCCACGGCAGGCGCGAGGGCGTGCGGCACTTCCTCCTCACCGTCGGCCCCCGCCTCTACGGCTACGCCCAGCTGGAGGAGACCGACCCGATCGAGGCCCCGGCCGCCGAGCTGGTCGTCCACCCCTCCCACCGGGGCCGCGGCCACGGCCGGGCCCTCGGCACCGCCCTGCTCACCGCCTCCGGCAAGCGGCTGCGCGTCTGGGCACACGGCGGCAAGGCGGCGGCCCGGCACCTCGCCCAGGTCCTCGGCCTGACGCTCTTCCGCGAGCTGCGCCAGCTGCGCCGCCCCCTGGTGCCGCTCGACATCCCGGAGCCGGTGCTGCCCGAGGGCGTCACCGTCCGGACCTTCGTCCCCGGCCAGGACGACGCGGCCTGGCTCGCCGTCAACGCCGCCGCCTTCGCGCACCACCCGGAGCAGGGCTCGCTCACGCAGCGGGACCTGGACGACCGGATGGCCGAACCGTGGTTCGACCCGAAGGGCTTCTTCCTCGCGGAGAAGGACGGGCGGCTGATCGGCTTCCACTGGACGAAGACGCACGCCGAGGAGCAGCTCGGCGAGGTGTACGTGGTCGGCATCCTGCCGGACGCCCAGGGCGGCGGCCTCGGCAAGGCGCTGACCGCGATCGGCCTGCGGCACCTGGCGGCGCAGGGGCTGCCGACGGCGATGCTGTACGTGGACGCGGACAACAAGGCGGCGGTGCGGGTCTACGAGGGGATCGGGTTCACGACGCACGAGGTGGACCTGATGTACCGCACGGAGTCATGACCGGCCCGTACCGCACGGAGTCGTAACACCTCCCGGACAGGGGGCGGTTGACACCGCCCCCTTCTTCCCACCACCCTTTCACTACTTGATTAGTGAAAGGGTGGTGGAAGGGATCGTGGTCGAGTACCGCATCGACCGGCGCAGTGGCGTCGCCACCTACCTCCAGATCGTCCAGCAGACGAAACAGGCCCTCCGGATGGGCCTCCTGGAGCCCGGCGACCGACTGCCCACCGCACGCGAGGTCGTCGAAGCGACGGCCATCAACCCCAACACGGTCCTCAAGGCCTACCGCGAGCTCGAACGCGAAGGCCTCGTCGAGGCCCGCCGCGGCCTCGGCACCTTCGTCCGCGCCACCCTCGGCACCGGCCCCGCCGACTCGCCGCTGCGCGGCGAACTCGCCGACTGGGCCCGCCGGGCACGCGCCGCCGGACTGGAGCGGGAGGACGTGGCCGCGCTCTTCACATCCGTACTGAAGGAACACTTCGAGGGGGACGAATGACCGATCCGGTCATCGAGGCCGACGGCCTCGGCATGCACTACCGACGGCGTGGCGGAGCCTGGGCACTGAGGGACTGCGCGTTCGCCCTGCCCGCCGGCCGGGTCGCCGCCGTCGTCGGACCCAACGGGGCCGGGAAGTCGACCCTTCTCGGACTGGCCGCGGGCCTGCTGCGCCCCACAGCGGGCCGGATCACGGCCCCGGCGAGGGACCGCCTCGCGTACGTCGCCCAGGACAAGCCACTGTACGGACAGCTCACCGTCACCGAGACACTGCGCCTGGGCCACGAGCTCAACCCGGACCGCTGGGACCCGGCTGTCGCCGAGAGCATCGTCGCGGCCGGCCCGCTGGCCGGGAACGCACGAGTCCGCTCCCTCTCCGGCGGGCAGCGCACCCGACTCGCCCTCGCCCTCGCCCTCGGCAAGCGGCCCGAACTGCTGCTCCTGGACGAGCCGATGGCGGACCTCGATCCCCTCGCCCGACGCGAGCTCATGGGCGTCCTCCTGGCCGACGCCGCGGAACGCGGCACGACCGTCGTCATGTCCTCGCACATCCTCACCGAGTTGGAAGGGGCCTGCGACCACCTGCTCCTCGTGCAGAACGGCCGCATCCGCCTCGACGGCGAGATCGACGACCTGCTCGCCGCGCACACCCTGGTGACCGGTCCGGTCGCCGACCTCTCCCCGCACACGGTCGTCGACTCCCGGACGACGGGCCGCCAGCTCACCGCCCTCGTCCGCCGCGAGGGTCCCGTCGAAGGCCCGTGGGTGACCACCAAACCCTCCCTGGAGGAACTCCTCCTCGCCCACCTCCGCACCACCGAAGGAGCCTCCGTATGAGCGCCCTCGCCCTCAAGGGCCCGCACTGGGTGACGGCTCGCCAGCACCGGCGGGCGCTGTGGTGGTCGCTCGGCCTCGCGACCGTCGCGGTGGCGGTCCTGGTCGCCTCACGGATGTGGTCGGACGGCGCGGTGGACGCGCTGCGGACGGCGGGCTGCCCTGTCAACGGCTCGACCAGCTCCTGTTTCCAGGTTCAGCGCGACTACATCGACGACCGGTGGTTCGCCCGGCATCTCGTCGAGTACACCGCCATGGGCATGCTCGTCCTGCCCGTCCTGCCCGTCCTGCTCGGCGCGTTCGTCGCGGGCCCGATGCTCGCCCGCGAGCTGGAATCCGGCACGTACCGGCTGGCGTGGACGCAGTCCGTCAGCCCGGCGCGCTGGCTCGCCGCCAAGCTCTCGGCCCCCGCCGCACTCACGCTCGCGATCGTCCCCCTGCTGAGCCTGGTCTTCTACTGGTCCTGGTCGACGGGCCCCGCCGACGACTTCCCCACGTACTGGTACGAGCCGACCATGTTCGTCTCGTTCGGCATCGTTCCGGTGGCGCACGCCCTCCTGGGCCTCGCCCTGGGCACGGCCATCGGCGTCCTCACCCGGCGCACCGTGGTCGCGATGGGGGCCGCCGCTCTCGTCATCGGGGCAGCCCTGGCGGTCCTCTCCCGGCTGCGCGACGGCCTCTGGCCGGTCCGGACCCTGACCGGCACCGGGCTGTCGGCCGAGAATCACGCCTGGCCACTGGACCGGGGCATGCTCACGGCATCCGGTGAGCGCGTCCTCTGGAAGGACTGCTTCGCCGCCCAGCCGGACACCTTCCAGCGGTGCATGACCGACCGCGGCGGGGTCACCGAGTTCCTCGACATCCACCCAACCTCGCACTACTGGCCCCTCCAGTTCGTCGAGACCGGCATCTGTCTCGCCCTCGCCGCCCTCGCGGCCTACGCCGCCTTCCGCGTCCTGCGCACCCGGCACCCGTAGCGCCGTCCCGGAGGACACGCGAGAGGACACGCGTAGAGGACACGCGTAGACATACCGGGGGCGGGACTCCGCCAAGGGCCCCGCCCCTGATTCCCGTACGACATGTCGTCGTTACCGGCCATTCAGACGCGCTTGCGACGCTCACTCAATGAAGCGCTCCGTGTCCACCCCCGGCAGGGTGGTCCTCCCCAAGGGAAGACTTCCCTCCCCCACGGCCCGCTCCGACGCGCCCGACCACCCCTTCGCGCGGAAGAATGGGGCCATGAAGCAGCAGCCCGCCGAGGTCCCGGTCCAGTCCTCCGCCACGCAGTCCGCCCCGTCGTCCGAAACGTCGTCCCTCGGTTCCGCGACCGCGCCCCGCGCGCACGTGGTGAACGGAACCGTCGTGACCGAATTCGACGCCGACGTGGACGCCGATCCCGACACGTACGAGGACGACGGCGAGCTCGGCACCGAGCTCCCGCAGGGGCGTTTCCTCGACCGGGAGCGCAGCTGGCTCGCGTTCAACGAGCGCGTCCTCGAACTCGCCGAGGACCCCACGACCCCCCTCCTCGAACGGGCTAACTTCCTCGCGATCTTCGCCTCGAACCTCGACGAGTTCTTCATGGTCCGCGTCGCCGGCCTCAAGCGCCGCATCGCCACCGGCGTCGCCACCCGCTCCGCCTCCGGCCTCCAGCCCCGCGAGGTCCTGGACCTGATCTGGACGCGCTCGCGCGAGCTCATGGCCCGGCACGCCGCCTGCTACCAGCAGGACGTCGCCCCGGCCCTCGCCGACGAGGGCATCCACCTGATCCGCTGGCCCGAGCTCACTGAGAAGGAGCAGGCGCGGCTCTTCACCCTCTTCCGGCAGCAGATCTTCCCGGTCCTCACCCCGCTGGCCGTGGACCCGGCCCACCCCTTCCCGTACATCTCCGGCCTCAGCCTCAACCTCGCCGTGGTCGTGCGCAATCCGGTCAGCGGCCACCGCCACTTCGCGCGCGTGAAGGTGCCGCCGCTGCTCACCCGCTTCCTGGAGGCCTCCCCTCAGCGGTACGTGCCGCTGGAGGACGTCATCGCGGCGCACCTGGAGGAGCTGTTCCCCGGCATGGAGGTGCTGGCGCACCACATGTTCCGGGTGACCAGGAACGAGGACCTGGAGGTCGAGGAGGACGACACCGAGAACCTGCTCATGGCCCTGGAGAAGGAGCTCATGCGGCGCCGCTTCGGGCCCCCGGTGCGCCTGGAGGTCGAGGAGTCCATCGACCCGTACGTCCTCGACCTGCTGGTGCGCGAGCTGAAGATCTCCGACGCCGAGGTCTATCCGCTGCCCGGCCCGCTCGACCTCACCGGCCTCTTCGGGATCGCGGGGCAGGACCGGCCCGAGCTGAAGTACCCGAAGTTCGTGGCCGGCACCCACCGGGACCTCGCCGAGGTGGAGTCGGCGTCCGCGCCGGACATATTCGCCGCGCTGCGCGAGCGGGACGTGCTCCTGCACCACCCGTACGACTCCTTCTCCACGTCCGTGCAGGCCTTCCTGGAGCAGGCGGCCGCCGACCCGGACGTCCTCGCGATCAAGCAGACGCTGTACCGGACCTCCGGCGACTCCCCGATAGTCGACGCCCTCATCGACGCGGCCGAGTCCGGCAAGCAGGTCCTCGTCCTCGTCGAGATCAAGGCCCGCTTCGACGAGCAGGCCAACATCAAGTGGGCACGGAAGCTGGAGGAGGCCGGCTGCCACGTCGTCTACGGCCTCGTCGGCCTGAAGACCCACTGCAAGCTGTCGCTGGTCGTACGGCAGGAGGGCGAACTCCTGCGCCGCTACTCGCACGTCGGCACCGGCAACTACCACCCGAAGACGGCCCGGCTCTACGAGGACCTGGGCCTGCTCACCGCCGACCCGCAGGTCGGCGCCGACCTCTCCGACCTGTTCAACAGGCTCTCCGGCTACTCCCGCCGCGAGACGTACCGTCGCCTGCTCACCGCCCCGAAGTCGCTGCGGGACGGCCTCGTCTCCCGGATCACGAAGGAGATCGCGCACCACCGCGCGGGACGCCCGGCGTACGTCCGCATCAAGGTCAACTCGATGGTCGACGAGGCCGTCATCGACGCCTGCTACCAGGCCTCCCGGGCCGGCGTCCCCGTCGACATCTGGGTCCGCGGCATCTGCGCCGTGCGCCCCGGCGTCACCGGCCTCTCGGAGAACATCCGGGTCCGCTCGGTCCTCGGCCGCTTCCTGGAGCACTCCCGGATCTTCGCCTTCGGCAACGGCGGCGAACCCGAGGTCTGGTTCGGCAGCGCCGACATGATGCACCGCAACCTGGACCGCCGGATCGAGGCCCTCGTACGGGTCTCCGACCCGGGGCACCGGGCAGCGCTCACCCGGCTCCTGGAGACCGGGATGTCCGACACCACCTCCTCCTGGCACCTCGGCCCCGACGGGAACTGGACGCGGCACGCGACCGACCCCGAAGGCAGGCCCCTTCGGCACGTCCAGGAGATGCTCATCGACGCGCGGAGGCGCCGGCGTGCACAACCCTGACCACTCGCAGGACGTCACGGCGGGCGCGGGCCGGCCCCCCCCCCCCCCCGCCCCGGCCGCCCGCCGGGGGGGCGGGGC
>NZ_JAINVG010000168.1 GCF_020400725.1 Streptomyces sp. NK15101 | reverse complement strand
TCCACTCTTTCCCTCCCCGACGCTCTTCCGATCTGCCCCTCGGCCGTGGTCGGCGGGGTGGCGCTCGTACTCCCCGGCGCGGGACCGCTCGTCGAGGGTGAGGTGGCGGGTACGACGGGCTGTGGCGGGCCGGGCGGCAGAGTGGCGAGCGCGGCGCCCCCGCCGCCCACGACGAGGCAGGCGCCTGCGGCGAGCACGGCGAGGCGCCGCCGGTGCAGACGCCGACCGCGCGCGCTGATCTCGGCGGCCGGCGCGTAGCGCGCCCGGGTGCGGGCCGCTGCGGCGGCCTTCTCGAAGAGCGGCTTCAGCGGGTCGTGGGACTCATTCACCGGGTGCCTCCTCGCCGGTCTGAAGGTCGGTACGGGGTTGGTCGGCGGCGCGGTCGCGGTCCGGCCGTGACCCTTCGCCTCGGGGGCCGCCCGAGCGTGCGGGGCCGGTCCGTGGGGCGTCGGTCCGGCCACGCTCGGATCCCGCGCCGCCCGGCTCGGACAGGTCCGTACGAGGGGTGTGAGGGCCTCCGGCTACCTGCGGCCCGGCGCCGGGCCGGTCAGGGCTCGGGACCGGCTCCCCGGGGCGGGCGGCGTCGGCCGGTTCGGGGGCGCGGCCGTGCGCGGGGGACCGGCCTTCGCGCGGGCCCTCCGGGCGGCGTCGTGGAACGGGAGGGTCCGCGCCCCGATCCGTCTCCGCGCCGGGTGCGCGAGGGTCCTCGATGCGATGGGCGAGGGCCGAGCGGCCCCGGGAGAGGTGGGTCTTGACCGTGCCGGTCGAGAGGCCGGTCTCGGCGGCGACCTGGTCGACGCTCAGATCGCACAGATAGTGGAGGGCGAGGACGCGCCGCTGCCGCGGCGGGAGTCCGCGCAGCGCCTCGACGAGCACGAGGTGGTCCGGCTCCGGTCCTTCGATCACCGGGAGCGCCCCGCCACGCCGCCACGCCTCGGACGTGCGCCGGCGAAACCGCCACCGGCTCACGGCGAGTCGCCAGGCGACGGTACGGATCCACGCCTCCGGCTGCCCGTCACGGTCCAGCTGCCGCCGTCGGTTCCAGCCCTTGACGAAGGCTTCCTGCACGACGTCCTGCGCTTCGTGCAGGTCGCCGAGCATGACGTACAGCTGGCCAGTGAGCCGCGCCACCGCATGGGCGTAGAAATCTTCGAACTCCTCGACCGTCAACGAACACACTCCCGGATCTCCGACTACACCCCGCATACGCCCGCCGCAGGTCCCCCGGTTGACACGGAATCCCGCCGACCGAGGTGATCGTGATCACGCAACCGCGCGGTGACGACACGCGTCCGCGCAAGGACGTCCGCCCGGTCGCCGGGGTGAGCGCCGCGGTCCGCCGGGCCCTGGTGCGGTTCCGGCGGACCACGGTGGTCCGCCAGGGGGACGGCCCATGCACAGACACGCCGCCGTGAGTCCGGCCGGACGCCGGTGTGCCGGCACGACCCGGCGGCGCACGACCGAGTGAGCAAGACGCGGTCGGGCCAGCATGTGCCCGCGGAGCTGCGGCCCCACCGGTTCTGCTCACCGGACTTCGAGCAGCGGAGCGCGAGCGGCGGGGAGCCTGTCCGCAGCGAGCCGTGCGCGATCCACGCGCTGATGGCCGCCCCGCGCCCGGACGACGAGGACTGACCCGTATCCGTATCCGTATTCGTGCAACGGAACGGCCGGACACCGCCCTCGCGGTGTCCGGCCGTTCCCGTGTCTTCAGTCCCCGCTCAGTGGTGGGTGGCCAGGCTGTGCGCGATGCCCGCCGCGACCGTGTTCACGTTCGTCAGACGCTCCGCGCAGGGGTTGGGCCGGCGGCCCGAGCAGACCTGGGCCGGGACGTTCCGGTCGACCGTCGTGCCGTCGCCGATCTGCCCGTTGGAGTTGGACCCCCAGCCGAGGGCCGTCAGGTCCGATGCCACGGCGAGGGTGTGCTCGTTGCCGGCGGCGATGTCGAAGACGCCGGTGAGCAGGCTGGTGCAGGGTGCGGTCTGGCCGACCGCACAGGCGCGTACGGGGATCGGGTTCTGCTGGTGGTTGAAGGTGCCGTCGCCGAGTTGGCCCTTGCGGTTGTCGCCCCAGCCGACGACCCCTTCCTGACTCTGGAGCGAGAGGAGCGCGACGCTGTGGTCGCCGCCCGCGGCGATCTGGTTCACGCCGGTGAGGAAGGTGCCGCAGGGGGCGGTCTGGCCCGGCGCGCACACCTGGACGGGCGTGTCGGTGCCGGTCGCCGTGCCGTCGCCGAGCTGGCCGAAGAAGTTGTGACCCCAGCCGCGAACCGTTCCGTCGGTCAGCAGCGCGAGGCTGTGGCTACCGCCGCCCGCCACGCTTCCGGCCGCGCCGGTGAGGGCGACCTGGACGGGGATCGACTTCTGGAAGTCGCCGCTGCCGTCGCCGAGCTGACCGGAGGAGTTCAGGCCCCAGCTGCTGACGGTCCCGTCGGAGTGCACGGCCAGGCTGTGCCAGGAGCCGCCGTCGAGGTTGGTGATGCCGGTGAGGAAGCTGGAGCAGGGCGCGGTCTGGGCCCGGGCACACACCTGGACGGGCGTGTTCCGGTTGGTCGTGGTGCCGTCGCCGAGCTGGCCGTACTCGTTGTCGCCCCAGGCGACGACGCTGCCGTCGGCCCGCAGCGCCAGGTTGTGGAACGCGCCGGAGGCGACGGCGACGACATCGGTGAGGAAGGTGCCGCAGGGGGCGGTCTGGCCCGGCGCGCACACCTGGACGGGCCGGGTGCTGCCGGTGTTCGTGCCGTCCCCGAGCTGACCGTCGCTGTTGAGCCCCCACGTCCACACGGTGCCGTCGGCGCGCAGCGCCACGCTGTGGTTGGCCCCGCCGTCGATGCCGATCATCCGCCGGATGCGAGTGGTGCGGACCGGGAAGGGGCTGTCGGTGGTGTTCCCGTTGCCCAACTGCCCGGTGTTGTTGGCGCCCCAGCCGACGACGGGGCCGGGGGTGATGGCGGCCTGGGCGTCCGCGGCCAGGCCGGTGGTCATCAGAAGCGCGGCGCCGCAGACGGTCGCGGCCCGTCTGAGCGCAGATGTACTGGGGCGTGGGAATCGCATGGATCGTCCTCGGGTGTGGGTGTCACGGCCCCCCGGCCCACGAGCATGACCCGGCGTTCCGGAGTCTCCTCCCCGACACGCGCTCACCCGCACCCGACGTCACCTGGCCGGTCGCGCCGGCCCGTTCCGCCCCCCCCGTGCTCGTACGCCGCTGCCCCGCCTGCTGGTTGTCGTCGGTGCTGACGCTGACGAGGCGGACGCCGAAGCGGTGCGACAGCCCCCGGACCGGTGTGGCATCGGGCCGGTCAGCCCCCGCGGTGGTCCTTCTTGTCGGTGACGCGGTCCGTGACGGCGTCGAGGGTGCGCCCGCGACGTCGTAGGTGTCGACCTCGGCGGTGAGATCGACGGCGGGGACGGTGGTCCGCCCGGCCGTGGTCGGCCTCTTCGGCATCAGGCGGTCTCCACGTGAACGGTGTACGCCCACGAGACCGGGGACGAACCGGCCTCTGCGGAGCGAGGACCGGTGTGACTCGCCGGCTGGAGACAGGCGGGGAGGTGTCAGCGCACACCCAGCAGAGCCGCCACGGCCCGCCGGTGGACGGCGTAGACGTCCGGGAGCTCGGCCAGGGACGCGCGTTCGTCGATGCCGTGCAGGCCTTCATAGGGGACGCCGAATCCGGCCGTGGCGGGGATGCCATGGCCGGCGAGGAGGTTGCCGATGTTCGACGGGCCCGCCGTCTTCGCCCGGACATCCAGCCCCGCCGCTCGGGCGGCGGACAGCAGCGCGGCGGCCGGCTGTTCGTCCTCCTCCAGCCGGAACGCCGGCCAGGACGCGACCTCGGCAACCTCCGTCGGTACGAGGACGGGCAGCTCGGCGTCGAGCTCGGCGACGGCCTCGCGCACCAGGGTCTCGGCGTCGTGCGCGTCGAAGGAGGGGGTGGTGCGGACGTCGACGTTGATGTCGACCCGGTCGGGAGTCACGGAGAAGCCCTCGCCGCCGTGGAAGGCGGTGACGGTGAGCTTCGGCCCGAGCGAGAACCCGGAGGCGTCGTCAGGGCCCGGCAGCTCGGCGGCGTCGAGCAGGCCCACCAGGCGGGCGGCGCGGGTGACGGCGCCGATGACGGTGCGGCTGGAGCCGGAGTGCCCGGACGGCGCGTGCACGGCGATCGTGGCGCGCCACAAGCCGCGGCCGCCCACGACGACCTCGTCCAGGCCGGGATACCCGATGATCACCCCGGCCGGGCGGGCGGCGTGGGGGTCGGCGAGGTAGGCACGGGCGCCGCCGAAGTCGCCGGTGTGCTCGTCGACGTCCAGGAGAACGGCGAGGCCACCCGCGAAGTCGTTCCTGCGGGCGGCGAGGTCGGCGGCGATGTGACAGTACATCGCGGCGGCGAGCTTCGAGTCCGCCGCGCCCCGCCCCAGCAGCCACCCGTCCCTCTCCTGCCCGCACGTGGGGTGGAACGACCAGCGGGTGGTGTCGCCGTACGGGGCGGTGTCCACGCAGGCGTCCAGCGTCCACCACGGGCCCGGCCGGTCGCCGGCGACCTCGACCAGGAGCCCGACCGGCGCGCCCGCACCGTCGTGCAGACGCCGGTGCGGCACCGTGCGCGCGGTCAGCCACTCCTCCAGGACACCGAGGACGGGACCGTAGTCGTCGATCCCGCCACGGCTCGGCCGCCGGACCAGCTCTTGCGCCAGCTTCACCACCGAGCGCGTCGTCTCGTCCTGCCCGGCCTCCCGAGGACCACCGGTCATGCCCTTCCCACCCCGACTTCCCTGTCCACGACGCACGGGCAACCCCCGAACGTCCCGTATCCTGCCCAGCCGCCGCGCCGCCGCACACGCGCGGCCGAGAGCGCCCGACGGCTGAGAGCGGGTCACGCGATCGCCTCCGGCGCTGATGGTGCCGCCTGGAGGGCGCACGACGCGGCAGCGTGAGCACAGCACATGCGAGCCCGGTCGGTACGCGTCGGCGGCGCGGCGGTACGGCGAGCCGTAGGGGCGCGGTCACGGCAGCTGCCGGGGGACGCCGGCGAGCGGTGGCAGTGACCAGCTCAGGGCATCCGGCCCCGTGCCGGAGGCGACGGACTGGGTCCTGGTGCCGCCGGACAGGTCGACTCGGTACGTCTCCGGGCGGCCGGCCCGCACCCAGCGGACGTACAGCTCCTCGAGTTCGGCCCACACGTCGCGCGGTCCGTGGACGCGGACGGTACCGTCGCCGGGGCCCGCCACGGTCCAGGAATCGTCCTCGGGGGCGACGATCGTCATCGTCTCCGCCTGGAAGTCCCGCACGAGGCCCGGAGCGAGGTAGGCGGCCGCGATCCAGAATCCGTACGCGTCGTCCGCCGGCGGCGCGAGCCGGGTGGGCCGCACGGCGCCGGGATCGGCCTTGATCCGCGCGCGATGGTCCAGGGCGCTGAGCCACGTGTGGCCGAGCATCGGCCGGTACCCGCTCGCCCGGCCCCGCAGGACCGCTTCGATCCGGCCGGTGTCGGCACGGGTGACGAGGAGCTGTCCGGGCCAGCTCGGCGTCCGGGTCGCGAGCGTGGTCAGCAGCCGCCCCCCGGGCGCGAGCTGCTCCACCCACGCCGGGGGGAGGCACGGCACGCCGATGCCGGAGTGGATCCGGTCGTACGGAGCCCGGTTCTCGTGCCCCTCGAGCGCGTCGCCCTCGACCACCACCGCGTCGATGCCGAGTCGGTCGAGGCTTCCCTGCGCGAAGGCCGCCATGTGCCCGTCCCGCTCCACACCGGTCGCGAGGCCGGCGCCGGTGACGGAGGCGGCGAGCGCCAGGGAGACCCCCGGCCCGGCCCCGAGGTCCAGACAGCGCCGGCCCGGCTTCAGGCCGAGGTCCTGGAGGGCTTCGACGGTAGCCGGGGTGAAGGTGGACATGGAGGTCATGTGGCCGCCGGTCACCGGACCGCGAGCGAGCGAGTCGAGGGGCTCGCCGTCGCGCTGGAACAGGATCGACTGGTCGCTGTGGATCAGGTCGAGCCACTCCTCACGGTCGTCGGGGTGGGAACCGTCGAGGAGGCGCCAGTCGATCGGATCCGCGCCCGGGCCGCTGACGCGGAGGTAGGCGTGGGGGAGGAGCACTTCGCGGGGCACGCGGAGCAGGGCGTCCCTCAGCAGGGGATCGGTCAGGGTTCCCGCCGAGGCGAGGCGGTCGA
>NZ_JAINVG010000167.1 GCF_020400725.1 Streptomyces sp. NK15101 | reverse complement strand
TTCACCGGCCGGGCGTGCAGCAGCTCGCCCAGCGTCGCGCCGTCGATCACCGGCTCCGCGGCGAGGTTGAACGCGCCCCGGACGTCCCGCAGCAACGCCCTGCGGTAGGCGTCCGCCGCGTCCTCGGTGTGCAGGACCTGGAAGCGGAGCCCCTCGAACTCCGGGAGCAGCGGCAGCAGTTCGGGCCGCATCAGCTGCCCGGGGAAGAACCGTCCGGCGAAGATCCGCCGCTGCTCGCTCGCCGACTCCTCCTTGAAGAGGAACGACGGACGCATCCGGACCACCCGGGTCATCGGATGGTCCCGCTCGAACGTGTCGAGGACCCGCTCCAGATAGGCCTTCTCCCGGGTGTACGCGGCCCCCGGCCAGCCGTGCGTCGGCCACGCCTCGGACACCGGCGGGCCGCCCTCGGGGCCGGGGGAGTACGCGCCCACCGAGGAGGCGTACACCAGGACCGGAACCCGCGCCGCCGCCACCGCGTCGAAGACGCGGACCGAACCCAGGACGTTGGTCCGCCACGTCTCCACCGGGTCATGGGTCGGGCCGAACCGCCAGGCCAGGTGCACCACCGCGTCCGCGTCCGCCACGTACTGCGCGAGCCGGGGTTCGTCCCCCTCCCGGGAGAGGTCCAGCTCGGCCCATTCCACCCCGGGGAGGTCGAGCCCGGGCCGGCGGCGGGCGAGACCGAGGACGGAGCCGATGCCCGGCTCACGGGCCAGGATCCGGATGAGGCTCGTTCCGACGTTGCCGGTGGCGCCCGTGACGACGACGCGCGAAATCGTGCTCGGATTCATGTCTCCGACCCTCCGCCATGGGCGCCGGAAGCGCATTCCGACGGCCACCCCTGGCCATCGCCGTCACTCAGCGTGTCCGTATCGGTCGCGGACGTGGCCGACGGCCGGGAATATGAAGCGACTCAGGAGACAGGAGAACGGCCATGCTGCTGCCCGACAGGAACACCGTCGACCGGCTGCTCCGGCATTTCCGCGCCCAGGAGCGGACCGTGCTGGACAGGCCGTGCGACCTGTCGGCCCGCCGGCGCTTCGAGGACACGGCGTACACCCTGTGCGTCCTGATGGGAGTGCGCACCACTCGTGAGGCCGTCCTCGCCGCGGAGCGCTACGTGACGACGGCGGAGATCAGGAATCGAGAAGCACGGCCCCCGTGCCGCCACTAGCGTGACCGTCACGACCTTCGCTCACGTGCTCGACGGGTCCGACGCGCCCGCCGGGTCGCCGAGCCGGATCGGCCCGACGCGTCCGACGGGCCCGGCCACGGACGCGGAGGACCACCGACAGGCACCGCGAAGGCTGGAGACACGATGAGCAAGGCCCCGAGGACGGACGAGCAGGCGTCCGTACCCCACGCCGCCGACCGGCACGACCTGATCCGCGTGCACGGCGCGCGTGAGAACAACCTCAAGGACGTGAGCATCGAGATCCCGAAGCGCCGGCTCACGGTCTTCACCGGCGTCTCCGGCTCGGGCAAGAGCTCCCTCGTCTTCGACACGATCGCCGCCGAGTCGCAGCGGCTGATCAACGAGACGTACAGCGCCTTCGTCCAGGGCTTCATGCCGACGCTCGCCCGGCCCGAGGTCGACGTCCTCGAAGGCCTGACGACCGCGATCATCGTCGACCAGCAGCGCCTCGGCGCCGACCCCCGCTCCACCGTCGGCACCGCCACCGACGCCAACGCGATGCTGCGGATCCTCTTCAGCCGGCTCGGCGAGCCGCACATCGGCCCGCCCAGCGCCTACGCCTTCAACGTCCCCTCGGTCCGGGCGAGCGGCGCGATCACCGTCGAACGCGGCGGCAGGAAGACCGAGCGGGCGACCTTCGAGCGCACCGGCGGCATGTGTCCGGGCTGCGAGGGCCGGGGCACGGTCTCCGACATCGACCTCACGCAGCTCTACGACGGGTCCAAGTCGCTCGCCGAGGGCGCGCTCACCATCCCCGGCTACACCGCGGGCGGCTGGAACTACCGGCTCTACAGCGAGTCCGGCTTCGTCGACCAGGACAAGCCGATCCGCGAGTACACCGAGAAGGAACTGGCGGACTTCCTCCACCACGAGCCGGTCCGGATGAAGATCGCCGGGATCAACATGACCTACGAGGGTCTGATCCCGCGCATCCAGAAGTCCTTCCTGGCCAAGGACAAGGAGGGCATGCAGCCCCACATCCGGGCGTTCGTCGAGCGGGCCGTCACTTTCACCACCTGCCCCGAGTGCGACGGCACCCGGCTCAGCGAGGGCGCCAGGGCGTCCAAGATCGAGCGGATCAGCATCGCCGACGCCTGCGCGATGCAGATCAGCGACCTCGCCGCCTGGGTCCGCGGCCTCGACGAGCCCTCGGTGGCGCCGCTGCTCACCGCGCTCCAGCTGACCCTGGACTCCTTCGTGGAACTCGGCCTCGGCTACCTCTCCCTCGACCGGCCGGCGGGCACGCTGTCGGGCGGCGAGGCGCAGCGCGTCAAGATGATCCGCCACCTGGGCTCCTCGCTCACCGACGTCACGTACGTCTTCGACGAGCCCACCATCGGCCTGCACCCGCACGACATCCGGCGGATGAACGACCTGCTGCTCCAGCTGCGCGACAAGGGCAACACGGTGCTCGTCGTGGAGCACAAGCCGGAGGCCATCGCGATCGCCGACCACGTCGTCGACCTCGGCCCCGGCGCCGGCACGGCCGGCGGCACCGTCTGCTTCGAGGGCACCGTGGACGGGCTGCGGGCCGCCGGCACCGTCACCGGCCGCCACCTCGACGACCGGGCCGCCGTCAAGGAATCGGTCCGCAAGCCCACCGGAGCCCTGAGGATCCGGGGCGCGTCCACGCACAACCTGCGCGACGTCGACGTCGACATCCCGCTCGGCGTGCTCACCGTCGTGACCGGCGTCGCCGGCTCCGGCAAGAGCTCGCTCGTGCACGGGTCGATCCCCGCCGGCGAGGGGGTGATCTCCGTCGACCAGGGCGCGATCCGCGGCTCCCGGCGCAGCAACCCCGCCACGTACACCGGACTGCTCGACCCGATCCGCAAGGCCTTCGCCAAGGCCAACGGCGTGAAGCCGGCGCTGTTCAGCGCCAACTCCGAGGGCGCCTGCCCCACCTGCAACGGTGCGGGCGTCGTCTACACCGACCTCGGCATGATGGCCGGCGTCTCCTCCACCTGCGAGGACTGCGAGGGCAAGCGGTTCCAGCCCGCGGTGCTCGAACACCTCCTCGGCGGCCGGGACATCAGCGAGGTGCTCGCCATGTCCGTGACCGAGGCCGAGGAGTTCTTCGGCTCCGGCGAGGCGCACACCCCGGCGGCGCAGCGGATCCTGGCCCGGCTCGCCGACGTCGGGCTCGGCTACCTGAGCCTCGGCCAGCCGCTCACCACGCTCTCCGGCGGCGAGCGGCAGCGCCTCAAGCTGGCCACGCACATGGGAGACAAGGGCGGCGTCTACGTCCTCGACGAGCCGACCACCGGCCTCCACCTCGCCGACGTGGAGCAGCTCCTCGGCCTGCTCGACCGGCTCGTGGACTCCGGCAAGTCGGTCATCGTCGTCGAGCACCACCAGGCCGTCATGGCGCACGCCGACTGGATCATCGACCTGGGCCCCGGCGCGGGCCACGACGGCGGGCGGATCGTCTTCGAGGGCACGCCCGCCGACCTCGTCGCGGCCCGCTCGACCCTCACCGGCGAGCACCTCGCGGAGTACGTCGGCGCCTGACGGGCGCGCACGGCCGGCGACCCGGGGGCTCCGGCCCGCCGGGTCGCCGCTCAGCGAGACACCGGGGGGAAGAGCGCCCGGGGCGCGTCCACGCAGGTGTCCCGCGAGACCGGCCCGCCGAACCGCAGCCGGTCGTACGCGGTGAACGCCGGCTCCAGGGCGTCCAGCTCGTCCACGCGCGCGTGGAGGGCGGCGCGCCACTCCGGCGAGGGGTCGTCCCCGGCCGTCGCGAGGCGCGCGGTGATCTCCGCCGTCAGTTCCTCCTTCCGGTGGATGTTCGCCGGGGTGACCGCATGCAGGCAGACGTACTGGCCGCTCAGGTACGCCGCCCACTCCCCGTCGCCCCGGTCCGGGTCCTCCCAGTGTCCGGTGAACCACGCGCGCAGGCGGTCGACGCCGCCCGCCGCGTCGGCGAGCGCGAACAGATCGCGCGGCACCATCTCGGCGCCGTCCGACCGCAGATAGCCGGGCAGCGGCAGCAGCTCCGCGAGCATCAGCAGCCGGACCTCGTCGGGGTCCCGGCCGAGCGCGGCGCACAGCGCCTCCAGCGGGACGAACCGGGCGGTGACGTACGCGTCGTCGGCGGCGGTCATCGGATGGTCGCCGTTCACCTCCCGGAACCGCTCGACGAGCCGCGCGGACGGCGACAGGCCCTCCGGCGTGCCGTCCTCCGGCGGTCGGTCCTTCGGCGGTCGGTCCTCCGGCGTCCGGTCCGTAGGCGTCCCGCCTTTCGGTGTCCCGTCCGTCGACGTCCCGCCCGTCAGCGCCTCGTCCGTCATCACGTGACTCCCCAGGAAGGCCGCCCGGGCCGGTCCCGGGCGGTGTTCCCGCAGGTTAGAGGCCGGATCGTGCGGCACCCACCGAACCGTCGCCGGCACGACCCGGGTCCGGTGTCTCCAGCGGCGCCGCACGACCGGCGGTCCACGAGGCGGGACGTCAGGCCCGGCGGGCCGCCCTGCGCCGCCACCCCCACAGGGCGAGCGCGGCGACGCAGGCCGAGCCCACCAGGGTCAGCGGAAGCCCGGCCGACGGGCCGGGGGGCTCCACCTCCCGGGCCTGCCCCACGGGCGCGGCCGCCGGCTCGGCCCCGGCCCCGGGCGCCGGCGCCGCCTTCGCGCCGCGCCCCTCCCGGGCCACCGACACGGCCCGCGTGTCCGGGTCGGCCGCGGCCTTCGCCCGTACCGGCGCGAGCGAGCCCACCGGCCGCACCCGGTCCGCCGCCTCGAAGCCCCAGTCGAGCAGCGACCGCGCCTCCTCGTACACGGCGAACCCGCCGCCCTCCTGAGGGTTCATCACCGAGACGACGAGCGTCCGGTCACCGCGCCGGGCCGCCGAGATCAGGGTGTTGCCCGCGTTGCTCGTGTAGCCGTTCTTGATCCCGAGGAGCCCGGGGTAGCGGTCCACCCCGTCCGCGCCCGTCAGGAGCCGGTTGGTGTTGGCGATGCCGTACGACCAGGAGCCGGCCGGGAAGTCCGCGTACGCCGTCGAGCAGTACCGGGCGAAGTCCGGGTTCTGCAGCCCGGCCCGGCCGAACACCGCCAGGTCGTACGCGGAGGACACCTGGCCGGGGGCGTCGTACCCGTCGGGGGAGACCACGTGGGTGTCCTCGGCGCCCAGGGAGCGGGCCTTCTCCTGCATCTGCCGGATCGTCGACTCCCAGCCGCCGTTCATCGCCGCCAGGACGTGCACGGCGTCGTTCCCCGAGCTGAGGAAGACACCGTTCCACAGGTCCGAGACCTTGTACGTGTACCCCTCCTTCACCCCGACCAGGCTGCTGCCGGCCCCGATCCCGGTCAGCTCGGAATCGGCCACGGTGTGCCGCTCGGACGGCCCGTGGCGGGGGAGCGCGGTGAGCGCGAACAGCGCCTTGAGGGTGCTGGCCGGCGGCAGCTTCCGGTGCGCGTTCCGCGCGGCGAGCACCTCGCCCGAGGAGGCGTCCGCCACGACCCACGACAGCGCGGAGACCGACGGCACGGCAGGCGCCCCCGGCAGCCGCTGCACCTGAGTGCCCCGCCGGTCGAGGCGCGCGGGGTCGGCGTGCCGGGGCGCGGGCGGGGCGGGCTCCCCCACGGAAGACGTGACGGAGGTGGCGGACGTGGCGGGAGAGGCGGCCGCCGGAACGGGCAGCACGAACAGCAGCGCCGCGGAACCGGCGGCGGCATGACGGACAGCTGACGTGACGATCATTCAGCCACCGTAGGAAGGAGGTGCGGACCGCGCAGATCGGAGTGCGCCGACCGGCGTAGCGGGTGTGGCGTACGGCGGCGCGTCGTGCCTCCGCCCGGGTGGCGCCCCACGGCCCGCCCCGGCCGGGACCCGCTGTCGGCGGGGCAGGGCATCCTTGTGACGTGCCCTCACACCCGTACCAGAGCAACGCCGTTCCGGACCGCACCGCCGGAGCGGTGCCCGTCGAACCGGCGGGGCGGTCCGTCCCCGGCCCCGCCCGGGAGCCCGGGACACCCGCCGCCGGTCCGTTCGGCGCGCCCGCCCTCCGGGCCGACCGGCAGGCCCGCACCGCCCCCGCCGGGCACATGATCGTGTGCGGCGACGACGCCC
>NZ_JAINVG010000166.1 GCF_020400725.1 Streptomyces sp. NK15101 | reverse complement strand
GCACGTCCCGGAGAGCTACGGCGCCGAGGGCCCGGTCCTGGTCGTCACCTCCGACCCCACCGTCTGGGCCTCCACCAAGGACGCGCGCGGCAAGCTCGGCCCGGTCCTGGTGCACGACCCCGGCCACCTCTGCGACACCCCCGCCAGGCTCCACTGGTCACCGTCCGAGCACTGCGAGGACCCGGCGGTGGCGCAGGAACGCGCGATCGCCCTGCTCGCCCCCGTACGCCCGCACTCCCGCCTCGACGCGGCCACCGCCGACACCGCGGAGACGCTCCTGCGCTGCTGGCTGCACGCCGCCGCCGTCGACGGCCGCCCCTTCCGGCAGGTCCACCGCTGGGCGCAGGGCGCGGGCGCCCACGAACCCGTACGCATCCTCCGCAGCCACCCGAAGGCCGCCTCGGGCCTGGCGGGCCTCCTGGAATCGGCGCTCACCGCACACCCCGAGAGCCGCCGCCTGGCACAGGAACTGACGGCCCGTGCGCTCGCCGCCCTCTCCTCGGTCCACATCAGGGAGGCGTGCGTACCGAATCGAACTGATTCGCTGGCACTCGCATCTTTTCTCGGCGAAGGGGGCACGCTCTACGTGGTGGGCGAGGCGATCGAGGATCCCCGCACCCACCCCGGCGCGATGCCGCTTCTCACGGCCCTCGCCGCAAGCGTGGTCGAGCACGGCCGCCGCATGGCCGCACGGTCATCCGACGGTCGGCTCGACCCACCACTGACCCTCGTCCTCGACGACGTGGCCGCCGTGGCCCCGCTCCCCCGGCTCCCGGACCTCCTCGCCACGGGCCACGCCCACGGCCTCCCGACCCTGGCCCTGCTGCGCTCCCGCGAACAGGCCAGGTCCCGCTGGCCGGAGGACTCGCTCAGCCACTGAGGGCCCGGTCCGGCACGTACCCGGGCGCGGCCGCGTGGACGAGCACCGAGCTGAGCCACCGCAGCCGCACCCGGGCGGCATGCGCGTCGGGGAACCGCAGGGCGATGCGTACGTGTTCCTGCCCGTCCCGCCCCCGCCACCTGGGCGGTACGTGCGCGACCGCGGGCCCGTTCAGGGTGACGGCCAGGTGCCAGACCTGCCCGCCGCCGTCCGCAGGGGTCAGGGACAGCGACCTCACGGCCCGCCAGCCGGCCCACCACGACGCCTCGCCGGCCGTGACGGTGAGACCGTCGCGCGCGGCACGTACGGTCATGTCCCGGTCGAACAGCAGCCGTGGGACGCCGACCGCGTGCGCGAACAGCAGGGCCGCCCCGGGCACTCCGAAGAACACGTCCACCGGGGACTCCGTGACGACCGCGCCGACCCCGCAGAGAAGCGTCAGCGGGATCCCCAGGCCCAGCAGGATCCGGGGCGCGGCACCCAGCGGCCGCCGGCAGACCACCTCGGCCTCCTTGGCCTTCCCGACCTCCCCCTCCCGGGGAGCAGCCACGGACTCGGCCGGCTCGGCCACCTCTGTGGGCCGCCCCACCGCCCCCAGCATCCCCAACAACTCCCCCGCGGAAGGCCGCCGCCCCGGCTCCTTCTCCAGGCACCGGGCGACCAGCTCCCGCAGCCCGCCCGGCACCCCGCCGAGCCGGGGCTCGTCGTGCACCACGCGGTAGAGCAGCGCGGGCACGCTCCCCTCGCCGAACGGCCCTTCCCCGGTCGCCGCGAACGCCAGCACCGCACCCAGCGAGAACACATCGCTCGCCGCCCCCACCGAGCCCCCGGACGCCTGCTCCGGCGACATGAAGCCGGGCGTCCCCACCACGAGCCCCGTCGCGGTGAGCGCCGTCGCCCCCTCGGCCGCCTTCGAGATGCCGAAGTCGATGACCCGGGGCCCGTCGTCCGTGACCAACACGTTCGACGGCTTCAGGTCCCGGTGCACGAGCCCCGCCCGGTGCACGGCGTCCAGCGCCTCCGCGAGCCCGGCCGCGAGCCGCCGCAGCGCCGCCTCCGCCAAGGGACCGGAGGCCGCCACGAGCCGCCCCAGATCGGGGGCGTCCACATACGCGCTGGCCACCCAGGGCGCCGCTGCCTCCGGGTCCGCGTCCACGACCGGCGCCGTCCAGAAACCGCCGACCCTCCGGGCCGCCTCGATCTCCCTCCGGAACCGCTGCCGGAAGCCGGGGTCGGCGGCCAGCTGGGGCCGCACGACCTTCACGGCGACCCGCCGGCCGCTGACGGACTCGCCGAGGAACACCTCGCCCATCCCGCCCTCGCCGAGCCGTCCCGCCAGCCGGTACGGACCGATGACCGCCGGATCGTCCGGCCTCAACTCCTGCACAGCTCCCCCGAGTCCACCCGAACCCCAGGCCCCAAGCCTCCCAGGCGCCCGGCCCGAGAGCTAGACGGACGCGGGCCGCACCAACTCGTACTCGAGCTCCAGCGCGCCCTCGCCCCCCGGCACCGCCACCGTGTCCCCCGTCGCCACGAACCCGAACCGCCGGTAGAACGCCGCAGCCCGCCCGTTCTCCTCGTGGACGTACAGCCGAACCCGCTCGACCACCGGCTCGGACAGCGACCAGGACCACTCCACACCCGCCTGGAACAGCGCGTCGATGACACCCGTACCGCGCGCCTCGGGCCGCACGTACACGCCGACGATGTGCGTCTGCTCGACCTTCGCCGCCTCACCGAACCGCACCTCGTCCGAGGGCCGTTCCACGAGCAGGGTGATCGTGCCCGCCCAGCTGCCGTCCGGGGCCTCGGCGACGAGCTGCCGCACCTTCCCGTCGCCGGTCTCGGAACCGCCCTCCGCCCGCTCCTTCCAGAAGGCGTCGGACCGCTCGACGGCCGCCTCGTAGGTGTCGAGGAACGCCAGGTGCGCGACCGGGTCCTGAAGGGCCGCCAACCGGATCTCGCGGGTCTTCTCCCACTCGTCGGCGCGGATGGTGCGTATCGAATAGTCCATGCCGCCGATCCTGACGAGGCCCTCACCCCCCTGACAAGGCCTTTTCCCTGAGAGCCCCCACACCGTCCGTCGTACCCGGGTACTACGCCCGGCCCCGCACACCCGCCCCGGGTCCGACGCCCCGCCCCCGCCCGCTCCCTAGCGTCGAAGGCATGATCCGAGCAGAGAACCTCACCAAGCGGTACGGGGACACCACCGTCGTCCAGGACCTCAGCTTCACCGTCCGCCCCGGCTCCGTCACCGGCTTCCTCGGCCCCAACGGCGCCGGGAAGTCCACCACCCTCCGCATGATCCTCGGCCTCGACGCCCCCACCCGCGGCCACGCCACCGTCGACGGCCGCCCCTACGCCGACCACCGCGCCCCGCTCACCCACGTCGGCGCCCTCCTGGAAGCCCGCTCCGTACACCCCGGCCGCTCCGCCCACCACCACCTCATGGCGCTCGCCCACACGCACGGCATCCCACGCGCCCGCGTGGAGCGGGTCCTCGCCCTCGCCGGCCTCGCCCACGTCGCCCACAAGCGCGTCAAGGGCTTCTCGCTCGGCATGGGCCAGCGCCTCGGCATCGCCGCCGCGCTCCTCGGCGACCCGGCCACCGTCGTCCTCGACGAACCGGTCAACGGCCTCGACCCGGAGGGCGTCCTCTGGATCCGCACGCTCCTGAAGAACCTGGCGGCCGAGGGCCGTACCGTCCTCGTCTCCTCCCACCTCATGAGCGAGATGGCGCTCACCGCCGACCACCTGATCGTCATCGGCAAGGGCCGCCTCCTCGCCGACACCACGGTCGACGAACTCGTCCGCACCTCGGGCGGCGCGAGCGTCAAGGTCGTCACCCCGGAGGCGGACCGCCTGCGCACGCTCCTCCCCGGCGCCCGGATCACCGCGGAGGGACC
This sequence comes from Streptomyces sp. NK15101, assembly GCF_020400725.1. GTDB lineage: Bacteria > Actinomycetota > Actinomycetes > Streptomycetales > Streptomycetaceae > Streptomyces. The sequence continues at coordinate 2,859 of NZ_JAINVG010000166.1, read as the reverse complement.
GGACACCCTCCTCGTCACCGGCCTGGAGGCGCCGCAGATCGGCCGCACGGCCGCCGCCCACGCCGTCCCCCTCCATGAACTCACCCCGCAGGCCCCCTCCCTGGAACAGGCGTTCATGGACCTCACCCGCGACTCCGTCGAGTACCAGGGAGCCCCCGCATGACCACCCCCGCGATCACCTCGTCCCGCGTCCTCCGCTCGGAGTGGCACAAGCTCCGGACCGTCCGCTCCACCTGGATCACCGTCCTCACCTCCGTCGCGCTCCTCCTCGGCGTCGGCATCCTCATGGGCGCCACCTACACCTCCGACGGCGGCGACTCCGACGTCGACACCGTCGTCCTCACCCTGTACGGCTCCCAGCTCGGCGGCATCGCCCTCGCCGTCCTCGGCATCCTCGTCACCGCCGGCGAGTACGCGACCGGCATGATCCGCGCCTCCCTGACCGCGGTCCCCCGCCGCCTCCCCGTCCTGTGGGCGAAGGCGACGGTCTACACGGCCGCGGTCTTCACGATCTCCTTCCTCACCGCCCTGCTGACCTTCCTCACCGCCCAGGTCTTCCTCTCCGACACCGACCAGGCCGCCTCCCTCACCGACGACGGCGTCCTCGCCGCCATCGCGGGCAACGCCGCCGGAGTCACCCTCCTGGGCCTGATCGCCCTCGGCCTCGGCGCGGCCCTCCGCTCGGTGCCGGGCGCGATCGGCGCCTTCGTCGGCGGGGTCCTGATCGTCCCGGAGATCCTCGGGATGCTCCCGTACGAGGTGATGGACACCGTCGTCCGGTACTTCCCCACGCAGGCGGCCGGCGTCCTCGGCTCCGCGACCCCCCTCCCGGGCGCGGCCTCGCCCGGCGCCGCCTTCCTGGCCCTGCTCCTGTGGGCGGCCGCGGCGCTCGCCGTCCCCGCACTGTTGCTCAAGCGCCGGGACGTATGAGGATGATGACGGCGTGATCACGGAGGAGACACCACAGCCGCACGGGACGACGGGCCCGAGCCGACACGCCCAGCGCCTCCTCGCCCGCGTACGGGCCTTCGACAAGGGCCGCCCCTGGGTGTGGGACGCCGCGGTGACCCTCCTCTGGACTACCGCGGCCCTGGTGGACGCGGCCGGCGGCTGGCGGAACACCGCCCGCGACCCGTCCGTCCCGGCCTGGCTCGTGGTCACCCTGTCCCTGGTCCTCGCCGTACCGCTCTACTGGCGCCGGCGCCATCCCACGGCCGTCCTGGCGGTGATGGCCTGCGCGACCCTGGTCAGCGACGGCTCGGGGGCCTTCCTCCAGGCCTCGTACCTCCAGATGCTCCCCCTCTTCCACATCGCGCTCAGCCGCCCGCCCCGCGCGCTCCTCTGGTCCCTCGTCCTGATCCTGCCGCCGCTCGTGACGGGCGCGGTCCGCCATCCCCTGGAGTCCTGGGACCAGCGCGTCGTCCCCACCCTGTGGGCGTACGCCCTGGTCGCCCTCCTCGGCATCGCGGTCCGCTCCCGCAAGGACTACACCGCCGGCCTCGTCGACCGGGCCCGCCGCCTGGAGATCGAACGCGACCAGGAGGTCCGGCTCGCGGCCGCCGCCGAACGCACCCGCATCGCCCGCGAGATGCACGACATCATCGGCCACAACCTGTCCGTCATCACCGGCCTGGCGGACGGCGGCCGCTACGCGGCGGCCAGGAACCCGGAGCGCGCCGCCCAGGCCCTCGAAGCGATCGGCACGACGAGCCGCCAGGCCCTCGCCGAACTCCGCCGCCTCCTCGGCGTCCTGCGCGACGACGAGCAGGAGGCCGCCCGCGACCCCCAGCCCACCCTGGCCGACCTCGACGCCCTGATCACCGGCGTGCGGAAGGCCGGCCTGCCGGTACGTCTCGAAACCCGCGACGAACCGACCGCCCCGCCCCTCCCCCCGGGCGCCCAACTGACGATCTACCGCGTCGTCCAGGAAGCCCTGACGAACACCCTGAAGCACGCGGGGACGGGCACCGCGGCACGGGTCGTCCTCACCCACACGCCGGAAGAGGTACGGGCGGAGATCACGAACACCGGCGGGACGGCCCCGGCCCCCTCCCCGGGCCAGGGCCAGGGACTCACCGGAATGCGCGAGCGCGCGGCCCTCTACGACGGCACACTCGAATGCGGCCCGCTGCCGACCGGCGGCTGGGCCGTCCGGCTCCGACTCCCCCGGGAGGACACCCCCTCGTGACGACCGTTCTCATCGCGGACGACCAGCCGATGCAGCGCTTCGGCTTCCGCATGCTGCTGGAGAGCCAGGACGACATGACGGTCGTCGGCGAGGCGTCGAACGGCACCGAGGCGATCCGCCTGGTCGACCGGCACCGCCCCGACGTCGTCCTGATGGACATCCGGATGCCCGGCCTGGACGGCATCGAGGCCACGCGCCGCGTCATCGCCACGGGCGCCCGGAGCCGGATCCTGATCGTCACGACCTTCGACCTCGACGAGTACGCGTACGACGGCCTCCGCGCCGGCGCCAGCGGCTTCCTGGTGAAGGACGCCCAGCCGGAGGAACTCCTCGCGGGCATCCGGGCGGTGGCCGCCGGCGACGCGGTCGTCGCCCCGAGCCTCACCCGCCGCCTCCTGGACGCCTACATCCACCACCTGCCGGCGTCCCCCACGACGACCCCCCGGCCCGAGGACCCCCGCCTCTCCTCCCTCACGGACCGGGAACGCGAGATCCTCACGGTCATCGGAAAGGGCTGGAGCAACACGGAAATCGCGGAACGCCTCCACCTGGCGGAATCCACGGTCAAGACCCACGTGGGCCGCATCCTCGCCAAGACCGGCGCCCGGGACCGCGTCCAGGCGGTCATCCTGGCCTACGACACCCACCTCGTCACGCCGGCCTGAACGAGG
>NZ_JAINVG010000165.1 GCF_020400725.1 Streptomyces sp. NK15101 | reverse complement strand
CCACCACCGCCTCCTCCGCCTCCAACGCGCGCGCGTTGAAGTCCGGCGGCCCGCTCAGCCCCAGCGGATGGCCCGGCGCCGGCAGCGCGACCCGCCACCCGGTCACCCCGAGCCGCCGCAGCCGGCCCAGCGCGAGCGTCAGCCCCACCGGCTCCGCCTCACCGGGCAGCCCCTCCACGCGGTGCACCGCGTCCTCGCCGACAATCGCCAGCGCCGCCTCGTCCGGCGACACCGCCCCGGCCAGCAGGGCATTGCCCCAGGCGGCCAGACGTCCTGAGCGTGGTTCCGAAAGCATCCCCCCAGACTAAGGACTCAAAGGAAGCCCTACGGACCGGTCCGCTCCGTCGATAACGTAGGTTTTCCCCTGGACGCCGCGCCCATCGGCGCAAGGCGACGACAAGACTCGACCGCAAGGGGAGACAACGCGCTCATGAGCGATGTACTGGAGCTGGTGGACGTATCCGTGGTCCGCGACGGACGGGCTCTGGTGGACGATGTCTCCTGGTCGGTCAAGGAGGGCGAGCGCTGGGTGATCCTCGGACCCAACGGCGCCGGCAAGACCACCCTCCTGAACATCGCCTCCAGCTACCTCTTCCCCACCAAGGGCACCGCCCACATCCTGGGCGAGCAGCTCGGCGGCGTCGGCACCGACGTCTTCGACCTCCGCCCCCGCATCGGCATGGCCGGCATCGCGATGGCGGAGAAGCTCCCCAAGCGCCAGACCGTCCTGCAGACCGTCCTCACCGCCGCGTACGGCATGACCGCCACCTGGCACGAGGACTACGACCCGGTCGACGAGGAGCGCGCCAAGGCCTTCCTCGACCGGCTCGGGATGAGCGACTACCTGGACCGCAGGTTCGGCACCCTCTCCGAGGGCGAGCGCAAGCGCACCCTCATCGCCCGCGCGATGATGACCGACCCGGAGCTCCTCCTCCTCGACGAGCCCGCCGCCGGCCTCGACCTCGGCGGCCGCGAGGACCTGGTCCGCCGCCTCGGCCGCCTCGCCCGCGACCCGTACGCCCCCTCCATGATCATGGTCACCCACCACGTCGAGGAGATCGCCCCCGGCTTCACCCACGTCCTGATGATCCGTCAGGGCAAGGTCCTCGCCGCCGGCCCCGTGGAGATGGAGCTCACCTCCCGGAACCTCTCGCACTGCTTCGGCCTGCCGCTCGTCGTCGAGCGCGTCGGCGACCGCTGGACCGCCCACGGCCTGCCCCTGAAGTGACCGGCCGGGGCACCGGCGACCCGCACAGCCGCCCGCGCCCTGTCCCGGAAGGACCCCACCGCCCTACCATGACCACGTGGACATCGACGCGTGGGTCTGGTGGCTGATCGGCGCGGTGGGGCTCGGCATTCCGCTGGTCCTGACCGCGATGCCGGAGTTCGGCATGTTCTCCGTCGGAGCGGTCGCCGGGGCGGTGACCGCCGCCCTCGGCTTCGGAGTCGTCGCCCAGGTGCTCGTCTTCGTCGTCGTCTCCGTGGCGCTCATCGCGGTGGTACGTCCGATCGCCGCCCGCCACCGCGACGGCAGACCCGAACTCGCCACCGGAGTCGACGCCCTGAAGGGGCGTCAGGCCGTCGTCCTGGAACGGGTCGACGGCAGCGGAGGCCGCATCAAGCTCGCCGGCGAGGTCTGGTCCGCCCGCACCCTCGACACCGGCCAGACCTTCGAACCGGGCGAACGGGTCGACGTCGTGGACATCGACGGGGCGACCGCCGTGGTCATGTGACCGAACCTCGCCCATGACGCTCCGCCATCTGGGAAACTCGATCATCGAAAGCAACCCGGCAGACAACCGGCAGCGAAGGGCACGGGGAACACGATGTCAGCAGTCATCATCGTCCTGATCATTCTGGTGGTGCTCGTCTTCATCGCCCTGATCAAGACGATCCAGGTCATCCCGCAGGCGAGCGCGGCGATCGTGGAGCGCTTCGGCCGCTACACCCGCACGCTCAACGCCGGACTCAACATCGTCGTCCCGTTCATCGACTCGATCCGCAACCGGATCGACCTCCGCGAACAGGTCGTCCCGTTCCCGCCGCAGCCGGTGATCACCCAGGACAACCTGGTCGTCAACATCGACACGGTCATCTACTACCAGGTGACCGACGCCCGGGCCGCCACCTACGAGGTCGCCAGCTACATCCAGGCGATCGAGCAGCTCACCGTCACCACCCTGCGCAACATCATCGGCGGCATGGACCTGGAGCGGACCCTCACCTCCCGCGAGGAGATCAACGCGGCCCTGCGCGGCGTCCTCGACGAGGCCACCGGCAAGTGGGGCATCCGCGTCAACCGCGTCGAGCTCAAGGCCATCGAGCCGCCGACCTCCATCCAGGACTCGATGGAGAAGCAGATGCGCGCCGAGCGCGACAAGCGCGCCGCGATCCTCACCGCCGAGGGCACCCGTCAGTCCGCCATCCTCACCGCCGAGGGCGAGAAGCAGTCCGCCATCCTGCGCGCCGAGGGCGAGGCCAAGGCCGCCGCCCTCAAGGCCGAGGGCGAGGCCCAGGCCGTCCGCACGGTCTTCGAGGCCATCCACGCCGGCGACCCGGACCAGAAGCTCCTCTCGTACCAGTACCTCCAGATGCTCCCGAAGATCGCCGAGGGCGACGCCAACAAGCTCTGGATCGTGCCCAGCGAGATCGGCGACGCCCTCAAGGGCCTCTCCGGCGCCCTCGGGAACATGGGCCCGGGCGCACCGTCCTCCCCCGCCAAGGACGTTCCGTCCGCGAGGCGAGAAGAACCCAGGGTTGACTGACACGTACACGTAATCCGTGCATGATCGGTGCGAGCCCCTCGACCCTGCCGCACGACAGGGCGGGGAGGCGAGCCACTGACCATGTGAGGGAACGGCTTTGTCCATCTGGGAAGCCCTGGCTGTCTTCGCCGCCGGCATCGGCGCCGGCACCATCAACACCATCGTCGGATCGGGAACGCTCATCACGTTCCCGGTCCTCCTCGCGACCGGACTCCCCCCGATCACCGCGAACGTCTCCAACGCCCTCGGCCTCGTCCCCGGTTCCATCAGCGGAGCCATCGGCTACCGCCGCGAACTCAAGGGCCAGAAGGCCCGCGTCCTGCGCCTCGGCGGCGTCGCCCTCATCGGCGGCCTCATCGGCGCGATCCTGCTCCTGGCCCTGCCGTCCGAGGCCTTCGACGCGATCGTCCCCATCCTCATCGGCCTCGCACTCGTCCTGGTCCTCTTCCAGCCCCGTATCGCCGCAGCCGTGAAGCGGCGCCGGGAGCAGACCGGCACCGAGGCCCACCCCGACGGCGGCCCCGTCCTCCTCGTCGGACTCCTCCTCGCCAGCATGTACGGCGGATACTTCGGCGCCGCCCAGGGAGTCCTCTACCTCTCCCTCATGGGCCTGCTGCTCCACGACGACCTGCAGCGCATCAACGCCGTCAAGAACATCCTCGGCGCCCTGGTCAACGGAGTCGCCGCCGTCTTCTTCCTCTTCGTCGCCGACTTCGACTGGACGGCCGTCCTGCTCATCGCCCTCGGCTCCACCCTCGGCGGCCAGCTCGGCGCCAAGGTCGGCCGCAGGCTGCCCCCCACGGTCCTGCGCGGAGTGATCATCGCGGTCGGCATCGTGGCCATCCTCCAGCTGACCCTCGGTTGACCGCGACGACGGAAGGGCCCGCCTCCCCACCGGGGGAGGCGGGCCCTTCCGCACGCCTGTGGACCACGTCCCTACGCGGCCGAGTCCGCCAGCCACGCCGGCAGCGCCGACCGCTCGCTCGCCCGCATCGCGAGCAGCATCGCGTCCGCCGGAGTCGGCTCGAACGGCTGGTGCAGCAGCGGCATCCCCGCCTGCTCCGGCGTCCGGTCCGCCTTGCGGTGGTTGTCCTCGGCACAGGAGGCGACCGTGTTCAGCCAGCTGTCCCCACCACCCTGCGCCCGCGGCACGACGTGGTCGACCGTCGTCGCCCGCCGCCCGCAGTACGCGCACCGGTGCTGGTCCCGGACCAGCACCCCCCTCCTCGACCACGGGGCCTGTCTTCGGAACGGCACCCGTACGTACCTGCAGAGCCTGATCACCCGCGGGACCGGCAGGTCGACGGCGGCACCCCGCACCCTCAGCTCGGGATGGGCCTGCTCGACGACGGCCTTGTCCTGCAGGACAAGCACCACCGCACGGTTGAGTGTGACCGTCGAAAGCGGCTCGAAGCTCGCGTTCAGTACCAGCGTGTCCCGCATGTTGCCCACCTCCCGTGTGCCGGCCCCAGCCCCCACACGGGGCTCCGGGCTTGGATCAACGATGGCCGGGCCGGCCGGGTCGGACAACGCAATTTCCTGCGCAACAAAAGATGCCCGCTTCTGATCTCTCCAAGACCAGAAGCGGGCAAACAACAAACGAACGATCAGGCCGCCGCAGGAGCCGCGTACTCACCGATCAGCTGGGCACGGCCGAGCGTGTGGAACCGCAGATTGAACCCGACGGCCGCCGGCGAGGTGTCGGCGTCCGTACCGAGCTTCTCCTTGTCCACCGCGTACACCGTGAAGACGTACCGGTGCGCCGGGTCCCCCGCCGGGGGAGCGGCGCCGCCGAACTCCTTGGAGCCGTAGTCGTTCCGCGCGTGCACGGCACCGGCCGGCAGCCCCTCGAACGACCCGGACCCGGCACCGGCCGGCAGCTCCGTCACCGACACCGGGATGTCGAACAGCACCCAGTGCCAGAAGCCGCTGCCCGTCGGGGCGTCCGGGTCGAAGCAGGTGACCGCGAAGCTCTTCGTCTCCGCGGGGAACCCCTCCCAGCTCAGGTGCGGCGAGGTGTTCCCCGCCGCGTACACCTGAGCGTCCTTCAGGACCCCGCCCGGCGCGACGTCGTCGCTCACCACGGTGAACGCCGCCACCGGCGGATGGAAGTCATGGGGGAGCGGCGCCCTCTTGCCCTCGGACACGTCGAGTACCTCCGAATCGTCCGTCAACGCTGACGGTCCCGAGCCTAGAGCCAGTTGCGCCGACCGCCGACCTCGGCGAGCCACTGGTTGAGGTAAGCCGCCCAGTCGGTGGTGTGGAAGTCGTGCAGGCCCACCTTGAACGCGCGGAAGGAGTCGCTGCCCTCGGTGAAGAGACCCGGCTTCTTGTCCATCTCCAGGACGACGTCCATCTCGCGCTCGTCCGCGACGAAGCTGACCTCGACCTGGTTCAGCCCCCGGTACTGCTGCGGCGCGAAGAACTCGATCTCCTGGTAGAAGGGCAGCTTCTGCCGCGTCCCCCGGATGTGCCCGCGCTCCATGTCCGCGCTCTTGAACCGGAAGCCCAGCTGGATGAAGGCGTCCAGGATCGCCTGCTGCGCCGGCAGCGGGTGCACGTTGATCGGGTCCAGGTCACCGGAGTCCACGGCCCGCGCGATCTCCAGCTCGGTCGTCACCCCGATGTTCATCCCCCGCAGCTGCTGCCCGGCGACGGCGGTGACCGGCGTCTCCCACGGGATCTCCAGACCGAACGGCACGACGTGCACGGCGCCGGCCTTGACCTCGAAGGCACCGCCGAGACGCATCTTCACGAACTCGATGTCCTGCTTGTGCTCCTGGTCGCCGCCCTCGACCTCGACCCGCGCCTGCAGCCCGACGGAGAGCCCCTCGATCTGCTGGTCGACGCTGCCGCCCTGGATCCGCACCTCACCCTGGACGACCCCACCGGGGACGACGTTCTCCTCGGTGAGCACCGTCTCCACGGTGGCCCCGCCGGCACCCAGGCTCGCGAGCAGCTTCTTGAATCCCATGACTTCCACTCCTTCTCGGGTCCTGACCCCTACATACGCGCGACGACCGTAGCCGGTTCCCCTCCGGTCCCCGGTACGCTCGGACGGCATGAGCGAGAGCCCCGACCGTACGCCGCTCCCGCGGACTTTCTTCGACCGCCCCGTTCTGGAAGTGGCCCCCGACCTCCTGGGCCGCACCCTCGTCCGCAACACGGACGAGGGCCGGATGGAACTGCGCCTCACGGAGGTGGAGGCGTACGCCGGTGCGATCGACCCCGGCTCACACGCCTTCCGGGGCCGCACCGCACGCAACGCCGTCATGTTCGGACCGCCCGGCCACGCGTACGTCTACTTCACCTACGGCATGTGGCACTGCCTCAACCTGGTGTGCGGCCCCGAGGGCCACGCGAGCGGTGTCCTGCTGCGCGCGGGTGAAATCGTCGAGGGCGCCGACCAGGCCCGCCCCCGCCGCCGCTCGGCCCGCTCCGACCACGAGCTGGCCAAGGGGCCGGCCCGCCTGGCCACGGCCCTCGACGTCGCCCTCTCCCTGAACGGCACGGACACCTGCGCGGGTCAGAACGGGCCACTCGCCCTCCTCACAGGCACGCCCCCGGACCCGGACCGCATCCGCAGCGGCCCCCGCACGGGCGTCGGCGGCGAAGGCGCTCCGCACCCCTGGCGCTTCTGGATCACGGAGGACCCGACGGTCAGCCCGTACCGGCCTCACACCCCCCGCAAGCGGAGGCTTGACTCGCCGAGGACGACCGACTAACGTGGCCCGAGCCGTTGGAACCCGGCCTGCTTGTTCAAGCACCCCGGGGAGCGGCCACTCACTACTCAAGACGATCACCCCGATCGGGGTTCGTTTCGGCATTCCGAAATTCGTTTCGAATGACTCGATTATGAGCCGCCAGGGAAATCGGCTAAAGTAGTGACAAC
>NZ_JAINVG010000164.1 GCF_020400725.1 Streptomyces sp. NK15101 | reverse complement strand
GCAGCGGCTCCAGCGCCGCCCACTGCTCGTCCGCGAGATCGCCCCCACCCATGGACCGGGATCATTCACAGCTCAAGATCCACCTTCGACACACGGCCTAGGGTCGGATCCCGTCGCAGGCGATCCTCAGATGTCGCGGCCCGCGCAGTACGGCGTTCTGGCGATACGGGGGCGGGTCCTCGAGGAGGCGTGGGTTCTCCAGTCTCCGGGCCAGCTCCGAGAGGGCGAGTTGGGCCTCCAGTCGGGCGAGCGGTGCGCCGAAGCAGCTGTGGATGCCGCTGCCCAGGCCCAGGTGCTGGACGTCCGGGCGGTCCGGGTCGAAGCGGTCCGGGTTCTCGAAGCGCCGGGGGTCGCGGTTGCCCGACGCCAGGACCAACCAGAGGGTGGAGGCCTTGGGGACGGTGACGCCGCGAACCTCGATGTCGGCGAGGGTGGTGCGCTGCGGCAGCAGCTGCACCGGTGGCTCGAAGCGCAGGAGCTCCTCGACGATGGGGACGGCCAGCCGCGGTTCGGTCCTCAGGCGCTGAAGGACGTCAGGGTTGCGCAGCAGGGTCAGCATTCCGTTGGTGATGAGGTTGACCGTGGTCTCATGCCCCGCGATCAGGAGCAGGGCCGCAGTGCTGAGCAGTTCCATCGTGGTCATCGGACCGTCCTGGCCCTTGGCCGTGGCCAGCTGGGAGAGCATGTCGTCCCCGGGGTTCTTGCGGCGCTCCTCGATCAGGCCGGCCAGGTACATGCCCAACTGCATCCGGGCCTCGTGCGAGTCCTTGCCGCGCTCGGCGGGATCGGCGTCCGGGTCGGGGTCCAGGCCGGCGGCGAGGGTGTCCGCCCAGGTGTGGAAGCGCGCCTCGTCCTCGCGCGGCACTCCGAGCAGTCTGCAGATCACCGTGACCGGGAAGGGGTACGAGAACTGTTCCACCAGGTCGATGCGGCCGGGGTCGGCGAGGCCGTCGATGAGGCCGGTCACGATGTCGTGGAGCTCCGGGCGCATTCCGTCGACACGGCGGGGCGAGTGGGGCGGACCGAAGTGCCGGTTCGTCATGCGCCGCATCCGGTCGTGCTCCGGCGGGTCGAGCCGCAGGAAGCCCGGCGGCAGGGCGCCTTCCCGCGGGGTGTCCTCGGCCAGCGGATCAGCGCTGTCCGAGGCCAGGTTGCGGGCGTCGGAGCTGATCCGGGGATCGTGCAGAAGGCTGCGGATCTCGTAGTAGGTGCTGATCACGTAAGGCCCGTCGCCCGTGTGGTGGACCGGAGTCTTCCGCAGCTCTTCGTAGATCGGGTACGGGTCGGCCCGGTTGGCGTAGTCCAGGATCTGGTGCAGCAGGGATCGCGTCATGGCAGGTCCTTGTGGCCGTGCGGGTCAGTGTGCGGGGGTGAACGTCATCCGGCGGTCGGCCGGCGAGTAGCCGCTGAGGGTCACGGTGGGGCCGTGGCTGGGGACCGAGGGGTCGGGGAAGTCCGCGTCCATCGGCCGTTGTCCGTCCGTGTGCCTGTCGACCGTGGGGAACGACAGCGGGAACGGCGCGGTCTTCTCGATGAGTTCCTGGTAGAACGGCAGCCATCGGCCCTGGTCGAAGGAGACGGCACCGATGACGCGTCCCTGGTATCCGTAGACACCGACGAAACGGCGGCTGTCCAGTGAGCCCTGCGAGATGAGGATCTCCGTCGCCATGGACGGCACTCCGACCGACTTGATGTTGACTCCGAACTGGGAGGACCAGAAGGCCGGCACGTCCATGTGAGGCAACCGGTCGATGCTCTCGCTGACCATGTTGTGCGCTGCGATCCCCGCCTGCGCGACCGCGTTGCCCCAGTGCTCCAGGGACAGGAACTGGTAGCCGAACAGGGGGTGCGGGCAGCGGGCGACGTCGCCCGCCGCGAAGATGTCGTCGGTGACGATTCCGCGGATGTCGAAGGCGCGGCAGCCGGCGTCGCAGGCGATTCCGCGGGGCCCGGCCCCGAGCCCGGACCCGTACAGCCATTCGGTGTTGCGGAGTGCACCGAGCGAGACGACCACCACGTCGGTCTCCACGGTGGACCCGTCGGACAGATGCGCCACGCGCACCCGCCCCGAGGCGTCGCCCTCCAGGGCGGTCACCATGACCCCGCACCGCAGGTCCACGCCGTGCTCGCGCTGGAGGCCGGCGGCCACCTCGGCGACCACCCCGCCGAGTGCGCCGACCAGGGGCGCGGCGCCGCGTTCGGTGAGGGTGACGGCGAGCCCGCGTTCGCGGCAGGCGGAGGCGATCTCCGAGCCGGCGAAGCCTCCGCCGATGACGAGGACGCGTCGGGGTCCCTCGGCGAGCCGCCGGGCGAGCGCGGCGCCGTCGTCGCGGGTCCGCAGCACGAAGACGCCGTCGAGTTCCGCCTCCTCCTCGCGCGGCCACGGGCGCGCCCGGACTCCGGTGGCGATCAGCAGTCGGTCGTACGGCACCTCGTCGCCGTCGGCCAGCCGCACCCGCTTGGCGGCCATGTCCAGACCCGCGGCCGGCACGCCGAGCCGCCAGGTCGCGTCGACGGATCGGAGCCGGGGCAGTGCGGTGCGGTCGGCGCGCGCCCTGCCCAGCAGCACTCCCTTGGACAGCGGGGGCCGGTCGTACGGTTCGCAGGGCTCGTCGCCGATCATGGTCAGCGACCCCGCGAAGCCCTTGGCGCGCAGGGTCTCGGCAGCCCGTAGGCCGGCCAGCGAGGCGCCGACGACGACGATGCGGCCCTCGCGCTTGAGCCGCTCCAGGGCTCCGTCACCGAGCACCGGGCACCGCCTCGGCCGGCTCGTCCACGGCATCGACGATGATGGCCTGTACGGGGCAGGCCGCGGCGGCCTGGGCCAGCTTCTCGCGCTGTGCCTCGTCGGCGTCCGGGTCGTACAGCAGCGCCTCGTCGCCGTGCATCGTGAAGATCTCGGGAGCCAGGAACGCGCACTGCGCGTACCCCTGGCAGCGGTTCAGATCGACGGCAATGCTCACCACGGGATTCGGTCCTCTCCAACGGCCCGCTCAAGCCCCCTGCGCCCACTCTCGTCGGCCGGTGGGGTCACAGCGACGGAAGGCGGACCGTTCGAGTGAGCGGTGGGGCCCGATCAGGCCGAGGCCGGGGGCCGTGGCGCGCCTGGACGCCGGCCCCTCAGGATGTTCAGGCCGAGGAGCAGCACCCAGGCCGGGAAGACCAGTTCGGACCACGGCACGCTCGCTCCCACCACGAGCAGCGTCAGGCCCGTCAGATAGCCGAGGACGGTGAGCGGGCGCGGGAGGACACCGAGCCTGCGGCCGATGGTCGAGGCAGTGATGACGAAGACCGCCGCCATCCGCATGGCGTACGTGGTCAGCAGGGCGTAGGCGACATCGCGGCCGAAGGAGGAGTCCTCCCGACCGTCACCGAGCACGGTCCAGGCCGCCGCGGCTGCGGCGAACAGCATGGCGACGAAGAGCAGACCGCTCCCCAGGAACACCGTGGAGACGAACTTGTCCTCGCGTTCACCCGCCTGTTCGCGCAGGGCGCCCATGAACCACAGGAACGCGATCCCGGCGAAGGGGATCAGCTCCAGCGCCGTCCGTACGGCACTCCGCTGTCCCGCGTCGACGGTCACGGCTCCCCCGTCGTCGCCGCCCGGCAGAGCGATGCGCACCAGGATGATCGCCGTGGCCGTCAGGATCGCGAACACCACTCCTGCCGTTCCCGCGGCCCAGGGGGTCGCGAGGCGCTTGTGCTTCCGGTCCATGGCCTCCCGCTTTCTGCGTGCGCTTCCTTCGTCCAGACAGCAGGGGGCGTGGGACGGGCGCCACCGGGCTCACCCGGGAGGAAGAGCTCGATGCGCCATGCAGGCCATGGCGGGGTCGGGCGAGGCACGGCCCACCCGGCCCCCGGCCCGGTGCCGGAACGCCGTCGCCCTGCGACCGCGGGCGGCGTCCCCGTGTGAGGCCGGCCGCATGAGGAGATCCCGCACCGCCTCGACGATGTCGGCCTGCTCGACCTGTCCCGGGCGGTCCTCGACTCCGCCCGCGTGAGGGCGAAAGGGGGGCGGACTCACCGGTCCGAGTCCCGTGGACCGCGGCAAGGCGGCCTCCAGGAGGGCGTGCGTGGACCGGTCGCTCCCGTCACCGGCCACCTTGACGACCCGGTTGTCGCCGTAGTCGGACACGTGCAGGAGCGCGTGTGCGGAGGTCCGGCCGTCCTGCGACGGGGTCGCGTCCGCCGCCGTCGTGGGCAGCGCGCACAGCGCCACGAGGCCCGCCGCGGCAGCGAGCCGACGGGCCCACCGGCACGCGGCACGCCCCTTCGAGGGCACAGACGTCACCGTTCCGGGCCTGGGCGTCGTACGCACCATGACTCCCCCATCGGGTCTGAGCGGCCGGCCCGCTGCCGTACCTGCGTCGCCCCCGGGAAGTGGAGCCGGAGAATACGGGAACCACACCGGCCGCCCTCCCCCGGGCCACTCCGATGTTCCGGACGGATGCACGAGAGCGGACTGGCGCCGGGCACCGGCAGCCCTCGCGGGCGCCCCGCACCACGAAGGCGAAGCACACCTGGCGGCACGGCCTCACGGCCGTCCTGCCGCCCGGTCTCGTCAGTCGAGCAGGACGCCGGGGTTCAGGATGCGGTGGGGATCCAGGGCGTCCTTGGCGGCGCGCAGTGCCAACGCGAAAGGCTCCGGTCGCTGGAGGTCGTAGCCGGCGCGGTGGTCACGGCCGACGGCGTGGTGGTGCGTGATCGTGGCGCGGTGGCGGTGCAGGATCTCACCGGCGACGGCCTTGATGTCGTCCCAGACCTCGACCTCGTCGCCGGGTCGGCCGGCGACGGCCACGGTGAAGTAGGGGGCGGCCCCGTCGGGGTAGACGTGGGTCAGGCGGCAGTTGATGGTGGCCGGGTGTCCTGTGATCTTCAGGGCGGCGGCGCCGACCTCGGTGCGGACGGCGTCGATCAAGGCGGGGATCTTGTCCCAGGTGGCGGCGGTCTCGAAGGTCTCGACGACGGCGCCCATGCGGGCCAGGCCGTCACGCAGGTAGGGCATGCGCAGGAACGCCGAACGCCAGGCGCTCACTGCCGAGTCGGCCGGGGTGTCACGGTCCGCCGGGGACGTCTCGGCTCGGCCGCTGTGGGCGCGGGCCAGGTCCACCGCGCTCGCGAGGCGGTCGCCGACGGGTCCGGTGGCGGATTCGAAACCCAGGACCAGGACGGAGGAGCCGTCGCGGGAGGCGCCGGAGAGGAGGGCCTCGCCGGCGTCGAGCAGGCGGCAGTTGGCCGGGGCGAGGTCGGACTGTGCGATGGCGCGCACGGCGTCCAGCGCACGGTGGAAGTCGGTGAAGGCCACGGACGCGGAGGCTTTGTGGCGGGGGCGTTCCTGCAGGCGCATCCATGCCTCGGTGATGACGCCGAGCGCGCCTTCGGATCCGAGGAAGAGCCGGTCGGGCGACGGGCCCGCGCCGGAGGCGGGCAGGCGCCAGGACGTACCGGCTCCGGCGGGCGTGATCACACGCAGGGACTGCACGAAGTCGTCGATGTGGGTGTGGACGGTGGCGTAGTGGCCGCCGGCCCGGGTGGCCAGCCAGCCGCCGAGGGTGGAGAACTCGAAGCTCTGCGGGAAGTGGCGCAGGGTCAGGCCGTGGGGCCGCAGCTGCTCTTCCAGCACGGGGCCGAGGGCTCCTGCCTGGATGCGGGCCGAGCGGCCGGCGGTGTCGATCTCCAGGACGCGGTCCATCGAGGTCAGGTCGAGCGACAGCACGGCGCGGTGGGCATCGCCGCGGTACTCCACGCCGCCGACCACCGAGGAGCCGCCGCCGAAGGGGATGACGGCCACGCCGTGCTCGCCGGCCCAGTCCAGCAGGTCGGCCACCTCCCGGTCGCCGGTGGGGTGGGCGACGAGGTCGGGGATCCGGCCGGGACGGGCGCGAAGGGCCCGGATGACGTCGCGGTAGGCCTTGCCCATGGCGTGGGCGGCGCGCGCCCGCGGTTCGCCGGTGACCAGGTGCGCCAGGGAGGACGGGGGCGTCACGGCGGGTCGGGCGATGGGCAGGTCGGCGATGCGGGGTACCGGCAGCGGGCGGGCCAGGGTGCCCGGAAGCAAGGCCCCCATCGCAGCGCATTCGGCGTCGTCGGGGTGGGCGTCGGTATGGCCCCAGCCCCACCAGGAACGGGTGCGGGTGGAGCGGGGCACGGATGGGATCGCAGACATGAGAGTGCTCCCGATCGGGGTCCGATTGAACTTACCCGTTGGTAAATTACCTTAGGGTAAGATCTGTTTCCATGCCAACGTCCCCCTCCAAGGCCGGCACCAAGGGCGTGCCGAGAGCCGATCGCGAACAACAGATCCTGGCCGCGGCCACCGAGGAGTTCGGCCGCCATGGGTACGAGGCGACCACCGTGGCCACCATCGCCGTACGGGTCGGCGTCACCAAGCCGCTGCTGCACCAGTACTTCGGCAGCAAGCAGGGCCTCTACCTCGCCTGCCTCGACCCGATCGGCGACCAGTTGCTGGACGCCATCCGCACCGCCATGGCCGGACAGGACACCGACGCGCCACCCACCCCCCTGCGCGTCCTGAACGCCCTCTTCACCGCACTCGACGGGCAGCGCGAGGCCTGGTTCGTCCTCTACGACCCCACACTGCCGCCCGGCAGCGACGCCGCCCGGCGCGCCGCGCACTACCGCGACGCCATCGACGACCTCGCCGCGACCGGCACCGCCGAACTCCTGCGCACCGCCGGAACCACCGACCCCCTG
>NZ_JAINVG010000163.1 GCF_020400725.1 Streptomyces sp. NK15101 | reverse complement strand
CCCCCCCCGACCCCCCCCGGCCCGGCCGGGCCGGGGCCCGGGGGCCGCACCGTCGGTACGGCGAACGCGAGGGAGCCGTCGCCCGAGGCGCGGACGAGGACCCAGCCGAGGAAACCGCCGAGCGTGAGCCCGCCGACCGTCCCGAAGGCGGCCACCAGGACGGACTCCCAGCGGACCATGGTCCGCAGCTGGGCCCGGGTCTGCCCGACGGCCCGCAACAGGCCGAGCTCCCGCGTCCGTTCGTGGACGGATAGGGTCAGCGTGTTCGCGATGCCGAGCAGCGCGATCAGGACCGCGAGCGCGAGGAGCGCGTAGACGAGGGTGAGCATCATGTCGATGCCGCCCGCCGAGACCTCCGCGTACTCCTCGCGGGTCTGCACCTCCGGACGGCCGTACCGGTCGGCGACCGCCGTCACGGCGGCCTTGCCGTCCTCGGCGCGGACTCCGTCCGCGAAGGAGACGGCGACCAGCCGGTCGGCGTCCTGGACGCGGTGCGGGGCCCAGGCCGCCCGGGTGACGAGGTAGTCGCCCGCGAGGTCGGCGCGTTCGTACACCGCGCGGACCGTGAAGGTGTGCCGGCTGCCGTCGGTGAACGTCAGCTCGGCGGTCCCGCCGGGCGCCAGACCGGAGGCGGCGGCCTCGTCGGCGGCGACGGCGAGCCCGTCCGTACCGAGTGCGGCCAGGGAACCCCGTACCTCCCCCAGGTCGAGCGCCCGGGCGAGCGCGGCCGGGTCGGTGACCGTGAGCGCGCGGCCCCGGCCGTCCACCTCCGCGACGCCGCGTCCCAGGCCCACGGCGGTGTCGACCTCGGGCAGCGCGGCGACGGCCGGGGCGAGGCGGGGGCTGAGCCCGCTGCCGCCCGCGCCGAACGAGGGCGCGCCGATGGCCACGTCCCCGGCGAAGGAGCGGTCGACCGTGCGGTCCATGGTCGCCTTGAGGGAGGCGCCGAAGACCGTGAAGAGGGTGACGACGGCGACCCCGATCATCAGGGCGGTGGCGGTCGCGGCCGTACGGGCCGGGCTGCGCAGGGCGTTGCGGCGGGCGAGGCGGCGGTTGACGCCGCGCAGCGGACGGCCGAGCACCCGTACGGCGAGCGAGGCGGCGACCGGTCCGAGGACCACGAAGGCGGCGACGGCGAGCACGGCCCCGATGGCGGCGGGCCACAGCGACGGGGTGCCGAGGACGCCGGCGAGGACCGTGCCGACGGCGGTGGCGAGCAGGGCGCCGCCGGCCTGCGCGCGGCGGCGGGAGGTGCCCGAGCCGTCCAGGTCCGTCTCGCGGAGCGCGGCGAGCGGGGCCGTGCGCCCGGCCCGCACGGCCGGCAGGAGCGCCGAGCCGGCGCAGACCGCGAGCCCGACGCCGAGCGGCGGGGCCAGGGAGGTGCCGGCCACGACGAGGTCGCCCTCGGGGAAGGGGAAGCCGATCGCGGGGAACAGCGCCTGCAGTCCGGCGGCCACGCCGGTCCCGGCGAGGAGCCCGGCGAGGGAGGCGAGCAGTCCGACGGTGAGCGCCTCGGCGAGGGTGCCGGTGACGATCTGGCGGCGGGCGGCGCCGATCGCGCGGAGGAGGGCGTTCTCGCGGGTCCGCTGGGCGACGAGGACGGCGAAGGCGTTGTGGATGGTGAAGACGGAGACGAGCACGGCGACCCCGCTGAACACCAGCAGGAAGGTGGTGAAGAGGTCGAGGAAGCGGCCGGAGACCGCCTCGGTGTTCTCCTCGGCGGCCTGCCGTCCGGTGATCGCCTCGACGCCGTCGGGCAGCGCGGGCGCCAGGGCGGCGACCAGCTCGTCCTGGGAGACGCCGGGCCCGGCGCGTACGGCGATGCTCGTCGCCTCCCCCGGCCGCGCCGTCAGGTGCTTCTCGGCGTCGGCGCGGGTGAGGCCGGTCCAGGTGACCTGTCCCATGCCGTCCGCGCCGCCGAAGGTGGCCAGGCCGACGACGGTGACCTCCACCGGGTCGGGGGTGCGCAGGACCGTCGTGTCGCCGACGGCGAGACCGGCCGTCCGCGCGGCGCCCCGGTTGACGACGGCCTCGCCGGGGGCGCTCGGCTCGCGGCCCTCCGCGAGGCGGTACGGGTTGAGGGCGGGGTCCTCGATCCAGTTGCCCGCGAGGGTGGGCGGGCCCTTGCCGCCGACGGGGCTGCCGTCGGCGGCGAGGAGCTGGCCCGCGCCCTCGATCCGGGGCGCGGCGGCGGCGACCCCGGGGACCCGGGCGAGGCGCTCGGCGAGGTCGGCGTCGACGGGGCCTCGGGTGCCCTGGGCCTCGCCGGCGGCGGTCACGGTGGTGGCGCTGCGGACGATGGCGTCGGTGCCCCGGGTGGCGCCGGTGAACATCGAGTCGAAGCTCGCGCGGAGGGTGTCGCCCATGACGAGGGTGCCGGTGAGGAAGGCGACGCCGAGGAGGACGGCGGCGAAGGTGCCGAGGAAGCGGCGCCGGTGCGCGCGGAGCGAGGACCGGGCGAGCCGGAGCGTGGCGGGGGCGTTCATGTCGCACCTCCACGGGCGGCCGCCGGGCCGGCGACCGGCGCCGGGCCTCCCGTGTCGAAGGCCTTCATGCGGTCGAGGACGCGGTCGGCGGTGGGACCGGTCATGCGGTCGACGAGACGGCCGTCGGCGAGGAAGATCACCTCGTCGGCATGGGCGGCGGCGACGGGGTCGTGGGTGACCATGACGACCGTGCGGCCGGTGTCGTGGACCGTACGGCCGAGCAGGCGGAGGACCTCCTCGCCGGAGCGCGAGTCGAGGTTGCCGGTGGGTTCGTCGGCGAAGACGACGTCGGGGTCGCCGGCGAAGGCCCGGGCGACGGCGACGCGTTGCTGCTGTCCGCCGGAGAGTTCGCCGGGCCGGTGGTGGAGGCGGTCGCGCAGGCCGACGGTGTCGACGAGCCGGTCGAACCGCTCCCGGTCGACGGTGCGCCCGGCGAGGTCGAGCGGGAGGGTGATGTTCTCGGCGACGGTGAGGGTCGGCAGCAGGTTGAAGGCCTGGAAGACGAAGCCGATCCGGTCGCGGCGCAGCAGGGTCAGGCGCCGGTCGTCGAGGGTGGACAGGTCGGTTTCGCCGACGAGGGCGGCGCCGGAGGTGAGGGTGTCGAGTCCGGCGGCGCAGTGCATGAGCGTGGACTTGCCGGAGCCGGACGGGCCCATGACGGCGGTGAAGCGGCCGGCGGGGAAGTCGACGCTCACGCCGTCGAGCGCCCTGACCTCGGTGTCGCCGCGGCCGTACACCTTGACGGCGTCGACGACCCGGGCGGCGGGGAGCGGGGCGGGGGCGGTCATGTCCGGCGCCCCTTGGGGTCCGCGGCGCGGCCGAACTGCTCCTCCAGGACGGTCAGGCGCCGCCAGTACTCGTCCTCGTCGATCTCGCCGGCCGCGAACCGGTGGCCGAGCAGGGCGATGGGCGAGTGCTCGTCCGGCCCGCCGGCACGGCGGAGGTCGCCGCCGAAGCCGCGTCCGCGGCGCCATCCGGCGCGGCGGGCGACGGTGACGATCCCGATGACGACGGCGGCCCAGACGAGGGGGAAGAAGAGGACCCACGGGCCGGGGCCCGCGTGGGCGAGTGTGTTCATGGGGGTTCAGCTCCTCGGTGTGCTGTGGGCTGTGGCGTGTCCGTGGTTCGAGACTCGCTCCGGGAGGGGGCCCGGGTCGTCGTACGGGCAGCGGCTTCCGGCGTACGACACCGGGAGTACGCCGCCCGCGCGGCCACTGCTTCCGTTCTGTACCTACTGGTATGTACAGTGCCGTCATGAGCATGAGCACCTCCGAGCGGCTGATCGAGGCGACCCGCGAACTGCTGTGGGAGCGCGGCTACGTCGGCACCAGCCCCAAGGCCGTCCAGCAGGCGGCGGGCGCGGGCCAGGGCAGCATGTACCACCACTTCGCCGGCAAGCAGGACCTGGCGCTCGCGGCCATCCGGCGCTCGGCCGAGGAGCTGGGCGCGGCCGCCGAGGCGGTCCTCGGCGGCGGGGGTTCGGCGCACGCCCGCATCGAGGCGTACCTGCGGCGCGAGCGCGACGTCCTGCGCGGCTGCCCGGTGGGCCGGCTGACCATGGACCCGGAGGTCATCGCGGACCCGGAGCTGCGCGCGCCGGTCGAGGAGGTGCTCGGCCGGGTGCGCGGCCGGCTCGCCGAGGTCGTCCGGGAGGGCCTGGACAGCGGCGAGTTGAGCGGCTCCCTCGATCCGGAGGAGATCGCGGCGACGGTCCTCGCGACCGTGCAGGGCGGGTACGTGCTGGCCCGCGCGACGGGTTCGCGCGCCCCCTTCGACACCGCCGTACGCGGACTGCTCGCCCTGCTCGCCGCCTGACCTCCCCACCTCGCCCCTGAGAATCGGAGACCTTCCCGTGCACGCGCTGCAGTACGAGATCACCCTGCCCGCCGACTACGACATGGAGATCATCCGCGAGCGGGTGGCGACCAGGGGCCACCTCCTCGACGCCTTCCCCGGGCTCGGCCTGAAGGCCTATCTGGTCCGGGAGCGGCAGGCCGGGTCGCCCGTCAACCAGTACGCGCCGTTCTACCTCTGGGACACCCCCGAGGGCATGAACTCCTTCCTCTGGGGCCCCGGTTTCCAGGGCGTCGTCGACGACTTCGGCCGGCCGGTGGTGCAGCACTGGGCTGGCCTGTCGTACGAGGAGGGGCCGGCGACCGCGTCGGCGCCGGGCGCCGCGACGCGGCGGAGGACCCCGCTCGGGGAGGGGGTCGCGCCGGGCGAGGCCGTGGCGGAGGCGGTGGCCCGGCACGCGCGCGAGGCACGGCGGGACGGGGTGGTGGCCTCCGCCCTCGCGGTGGACCCGCGCCACTGGGAGCTGCTCTCGTTCACCCTGTGGGCGGGCCCGGAGGCGCCCGCCGACGAGGGGGAGCGCTTCCGGGTGCTGCATCTGTCGGCACCGGGCCGCGCGGCGCTGGGAGCCGGACGGCAGTGGTGAGCCCGGGCCCCGGGGGCCTCAGACCACGGCGACGAGGGTGAGGTAGGCGATGCCGAGGACGCCCCGGTAGCCCTTCAGCCAGCCGTCACGCTGCCGGTCGACGCGCTCGCGCGTCTCGGCGGCGAGCGGGTGGCCGGGGTGGGCGGCGAGCCATAGCTCGGTGTCGTACCGGTAGCCGGACTCGAACTCCTCCCACTCCTCCGCGCTCGCCGTCTCGATCCAGGCGGGCCGGAAGCCGGACTCGACGGCGAGGTCGACGAGGGCGCCGAGGGAGAAGTGGTCGTCGGCGGTCGCGCCGGGCCACATCCCGGCGAGCTCCGCCTCGGTCGGCGTGCGCTCCCAGAAGCCCTCGCCGAGCACGACCCGCCCGCCGGGCCGGACCAGCCGGCGCAGCTCGCGCAGGGCGGCGGCCGGGTCGTGCGGCAGCTCGGGGTCGCAGAGCGCCTGGCTGGACCCGAGACAGAGGATCGCGTCGACGGGGCCCCGGTCGGTGCCGAGCGCCGACTCCTCGACGAAGACGACGCGGTCGGCGAGCCCGCGCCGCTCGGCGAGTGCCCGGCCGCGGGCCAGGTCCTCGGCGTTGATGTCGATCCCGACGCCCTTGGCGGCGGGCGCCGCCTCCAGGGCGCGGAGGAGCAACTCGCCCCAGCCGCAACCGATGTCGAGCACGTCGGCGGGCGCGGCGGCGGCGAGCCGCTCGATCATGCGGGTGGCGCGGGCCTCGGAGAGGGGGCCGTGGAAGGTGAGGCCGCCGAGGCGCGGAGGGAGATCGGACGTGGCAGAGGCATCGGTTCCAGGAGTGATCACGGGGCGGAACGGTACGTCGTCCCGCCTCCCGTGCCCACGGGTTTTCCGACGGTCTCCCCACGGCGTCCGCGCCCGTGGGCGGCCAAGGGGGTGTCGTGGGGCGGGCGGGACTTTCGGGCAGGCCCCGGGAGCCTGTCGTGGGGCGGGCGGGAGTTCGGCGACAGGCCCTAGCCTGGGAGGCGTGTACACCACGCGCGTGTCCCGCCGCATCGCCGCCCCGGCCTCGGTCGTCTACCGCTCGCTCCTCGATCCGGACGCCGTCGCCCGCTGGCGGGTGCCGTACGGGATGACCTGCGAGGTGCACGTCTTCGAGGCGCGCGAGGGGGGCGCCTTCCGGGTGTCGCTGCGGTACGGGTCACCCGACGGCGCCGGGAAGTCGGGGGCGCGTACGGACACGTACCACGGCACCTTCCTGGAGCTCGTGCCGTACGAGAAGGTGGTCGAGAGCATCGAGTTCGAGGCGCCGGACCCCGCGCTGCACGGGACGATGATCCTCACGACGACGCTGACGGAGATCGAGGGCGGGACCGAGGTCCGGGTCGTCCACGCGGGGGTGCCGGACGCGGTGCCGCCCGCGGACAACGAGACCGGCACGCGCATGGCCCTGGACCGGCTCGCCGCGCTGGCGGAGGGGCGCCCCGATCCCCGGGGGTGAGCTCCTCCGGCCGCCAGGCCTGTTCAGCGGATCAGGGGCGGAAAGGCCGCGGCGCCCGGGTTCCCCCGCGGGCCCGCCGGGCCGAGGGGGCGCATCGCAAGGCGCCGGAGCTGTCGGGGCGTTCCGGCAACGCGGCGGGGTGCCCTGCCGGGCGCCACGGGCCCGACCGCGATCCGCCGTACAGGATCCGGGTCAGCCGCGCTCCTTCGCGAGCGCCTCGCGCACGGCGGGGACGATCTCGCCGCCCCAGCGGGCGAGCGCGTCGACGTCCTGGGCGCCGCCGCCCGGCGAGAAGAGGACGAAGCCCGAGGCGTCGTGCTCCAGCACGGCTCCGGTCAGCTCCTCCACCCACTGCTCGGCGGA
>NZ_JAINVG010000162.1 GCF_020400725.1 Streptomyces sp. NK15101 | reverse complement strand
CCTCACCTGGAAACGCCCCGCCCCACGGAGGCCCTCCGCCCCGAGGCCTTCCGTCCTGAGGCTCTCCGCCCCGAGGCCCTCCACGCGGAAGCCCTCTGCTCCGAGGCCCTCCTCTCCGAGGCTTGCCACGTGGAGGCCCGTCACTCGGAGGTCCTCCGCCCCGAGGCCCCCCAGGCGGCGTCCCTTCTCGTGGCGTCCCTCCGCTCCGAGGCCCTCCGCGGCGAGCGCCGGAGGGTCCAGGGGCAGGAACCCGGGCCGGATCCGGTCGGCGCCGATGAGCCCACCGTCCCGCGCCAGCACATCGGACCGTACGAGCCCCGGCCGCCCCGCCCGGCCTGTGCCCCCGACCCGCTGGACGACCCCGACCCGCAGCGCGCCGCCGACGCCGCCGCCGTCGAGAACCTCCTCCGCTGCTGGGTCCGGGAGAAGAACCTGCCGGCCCCCGGATCCACCACCCTGCGCATCCCCCTCGACGCCAGTGGCACCGCCCTCCTCGTCCCCGTCCGCTACTGGTCGCCCACCGGCTGGCACCGCTTCGGCGCCCCCGCCCTCGAAGGACTCCCGGCCTCGGCGCCGGCCGCCGACGCCGTCACGGTGGCCGCCCTGCTCAGCCGGGAGACGGGCCGCTCCGAGGGCACCGATCTCGTCGGCCGCGTCGCCGATTCCGCCCGCCGCACCGCGGACTTCCTCACCGAGCGCCGCCGCAGGCCCCAGCCGCACCCGGAAGCCGACCTCTTCCTCGCCGCCGAACAGTCCCTGCTGCTCGGCCACCCGCTCCACCCCACCCCCAAGAGCCGCGAAGGACTCTCCGAGGCCGAGGGCCGGCTCTACTCACCCGAACTGCACGGCTCGTTCCCCCTCCACTGGTTCGCCGTCGACCGCACCGTCCTCGCCGCCGACTCCGCCTGGACCGAACAGGGACGGCCCGTCAGCGCCGAACA
This sequence comes from Streptomyces sp. NK15101, assembly GCF_020400725.1. Classification (GTDB taxonomy): domain Bacteria; phylum Actinomycetota; class Actinomycetes; order Streptomycetales; family Streptomycetaceae; genus Streptomyces. The sequence goes on along the minus strand of NZ_JAINVG010000162.1, from coordinate 5,842 downwards.
GCTCGCCTCCGGACTCGCCGAAGGACTCCCGCTCCCCGCCGGCACCACCCCCCTGCCCCTGCACCCCTGGCAGGCCCGCGAACTCCTGCACCGCCCCGACGTCCGCGCCCTCCTGGACGCGGGCCTCCTCCACGACCTGGGCCCTCACGGCACCCCCTGGCACCCCACCTCCTCCGTCCGCACCGTGCACCGCCCCGGCGCCCGGGCCATGCTCAAGCTCTCCCTCGGCCTGCGCATCACCAACTCCCGCCGCGAGAACCTCCGCAAGGAACTCCACCGCGGCGTCGAGGTCCACCGGCTGCTCCGCACCGGTCTCGTCGACGAGTGGCAGGCCGCCCACCCGGGCTTCGACATCGTCCGCGACCCCGCCTGGCTCGCCGTCGACGCCCCGGACGGCACCCCCGTCCCCGGCCTCGACGTCATGATCCGCCACAACCCCTTCGGCCCCGGCGACGACGCCGTCTGCATCGCCTCCCTCACGACCCCCCGCCCCTGGCCCGGAGCCACCACCATGCGCTCCCGGCTCGCCGACGTCATCGGACGGCTCTCCGCCCGCACCGGCCGCCCCACGACCGCCGTCGCCGCCGAGTGGTTCCTCCGCTACCTCGACCAGGTCGTCCGCCCCGTCCTCTGGCTCGACGGCCACGCCGGCATCGCCCTGGAGGCCCACCAGCAGAACACCCTGGTGCTCCTGGACCCGGACGGCTGGCCGGTCGGCGGCCGCTACCGCGACAACCAGGGCTACTACTTCCGCGAGTCCCACCGGGGCGAGCTTGAGAGCCGCCTCCCCGGCATCGGCGCCGACAGCGACACCTTCGTCTCCGACCAGGTCACCGACGAGCGCTTCGCCTACTACCTCGGCATCAACAACGTCCTCGGTCTCATCGGCGCGTTCGGCGCCCAGCACCTCGCCGACGAACGCGTCCTGCTCGCCGCCTTCCGCAGCTTCCTCACCTCCGCCACCAGCCTCGGCTCCCCGCTTCCGCACCGGCTCCTGGAGGCCGCGACCCTGCGCAGCAAGGCCAATCTCCTCACCCGTCTGCACGGCCTGGACGAGCTCGTCGGGCCCGTCGACACCCAGTCCGTCTACGTCACCGTCACCAACCCCCTCCGTACCTGAACCCGTCCTGGACCCGTGCCGGCGCCGTCCCGCGCCCGCCCCGACCGCACCGCCGAGAGGAGAGCGACACCGTGTCACCCACCCGCCCACCGGTCGACCCGACCGAGGACGACACCCTGGACCTCAGGGTCGACGACCTCGTCGCCCTCCTCGACGGCGATCTGCTCGACTCCGTCGCCGGCTGGGGGCCCGCCGACACCTCCGTCGGCTCCTTCCGGCTCGCACCCGTGCGACTCGAACGGGACCTGCCGCTCCTCGCCCGGTGGATGAACGACCCCGCCGTCGCCGCCTTCTGGGAACTCGCCGGGCCCGACACCGTCACCGCCGAACACGTCCGCGCCCAACTCGAAGGCGACGGCCGGAGCGTCCCCTGCCTCGGCGTCCTCGACGGCACCCCCATGAGCTACTTCGAGATCTACCGCGCCGACCTCGACCCGCTCGCCCGCCACTATCCGGCGCTTCCCCACGACACGGGTGTCCACCTGCTGATCGGAGGCGCCACCGACCGGGGCCGCGGCGTCGGCACCACGCTGCTGCGCGCCGTCGCCGATCTGGTCCTCGACCACCGCCCCCGCTGCACCCGCGTCGTCGCCGAACCCGACATCCGCAACACCCCCTCCGTCTCCGCTTTCCTCAGCGGCGGCTTCCGCTACGCGGCGGAAGTCGACCTTCCCGACAAAAGGGCCGCTCTCATGATCCGTGACCGGGCCCTTCGCCACGTCCTGTGAACCACCTCCGTCTCCTATGCACCGCTCGACCCACAGCGGTTTCCACCCCGAGGAGTCCCCGTGTCGACATCCCCTGCACCACACGACTCCGCACCATCCACCCCGGCCGTCCCGGCTCCCAGGAAGAGCCCCGTCCCGGAGTCCGAACCGCTCGCACCCACTGAACTGCTCGCGCCCCCCGAGCTGAACGCCGCCGCCTGGACACGGGCGTCCTACCGCCTCCTCGCCAAGGCCCTCTCCGAGTTCGCCTACGAGGAGATCGTCGAACCCGTGCCCACCGGCGAGGGCGAGCCCGACCGCTACGCGCTCCGGCTCGACGACGGCACCGCACTCGCCTTCCGTGCCCGCCGCGGCGCCTACGGCAGCTGGCGCGTCACCGCCGGCACGGTCACCCACGAGGGCCGGCCCTTCAGCGATCCCTTCGACTTCCTGGTCCGCGCCCGCCGCCTCCTCCGGCTCGACGGCGCCACCCTCGGCCACCTGATCCGCGAACTCTCCGCCACCCTCGCCGCCGACGCCCGCCTCGACCACACGGCCCTCACCGCCGGCCGGCTCGCCGAGCTGTCCTACGCGGAACTCGAAGGCCACCAGACCGGCCACCCCTGGCTCGTCCTCAACAAAGGACGCATCGGCTTCTCCGCCACCGACGCCACCCACTGGGCCCCCGAGGCGCGCCGTTCGACCCGGCTGCCGTGGATCGCCGTCAGCAACCGCATCGCCGCCTACCGGGGCGTGGCAGGCCTGGAGACCCCCGACCGCCTCTACGCCCGGGAGCTCGACCCCGACGTCCACGAGGCCTTCCGGGCCGCCCTGGCCGCCCGCGGTCACGAACCCGACGGCTACCTCCTGCTGCCCGTCCACCCCTGGCAGTGGGACGAGGTCCTGCTCCCGCTCTACGCCCCGGCCATCGCCGCCGGGACCGTCGTCCCGCTCCCCGCCGACGGCGACCTCCGGCTGCCGCAGCAGTCCGTCCGTACCTTCCTCAACACCAGCCGTCCCGACCGGCACACCGTCAAGCTGCCCCTGTCGGTGCTCAACACCCTCGTCTGGCGCGGGCTGCCCACCGAGCGGACCCTCGCCGCGCCCGCCGTGACCGCCTGGGTCCACGGCCTGCGCGAAGCCGATCCGTTCCTACGGGACGAGTGCGGAGTGATCCTCCTCGGCGAGGTCGCCTCCGTCACGGTCGAGCACCCCCTGTACGACCGGCTTCCCGAAGTCCCCTACCAGTACAAGGAACTGCTCGGCGCGATCTGGCGCGAACCGCTGAGGCTGCCCCCGGGCGAACGGGCCCGCACCCTCGCCTCGCTCCTCCACACCGACCCGGAAGGCCGGGCGTTCGTCGCCGAACTCGTCGAGCGCTCCGGGCTCGCCCCCGCCGTCTGGCTCCAGCACCTCTTCACCGCTCTGCTCCCCCCGCTGCTGCATTTCCTCTACCGGTACGGCACGGTCTTCTCGCCCCACGGCGAGAACGCGATCGTCGTGTACGGCGACGACGTCCCCGTCCGGCTGGCGATCAAGGACTTCGTCGACGATGTGAACATCAGTGCCCAGCCGCTTCCCGAACACGCCACCCTCCCGGATGATGTCCGCGACGTCCTGTTGACGGAGGAGCCCGGATTCCTGACCCAGTTCATCCACTCGGGGCTCTTCGTCGGCGTCTTCCGCTACCTGGCGCCGCTCTGCGAGGAACAACTCGGCGTGCCCGAGGAGGACTTCTGGGGTCTCGTTCGAGCCGAGATCCTCCGGTACCAGGCGCGCTTCCCCGAGCTGAAGGAGCGGTTCGAGCTCTTCGACCTCCTGACCCCGCGGATCGAGCGGCTCTGCCTCAACCGCAACCGTCTGCACCTGGACGGCTACCGGGACCGGCCCGACCGCCCGCACGCGGCCGTCCACGGGACCGTCCCCAACCCGCTCGCGTGACCCGGCTGTCAGTCCCGCCCCGTAGGGTGGAAGGGCTATGACGAAGCCATCCCTCCCCGACCTCCTCCACGCCGCCGTCTCCGCCGTCGGCGGCACGGAGCGGCCCGGCCAGGTCACCATGGCCGAGGCCGTGGCCGAGGCCATCGACGACAACTCCCACCTCCTCGTCCAGGCCGGCACCGGCACGGGCAAGTCGCTCGGCTACCTCGTGCCGGCGCTGGCCCAGGGCGAGCGGGTGGTGGTGGCCACGGCCACCCTGGCGCTCCAGCGCCAGCTCGTCGAGCGCGATCTTCCCCGGACGGTCGAGGCGCTGCACCCGCAGCTGCGCCGCCGGCCGCAGTTCGCCATGCTCAAGGGCCGGTCGAACTACCTCTGCCTGCACCGGCTCCACGAGGGCGTCCCGCAGGACGAGGAGGAAGGCCTCTTCGACCCCTTCGAGGCGGCCGCGCCCAGCAGCAAGCTGGGCCAGGACCTGCTGCGGCTGCGGGACTGGTCGGACGAGACGGAGACGGGAGACCGGGACGACCTGACGCCCGGCGTCTCCGACAAGGCCTGGGCCCAGGTCTCGGTCTCCTCCCGCGAGTGCCTCGGCGCGAGCAAGTGCGCGTACGGACCGGAGTGCTTCGCCGAGGCGGCCCGCGAGCGTGCCAAGCTCGCGGACGTCGTCGTCACCAACCACGCCCTGCTCGCCATCGACGCCATCGAGGGCGCCCCGGTGCTCCCGCAGCACGAGGTGCTGATCGTCGACGAGGCCCATGAGCTGGTGTCCCGGGTCACGGGTGTCGCCACCGGCGAGCTCACCCCGGGCCAGGTCAACCGTGCCGTGCGCCGGGCCGCGAAGCTCGTGGACGAGAAGACGGCCGACCAGCTGCAGACCGCCGCGGAGGGCTTCGAGCGGGTCATGGAGCTGGCGCTGCCGGGCCGTCTGGAGGAGATCCCCGAGGACCTGGCGTACGCGTTGATGGCGCTGCGGGACGCGGCCCGCGCCGTGATCACGGCCCTGGGCAACACCCGGGACCGGGCCGTGCAGGACGAGGACGCGGTCCGCAAGCAGGCCATGGCCTCGGTGGAGACCGTGCACGGCGTGGCGGAGCGGATCACCCACGGTTCCGAGTACGACGTCGTCTGGTACGAGCGTCACGACAGGTTCGGGGCCTCGCTGCGGGTCGCCCCGCTGACGGTCTCCGGTCTGCTGCGGGAGAAGCTGTTCACGGAGCGGTCCGTGGTCCTCGCCTCGGCCACGCTCAAGCTGGGCGGCGACTTCAACGGCGTCGGGGCCTCGCTCGGCCTGGCGCCCGAGGGCACCAAGGGCGACGACCTGCCCGTCTGGAAGGGCATCGACGTCGGCTCTCCGTTCGACTATCCGAAGCAGGGCATCCTGTACGTCGCCAAGCACCTCTCGCGCCCCGCGCGCGACGGGGAGCGGGGCGACATGCTCGACGAGCTCACCGAACTGATGCAGGCGGCCGGCGGGCGGACCCTCGGCCTCTTCTCCTCCATGCGTGCCGCGCAGCAGGCGGCGGAGGAGCTGCGAACCCGGGTCCCGGAGCTGCCGATCCTGCTCCAGGGCGAGGACACGCTGGGCGAGCTGATCAAGAACTTCGCGGCCGACCCGAAGACCTGCCTCTTCGGCACGCTCTCGCTCTGGCAGGGCGTGGACGTCCCGGGGCCCAGCTGTCAGCTGGTCGTCATGGACAAGATCCCGTTCCCGCGCCCGGACGACCCGCTGATGAGCGCCCGGCAGAAGGCCGTCGAAGAGGCCGGCGGGAACGGCTTCATGGCGGTCGCGGCGACCCACGCGGCCCTGTTGATGGCCCAGGGCGCAGGCCGGCTGGTGCGGGCCACCGGCGACCGGGGCGTGGTGGCGGTCCTCGATCCCCGGCTGGCCACTGCTCGCTACGGCAGCTATCTGAAGGCCTCGCTGCCCGATTTCTGGTACACGACGGACCGCAACCAGGTCCGCAAGTCACTCGCGGCCATCGATGCCGCCTCGAATACGGAGGGCTAGTCCGAATACGGAGGGCCAGGAAGTCAGGGCACGGCAGGGCCCCGGGACCGGCGCAGTGGGTCCCGG
>NZ_JAINVG010000161.1 GCF_020400725.1 Streptomyces sp. NK15101 | reverse complement strand
CGGGGGCCCCCCTGGGTGGGCCCTGTTGTGGGCGGCCGTCCCGCGGGGGGCCCCGCCGGCGAAGCCCCCGCCGTCGAGGTCCTGGACGGCCTGGCCGAGCTCGCCGAACGCCGCCTCCTGGACGCGATCTCCGCGCTCCCCCTCTCCCGGGCGGCGCACCCGTACAACGCGGACGCCCTCGCCCTCGCCGCCGGCGAGGGCCAGGACGCGCCCTGGCACCAGACCCGGCTCCTGCTGCGCCTGCACCGGTACGCCACCGAGGCCCTGCACACCGGCGGCGAACCCGACTCCCACCTGTACGAGGCCGCCCGGGCCCTCGACCGGCACCGCGACGCGGCGGAGGCGGCTTCGGCAGCGGCCACGGCGGCCCGCACCCCGCGGATCGCCCCGGCGACCGCCTACGCCCTGGGCGTCCTCCACGCCGACCAACGCCACGAGGTGGAGGCGGCGCGCTTCGCCTTCCAGCGCGCCTGGCGGCGGACGACGGCCCCGGTCCCATGAGCCCCCCCGACCCCGTCCTGGCGGCGGGCTGCGTCCTGTGGCGCCCGGCGGTTTCCGGCCACGGCATCGAGATCGCCCTCGTCCACCGGCCGAAGTGGGACGACTGGTCGCACCCCAAGGGCAAGCGGAAGCGCGGCGAGACGGCGGAGGAGTGCGCGGTGCGCGAGGTCCTGGAGGAGACGGGCCGGCGCTGCGAGCTCGGCCCGCGCCTGCCGACGGTCCACTACACGGTGGACGGCCGGCCCAAGGAGGTCGCGTACTGGTCGGCCCGGGCGCTGGACGGCGGCTTCGTGCCGACGAGGGAGATCGACGCCCTCGTCTGGCTCCCGCCGGCCACGGCCCGCCACCGCCTCACCCAACCGAGAGACCGAGAACTCCTGGACATGGCCCTCCCCACCCTCCACCCCTGAAAACCTCACCGCCCGCGTGGGCGCCACGCCCTCCTGGGCGGCGCCCCGGCCCACCCGCCGTGTGGGCAGTCGTCCCGCCGGGGCAGGGGGGTCCCCCTGCTCGAGCGAAGCCGAGAGCTTGGGGGAGGGTGGGCACACGGGACGGCGCCCGTAGCGGCGCCTCCGCGTCCCGAGCCTGGACCCGCACCACCAGGGAGCCGTGCGCAGGGTGCGGGGTGGGCGCCGCCCAGTGAAAGGGCCGCCCAGGACGGCCGCCGAGGCCCCACACCCGCACTTCCGACACGGTTCACTTCCCGTTCACCCTCCCCCGTCGACCGCTTCACCTGTTCTGCCTAATTTCGGCCTTACACGGTGCAAGGAGCACAGCAAAGCACCGACCAACCGACACACGCCGCCGTAGAAACGGTCAGGACACACGGTCCGCAGCTCCGCACAAGGCGGCTTCTGGAAGGAACACCCGAAAGTGAAGCTTTCGCGCAAGAACGGGCTTCGCGCCTCCGCGATCGGTGCCCTCGTCGTCTCCGGTGCGCTCGTCCTCTCGGCGTGTGGCTCGGACAACAACACGGAGACCCCGACCAAGGACGGCGGCACCAAGTCCTCCGCCGCCGCGTCGAACATCGCGTGTGACGGTGCCAAGGGCCAGCTCCTCGCCGCCGGCTCCAGCGCGCAGAAGAACGCGATGGACCTGTGGGTCAAGAACTTCCAGGCCGCGTGCTCCGGCGTCGAGGTCAACTACCAGGCCATCGGCTCCGGCGGCGGCATCACCAAGTTCAACCAGGGCCAGGTCGCCTTCGCCGGCTCCGACTCCGCCCTCAAGGACGAAGAGGTCGCCGAGTCGCAGAAGATCTGCAAGGGCGGCAAGGGCATCAACCTGCCGATGGTCGGCGGCCCCATCGCCATCGGCTACAAGCTGGACGGCGTGGACAACCTGGTCCTGGACGCCCCCACCCTGGCCAAGATCTTCGACACGAAGATCACCAAGTGGAACGACCCGGCGATCGCCAAGCTGAACCCGGGCGCGAAGCTCCCCGACACCACCATCCAGGCCTTCCACCGCTCGGACGAGTCGGGCACCACCCAGAACCTGGGCAAGTACCTCTCGGCCACCGCGAAGGCCGACTGGAAGTACGACCCGAAGACGAAGTCGTGGCCCGCCCCGGGCGGCCAGGCCGCCAACGGCTCCTCCGGTGTCGCCACCGCGGTCAAGGACGCCGAGGGCTCCATCGGCTACTTCGAGCTCTCGTACGCCACCGCCAACAAGATCTCCACGGTCAGCATCAACACCGGCGCCTCCGCCCCGGTCGCCGCGACCACGGAGAACGCCTCGAAGGCCATCGCCGCCGCCAAGATCAAGGGCACCGGCAGCGACCTGGCCCTCTCCCTCGACTACACGACCAAGGCCGAGGGCGCCTACCCGCTGACCCTGGTCACGTACGAGATCGCCTGCGACAAGGGCAACAAGGCGGAGACCCTGCCGACCCTGAAGGCGTTCCTCACCTACACCGCCAGCGAAGAGGGCCAGAAGGTCCTCTCCGAGGCCGGCTACGCCCCGCTCCCGGCCGAGATCGCGGCCAAGGTCCGCACGATCGTCCCCACCCTGTCCTGACCCCCGGCCGGGGGCGGCCCCTCACCTCCCGTGGAGGGGCCGCCCCCGGCATCCGGTGCACCGCCGCCAGGGCCCCCGTACTCGCGTACGGGACCCGCAGACCGGAGAAAACCGATGGCTACCACCACACCTGACATACAGAGGAGCCGGCGCGCCAAGAGCGCGACCCGCCCCGGGGACCGCATCTTCAGCGGCCTGTCCCGAGGCTCCGGCATCACCCTCCTCGTGATCATGGCCGCGATCGCGGTCTTCCTCACCTACCGTGCCGTCCTCGCCATCTCGGACGACAGCACCAACTTCTTCACCACCTTCGAGTGGAACCCGGCGGGCAGCCCGCCGGTCTTCGGCATCGCCGTCCTCGCCTTCGGCACCGTCGTGTCCTCGGTCATCGCGATGCTCATCGCCGTGCCCGTCGCGATCGGGATCGCCCTCTTCATCTCGCACTACGCGCCGCGCAAGCTGGCCAAGCCGCTCGCGTACGTGGTCGACCTGCTCGCCGCCGTGCCCAGCATCATCTACGGCCTCTGGGGCGCGATCTTCCTCGTCCCGTACCTGGACGGCCTCAACAAGTGGCTCGACCAGTACTTCGGCTGGACGTACATCTTCGACAAGTCCAGCGACGGCGTCGCCCGCAACCTCTTCACCGTGGGCATCCTGCTGGCGATCATGATCCTGCCGATCATCACCAACGTGACCCGCGAGGTCTTCCTCCAGGTCCCGCGGATGCACGAGGAGGCCGCCCTCGCCCTCGGCGCCACGCGCTGGGAGGTCATCCGCATGTCGGTGCTGCCCTTCGGCCGCTCCGGCATCATCTCCGCCTCCATGCTGGGCCTCGGCCGCGCACTCGGCGAGACCATGGCCGTCGCCGTGGTCCTCTCCCCCAGCTTCGTCCTCTCGGGCCACCTGCTCGACCCGGGCGGCGGCACCTTCGCCCAGAACATCGCCGCGAAGTTCAACGAGGCCAACGAGTTCGGCCGGGACGCGCTGATCGCCTCCGGTCTCGTCCTCTTCGTCATCACCCTGCTGGTCAACGGCGCCGCCCGCTGGATCATCGGCCGCCGCAAGGAGTACTCGGGGGCCGCGGCATGAGCCACGCCATACAGGAACGTCCGGTCTCGGTGGCCCCGCGCCGCGGGTCCCTCTCCCACGCCCGGCTCCCCCGCTGGACCCCGGCCGCCGTCGCCGCGGGCTCGATCGCCGCGGGCATCGGCATCGGCCTCGCCGCCGGCTGGCACAGCAAGGTCCAGTGGGGCCTGATCGCCGCGCTGCTCTTCGTCGTCGTCACCTTCGCCGTGACCACCAAGGTCGAGGGCCGCCGCCAGGCCAAGGACCGCGTCGCCACCAGCCTCGTCTGGGTCTGCTTCGTCCTCGCCGTCGTCCCGCTGCTCTCCCTCGCCTGGGTCACGATCAGCAAGGGCCTCGAAGTCCTCGACGGCTACTTCCTGACCCACTCGATGAACGGCGTCCTCGACGCCGAGGCCGGCGGCGGCGTCTACCACGCGCTGCTCGGCACCATCGAGCAGGTCGGCATCGCGACCCTGATCGCCGCGCCGATCGGCCTCCTCACCGCCGTCTACCTCGTCGAGTACGGCGGCGACAGCAAGCTCGCCAAGGCCGTCACCTTCTTCGTCGACGTCATGACGGGCATCCCGTCGATCGTCGCCGGCCTCTTCATCCTCGCCACCTGGAACCTGATCCTGGGCTTCGGCCCCTCCGGTTTCGCCGGCGCGATGGCCCTCGCCATCCTGATGATGCCGGTCGTGGTCCGCTCCACCGAGGAGATGCTCAAGCTCGTCCCGAACGAGCTCCGCGAGGCCTCCCTCGCCCTCGGCATCCCCAAGTGGCGCACCATCCTGAAGGTGGTCCTGCCCACCGCGATCGGCGGCATCACCACGGGCGTCATGCTCGCGGTCGCCCGCATCACCGGTGAGACGGCCCCGGTCCTGCTCCTCGTGTTCGGTACGAAGCTCATCAACCCGAACCCCTTCGAAGGCGCCCAGTCCTCCCTGCCGCTCTACGTGTACGAGCAGTACGCGGTCGGCACCGACGCCGCCGTGGCCCGCGCCTGGGCCGCCGCGCTCGTCCTGATCGCCTTCGTCATGATCCTCAACCTGGTGGCCCGCGGCATCGCCCGCTGGAAGGCCCCGAAGACCGGCCGCTGACCGCGGCTACATTGGAAGTAGTGATTCACATGGCCAAGCGAATCGACGTCAGCGGCCTCTCCGCCTACTACGGCGCCCACAAGGCGATCGACGACATCTCGATGACCGTCGAGCCCCGCTCCGTGACGGCCTTCATCGGCCCGTCCGGCTGTGGCAAGTCCACCTTCCTGCGCACCCTGAACCGCATGCACGAGGTCACCCCCGGCGGCCGCGTCGAGGGCAAGGTGATGCTGGACGACGAGAACCTGTACGGGACGAACGTCGACCCGGTCGCCGTGCGCCGCACGGTCGGCATGGTCTTCCAGCGCCCGAACCCCTTCCCCACCATGTCGATCTTCGACAACGTGGCGGCGGGCCTGCGCCTCAACGGCAGCTACAAGAAGTCGCAGCTCAGCGACATCGTCGAGCGCTCCCTCAAGGGCGCCAACCTCTGGAACGAGGTCAAGGACCGCCTCAACAAGCCGGGCTCCGGCCTCTCCGGCGGCCAGCAGCAGCGCCTGTGCATCGCCCGCGCGATCGCGGTCGAGCCGGACGTCCTGCTGATGGACGAGCCCTGCTCGGCCCTCGACCCGATCTCCACCCTCGCCATCGAGGACCTGATCGGCGAGCTGAAGGAGCGCTTCACGATCGTCATCGTGACGCACAACATGCAGCAGGCCGCCCGCGTCTCGGACCGTACGGCCTTCTTCAACCTGGCGGCCGTCGGCCAGCCCGGCAAGCTGATCGAGCTGGACGACACCGAGCGCATCTTCTCCAACCCGAGCGTCCAGGCGACCGAGGACTACATCTCCGGCCGCTTCGGATAAGAGCCCGTCTTGTGGTGCTGCATGGCGGTGCCACCGCAAGACGAAGGGCCCGGCTCCCCACGGGGGAGCCGGGCCCGACCACGTTCGAGAGCCGTTACCCGAAGATCAGCTGCACGACGTAGAAACTCACCGCGGCGACCAGCGCCGCCGCCGGCATGGTGATGAACCAGCCGAGGACGATGTTCTTGGCGACGCCCCAGCGCACCGCGTTGACCCGCTTGGTCGCGCCCACACCCATGATCGCCGAGGTGATGACGTGGGTCGTGGAGATCGGCGCCTTGAAGATGAAGGCGGTGACGAACATGATCGACGCGCCCGTCGTCTCCGCGGCGAAGCCCTGCGGCGGGTCCAGCTCGATGATCTTGCGGCCGAGGGTCCGCATGATCCGCCAGCCACCCGCGTACGTGCCCAGCGAGAGCATCACGGCACAGGCGATCTTCACCCACACCGGGATGGGGGCGTCGGCGCTCTGGACGTCGGCGATGACCAGGGCCATCACCACGATGCCCATCGTCTTCTGCGCGTCCTGGAGACCGTGGCCCAGCGCCATGCCGGCCGCCGAGACGGTCTGCGCGATGCGGAAGCCGCGCTTGGCCTTGTGCGGATTGGCCTTGCGGAAGATCCACATGATCGCGGTCATCACCAGGTAACCGGCGACGAGACCGACGACCGGCGAGAGGAACATCGGGATGACGACCTTCTCCAGGACGCCCGACCAGATGACCTCCGTGCCGCCCGCGAGCGCCGCGCCCACCATGCCGCCGAACAGGGCGTGCGAGGAGGACGAGGGAAGACCGAAGTACCAGGTGACCAGGTTCCAGACGATCGCGCCGAGCAGCGCGGCGAAGAGGATGCCCATCCCCTTGTCGCCGGTGGGCGTCTCGATGAGGCCCTTGCTGACGGTGTGCGCCACCCCCTGGCCGAGGAAGGCGCCCGCGAGGTTCATGACCGCGGCCATCGCCAGCGCCGCCCGGGGGGTCAGCGCCCGGGTCGACACCGAGGTGGCGATGGCGTTGGCGGAATCGTGGAAGCCGTTCGTATACGTGAAGCCGAGCGCGACACCGATGGTCACGATCAGAGCGAAGGTGTCCACGAAGCTCAGGACTCCTTGACCGCGATGGTCTCCACCGTGTTGGCCACGTGCTCGAAGGCGTCGGCGGCCTCCTCCAGCACATCCACGACCTGCTTGAGCTTCAGCACCTCGATGGCGTCGTACTTGCCGTTGAAGAGGTGGGCGAGCAGCTTGCGGTGGATCTGGTCCGCCTGGTTCTCGAGGCGGTTGACCTCGATCCAGTACTCGGTGAGGTTGGACATCGTCCGCAGGTTCGGCATGGCCTCGGCGGTCAGCTCCGCCGCCCG
>NZ_JAINVG010000160.1 GCF_020400725.1 Streptomyces sp. NK15101 | reverse complement strand
ACCGTCCGTCCCTACGCCTGGGGGTCCACGACGGCCATCCCGGAACTGCTCGGGACCGCCCCCACCGGCGAACCCCAGGCCGAGATGTGGATGGGCGCCCACCCCGGTGCCCCCTCCCGCACCGAGCGCGGCGCGCTGAACGAGCTCATCGCCGCCGACCCCGTACGCGAACTGGGGGAGCGGGCCGTCGGGAAGTTCGGACCGCGGCTCCCGTTCCTCCTGAAGCTGCTCGCCGCGGGCGCCCCGCTCTCCCTCCAGGTCCACCCCGACCTGGCCCAGGCCGAGGCCGGGTACGCGGCCGAGGAGGCCGCCGGCATCCCGATCGACGCCCCGCACCGCGCGTACAAGGACGCCAACCACAAGCCCGAGCTGATCTGCGCCCTCACCCCCTTCGACGGCCTGTGCGGCTTCCGCTCCCCCGTCGAGGCCGCCGACCTCATCGCCGCGCTCGGCGTCGACTCCCTCAAGCCGTACGTGGACCTCCTCCACGCCCACCCCGAAGAGGCCGCGCTCCGCGAAGTCCTGACGGCCCTGCTCATCGCCGACCGCGAGGAGATGGCCCACACCGTCGCCGAGGCCCACGCCGCCGCCGACCGCCTCGGCGGCGACCACGCCCCGTACGCGCTCCTGGCCCACCACTACCCGAGCGACCCCGGCGTCATCGCCGCCATGCTGCTCAACCGCGTCCGGCTCCAGCCCGGCGAGGCCCTCTACCTCGGCGCGGGCGTCCCGCACGCCTACCTCGACGGTCTCGGCGTCGAGATCATGGCCAACTCCGACAACGTGCTGCGCTGCGGCCTCACGCCCAAGCACGTCGACGTCCCCGAACTCCTCCGGGTCGTCCGCTTCGAACCGAACGAACCGGCCATTCTGCGCCCCGAGGCCTCCCCCACCGGCGAGGAGGTCTACGAGACCCCCATCGACGAGTTCCGCCTCTCCCGGTTCGTCCGCCCCGAAGGCGCCGCGCCGACCGACGTCACCGCCCCCACCCCGCAGATCCTGCTCGCCGTCGCGGGCCGCACAAGTGCCGGGGAGATCGCCCTGAACCCCGGCGAGTCCGTCTTCGTACCGGCGGGCGAGAGGACCGAGCTGACCGGAGCGGGCACCGTCTTCCGGGCGACCGTCGTGGCCTGATGCGACAATGACCGGCCGAACCGCGGCGATCGAGCCGGAGCACCGACGAAGGGACCACGTACACCCATGAGCGCGTCAGGCGGAACCAAGGCGATCGTCGCGGCACTCGCCGCCAACCTCGCGATCGCCGTAGCCAAGTTCGTGGCGTTCCTCTTCAGCGGTTCGTCATCGATGCTCGCCGAGGCCGTCCACTCGCTCGCCGACTCCGGCAACCAGGGCCTGCTGCTTCTCGGCGGCAAGAAGGCCCAGCGCGAGGCCACCCCGCAGCACCCCTTCGGCTACGGCCGCGAGCGGTACATCTACGCCTTCCTCGTCTCCATCGTGCTCTTCTCCGTCGGCGGCATGTTCGCCATCTACGAGGGCTACGAGAAGATCAAGCACCCCCACCCCATCGAGGCCTGGTACTGGCCGGTCGGCGTCCTGGTGTTCGCGATCATCGCCGAGAGCTTCTCCTTCCGGACCGCCATCAAGGAGTCGAACGAGATCCGCGGCGGACTGTCCTGGAAGGACTTCGTCCGCCGCGCCAAGGCACCCGAGCTGCCCGTCGTCCTCCTGGAGGACCTCGGCGCCCTCGTCGGCCTCATCCTCGCCCTCGGCGGCGTCGGCCTCGCCCTGGCGACCGACGACGGCGTCTGGGACGGCATCGGCACCATCTGCATCGGCGTCCTCCTCGTCGTCATCGCGATCGTCCTCGCCGCCGAGACCAAGTCGCTGCTCCTCGGCGAGGCCGCCGGCACCGACGAGGTCAAGAAGATCGAGGCGGCCGTCGTCGACGGCGAGACCGTCACCCGCCTCATCCACATGCGCACCCTCCACCTCGGCCCCGAGGAACTCCTCGTCGCCGCCAAGGTCGCCGTCCGGCACGACGACACGGCTGCCGAGGTCGCGAACGCCATCAACGCCGCCGAGGAGCGCATCCGCGCCGCCGTCCCGATCGCCCGGGTCATCTACCTGGAGCCCGACATCTACAGCGAGACGGCCGCCTCGGCGGGCAGCAACCCGGCCAAGACCCCCGGCGGCCCCGGCCACTGACCCCCACGGGCGAGCACGCCCCACCCACGTCGGGCCCCCGGGACGCACGTCCCGGGGGCCTCGCACGTTCCATGCGGACTGTGGCCCGCCGCCCCGATCGGTGTAGATTCGTGACCAGCCAGACGTCGCTGCTGATGGCGGTCGGGCGGTCCACGGACCGGCCGAGGGAGAGAGGGCCTCCGACGACGGCACCAAGGAAGCGCCCGGGCATTCGTGTGCCCAGGGTGCCTTGCTGTGGTGCCAGGTGCCTCAACCGACCCTCGCACTCGCACACACGAGGAGCAGCTCAGTCATGACGACTGCCGCCCACCAGGACTTCAAGGTCGCCGACCTCTCCCTGGCCGCCTTCGGCCGCAAGGAGATCACCCTCGCCGAGCACGAGATGCCCGGCCTGATGTCGATCCGCCGGGAGTACGCCGAGCAGCAGCCGCTGGCCGGCGCCCGGATCACCGGCTCGCTCCACATGACGGTGCAGACCGCCGTCCTCATCGAGACCCTGGTCGCCCTCGGCGCCGAGGTCCGCTGGGCCTCCTGCAACATCTTCTCCACCCAGGACCACGCCGCCGCGGCCATCGCCGTCGGCCCGAACGGCACCCCGGAGAACCCCCAGGGCGTCCCGGTCTTCGCCTGGAAGGGCGAGACCCTGGAGGAGTACTGGTGGTGCACCGAGCAGGCCCTCACCTGGCCGAACTCGCCCACCGGCGGCCCGAACATGATCCTGGACGACGGCGGTGACGCCACCCTCCTCGTCCACAAGGGCGTCGAGTTCGAGAAGGCCGGCTCCGCCCCGGACCCGTCCACCGCGGACAGCGAGGAGTACGGCCACATCCTCCGTCTCCTCAACCGCACCCTCACCGAGAACCCGCAGAAGTGGACCCACCTGGCGTCCGAGATCCGCGGCGTGACCGAGGAGACCACCACCGGCGTCCACCGCCTGTACGAGATGCAGCAGGCCGGCACCCTCCTCTTCCCGGCGATCAACGTCAACGACGCCGTGACGAAGTCGAAGTTCGACAACAAGTACGGCTGCCGCCACTCCCTCATCGACGGCATCAACCGCGCCACCGACGTCCTCATCGGCGGCAAGACGGCCGTCGTCTGCGGCTACGGCGACGTCGGCAAGGGCTGCGCCGAGTCCCTCCGCGGCCAGGGCGCCCGCGTCATCGTCACCGAGATCGACCCGATCTGCGCCCTCCAGGCGGCGATGGACGGCTACCAGGTCACGACCCTCGACGAGGTCGTCGAGACGGCCGACATCTTCATCACCACCACCGGCAACAAGGACATCATCATGGCCGCCGACATGGCCAAGATGAAGCACCAGGCCATCGTCGGGAACATCGGCCACTTCGACAACGAGATCGACATGGCCGGCCTCGCCAACGTCCCCGGCATCGTCAAGGACGAGGTCAAGCCGCAGGTCCACACCTGGACCTTCCCCGACGGCAAGGTCCTCATCGTCCTCTCCGAGGGCCGCCTGCTGAACCTCGGCAACGCGACCGGCCACCCCTCCTTCGTGATGTCGAACTCCTTCGCGGACCAGACCCTGGCCCAGATCGAGCTCTTCACCAAGCCGCAGGAGTACCCGATCGGCGTGTACGTGCTGCCGAAGCACCTCGACGAGAAGGTCGCCCGCCTCCACCTGGACTCGCTCGGCGTCAAGCTGACGACCCTCCGCCCGGAGCAGGCCGCCTACATCGGCGTCGAGGTCGAAGGCCCCTTCAAGCCGGACCACTACCGCTACTGATGTCCCGGCCGGCGGCGCCCGCGCGCTGACGCGGCGCCGTCCCGGACACCCGTAGAGGACTCTCAGGCAGGCCCCCGCACCCCCGTGCCGGGGGCCTGCCCCGTCCAGCCCCTCCCGCTACCGCCCCAGGAAGCACACCCTCCCGAGGACCGCCCCATGCCCCGCGGCCGTTATTCGCTCCATGACCCGCACGATCACACCCCCCTCGGCGAAGAGCACTTCCACTGCGCGCCCGGCCCCTCCGGCTGGCGCTACGTCTCGCAGATCACCACCCCCGACGGCGGCCACCGGGGCTCCGTCGACCTGGCCGTCGACGAACTCGGCCGCCCCATCCGCCTCGAACTGCACGCCGCGAGCTGGCAGGTCCGCGGCGCGGCCCTCGACGGCGTCACCTGGGTCCGCACGGACCCCACCGGAACCCAGGCCACCGAAGGCAATGTGCGCGCCCACGCCTTCACCGGCACGTCCCCGGCGTTCCTCGTCGGCCTCACGCGACTCCTGCGTCTCACCCCCGATTCCCCCGAGACCCGTGTCAGGCTCGTCGCCTTCACGGACCCGGTGCTCGCCCCCCTCACGGTCGACCAGTCCTGGGCCCTGCTCAGAAGTGAAGCGCACGCCACTGACAACGGCCCCCTGATGGTGGACGAGTACCAGGTCAGCGCCCTGGACACGGGCGAACGCCATACGGTCCACATCACCGGAGACGTGGTCCTCGCCGCCCCCGGCATCGAACTCGAAGCCCTCGAAACCCCGCCCTCGGTCTTCCCCTGACCGGACCCCTCAGTGACCGCCGAACCCCTCAGGCCGGCGGGGCGAACCCGGTAGGACGCGCCCCGGACTCCACCGACGCCCCGCCGACGGGAGGCGCGGCGACCGGGGGAGCGGCGACCGGAGGAACCGGGGTACCGGTCACCGGGGCAGTCGGAACGGACCACGGAGCCACCGACGGCGGAGGAACGGCACCCGGCACCACCCCGGCGACCGGCGGGGCGAACGCCCGCCGGGCGTCCCGCGCCTGCCGCTCGGCCACCACCCCCGCCAGATAGGCGTCGGCCGGCACCCCCGCCGGCGGAGGCGTACCGGTCCGCGCCACCAGCTCGTCGGCCAGCCGCTCGGCCAGCTGCCGCCCCACCACCGGGTCCAGCTCACGCGAGCGCGTCAGGTACTGACGCACCTCCAGCCACAGCGCCTCCGGCACCGCCGAGAGATCGATCCCGGCGAACCGCCCCACCAGCCACGGCGGCGGCGGAGGCACGGCCAGGACCCGCGCCGCGGGTATCCGCTCCCGCACCACCAGCGTCCCCGCGAAGACGTCCCCGAGCCGCCGCCCCCGCTCGGACACCAGCGAAGCGACAAGAGCGACGACCCCGAAGGTCATCAGGATCTCCACGACCCCCATCGCACCCCGGACCAGCGCGTGCCGGAACCGGATCGGACCCCCGTCGTCCCGCACCACCCGCAGCCCACAGGCCAGCTTCCCCAGCGACCGCCCGTGCGACAGCGTCTCCACCGCGATCGGCGCCCCGACGAGCACCAGCAGGAAGGACGCGACGGACACCGCCATCACCGCCGCCTCGTCCAGCGACGCGGTGGCCACCGCGAGCCCGAGCGTGATCAGCAGGTACGCCGCCCACACCACCACCAGGTCGATGAGCACCGCGAGCGCCCGGCTCGGCAGCCGCGCGGGCTGCAACCCCAGGACGACCGCATCGCCCGTCACCAACCCACTCACGGCACCCACCCTTCTCCGGCCTTCCCGACCCCTCCGAACGCCAGTCTGCCAAGCTGGCCCGCAGCGCGCCGCAGTAGTACGGACCCGTCCGCAGCCAGTGCCTGGAGCAGCAGCCGATCATGGACCTCGACGTCTACGTGACCGCCCACCGCGCCGAGTGGGAACGCCTCGACCACCTCCTGCGCCGGGGCGGCAAGCTCACCGGCGCCGAGGCCGACGAACTCGTCGCGCTCTACCAGCGCACGGCCACCCACCTTTCGATCGTCCAGTCGAGCACCCCGGACCCCATGCTCACGGCCCGGCTCACCCAGCTCGTGGCCCGCGCCCGCGCCACCGTCACCGGCACCCGCCGCTCCTCCTGGCGCGACGCCGTCCGCTTCCTCACGGCCGGTTTCCCCGCCGCGGTCTACCGCTCCCGCCGCTGGTGGATCCCCACGGCCGTCCTCTCCACCCTGCTCGCGGTCCTCATCGGCTGGTGGATCGGTACGCACCCGGAGGTCCAGGCCTCGATCGGCGCCTCCACCGACCTCCGCGAGATGACCCGGCCCGGCGGCCAGTACGAGACGTACTACTCCAGCCACCCGGCGGCCTCCTTCGCCGCCCAGGTCTGGACGAACAACGCCCAGGCGGCGGCCATGTGCCTGGTCCTGGGCGCGTTCCTGGGCATCCCGGTGCTCTGGATCCTCTTCCTGAACATGCTGAACCTCGGCGTCGGCATCGGCCTGATGTCCTCCGCCGGCCGCCTCGACGTCTTCCTGGGCCTGATCCTTCCCCACGGTCTGCTCGAACTGACCGCCGTCTTCGTGGCCGCCGGTACGGGCCTCCGCCTCGGTTGGACCGTCGTCGAACCGGGCCCCAGGACCCGTCGCGCCGCCCTGGCGGAACAGGGCCGCGCGGCCGTCGGCATGGCGATCGGTCTGGCCCTGGTCCTCTTCGTCTCGGGCCTGCTCGAAGGATTCGTCACCCCTTCCGGCCTCCCCACCTGGGCCCGCATCACCATCGGCGTCGCGGCCGAGCTGGCCTTCCTCGCCTACGTCTACGTGCTCGGCGGCCGCGCCGCCCGGGCCGGCGACACGGGAGACCTGGAGGAGCCCGACCGCAGCGCTGCGCTCCCCACCGCCGCCTGATGTGCGTCGCCCCCTCCGGAGCTGCTAGTCTCCTCCGGTGCTCGCGAAAGCTGTTGACACGGCGGTCGTGGGGAGGTAGATTCAAACGGTTGCCTAGAACTGGACAGTTCGGCAGCAACCGGGTAGAGTCTCACTCACTCCGGCAGGGAATTCGATTCCACGGAGTCACCCCGATTCTTATTCGAATCACGAAAGCCACCGATTAGGTCGGCCGAAATGAATCTGATAAAGTCGAAACA
>NZ_JAINVG010000016.1 GCF_020400725.1 Streptomyces sp. NK15101 | reverse complement strand
GGCCTGTCGTCAAACTCCCGTCGTCGCCCGAAGGGCTGCCCTGCGGCGTCAGGTGCGTGCTCTCGGCGTGCCGGGCGCGAGTCCTCGTACTGGGCGTACTCGGGCTTGCGCCCGGTGCGGCGAGAGCGCGTGCATGGCGTCGCGGGGCAGACGGGAGTTTGACGACAGGCCCCAGGGAGGTCTCGACTCCGCGCGGCGATCGGCCCGGGTGCCGGGACCGGGCCCACGGCCCCGGGTGTCCGGCTCCCCGCGCCGCGCGGAAGGTCACCGCGCGAGTTCGGACGCCGGGCCCATGACGACGACGGGCTCCGCGGCCGGGTCGAGGGCGCGCAGGAGTTCGCGCATCGCCTCCAGTTCCAGGGCGATGCAGGCCTGGGTGGGGCCGCCGTGGTCGACGTGGATCCAGACGCCGCCGCCCTTCTCGTCGCCGAGGGGGCGCTCCTTGTCGAGCGGGGTACGGCCGGGCACCCGGTTGTAGTCGATGGCGATCACGTGGTCGAAGGAGCCCTCCAGCGGTTCGCCCATGAAGCCGGTGCCGCTGATGGCGAACAACTCGTCCTCGTCGTACGGGAGCCGGGCACCGGGGTCGGGCAGCCGGCCGCCCGCGTCACCGATCCGGAAGACCCCGATGGGCGTGCGCAGGTCGCCCGCCGTGTGGTCGTCGGTCCAGCCCCGGAGGGCGTTGTGGGAGGGCCACGGCCCGGCCGCCTTGATCCAGCCGCGGACGGGGTCGCGCCGGTAGAGGGTGGCGGTGGAGGTGTTGGAGTCGGCGGTGGCGCCGGTGACGACGAAGGCCTGGGTGGTGCCGTCGGGCACGAGGGCCTGCGTGGCGGGGCCGACGCCGGGGAGCCGGGGCGCGGGGACCGGGGCGGAGGCGAGGTCGTTGGCCGCCGCGGCCGGCGGGCCCGCGGCGGGGCGGCCGTCGCCCGAGGTGGGCGCGGGCCTCGGGGCGGACGCGGACGTCGGGGCGGGCGCGGGTGGGGTGGGGCTCGCGCAGCCGGTGAGCAACAGGGCCGCGCACAGTGTGCCGGCGCTCAACAGCGCGGGGGCGCCCTTGCGGACGGGCATGGGACGGCATCCTCCTGGCCGGGGGCAATGCAGCGATCCGTACCCGCTCGGCGGTCGGCACTGCCGCCGCGGCCGCGCCCTCACCCGTACGGCCCTTCCGCGGCGGCGCGGCCCGTCGAAGCGGCCGCCGGACGGCCGTGCCGACCGGGTGGACCCCGGCGGCTCGGCGACCGGACGACCGGACGACCGGACGACCCGGCACCCACCGCAGCGACTGACGCCCACCCCGGCCCGGCACCCCACCGCGGCTGGCACCCCACACCAGGCCGGCGGTCGCATGGCCAGTGGCGGTCGGCATGCCCGGGCGGTCGACACTCCACCGCCGGCCGGCGCCCCACCCCGCGCCGGCGGTCGCATGACCGGTGGCAGTCGCATGACCGGTGGCGGCCGGCATCCCCGGACGGCGGCGTCCCGAGCGGTCGGCGTCCCCGGGCGGCCAGGGTCCCCGGGCTGTCGGCGACCCGAGATCCTCCGGAGCCCGGGGTCCCCCGGTGGCCCGCCCGATCGCAGGCCACGGAGAGGGACCGGCATGGCCGAGGAGCCCCACACCAGGCCACTTCCTCCGGATTGGCCCCCGCATCGACCCCGACGGCCCGCCTACCCTGAGGCCATGCATCCCACGCTCGCCGCCGACCTCGCCCGGCTCCCCGAACTCCTCCAGTCCGCCCGCGACTTCGCGGCCCATGAGCTTTCCGGGATCGGGGAGCGGCCGGTCGCCTCCCCCGCGAAGCCCCCCGAGCCCGGCCCGCTGCCGAGGAGCGGTGTCGGAGCGCAGGGCGCGCTCGACCGGTTCGCGCAGCGCTGGGAGCCCGGGTTCTCCGGCTCGGCGGGCCCGCGCTACCTCGGCTTCGTGACCGGCGGCGCCACCCCCGCCGCGCTGGCCGGCGACTGGCTCACGGGCGCCTACGACCAGAACGGCTCCAGCGGCGGCGGCTCGACCGTCGCCGCCCTGGAGCACGAGACGGTGGGCTGGCTGCGGGAGCTCTTCGGGCTGAGCGAGGCGCACGGGGGCGCGTTCGTCAGCGGTGCCACGATGTCCAACACCGTGGGGCTCGCCGTCGCCCGGGAGTGGCTGGGCGAGCGCCTGGGCGTTTCGGTGTCCCGCGCCGGGGTGGCCGCGCTCGGCCCGGTCCACGTGCTGTCCGGCAGCCCGCACTCCAGCGTCACCAAGGCGCTGTCCGTCCTCGGCGTCGGGCGGGACCGGCTGCGGCCGGTGCCGCTGCTCGGCGGGGAGCGCGAGGCCGTGGACGTGGCCGCGCTGGCCGAGGCGCTGGAGTCGCTGGACGGGCGACCCGCCGTCGTGGTGGCGAACGCCGGGACGGTGAACACGGTCGACTTCGACGACCTGCGGGCGATCGCCGCGCTCAAGGAGCGGTACGACTTCTGGCTGCACGTCGACGCCGCGTTCGGCGCGTTCGCCGCGCTCTCCCCCGACCACGCCGGGCTCGTCGACGGGCTCGACGCCGCCGACTCGATCTGCGTGGACCTGCACAAGTGGTTGAACGTCCCGTACGACGCCGCCGTCCAGTTCACCCGCCGCCAGGACCTCCAGGTCCGGGTCTTCCACAACGAGTCGCCGTACCTGGGCCTCCCCACCGGGACGCCCGACTTCCTGCATCTGACGCCGGAGAACTCCCGGCGGCTGCGCGCCCTGGCCGCCTGGTTCTCGCTGACCGCGTACGGGCGCGAGGGGCACGCCGAGATCGTCGAGCGCTGTGTCGCGCTGGCCCGGCGGCTCGGCGAGGGGATCGCGGCGGTGCCCGGGCTGCGGCTCCTCGCGCCGGTGCACCTGAACGTCGTCTGCTTCACCCTGGCCGACGGTCCGACGGCGGAGCGGCTCGCCGCCGTGGCGCGGGCGGTCGCCGACTCCGGCGAGGCGTTCCTGACCCCCACGGTCCTGCACGGGACGCCCGCGCTGCGCGCCGCGTTCAGCAACTGGCGCACGACGGAGGAGGACACGGACCGGGTCCGGGACGCGCTGGCGCGGGCGGTCCGGGAGCTCCCCGCCGCCGAAAGCGTTTGACCCGCCCGGCGGGACGCGTTTTCCTGCTCCGATGAGTGATCTTCGTATCGAACCCGCCCGGACCGAGGAGCAGCTCGCCGACTGGCGGGCCGTGCACAACACGATCGTCCCGACGGCGGTGCTCTCCCCCGGGGAGGTGCGGGAGCGGGCTGGCCGCAACCGGCTCGACGTGGCGTACCTCGGGGACGTGGCGGTGGGTTGCTCGACGGTGCGTCCGCCGGACGGGGAGACCCCGGCGGCGACCGTCATCGCGCGGACGCTGCC
Organism: Streptomyces sp. NK15101; assembly: GCF_020400725.1. Lineage (GTDB taxonomy): Bacteria > Actinomycetota > Actinomycetes > Streptomycetales > Streptomycetaceae > Streptomyces. Next base: position 112,682 of record NZ_JAINVG010000016.1, on the reverse strand, counting down.
GGAGTACCGGGGGCGGGGCTTCGGGACCGCGCTGTACGAGCGGGGGCTCGCGCACGCGCGGACGCTGAGCGACGAGGGCGTGGAGACGGTGGTCCTCGCCTCGAACGGGGAGGGGCTGAGGTTCGCCCTGGCGCGCGGCTTCGTGGAGGTGGAGCGGTACGTCCTGCCGGGTGACACGATTCCGTTCGTGACCCTGCGCCTGGCCTGACGGGCAACCTTTCTGACGAACCGTCACAATGTTGCGTCACGGGTCTGGGAACCTCCGGGGCCCGGCGCTACCCTCCGCGCATGATTCGGACGGTGGTGTGGGGTACCGGGAACGTCGGGCGCGCGGCCATTCGCGCCGTGGACGCCCATCCGGGTCTCGAGCTCGCGGCCGTGCTCGTGTCCGATCCGGCCAAGGTGGGCCGTGACGCGGGCCGGCTCGCGGGGCTCGGGCGCGATCTCGGGGTGGTCGCCGGCGACGACGTCGGCGCGGTGCTCGGCTGGCGGCCGGGGGCGGTGGTGTACGCGGCCTCCGGCGACACCCGGCCCGACGGGGCGCTCGCCGACGTGGTGCGGGCGGTGGCGGCGGGCGCTGTGGTGGTGACGCCCGCCCTGTATCCGCTGTACGACCAGCGGAACGCACCGCCCGAGTTCCGGGATCCGGTGCTCGCGGCGGTCGCCGAGGGAGGTGGTTCGCTCTTCGTCTCGGGCGTCGACCCGGGCTGGGGCAACGACGTGCTGCCGCTCCTGGTGAGCGGGCTCGCCGCCGCGGTGGACGTGATCCGCTGCCAGGAGATCTTCGACTACTCGACCTACGACCAGGAGGAGTCGGTCCGCGAGCTGGTGGGGATGGGCCGGCCGATGGAGTACGAGCCGCCCATGCTGTGGCCCTCGGTGCCCACCATGATCTGGGGCGGACAGGTGCGGCTGATGGCCCGCGCCCTCGGCGCCGAGCTGGACGGGATACGCGAGGCGACGGAGCGCCGCCCGCTGGAGTCCACCGTGAGGACGCGGACGATGGGCGTGTTCGAGGCCGGGACGCAGGGTGCGATCCGCTTCGAGGTGCAGGGGATCGTCGGCGGGGAGCCCCGCATCGTGATCGAGCACGTGACCCGGATCCACCCCTCGTGCGCGCCGGACTGGCCGGTGCCGCCGGACGGCGCCGGCGCGCACCGGGTGATCGTCGAGGGGAGTCCTCGGATCGAGGTGACGGTGGCGGCGACCGACGAGGGCGGGAACCGGTCGGCGGGCGGGAACGCCACGGCGGTGGGACGGCTCGTCGGGGCGATCGACTGGCTGGTGGCGGCGGAGCCGGGACTGTACGACGCGCTGGACGTGCCGCTGCGGCCGGCGGCCGGGAAGCTGGGAAGGAGACCACGGTGATCATCGACATTCCCGAGGGCCAGGAGCCGATCGGGTACGTGTGGGGCGACATGGTCCCGGAGATCGGGACGGCGGCGGCGAACTTCTCGCTTTCCGTGTACGCCCATACGACCCTGGGGCTGCGCGAGTTCGAGGCGGCGCGGCTGCGGATCGCGCAGATCAACGGCTGCGGCTTCTGTCTGGACTGGCGCACCGACCGGGACGGGGTGAAGGTCGAGGAGGGGTTCGACGGGCTCGTCGCGGCGTGGCGCGAGACGGAGGTCTCGGAGGCCTTCGACGAGCGGACGCGGCTCGCGGCCGAGTACGCGGAGCGGTACGCGCTCGACCACCACGGCCTCGACGAGGAGTTCTGGGCGCGGATGACGGCGCGGTACAGCCAGGCGGAGATCGTGGAGCTGACGATGAGCCTGGGTTCGTGGCTGGCTTTCGGGCGGCTCAACCGGGTGCTCGGGCTCGACACGGTGTGCGTGCTGCCGACGCGCTGAGGGCCGCGGGGAGGGGCCGGCCGGGGTTCCGGCCGGCCCCTCTCCCCCGTACCGGCGGTCAGAAGTCCTCGGCGACGATCCGTTCGATGTTGCGTTCGGCGAGGGCCGTGATGGTGACGAACGGGTTGACGCTGGTGTTGCCGGGGATCAGGGACCCGTCGATGGCGTAGAGGCCGGGGTGGCCGTGGAGCCGGCCGTAGTTGTCGGTCGCCCTGCCCAGGACCGCGCCGCCGAGCGGGTGGTACGTGAGGTGGTCGCCCCAGATCTTGTACGCGCCGAAGAGGTCGGTGCGGTAGATCGTGCCCTCCTTGCTGTTGATCCTGTCGAAGATGGACCTGGCCATGTCGATGGACGTCTGCTTCCAGGCCCGGTCCCAGCTCAGGTCGACCCTGCCGGTGGCCGGGTTCCAGGAGAACTCGGCGCGGCGCGGGGTGCGGGTGATGGAGAGGTAGAAGGAGGCGTAGGTCTCGATGCCGGTGGGCAGCGGGGCGACCTCGGCGAAGGCGCCGCCGGCGTCCCAGTTGTCGATGCCCGCGGTGGGCATGGAGGACTGGAGCTTCCCGGTGGGGTCCCACATGTGGTTGGCGCGGCCGCACATGACGTTGCCGTTGTCGCCCCAGCCCTTGCCGATGTGCTCGTTGAGCGACGGCAGGGCGCCGGTCGCCTTGAGGCGGGTGAGGAGCTTGCTGGTGCCGACGCTGCCGGCGGCGAAGAAGACCCGGTCGGCGCGGACGGTCTTGGTGGCGAGGGTCGCGCCGGTGGTGTCGGTCTGGTCGATGACGACGGTGTAGCCGCCGGCGGCGGCCGGGCTGACGGAGGTCACCCGGTGGAGCGGGGAGACGCTCACCCGGCCGGTGGCCGCGGCCTGGGCGAGGTACGTCTTCTGGAGGCTCTTCTTGCCGGCGTTGTTGCCGTAGATGACCTCGCCCACCAGGGCGGACTTCTGGACGGACCCGGCGGCCTCCTGCTTCATGTAGTCCCAGTCGTAGACGTTGGGGACGAAGACGAAGGGGAAGCCGGAGCGCTGGGCGTGTCTGCGGCCGACGCGGGCGTACTGGTAGCAGTCCGCGTTCTCCCACCAGTTCACGTCCACCGGGGTGACGCCCAGGCCCGCGTTGGCGCGCGGGTAGTAGGTGGCGTACATCTCGGCCGGGTCGACGGTCGGGAGGATCTCCGGGAAGCGCTCCCGGAGCGGGGTGACGGCCATGCCGCCGTTGACGAGGGAGCCTCCGCCGACGCCGCGCCCCTGGTAGACGGTGATACCGGCGAAGTCCTCGGCGTCGAGGATGCCGGTGTGGACGGGCACGTCCTTGTCGAGCGGGAAGCCGAGGAACTGGCTCAGCGGCTGCTTGGTGCGGGTGCGCAGCCAGAAGGAGCGATAGTCCGGGGTGGTGGTGTTGGCGAAGATCTTGCCGTCGGGGCCCGGGGTGTCCCAGGCCATGCCCATCTCGATCATGTGGACGTCCACACCCGCGCGGGCGAGCCGCAGGGCGGCGACGGAGCCGCCGTAGCCGGTGCCGATGACGAGGACGCGCACCTGGGAGCCGTCGGTGACGGGGGTGCAGTTCAGGCCGGGGACCTCGGCGCGGGCGGGGGCCGTGATCGTGCCGGCGAGGGCGGCGGCGCCGAGAACAGAACCTGTTCCCGCGAGAAATCCGCGGCGGCTTACGCGGTGATTTCCCTGGGCGGACAAGGCGTGTTCACTCATGTGATCTTCCTCACTCGCGAGTGAATGGGAACACGTTCTACGACCGGCGGCCGAGGAAGTCACGAGAAACTGCCGGGTAACTTCAGGCCGAGGACGCCCTCTTGATCTCCTCTGCTATGTACGCGGCGTGGGACCGCGCCTCGGGCAGCAGCTCCGCCCAGTCCCCGTACTCCCCCGCCAGGTACTGCTCCCGCGCGACCGCCAGCACCGGCCGGTGCTCCTCGGGCAACTCGCCGAGCACCCACGCCGCCGCCCCGTCCTTCGACCGGATCCGGCCGGTGCGCAGGGTGGTGAGGATCCGGGCCAGGGTCAGCAGCACGTTGCGGGTGTCGCCGTCGAGGTCGGCGAGCAGCTCGGGCACGCCCGCGACGATCGCGGCGCGCAGATCGCGCTCCGGGACCGGGTCGAAGACCTCCGCCGGGGGCGGGCCGAAGAGCGGAGCGTTCCCGGCGAGCGCCATGGTGATCAGGGGGGCGAGGTCGGGGCAGGGCGCGGGAGCGGGTGTCGTGCCCGCCTCGAACGCGTCCCGGAGCCACTCCCCGTAGAGGAACTCGCAGACGGGCGGGTACCGCCAGGGGCGGATGTCGGCGTGGACGACGAGGCTCAGCTCGACGGGCCGGGCGGGCCCTTCGTACGCCCGCTCCCCGGAGACGGCGAGCAACGCGTCGACGAGGGCGCGCCGTTCGGCCCCGGTCGTGCGGCGGCGCAGGGTCACGAGGACGTCGGTGTCGCTGCCCGGCCGCAGCCCGCCGAGGACGGCCGAGCCGTGCAGGCAGGCGGCGAGGACGTCGGCGCCGAACACCTCGCGGACGAGGTGGACGACCTGCCGGGCCTGGTCCGTGGACGTCATGGGTCTGCTCCTCCGGAGGGGACGGGCGCGGGACCCGTCACCGTACCGGAGGAGCGGTGGAGCGGGCGGTCAGGCGGGGGACGGGCCCGGGACGCCCGCGAGGGCCGGACCGGGGACCGCGGTCAGGGCCGGGCCCGGGGTGCCGGTGAGGCGCTCGGGGGTGAGGAGTTCGGCGAGGCGGTGGGCGGGCAGCAGGCCCTTCTCCACGGTGAGCTCGACGACCCCCCGGCCGGTGGCGAGCGCCTCCTGGGCGATGGCCGTGGCGGCGGTGTAGCCGAGGTGCGGGTTGAGCGCCGTGGCGAGGCCGATGGAGTTCTCCACGGCCGCCCGGAGCGCCTCGGTGTTGGCGGTGATGCCGGTGACGCAGCGGTCGGCGAGGGTGAGGCAGGCGGCGCGCAGCGAGAGCAGGCTCTTCGAGAGGGCGTGGAAGATCACCGGTTCGAAGGCGTTGAGCTGGAGCTGTCCCGCCTCGGCCGCCATGGTGATGGTGATGTCGTTGCCGATCACCTCGAAGGCGACCTGGTTGACGACCTCGGGGATCACCGGGTTGACCTTGCCGGGCATGATGCTGGAACCGGCCTGCACCGGCGGCAGGTTGATCTCGCCGAGGCCCGCGCGGGGCCCCGAGGAGAGCAGCCGCAGGTCGTTGCAGGTCTTGGAGAGCTTGACCGCGATCCGCTTGAGGACCCCGGAGAGCTGGACGAAGGCGCCGCAGTCCTGGGTGGCCTCGATGAGGTTGGCGGAGGTCACGAGCGGCAGGCCGGTCAGTCCGGCGAGGTTGCGCCGGGCGGTCTCGGCGTAGCCGGGGGCGGCGTTGAGGCCGGTGCCGATGGCGGTGGCGCCGAGGTTGATCTCGTGGATGAGCTCGATCGCCTCGGCGAGCCGGCCGCGGTCCTCCTCCAGCATCACGGCGTACGTGGAGAACTCCTGGCCCAGCGTCATGGGCACCGCGTCCTGGAGCTGGGTGCGGCCCATCTTCACGACCTCGCGGAACTCCAGGGCCTTGGCGGCGAAGGCGTCCTGGAGGACCGCCATCGCCTTCAGGAGCTCGCGGGCGGCGCCGATCGCCGCGATGCGGATCGCGGTCGGGTAGACGTCGTTGGTGGACTGGCCGAGGTTGACGTCCTCGTTGGGGTGGAGCCGGTCGTAGTCGCCCTTGGCGTGGCCGAGGAGTTCCAGGGCCCGGTTGGCGACGACCTCGTTGGCGTTCATGTTGGTGGAGGTGCCGGCACCGCCCTGGACGACGTCCACGACGAACTGGTCGTGCAGGTGTCCCGTACGGATCTCCCGGCAGGCCCCGGCGATGGCGTCGGCCTTGTCGGAGGGCAGCAGGCCGAGCTCCTCGTTGGCGCGGGCGGCGGCCTCCTTGACGGCGGCGAGCGCGTCGATCAGCAGCGGGTAGGCCGAGATGGGCGTGCCGGTGATGGCGAAGTTCTCGGTGGCGCGCAGCGTGTGGACGCCCCAGTAGGCGTCGGCGGGGACGTCCCGGTCGCCGAGCAGGTCGTGCTCGCGGCGGACGGGAACGTCGTGCGGGGCCGGTGCGGGAACCATGAGGGGCCGTCCTTGGGGAGGGGAGGGAGTGGGTGCGGGTGTGCGCGGCGCCGGAAGGGCGCGTCCGGTCTCCACGCGTGCGCGTACGGCCCCGGCGGCCGTTTCCGGGCACGGCGAAGCCGCCGGGCGGGCCCGGCGGGCGCGGTGCGCCGGTGGGGGAGGTTGATTCCGGCTCGCGGGCGGGCGGGGGGATGCGCCGTCCGCGAGCCGGGGCTCGTGGGGTGCGCCTGTCGGGCTCCGGTACGGAGGAGACAGGGCCCGGGGCAGGGCCTAGACGCGGGCGGCGACCGCCGAGGCGGAGCGGGAGCCGCCGGTGGCGAGGGCCGGCTCGGCGCGGACCGGTCCTTCGAGGAGGCGGCGCAGGAGCGCGGTGCTGCGGGCGGGGTCGCCCGCGCCGTGGGTGCCTTCGGCGAGGAGCGTGGAGAGGAGGGCGATCCGTGCCTGGCCGGCCCGGAGGGTGCCGGTGAGGAGGGCGCCGGCGGCGACGAGGTCGACCGCACCGCCGCCGGTGTATATCTCGGCCAGCGGTCCCGCGGGGACGCGGGTGGTCACGGCGACGAGGACGCCCCGGGCGACCGCGTCCGCGACGGCGGCGGCGATCTCGGGCGTGGCGTTGCCCGCGCCGGTGGCGACGAGGACGATGCCCCGGGCGCCGGCGGAGACCGCGGCGTTCAGGAGGAACGGGTCGCCGTCGGAGTGGTGCGTGACGATGTCGACGCGGGGCAGCGGGACGGCGTCGGCGGCCCCGGGCGCCGCGGTCCGCGCGGCGGCCGGCAGGGGCAGCGGGGCGGGGCGCTCCGGCTGCCGCTCGATGTCGACGCGGGAGAACCCGACCCGGCCGAGGCGCTCGGCGGAGGGGTCGGAGAAGGCGTCGGCGGCGAGGGTCTGGGTCTTCACGGTGCCGCGCGCCGCGTGGACGCGTCCGTCGAAGACGACGAGGACGCCGAGGTCGCGGACGGAGGCGGCGACCTGGAGCGCGTCGTAGAGGTTGCCGGGGCCGTCGCCGTCGCCGGTGCCGAAGGGGCGCTGGGCGCCGGTGAGGACGACCGGGCGGGAGTCGGCGTGGTGGAGGTCCAGGAGGAAGGCCGTCTCCTCCAGGGTGTCGGTGCCGTGGGTGACGACGATGCCGTCGACGCCGGGGTCGGCGAAGGTCTCGTGGACGGTGCGCAGGAGGGCGAGCTGGTGGGCCGAGGTCATGCGGGAGCTGTTCACGTTGAACAGGTCGACGACCTCGACGGTGACGCCCTCGGGGAGGGGCGCGGTGGCCAGGACGTCGTCGCCGGAGGCGTCGGCCGCGTAGCCGGTGCCCTGCCAGCGGCTGGCGATCGTGCCGCCGGTGCTGATGACGACGATCCGGCGTGCTCCTCCGTCGTTCGTCCGCTTCATGCCTGCCGTCCTTACTCCGTACCCAGATCTGCTGCGTCCGCAACGATAGGTCAGGCGGCGCGCAAGACGATTGCGAAATCATCCGCCTGTTCGTTTCATCGTGGTGGATAATTGCGCCATGGACCGGATTGATCTCCACATCTTGCGCGAGCTCCAGAACGACGGCCGACTGAGCAACCAGGAGCTGGCCCAGCGGGTCGGCCTCAGCCCCTCCCCCTGCCTGCGCCGGGTGCGCCAGCTGGAGCAGGACGGGGTGATCCAGGGCTACCGGGCGATCATCGACCCGGAGGCGGTGGGGCGCGGCTTCGAGGTCCTCGTCTCGGTGGAGGTGAAGCGCGACCGGCAGACGGTGGAGGCCTTCGAGGAGGCGCTCCAGGACGTGCCGGACGTGATCGAGGCGTACCGGCTCTTCGGGAGTCCCGGCTGTCTGCTGCGGATCGCGGTGGCGGACCTCGCGGCGTACGAGCGGCTGTGGATCGAGCGGCTGACGACGCTTGCCGGGGTCACCGAGGTCAACTCGCAGATCATCATGAAGCGGATCAAGGAGCCGAAGGGGATGCCGGTGGACGTACGGGGCGCCTGAGGCCCCTGTTACTCCTTAAGGGCGCGCACGGCCGCGCCATATGCGAGAACGTCACGGAACAGCCTCCTCCTCGTTACATGACAGGTACCTGACGTGTGCCACTCTCCCGGTGACACGAAGTCAACACGCGTAGACAACGACGGCGTTGAGCCGACGCCCGTCGTCCCGCGCGTGCCGTCCCCGGGAAAGGGCCCCCCATGTCCGTTGTGCGGACCGGCAGCTGGAAGGTGTGGGCGACCGCCGTCGCCGCCACCCTCGTCGGCGTCACGCTCCCCACGGTCACCGCGACTCCCGCGAGCGCCACGACCACCGCGTACGACACCACGTACTACAAGAACGCGATCGGCAAGACCGGCACGAGCCTCAAGTCCTCGCTGCACACCATCATCAGCAGCCAGAGCAAGATCTCGTACGACGCCGTCTGGAACGCGCTGAAGACGACCGACCAGGACCCGAACAACACCGCCAACGTGATCCTGCTCTACAGCGGCGCCTCGCGCAGCAAGTCCCTCAGCGGGGGCGACGTCGGCGACTGGAACCGGGAGCACACCTGGGCCCAGTCCCACGGGAGCTTCGGCACCTCGGCCGGCCCCGGCACCGACCTGCACCACCTGCGCGCCTGTGACGTGCAGGTCAACAGCACCCGCGGCAACAAGGACTGGGACAACGGCGGCAGCGCGGTCAGCGGCGCGCCCGGAAGCTACACGGACGGCGACTCCTTCGAGCCGCGCGACGCCGACAAGGGCGACGTGGCCCGCATGATCCTCTACATGGCCGTGCGCTACGAGGGCGACGACGGCTGGCCGAACCTGGAGCCGAACGAGTCCTCCACGAACGGCAGCATCCCCTTCCACGGCCGCCTCTCGGTGCTGAAGCAGTGGAACGAGCAGGACCCGCCGAGCGCCTTCGAGGAGCGCCGCAACGACGTCATCTACAACACCTACCAGCACAACCGGAACCCGTTCATCGACCACCCCGAGTGGGTCGAGGCGATCTGGTAGCCCGAGCGCCACGGAAGTACGGAGCCGGGCCGGACGTGACGCGTCCGGCCCGGCTCCCCCCATGTCGACCCCTAAGCCTGACCGCTCCCGGTGCCTTCAAACGCGAAATCGCGGATCGTCTCACGTTTTCGAAGGAGCGACTCAGACAATCCGAAGGCGTTATCCAGCCGTTATAAACGGTGAGTTTGACCGTTTTTGATCGAATTTGCCATGCGCTCGGGAGTGGGTTCCCGGCACGGAGAGCGCCGGCGCACCTATCACGCCGACACCATCTCGAACAAGACCTCCGACCCAGGAAGTTCCGCGGTCCGCTCGGTAGCTTCGGCGCCCATGACCACTGCCCCCCTGACATCCCCGGTCGGCGGCCTCTCCGTCGGCCCGGCCGAGATCGCGGACGGCGCCGAACTCTGGCGGATCGCCCGCGGCTCGGGAGAACTCGACCTCAACTCGCCGTACAGCTACCTGCTGTGGTGCCGCGACTTCGCCGACACGACCGCCGTCGCCCGTGACGCCTCCGGACGACCGGTCGGCTTCGTCACCGGATACCTGCGGCCCGACGCACCCGGAACGCTCTTCGTCTGGCAGGTCGCCGTGGAGGGTTCGCACCGCGGAAGCGGGGTAGCCGGGACCCTGCTCGACGCTCTGTCCGCCCGAGTGGCGGCCGAGCACGGACTCGACCGGGTGGAGGCGACCGTCACACCGGGAAACCTGGCGTCCGACCGGCTCTTCCGGTCCTACGCCCGCCGGCACGGGGCGGACCTCACGCGCGAGGTCCTCTTCCCGTCCGCCTCCTTCCCCGTGGCGGGACACGAGGCCGAAGTGCTGTACCGCATCGGCCCCCTCGCGCCCCCGGCGCCCTGAGCCGACCCCGCGTCCCCGGCCGACTCCGCACCACATCCCGCACCACACCCTGGAGAAGAGACTCCGTGACCCTGACCGACATCGCCGCCCCCTCCGTCTTCGAGACCGTCGAATCGGAGGTCCGCAGCTACTGCCGTGCCTGGCCCGTCGTCTTCGAACGCGCCAGCGGGAGCCGGCTGTACGACGAGGACGGCCGTCCGTACCTCGACTTCTTCGCCGGAGCGGGCTCGCTCAACTACGGCCACAACAACCCGGTGCTCAAGCGCGCCCTCCTCGACTACCTCGCCGACGACGGCATCACCCACGGCCTCGACATGTCGACGACCGCCAAACGCACCTTCCTGGAGACCTTCCGCACGACGGTCCTCGAACCCCGCGCCCTGCCCTACAAGGTGATGTTCCCCGGCCCCACCGGCACCAACGCCGTGGAGGCCGCCCTCAAACTCGCCCGCAAGGTCACGGGACGCCAGACGGTCGTCTCCTTCACCAACGCCTTCCACGGCATGTCGCTCGGCTCGCTGGCCGTCACCGGCAACGCCGCCAAGCGCGCCGGCGCGGGCGTCCCGCTGCACCACGCCGCCCGGATGCCCTTCGACGACTACCTCGACGGGCAGGTCACCGACTTCCTCTGGTTCGAGCGGCTCCTGGACGACTCCGGCTCCGGCCTCGACCACCCGGCGGCCGTGATCGTCGAGACCGTCCAGGGCGAGGGCGGCATCAACGTCGCACGGGCCGAGTGGCTGCGCGGGCTGGCGGAGCTCTGCCGCCGGCACGAGATGCTCCTCATCGTCGACGACATCCAGATGGGCTGCGGACGCACCGGCGACTTCTTCTCCTTCGAGGAGGCGGGCATCACGCCCGACATCGTCACCCTGTCCAAGTCCATCAGCGGCTACGGCCTGCCCATGTCCCTCTGCCTCTTCCGGCCGGAGCTCGACCTGTGGGAGCCGGGCGAGCACAACGGCACCTTCCGCGGCAACAACCCCGCCTTCGTCACCGCCACGGCCGCCCTCGACGCCTACTGGCGCGACGGCACCCTGCGCGAGCGCACCCTGGCCCGGGCCGACCGGGTCGAGCGCGCCCTGCTCGACCTGTGCGGCGACGACGGCCGCGCGGGCCTGGCGGTGCGCGGGCGCGGCCTCGTGTGGGGCCTGGAGTTCGCCGACGGGGAGCGCGCCGCGGCCGTCTGCCGGCGGGCCTTCGAGATCGGTCTGCTCCTGGAGACGTCGGGGCCGCGCGGCGAGGTGGTCAAGCTGCTGCCGCCGCTGACCGCGACGGACGACGAACTCGACGAGGGCCTCGGCATGCTGGCCCGCTCCGTACGGCACTGCGCCTGAGACCGCCCCGACAGATCCACCCGAAAGGCCACCACCCATGATCGTCCGCACCTTCGACGAGCTGGAGAACACCGAGCGGCACGTCCGGGCCGCGTCCGGGACCTGGGAGAGCAAGCGCATCGTGCTGGCCCGCGAACGGGTCGGCTTCTCCCTCCACGAGACCGTGCTGTACGCCGGCACCGAGACCTCCATGTGGTACGCCCACCACGTCGAGGCCGTCGTCTGCACCGCCGGCGAGGCCGAGCTCACCGACCACGAGTCCGGGCGCACGTACACGATCCTGCCCGGAACGATGTACCTGCTCGACGGGCACGAGCGCCACACCCTCAAGGTCAAGCGGGACTTCCGCTGCCTGTGCGTCTTCAACCCGCCCGTCACCGGGCGCGAGGACCACGACGAGAACGGCGTCTACCCGCTCCTCACCGAACCGGAACCCGACCACGGCCAGGCCTGAGGCCGGCTCGTACCCCCGACGATCCCGCACGCGAAAGGAAGCATCCCGCCCCATGGCCTCCGCACCCACCCGTCCCGTCGACCTCTACCCCACCCGCGGCTCCCGGGAGGAGCTCATCGGCCGCAAGGACCCCGTCGTGTGGTCCGAGCCCGGCACGCCCGGCCCCTTCTGGGCCCGGGAGCTGGAGGAGTACGACCGCGACGGCTTCGTCACGGTGGAGGAGCTCGTCACCCCGGCCGAGGTCGAGGAGCTCCGCGCCGAGCTCGACCGGCTCGTCGCCGACCCCGCCCTCCGGGCGGACGAGCGGGCGATCGTCGAGCCCCGCTCCCAGGAGATCCGCTCCGTCTTCGAGGTGCACCGGATCAGCGAGGTCTTCCGCCGGCTGGCCGAGGACCCCCGGATCGTGGGGCGGGCCCGCCAGATCCTCGGCTCCGACGTGTACGTCCACCAGTCGCGGGTCAACGTCAAGCCCGGCTTCGGCGCCAGCGGCTTCTACTGGCACTCCGACTTCGAGACCTGGCACGCCGAGGACGGTCTGCCCCGGATGCGGACCGTCTCGGTCTCGATCGCGCTCACCCCGAACCACACCACCAACGGCAGCCTGATGATCATGCCGGGCTCACACCGCACCTTCCTCGGCTGCGCGGGCGAGACGCCCAAGGACAACTACAAGCAGTCGCTGCGGATGCAGGACGCCGGCACGCCGTCCCACGAGGCGCTCACCACCTTCGCCGACGCCTGCGGCATCCGGCACTTCACGGGCCCGGCGGGATCGGCCACCTGGTTCGACTGCAACGCCCTGCACGGCTCGGGCGACAACATCACCCCGTACCCCCGCAGCAATGTGTTCCTCGTCTTCAACAGCGTCGAGAACGCGCCCGAGGCCCCCTTCGCAGCCCCGGTCCGGCGCCCCTCCTTCATCGCCGCGCGTCCGGAGGAGCCGGCATGAGCGGAGCCGCGCCGCTCGGCCGCCGACGCTTCCTCACCACGGCGTCGCTCCTCGGCTGACTCGCCCTGACGGCCGGGCCGCTCACCGCGCGCCCCCGCACCCGGGCGGGGACGGGAGCACCCGCGGACGACGGGGAGCTCCTGGCGAAGCCGCGGGAACAGGGCTTCGTCCGGGTCGGGTTCGCCGGTGAGGCGCCGTACGGCTTCCAGGACGGCGACGCACTCGCCGGGGAGGCCCCGACGCTCCACCGGGAGGTATTCGGGGCCCTCGGCGTGTGCGAACCGCGGCCCGCGCTCACGGAGTTCGTCGCGCCGATCCCCGGACTGCCGGCCGGCCGGTTCGACGTGGTGAGCCCGGATCGACGCCTTCGCGCTGACCGCCGTCTTCCCTGCGCCGGCTCGCCCGGACGAACCGGGGGCGCCGGTGGAGGTGGGCGAGGCGTTCGTCCCGGTGGTCGGCGGGGTACGGCAGCTCGGCGCCGGCGGGGCCGTGTTCCGGCCCGGGGCGACCGGGCTGCGGGACGCCTTCGACCGGGAGTTCCTGAAGACCACCGGCTCCCCCGGCCGGTTCGTCGGGCTCGTGGGGCGGTACGGCTTCACGGCCCGCGAGGTGCCGCCCCGTTCGCTGCGGACCGCCGACCTGTGCGCGGGGTGAGGGGCGCCCGGCGTGACTGCCTTCCCTGCCGAGCTCCGGCGCGCGCTGCCCCGGCTCGCCGAGGGGCTCCTGGTGACGGCGGAGGCCACGGTGCTCGGCGCCGCGCCCGCCCTGCTCCTCGCCTACGTCCTCGGTCTCCTCTCCCGGTCGGCGCGGCTGCCGGTGCGGGGCGCGGTGGCGGCGGTCCCCCGCTCCCAGACCGAGGCGGGGATCGCGCTCGGCATGGGGGCGGGTCTGCGGCCGCGGCGGGCCGGCCGGCGGTGTGCCCCGGTACGCCGGGCGTGCCCTCCCGGTCAGCCGCCGGCCGCCGTCCCGGCCATGCCCTCCCGCAGCCGGGCCAGGCTCCGCGACAGGAGGCGCGAGACGTGCATCTGGGAGACGCCGAGGCGTTCGCCGATCTGCGTCTGGGTCAGCTCCTCGACGAAACGCAGGTGCAGCAGCAGCCGGTCGCGCTCGTCGAGGGCCTCCACGAGCGGGGCGAGGACGTGGAAGTCCTCGACGAGTTCGAGCGCCGGGTCCTCCTCGCCGATGAGGTCGGCCAGGGCCGCGTCGTCGTTCTCGTCGTCGCCGCTGCCGATCGCCGCGTCCAGGGACGCCGACCGGTAGCCGTTCGCGGCCAGCTGGACCTCGACCACCTGCTCCTCGGACAGGTCCATGACGGGAGCCAGTTCCGCGACCCGGGGCGCGCGGCCGAGCCGCGAGCTCAGCTCGTCGGTCGCCTTCGCCAGTTCCACCCGCGCCTCCTGGAGCCGGCGCGGGACGTGGACCGCCCAGGTGGTGTCGCGAAAGAACCGCTTGATCTCGCCCACGATGTAGGGGAGGGCGAAGGTGGTGAACTCCACCTCGCGGGACAGGTCGAAGCGGTCGATGGCCTTGATCAGGCCGATCATGCCGACCTGGACGATGTCCTCCCGCTCCTCGACCCGCGCGCGGAAGCGGCCCGCCGCGTACCGCACGAGCGTCATGTTCATCTCGATCAGGGTGTTCCGGACGTACTGGTGCTCCGCCGTCCCCTCCCCCCGTTCCGCGAGTTCGCGGAGGAACACCCGCGACAGGGCGCGCGCGTCCCGGGGCGCCACCTCGTGGGGCGCTTCGAGGACGGGAAGGTCCCCCCGCCCGCCGCTCGTCTCGTACGTCGTCGTCGCCTCGGCCACTTCGGTCCGCACGGGGACGCCCTCCTCCTGCTCGTCCTGCTCGCTGTCCGTTCGGCGGTCCCGGTCCGCGTACCCCCTCCGTGTGGACCCACTCCTCCCGATCGCACGAAACTCCCCGGATCGGGAGGGTTCGAACCAGTCCGACATGTCCGGGCAGGCGTTTCCCCTCGCCCTTCGACGCACCGGGAAGAGGGACCCGTGATGAACAGCCGGAGCGAAGCCCGGTTCCGTACGACCGCCGGGGCTTCTGCGGGACCGGTCCGGTCCGGAGGACAGGCCCCGGCCCTCAGGCGTCCGCGGGGCGGGCGGGATGCCGCTCGGGCGGCCCGTGGAGGTGCACGGAGGCGGGGCCGCCGGTCGTGCGGTGGCGGTCGGCCCAGGATTCGAGCGCGGCCCGGCAGGCGTGGTCGAGGTGGTGGAGCCCGGAGAGGTCCAGGACGACCGGGCGGTCGCGCGGGAGCGCTTCGAGGGTGTCGAGGATGGTGGGCAGCCGCAGGAAGGTCACGGTGCCCGAGAGGCCGACGCGCACCGGTCCCTCGCCTTCGTCGGTGTGGTCGACGCGGAGGTGGGAGGCGTCCCAGGCCGCTTTGGCGACGGAGACGGCGAGTCCGACGAGGACGCCTTCGAGCATGTTGACGGTGACGATCGCGAGGGCCGTCACGACGAGGACGAGCGCCTCGCCGCGGTGGCCGCGCCAGAGGGTGACCAGGCCCCTGAAGGGGATCAGCTTCCAGCCCGCGTGGACGAGGACGCCGGCGAGCGCCGCGAGCGGCACGTACTCCAGGGTGCCGGGCAGCAGGGCGGCGAAGACCAGCAGCCACACGCCGTGGAGCACGCGGGAGGCCTTGGTCCTGGCGCCCGCCTGGACGTTGGCCGAGCTGCGGACGATCACGGCGGTCATGGGCAGCGCGCCGAGCAGTCCGCAGAGCGTGTTGCCGAAGCCCTGGGCGAGCAGCTCCTTGTCGTAGTCGGTGGGCGGGCCGTCGTGCAGCCGGTCCACGGCCGCCGCGCTGAACAGGGACTCCGCGGAGGCGATCAGCGCGAAGGCGAGGACGGTGCCGAGCAGGGCGAGGTCGGTCAGGGCGGAGAGGCCGTCCGCTTCCGGCGGCCGCACCGCGTCCAGGACCCCGCTCACCCGTACCGTCGCGACCGGCAGGTCGAACAGGGCGGTCGCGAGCGCCGCGAGGAGGACGGCGACGAGCGCGCCGGGGACGGTCCGCGCCCGGCGGGGCAGGTGCCGCCAGGCGACGATGACGAGGACGGTGGCGGCGGCGACGGCGAGCGGGACGAGGGCGGCCCCGGCGGTCACCGCGCCCCCGAGGGCGGCCGGCAGTCCGGCGAGCCTGGCCGGGCCGGAGGCGGGGGCGTCGAGTCCGGCCGCGGCGTAGAGCTGGCCGGCCACGATGACGAGGCCGATCCCGGCGAGCATGCCCTCGACGACGGAGAGGGAGATGGCCCGGAACCAGCGGCCCCAGCGCAGCAGGCCCATGACGACCTGGAGCAGACCGGCGAGGAGCACGACGAGGCCGAGCGCGGCGAGGCCCAGCGTGCGGACCGCGTCGAGGACGAGGACGGTGAGTCCGGCGGCGGGGCCGGAGACCTGGATGCTGCTGCCGCGCATGAGGCCGGTGACGGTGCCGCCGACGATGCCGGTGACGAGGCCCAGTTCGGCGGGGACGCCGGAGGCGACGGCCACGCCTATGCAGAGCGGCAGCGCGACGAGGAAGACGACGAGGGAGGCGGCGAAGTCCTGCCGGAGGTACGGAAAGGAGGAGGCCATACAGGGGGTCATACGCCCTGAAGGGGCCCGTTCCGGACGGTCCCGGCGCCCGGCGGCGGTTTCCGGCCGGAACCGGCCGGAAGGTGACGCGATCACCGCGGAGGAAGGCGCCCGGTGGTGCGGATCACCGGGGCGCACCGGACCGCAGGCGCCCGCGCACGTGATCAGGCGGAGGGCGTACGGGCGCCGTGCCGGGGGCCAGGGGGCTCGCCGACCGGGCCGGATCGGGGCGCGGCCCGGTCGGCGGGACGCCTCCTGGGGCGGAATCGCCCCGTCCGACGCGGGGCGGGCCCCGGGCTCACCACCAGTAGGCGGGGTACCTCGGGGCGGCTCGGCGGATGCGGGAGGCGGCGAACGCGGTCAGCACGAGCAGCACGGTGGCGCCGAAGAGCAGGGGGACGAACCGGCCGGGCGCGGGGGCCTGGAGCACGATGACGACGGCGGTCGCGCAGGCCGGCGAGTGCGGGGTGCGGGCCAGTGTGGTCAGCGCCAGGGTGATTCCGGCGGCGAGGGCGGCGGCCCAGGCGTTGCCGTGCGCGGCGACGGCCGCCACGGCGTATCCGGCGGCGGCGCCGAGGAGGTGGCCGACGATCACGCTGCGGGGCTGGGCCAGGGGCAGCGCGGGGGCGCAGTGGACGAGCGCGGCGCTGGCGGCCAGCGGGGGTATCAGCACGGGCTCGTGGATGAGGGCACCGATGGCGACGAGGCCGAGGAGGGCGGCGGTCGCGGCGCTGACGCTGTGGAAGGCGGCGCCGGGCGCGGGCCGGGCCGGGGCCCGGCCGGCGATCCACGGCAGGCGCGGTTCCCGGGGGGCGGGGGCGGCGGAGGCGGTGTCGGGACGCAGAGCGGCGTCGGTGCTCATGGGATGCGAGGTTTCCGGGGCAGGCGGCCGTGGCCGGGCGGGTCGGGGACGGGGTGGGGCGGTCGTACGGGTCCCTGTGGTCGACAGTCGGCCCGGTCTCACGCCTGGCCTGGTGCGGCGGCGCGGCCTCGCACCACTCTAACCAGCGGTTTCGCCACGGCGCGGGCGGGGTCGGAGGCAGGATCTCCTCATGAACGACTCTTCCTCCGTCCCGTTCCGCGCCACGCCCGCCGCCGTCCCGCCCTCCTTCCGCCTCCTGCCGGGGGCGGCGGACTCCCCCGTCCTCCTCCACGTGCCGCACTCCTCCCGCGAGGTGCCCGCGGAGGTGCGCGCCGGGATCCTGCTCGGCGACGGGGAGCTGGAGCATGAGCTGGACCACATCACGGACTCCCACACGGCGGAGATCGCCGCCGTGGCCGCGGCGACGGCCCGTGCGACGCCCTGGCGGTTCGTGAACGGGCTCTCGCGGCTCGTCGTCGACCCGGAGCGCTTCCCGGACGAGCGCGAGGAGATGCTGTCCGTCGGGATGGGCGCGGTCTACACCCGGACCACCCACCGCGCGACGCTGCGGCCGGCCGGCTTCGACCCGGGGCCGCTGCTCGACCGGTACTTCGTCCCGTACGCCCGGGCGATGACGCGGGCCGTGGCGGAGCGCCTGGCCGTGGCGGGGCGGGTGGTGATCGTCGACGTCCACTCGTACCCGACCGAGCGGCTGCCGTACGAGCTGCACGGCGACGGTCCGCGTCCGCCGGTCTGTCTGGGCACGGACGCCTTCCACACGCCGCCCGCGCTGCTCGACGCGGCGCGGGAGGCGTTCGGCGGGTTCGGCGGGGTGGGGACGGACAGCCCGTTCGCCGGGACGTACGTGCCGTTGGAGTACTACGGCCGGGATCCGCGGGTGAGCGCCCTGATGGTCGAGATCCGGCGCGACCTGTACATGAGCGAGCCGGGCGGACCGGCGGGTCCGGGCGTCGAGGCCCTCGGGACGGCCCTGGCCGCCCTGGTCGACGCGGTGGTCCCCGGCGGGTGAGCTCGCCCGATCGGCGTAAAATCGGACAGATGAGCCCACTCCGATACGAGCTGGTGTTCTCCGACGACGTGGGGGCGACCGAGGACGTCGTGATCGTGGAGCGCACGCCCCTCACGGGGTCCGGCGGCCATCCGGTCTACGCCGATCCCACCGGCATCATCCGCGCCGAGATCAGCGACCGGGACGAGGTGCGCATCCTCGCGACGGGGGCGCATCAGGAGATCTCCCGGCAGGTCCGGGCCCGTGCGCTGCCCGACCCCGATCCGGAGGATCCGCCCTCCGCGGCCGCCTGAGGCCGGGCGCCCGGCCCCTCCTGCGTTCGGTCGCACCGGACCGGCCTCCGGCCCGCCCGGTGCGCAGGTCGCGGACATCCTGGTGCCGTGCGGGCCGATCTGATTCGGGGACGCATGTCACCGGTGCGGGCCGTGCGGGTGATCGGGCGGCCGACTCCGCGACCGATGGCGCGGCGACCGGTCCTTCCCCCCGACGAGGCGAGACAGTGGACCGGATCTTCGGCCGGACCGAGCGGGGGCGTTGTCGACGTCGGCAGCCGGGCGTGCTCGACCGGCTGACCACCCAGCTCGTCCGCAAGGGGACACATCGATGACCGACTCCGGCACTTCCTACACGGACCTTCGCGCCCTGGTGATCAACTGCACGCTCAAGCGCTCTCCGGAGCGGAGCCACACGCAGGGGCTGATCGACATCAGCACCGGGATCATGGAGCGCCAGGGCGTGCAGGTCGAGGTACTCAGGGCGGTGGACATCGACATCGCGACCGGTGTCTGGCCGGACATGACGGAGCACGGGTGGGAGACGGACGAGTGGCCGGTGATCTACTCGCAGGTGATGGCCGCCGACATCCTGACCCTGGCGGGGCCCGTGTGGCTGGGAGACAACTCCTCCGTCATGAAGAAGATCATCGAACGGTTGTACGCGTGCTCCTCGATCCTCAACGAACGTGGTCAGTACGCCTACTACGGACGCGTGGGCGGCTGTCTGATCACGGGGAACGAGGACGGGGCGAAGCACTGCGCGATGAACGTGCTCTACAGCCTCCAGCACCTCGGATACGTCGTCCCGCCACAGGCGGACGCGGGCTGGGTCGGCGAGGCCGGCCCGGGCCCGTCGTACCTCGACCCCGGCTCCGGCGGGCCGGACAACGACTTCACGAACCGCAACACGACCTTCATGACCTGGAACCAGCTGCACCTGGCGAGGATGCTCAAGGACACCGGTGGCATCCCCGCCCACGGAAACCAGCGCTCCGAGTGGGACGCCGGCTGCCGGTTCGACTTCGAGAACCCCGAGCACCGCTGAGTGCGGTCCGGGGGCGGAGGTACGGACGTCCCGCCCGCCGAACACGAGACCGCCTCCTACCTCACAGCCTCAGACCCCGGGTCGAAACCACAACCTGAAAGGGCCGGCGGTCCGTACACACCGGCCAGCTCGACCGCCAGACGCGCGAGCCGCTCCCTCGCCTCCGGCGGGTCCAGCACCTCGATGCGCGCCCCCAGCCCGGCCAGCTGTGTCGCGACGACCTCCGGCGTCGGCCCGTCGACCCGTATCTCCGTCCACCCGTCGGGGAGCGTCGGACCGACGTGCAGGCGCCCGTCGAACAGCCGCTCCAGGATCGCCATGGCACCCGGCTCGGCCCGGGCACGAACCGTCGCCGCGTACAGCCGCTCCTCCAAGCGCGCGGCGAACGAACGCCAGACCGTGGCAAGGTCGAAGCCGGGCGGCCGTACGACGGGCTCGCCGGTCGCCTGGACCGAGACGACCCGGCTGAGCCGGAAGGTCCGCAAGCCCCGCTCGGTCTCGGCGACGAGGTAGTCGTGACCGGCCTTGGCCACGAGCCCGAGCGGATGGACGGTTCGCACGCCGACGGGCTTGCCGGGCCCGGCGTACCCGAGCCGCACCTGGATCCCGTCCACCACGGCCCGCCGGAGCGCGTCGAGGTGCGACCCGGTGGCCGTGACGTCGGCGCGCGACCAGTCCGTGCCGTCGGTGAGGCCGGCCCGCGACGCGGCCTCGGCGCCCGCACGCAGGGGTGCGGGCAGCGCACGTACCAACTTGCGCAGTGCCGTGCGGAGTTCGGGCGTGGTCGCCGAAGGGCCCGCGAGCAGGAACAGTGCCCGGATCTCCTCGGCGGTCAGCCCGGTGAGGTCCGTACGGGCGCCGCCGACCAGCGACCAGCCGCCGCCGCGGCCACGCTGCGAGTAGACGGGGATGCCCGCGGTGGACAGGGCCTCCAGGTCGCGGCGTGCGGTCCGTGGCGACACTTCGAGTTCGGCGGCGACCTCGGCCACGGTCACACGGGCGCGTGTTTGGAGGAACAGCAGGGTTGCCACCAGGCGATCGGCTCTCATAGCGGCCATTCTTTTCCGGAAAGCGGCCAGGAGACGACCTATTCGGGTTCCAGGATGAGGTCATGACACAGATGGAGAACACCCCACGGCCCACTGTCACCCACGATGCCACCGCCGACCCTCGCCAGGGCCTTCTGAAGGCGATCGCACTGGCCGGACGTACCGTCGCCGCGGTCCGGCCCGAGCAGTTCGACGGGCCCACGCCCTGCGCCGAGTTCACCGTCCGAGGGCTGACCGGGCACCTCGTCGCCGTCCTGCGCCGGATCGCCCTCGCCGGGCGCGGCGGCGACGTGACGACTCTCCCCACGGTCGCCGACGACCTCGCGGACACCGAATGGCGAGAGGCGTGGGACGCCGCGGTGCGTGAGGTCGAGGCGGCGTGGGCGGATCCCGCGGTCCTGGGCCGGATGCTGACCCTGCCGTTCGGCAGCCTTCCGGGTGCTGCCGCCGCGGCCGTCTGGACCTCGGAATTCACCGTGCACACCTGGGACATGGCCACGGCGACCGGACAGTTCCCGGACTGGGACCCCGACCTCGTGGCGATCTCGTACGCCGCCATGAGGCGCGGGCTGCCCGCAGGGCCGCGTGACGGTGCGCCGTTCGGGGCCGCGGTGGACGTCGACGCGGACGCGCCGGCCATCGACCGCCTCGTGGCGTGGTGCGGACGCAAGCCGTAACCAGCACCCGAAACAGGGAGGGCGGCCCCCTGGCCGGGGTCGCCCTCCCCGCACGTTCGGGCAGGACGGCGCCACGACCCGGCGCCCGGCGGCGACGTTGAACCCGGCGGCGCGGTCGCGCCCGAGGGCTCCTGCTCCGACGTCGTCACCGCCGGCACTGGTCGGGGGCGTGGATCCGGCCGAACCACGGCCTCGCCGGGGCGCGTTCAGCCGGGCGGCCCGCTCCGATCGTCCGGTGTCCCGCCGCGAGCCGGCGCGCCGACGAGCCCTCGGAGCCATGCGTGGGCGGGGTCGTCGCCGACACTGCCGTGCCAGATGGCGCTGACGGTGTACGCGGGCATCGGGATGGGGGGCGGGGTCTCGGTGAGGTCGAGCAGGTCGGCGTAGACGGTGGCCGCGTGGGCGGGGACGGTGGCGAGGGCGGGCAGGGTCGCGAGCTGGAGGGCCGCTCCGGCGAAGTGGGTGGTGGAGGCGACCACTCGGCGGGTGAGGCCGCGTGCTTCCAGGACGTCGTCGACGATGCCGCGCCGGCCGTCGTAGGAGATCAGCAGGTGGGGGTGGGCGAGGTAGTCGTCGAGGGTGAGCGGGGTCCGGAGCGGCAGGAGGCGGGGGTTGAACAGGCAGGTGTAACCGGAGGGGAACAGCTCCTGGCTGCGGTGGTCGGGGCCGTGCGCGGGGGCGGCGGCCACGCCGAGGTCGATCTCACCGCGGTCGACCATGTCGGCGACGGTGTTGCGGCTGGCCTGCCGCACGGCGAGCCGGATGCCCGGCAGGCCGGCCGCGGCGTTCAGCAGGCGGGGCAGCAGGACCGCCTCCAGGTCGTCCGACATGCCCAGGGTGAAGGTGCGCCGGGCGGTCGCCGGATCGAAGCGGTCGCGGTCGGTCACGGCGCCGTGGATCAGGCCGAGGGCCGGCTCGATGCGGCGGGCCAGTGCGACGGCGCGCGGCGTCGGCTCGACACCGGTGCGCGTGCGGGTGAACAGCTCGTCGTCGAAGAGCCCGCGCAGGCGTCCGAGGGCCGCGCTGGTGGCGCCCTGGCTCAGGTGCAGCGCGGCGGCGGCCCGGGTGACGCTGCGCTCGCGCATCAGGGCGGCGAAGACCACCAGAAGGTTGAGGTCGGCCTTCCTGAATTCGGTTTCATAGATGTCGATCATCAGGAAGATTAGTTTGCCGGATGTGCGAAGGGGTTTCTAGCGTGAAGGGCATGAATACGACTGCCTCAGAGCCCCGCCGCACCGTGACCGCCGCCGTCGTCCAGGCGGCCGCCCCGCTCTTCGACACACCGGCCGCGGTGGGCTGGGCCGAGGAACTCGTCCGCGAGGCCGCCTCCCGGGGCGCCGAGGTCGTCGTCCTCCCCGAGGCGTTCATCGGCGGCTACCCCAAGGGCTTGGACTTCGGCATCACGGTCGGCAGCCGCACCCCCGCGGGCCGTGACCTCTTCCGCCGCTACCACGCCGCCGCCATCGAGATCCCCGGCCCGGAGACCGAGACGCTCGCCGCCGTCACCCGGGAACTCGGCGTCCACGCCGTGATCGGCGCGGTCGAACGCCAGGGCGGCACCCTGTACTGCGTCGCGCTCTTCTTCGGCCCCGACGGCTATCTGGGCCTGCACCGCAAGCTCATGCCCACCGCCGCCGAGCGCTACCTCTGGGGTCAGGGCGACGGCTCCACCCTGCCGGTCGTCGACACTGGTGCCGCTCGCCTCGGCGCGGCCATCTGCTGGGAGAACTACATGCCGCTCCTGCGCACCGCGATGTACGCCAAGGGCGTGGACCTGTGGTGTGCGCCGACCGTCGACGACCGCGACGCCTGGCAGGCCACCATGCGCCACATCGCCCTGGAAGGCCGCTGCTTCGTCCTCTCCGCCAACCAGTACCTGCGCCGCGACGGCCTGCCGGACGACCTCCACCCCGTCCAGGGCGACGCGCCCGACACCGTACTGATCGACGGCGGCTCCGTCATCGTCTCCCCGCTCGGTGAGGTCCTCGCCGGCCCGCTGCGCGGCGGCGAGGGCGTCCTGACCGCCGAGCTGGACCTCGACGACCTCGCCCGCGCGCGCTTCGACCTCGACACCACCGGCCACTACGCCCGCCCCGACGTCTTCACCCTCCACGTCGACGAGACCGCCCGTGACACCGTCACCAGTAACTGACCGGTGACATCCGGACGAAAGCCCCGGAGCGCCTCACACACGTGGTGGCCACGCTGTCACCGAGGAGGGGAGCAGCGCTTCCCTCAGATCGCTGGGACCCCGGGCCGCCCGGGAAGCGGAAGCGAACGGCCGAGGCGCCGCAGGGTCGCGGTCATCAGCCAAGATGATCTCCGACTCACGGCTCAGGAAGGCCAGTTCCCTGAAGCGCTCGGTCAGCGTGTCGAACGAGAACTTCAGCGTCTCGAAGATCTCGGCGTCGGGCCGGAAGGTGATCACGGTCCCGCTGCCGTCGGCCGGTCCGGTGCGGGCGGGCACCCCGACAGGTACGCCTTGCCCGTACTCCAGCACCCGGTGGGCGCCGTCACGCCGTACCTCTGCGATCAGGCGGGCGCAACGCGCGTACGCGGGGAGCGCGCCCCTGCCTTTCTCGCCAACTTCGCTCCACCGGGCAGAGTGCTGCGACCAGGGGTTTCTCCGGCTGCGGTGTGGGGCCCGAACGGTGCGGACTCGACCGGGACGGCGATCGGTTCTCCGTGGCCAGCTGGCCGTTCACCTCATGTTCGACCGCCAGGGGGAGGTCGTTGACGGGGATGGCCGGTTTGGAGTGATCGCGGTGCGGTTCTCCCGGGTCAGTGTCGGTGGCCGCTGCTACATCCATGTCAGGAGGGTTCGCGTCGGCGCGGCCCTCATTTCGGGAGGGGAGAGTTCATGCCGCCTGAGGGTTGTCACCGGGTGCGGGGCCACATCCGCCGGAATCCGACCCGTCGGCCTGCGAAGAAAACGAGCCCGTGGCCGATCGGCGGCATCGCCGCCGTGGTGGTGCTGTGGGCGCAGTTCTTCGGATGCGAGGGGCGGCGCCGGCACAGTCCCCCGCGCCCGGGGTGACGGCGACGCCGTCGGCGGGCCACTGGTGGGGCGGCGGCGGTCAGCGATCCGTCGGCCGCGCGGCGCGGTCGACTTCGCCTCCCGCCACCGTCTGATCACCGTCGGCCGCGAGGACCTGTAGAGATGGGCACACGGCGCCCACCTCTACGACGTCATCCGCGCCCGCACCACCCTGTAGGGCGGCGCCAGGACGCAACCGGTCGATCCACTGCTCCGTCGTCAACCCGATTCGCACTGCAGGAGGAGCACCTTGGACGTCCGCCGCGCCGGCCGCCATGACGCGGCCGAGTTCACCTGCCTGCGCCGCACCATGCTCGACACCGGGCGGCCCACACCGGACGGCGAACGGGTCAGGGCGTGCGAGGCGGCTTTCGCCGATCCCCTCGAAGGCCCCTGCGTCGTCGCGGCAACCATGCAGTGGCTCGCCGACCAGGGCTGCTCCTCCGTCCGCCTCAACGCCTCCCCCGACGGACTCCTCCTCTGCACCGAGCTCGGCTTCCGTCCCATTCCCGCACCAGCCATGACCTGGAGCTGCCGAGAGGAAGCGATCCAACGTCTCCGAACCAGAGCAGCCGGTGCGGGGGCCGCACTCGCCACATTCGATCGATCCGAGCGCCCCGACGGGCGGGAAGGACCTCCGATGCAGCCGGGACATCTCCCTGTCGAGTTCCTCGACGCGCAACAGATCGACTTCGTCGAGCACCCTCCACCGGCCCTGTCACCGCAGGAGCGAGGTGACGTCGACCGTCTCTGGGAAGAGACGAAGGCACACAACCCCACCACCTTCGACGGCCCGCTCGTCGCGAGCCTGGGCATCGACCCGCCCGGGCCCGGCCCGTCGGTGGTGCGATGGGCAAGGACGACGTACCGGCATCGAGCCCTGCGGAAACTGCGGCCGGCCGAAGAGGTCCCCGGGTCCGTCTTCGTCACCGTCCTGTTGCCGACGGAGTCCGGACTCGCGGTCGGACGCGGGTCCCCCACCACCGCGGCGCCCGGCCGCTGGAGCCTCCCCGGCGGCTCGGCGGAACCCCCTGCGGCCGGCCACCCCCTGGACATGGCGTCACTCCGTCGGCATGCCGCCCGTGAACTGGCCGAGGAGCTCGGCGTACCCGCCTCCGACGAGGAGTTGCGGCTGTGGGGCCTCACGCGGGGAACCCGGTTCGGCAGCCTCGGCTTCCACTTCCTCGCCCCGCCCGTGCCCAGCGCACTCGTACGGAGCCGGCATGCGGAGCTCGCGGTGTCGGAGACGGAGCGGAGGGTGGTACCCGAGCTCGACGAGATCGCGTTCGTCCCCTCGGCCGAACGGGCTGCCCGCCTCGGCCCGGGCGCGAACTACCTGCACCAGGTCCTGGGCCGATACTTCTCCACCTGAACCCGCAACCCCGTCCGACGCTCCTTCCCCGTCGTCACACGCCTCCCGCTCGTTCCGGCACGACGGGCCCGGCCTCCAGGACTCCTCGTCACGCAAGAACCGGCAAACGGGCAGCGCTCGTCAGCCCACCCACCCCGAAGGGACGGACTCCGTGGACTTCGACGAACTGAAGCAGCAGGCGATCCGCATCCATGACCGCTACGACGAGCTGAACCGTCGTGAGCGCGGCCGGGTCTGGACACGCACCGAATTCGTGCTCGGCTTCATGGGCGACGTCGGCGACCTGGCCAAACTCGTCATGGCGGAGGAGGGTGCGAGAGAGCACCCGGGGGGTCGGCCCGCGCTGGAACACGAGCTCGCCGACTGCCTGTGGTCGGTACTCATCCTGGCTCACCGCTACAACGTGGACCTCGAACGCGTCTTCCACCAGACCATGACGGAGCTCGACAGAAGGATCAGTACACGGCTGTCTCAGGGTGAGACCCCCGCACGTGAGTCTCGGGCACCTGGCGACATCGACCACGGCGACAGGTAGACCACCATGCCCGAGAAGGCCGCCCGATCCGGCGCGACGTACGCCGCCCACTACGCCGACGTCCACGTACTCGTCCGCTTCGACGGCCAGTTGCTCATGGGCCGACGCCGCCACCCGACCGTGTTCCCCCGGATGTTCCAGATCCCCGCCGGCCTCCTCGAGGAACACGAATCCGCCCGACACGGAGCTGCCCGCGAGCTCCGCGAGGAGACAGGCATCCTCGTCTCCCCGGAGAATCTCCGGTTCGTGCACGTGATGCACCACGTCTCCACCCACGCCGGCGACGAGCGAATCGCCTTCTTCTTCGAGACCGACCACCCACACGAAGAAGTCGACAACCCCGAGCCTCACCGGTGCGACGGCTGGTTCTGGCACAAGATGACCGATCTGCCGCAGCCGATGCCGCCATACCTGAACCAGGCCCTGAAGCACATCGCCCTCGGCATCCAGTACAGCGAATACGCCTGGCCGCTCGCCGATCGGAGCAGTCCGAGCAGAGCACGTTCCGCAAGGCCACGGTGAGCGGAGAATTCGCTCCGGCGCTTCGCCCCACCGGGAGCGGTTCGCTCCCCCGCCGTCGGCCGGTGCGGCTCAACGGCCCGAGCAGCACACCCGTCCCCGAGCCTTCGACCGGGCCGCCTGGACCTCCGGGGCGTCCAGGCGGTCACCGTCGGAGCCCGTCACCTCGCCGAAGCAGTCGCCGGTCCATGACCCGGAGCCCCGCTGACCGGCGCTTCCGAGGGCTGGGACGTGCACCACACGGGCTTGACGTGCACACTAGCGACACTTAGCTTCGCCTTACCTTAGTTACACCGTCCTTACATCCGGAAGATCAACGCATGTCCAGAACCGCGCAGGAGCTCAGACCCGCGCAGGAGCTCACCCCTTCCTGGCTCCTCACCGCCCTCGGGCTCGTCGCAACCGCCGGCATCGCGGCGGCCTGCTGGACCGCCGGACACGTCCACGCGGACGCCTCGCTGCTGACTGTGGCCCGCTTCTTCCACGTCGCCTTCCTCGTCGTCGGGCTCGGTTCGGTCCTCGCCGTCGACTGGCTCGCCCTGCTCTGGGTGACCGGGAAGCGACCGCTCGCCACCGTCCTCGACACGGCCGTCTCCCTCCAGACGCCGATCTGGGCCGGGCTCGGCGGACTCGTCGTCTCCGGCCTCTTCCTCCGCCCCGACCTCCACTCCCCGCTGACCCTGGTCAAGCTGGGCCTCGTCGTCGCCGTCACCCTCAACGGCCTGTGGGCGCACCGGCTCGGCCAGCTCCTCGACGCGCACCGCGCCGGAACCGCCCCCCGCGGGCTGCTCGTCCGCTCGGGCCTCGCCGCGGCCGTCAGCCAGACCGGCTGGTGGGGCGCCTGCCTCATCGGCTTCCTCAACAGCCAGGGATGACAGGACCCATCCCCGTTTTGGTTTGTCGGACGATCATCAATACGATCCGGCGATGATCACGAGAAAACGGCTGGCGACCGGGGCCTGCGCGCTGCTCGCCGCCCTGAGCGTCGCGCTCCTGCCGACGGGCGCGGCCGCCGACGAGCCGGTGGCGAAGGAATCCCCCAAGGTCGAGCTGGTCCTCGACGTCAGCGGCTCCATGCGGGCCAAGGACATCGACGGCAAGTCCCGCATGAGCGCCGCCAAGCAGGCCTTCAACGAGGTCCTCGACGCGGTGCCCGAGGAGGTGCGGCTCGGCATCCGCACGCTCGGCGCCGACTACCCCGGCAACGACCGCAAGCGCGGCTGCAAGGACACCCGCTCGCTGTACCCGGTCGGGCCGCTCGACCGGACCGAGGCCAAGACCGCGGTGGCCACCCTCGCCCCGACCGGCTGGACGCCGATCGGCCCGGCGCTGCTCGGCGCGGCCGACGACCTCGGCGAGGACGGGGCGACCAAGCGGATCGTCCTCATCACCGACGGCGAGGACACCTGCGCCCCGCTCGACCCGTGCCAGGTGGCCCGCGAGATCGCGGCGAAGGGCATCCACCTCGTCATCGACACCCTGGGCCTCGTGCCGGACGCCAAGACCCGGCAGCAGCTCACCTGCATCGCGGAGGCCACCGGAGGCACGTACACCTCGGTTCACCGCACCGAGGAACTCTCCCGGCGCGTCAAGCAGTTGGTCGACCGAGCGGCCGACCCCGTCGTCACCCCCGTGGCCACCGAGGGCGCGGCGCGGTGCGAGAAGGCGCCGCGGCTGCAGCCCGGCCTCTACACGGACCGCGAGTCCTTCGGCGAGCACCGCTGGTACCGGGTGGACCTGCTGCCCGGCCAGGAACTCCGGGCCTCCGTCAGCGTGTCGGCCGACCGGGCCGTCAACAACGACTACGGGGTGCTGCTGCGCGCCGTCACGCTCCACGGCCGGGAGATCGTCCGCGGCTCCGAGGCGGGCGACGGGCGCACGGACGTGATCTCGACCGGGCTGCGCTACCCGAAGCCGGAGCTCGACGGCGGCCCCGGGGACGCCAAGCCGGCGGCCGAGACGGTCTGCCTCCAGGTCAGCAACTCCTTCTCCGCTCCCCCGTCGGTCAAGACGACGCCGGGCATGCCGGTCGAGCTGACGGTGGACGTCGTCGACGGCCCGTCGAGCGCGTCGGACGTCGCCTCGTTCGGTCTCGGCCGCGGCTGGTGGCTGCTCGGCGTGCTGGTCCTCGCCGGCTTCCTGGCCGGTCTGCTCTGGGGCTGGCTGTCCCGCTGGCGCGTCGCTGTCTGGAGGACCAACTGATGCGTACCGTACGCATGCTCGCCACGGCCGCGCTCGCGGGCGCCGCCCTGCTCGGCCTCGCGGCCCCGGCCGCCCTGGCCGACGCTCCCAGCCCCTCGGCGTCCTCCTCCGAGGAGGCCGGCCCCACCGAGGCCGGCACCACCTTCCGCACCGCCGCCCGGTTCCTGCCGGGTCAGCAGGCCACGGCGCAGGCCGCCACGGGCGACTACCTGTACTGGGTGTTCCCGGCGGACACCGGGGAGCGGCCGACCGTGAAGGCCACGGTCACGCTGCCCGACGCGGCGCTGCGGCACGGGCCCGCCACCTGGCGGGTCGACGTGTACGACGGGCTGCGGCGGCGTCAGCCGTGCATGTACGGGATGCAGTCCCGCACGGCGGCGAAGGAGGCCGCGACCGTGGAGCTGGCCTGTGTGCTGCGCCCGGTCCGCGCCTCGGCCGACGCCTGGGCGAACGACCCGCTGCCCGGCAGCTACTACGTCCGGCTGACCGTCACCGGCGGCCCGGACGAGGACCTCGGCCAGCCCTTCACCGCGCGGATCGGAGCCGACGTCCTCGACGAGGGCGGCGCCTACGCCACGGACGGTTCGCTCGCCGCGCCGCTCGTCCCGGGGGCGACCACCGCCGACCGGGCGAAGGCGGACGAGGACGCCGGCCGGAAGACCGCCGTCGAGGCGGCGGCCCCGGAGGACGGCTGGTCCTCCGGCTGGTGGTCCGACCGCTGGATCTGGACCCTCGCGGGCGGCGTCCTGGCAGCGCTCGCGGGCATCGGCGGCTACGTCCTGACGCGCGGCTCGGGCCGCCCGTCCCGGGTGCCGCCGACGGTCTGACCCCCGGGTCCGAGACGGACGGAGGCCCCCACCGCGCGCGGTGGGGGCCTCCGTGTTCTCACGGGGGGACAGGACCCGGTCACCCGCGGGCCGGGAAGCCGTGGGCGCGGGCGCCGGCCACCACGGCGACCACCGGGACGAGCAGCACGAGGACGCTCCAGGGCAGGGCGCCGGCGCCGAGCCCGTCGAGGAGGAGGCCGCCCGCGACGCCGCCCGCCGCCATGGCCGCGTTCCAGAGGCTGACCAGCATCGTCTGTGCGGTGTCGGCGTCGTCCCCGCCCGCCTCGGCGACGGCCGTCTGCAGGAGGGTGGGCGCGCCGCCCCAGCCGAGGCCCCAGAGCGCGGCGGTCACGAGGACCAGGGCGGTGCTCGCCGCGGGGACGGCGAACGCGGCCGCGGCGACGGCGAAGAGGATCGTTCCGGCGAGGGTCAGGGCCCGGAGCCGGCGGTCGATGTGACGGCCCGTGAACCAGATCCCGGCGAGCGAGGCGGCGCCGAAGACCAGCAGGACGAGGCCGGTGGAGCCGGCGAGGCCGAGGTGGTCGAGGTAGGCCGCGACGTAGGTGTAGAGGACGGTGTGGGCCAGGACGAGGGTGAAGGTGACGGCGAGGACGGGCAGGACGCCGGGGACCCTCAGGGTGCGGGCGACCGGGGCCCGCCCGCCGCGCGGCTCGCCCGGCAGGTCGGGGACGGCGAGGGCGATCCAGCCGAGGAGCACGACGGCGATCACGGTCATGGCGGTGAAGGCGGCCCGCCAGCCGACGGCCTCGCCGAGGAAGGTGCCGGCCGGGACGCCGAGGGAGAGCGCGAGCGGGATGCCGGTCATCGCGACGGCGACCGCCCGGCCCTGGAGGTGCGCCGGGGCGAGACGACGGGCGTATCCGGCGAGCAGGGCCCAGGCGACGCCCGCGGCGACCCCGGCGAGGAACCGGGCGCCCATGGTGAGGGCGTACCAGGAGGAGACGGCCGTGACCGTGTTGGCGGCGGCGAAGCCGGCCGTCGAGGTGAGCAGCAGGCGCTTGCGGCGCAGGCCGGCGGTGCGGGCGGCCAGGGGGACGGCGGTGAGGGCCGTGCCGAGGGCGTAGCCGGTGACCGACTGGCCCATGGCGGCCTCGCCGACGCCGAGGTCGGCGCTCATGCCGGGCAGGACCCCGGCCGGGAGGGTCTCGGTGAGGCTGGTGACGAAGACGGCGGTGGCGAGGGCGAGGAGGGCAGGGAGGGGCAACCGGCCCGATCGGGGGCGGAGTTGCTCGGACGTGGAGGTGGCGGGACCGGCCGCCGCTGTCGTGTCGTGGGTCATGTCCGTATGCTCGAACCCTCACATCGATGTGAAGGTCAAGCGATTCCCTGGAGGGGGCTTCCCATGCGGATCGGCGAGTTGTCCGAGCGCACCGGAACACCGCGCAGGCTGCTGCGGTACTACGAGGAGCAGGGCCTCATCGTCGCGGACCGGCTGCCGAACGGCTACCGCGTCTACGACGAGTCGAACGTCGACCGGGTGATGCAGATCCGGGGCCTGCTGGACGCCGGACTGCCCACCCGGATCATCAAGCAGATCCTCCCGTGCCTGAACAAGCCGAGGGTCATCCACTTCTCCGACGCGACCCCGGAGATGCTGGAGACCCTGGAGAACGAACGGGACCGGATGACCGCCCGGATCCGCTGCCTGACCCGGAACCGGGACGCGGTGGCGGAGTACCTCTCCGTGGTGCGGGAGAAGTTGGCGACGGGTTCGCCGACGTAGCCCGACCCGCTCCGGGCCACGGCAGCGACCTGCCACAGGACGCTCCCGCCGCAGGACGGCCCCGCCACAGGACGACCAGGAGTCCGGGCAGCTCGTCACGGCTCGCCGGCCGCGTCACCGGGAGACCGTCTCCCCGCCGGGATCGTCATCACGGCACGGGCGGGTCACCGCCCGCGTGAAGGGCATGACAGGATCGCGGCCATGTCCCTCGACGTTCCCCGGCTCCGCGTCGGCCCGACCGAGATCATCGCCCTCGCCGACGCCGAGGGTCCGTTCTTCTCCCCGCGCGCCGACGCCTTCCCCGGCGCCACGGCCGCCCAGTGGGCCGAGGCCGACCGCTTCGACCCGGGCGCGGTCGACGCCGAGGGCCGCTGGCGGCTCCAGTTCCGCGCGTACGCGATCCGCGGCGACAAGGGCCTCACCGTCGTGGACGCCGGGATCGGTCCGGCGGACAGCCCGGCCTGCTCGTGGGCGCCCGTGCCCGGTGTGCTCCCCGCGTCGCTCGCCGCCGCGGGCATCGACCCTGCCGAAGTCGACACCGTGGTGCTCACCCATCTGCACACCGACCACGTCGGGTGGGCGGTCGTGAGCGAGGCGGCCGTCCCGTCGACGGGCGGCCCGGCGGAAGGCGACGCTTCGGCCGGCGGCCGCCGCCCCTATTTCCCGAACGCCGAATACCTGCTCCAGCGGGCCGAGTTCGACGCCCTCGACACCCTCAACCCGCAGCTTCGCGAGACCCTCACCGACCCGCTCGCGGCCGCCGGCCGGCTCCGGCTCCTCGACGGGGACACCCCGCTGCGCGCCGGGCGCGCGGTCGCCACTCCCGGTCACACGCCCGGACACCAGAGCGTGCTGGTCACCGACGGACGCGAGTCGGCGCTCGTCACCGGCGACCTCCTGGTGCACGCCCTCCAGCTGCTCCACCCCGGGCTCGCCTACGCGCACGAGGCCGACCCCGAGGCGGCCAGGCACTCGAGGGAGCGCATGCTCGGCCGCGGAACCGCCGGCGCGCTGCACCTGGCGACGCCGCATCTGACGGAGCCGTTCCTCTCGGCGTGACCGCGGCTCGGCATGATCACGGCTCGGCGTGACCAAGGCCCGGCGTGACCGCGGCCGTTCGGGGCCTGTCAGACCGTGGGGGAACGCAGGCGTTCCGATT
Source organism: Streptomyces sp. NK15101 (assembly GCF_020400725.1). Taxonomy (GTDB): domain Bacteria; phylum Actinomycetota; class Actinomycetes; order Streptomycetales; family Streptomycetaceae; genus Streptomyces. The sequence goes on along the minus strand of NZ_JAINVG010000016.1, from coordinate 80,228 downwards.
CCTCGGCGGTCTCCCCGACGGGACCAGGACCAGGACCGCGAGGCCGCAGCCGCCTCCGGACCGGCGCCGCATCAGGTCCGCTCACGAGCCGGTGGGCCTGCTCGGGCGGATCGCGGCCTCGATGTGGGCGAGGTGGGCGGCGAGGATCTCCTCGAACGCGGCGCGGCGGTCCGCCCCGAGGGGGCGGACGTCGCGGGCGAAGTGGGCCAGGGCGGGGAAGCGTTCGGGGTCGGCGCCGAGCACCGCGACGCGGAACAGCTCCATGCCCTGTTCGTACTCCTCCGGGGTGATGGTGCTGACTCCGGCCTCGGAGGCGATCAACGCGGCGATGAGGACCGCGAGCCGGTGATAGCGCGCCGGGATCTCCTCGTCGGGCAGTCCCGAGGCGCGCAGGGCCTGCAGCACCTCTTCCATGACCAGTCGGGAACCGGCGCCGCCCGAGGCGTACCGTCCCCAGACCGCGGCGAGCTGGGGCTGCTGCCCGAACGCCTCTCTCAAGCGCAGGGCCAGGGCGGTGATGCGCTGCTTCCAGTCGCCCTCGGCGCGGTAGCCGTCCATGGAGGCCAGGAGGATCCGGTCGGCGACCGCGCGCAGCAGTTCCGTCTTGCTGCGGAAGTGCCGGTAGAGGCTGGAGGAGTCGGTGCCGAGCGTCGCGGCGAGCTTGCGCACGCTGAACGACTCCGCGTCGCTCGTGCGCAGCAACTCCGCTGCCGCGTCCAGGATCTCATCGGTCGACCAGCGCCTTCGACCTGCCATTTCGCCCCTCTCGTCGAACTCAGTCTAACCCATGCACTTGGTGTTGCACGCACCGCGTGCATAATGAGGACATGAGCGTGCCGAGCGGTCCGGCGGCAGCCGGGCCGACGTGTCACGCGCCCTGTCGCCCGGGGCGAGCGACCGACGTGGAGCTCGATCCGGGCAATCCGAAAGGACGAATGTCGTGAGGAACCCGCTGGATTTACCGGCGCTGGAAGCCGCCGTCGAGAACGTCCACCGCGCCGGGGTACCGGGCCTGTTCGCCGAGGTACGGGCGGGCGACCGGGTCTGGCGCGGCGCCGCCGGAGTCGCCGACGTCGCCACCGGCCGCCCCGTCACCGCCGACATGCGGCATCGCGTCGGCAGCATCACCAAGACCTTCACCGCCGCCGCGGTCCTGCAGCTGGCCGAGGCCGGCCGGATCGGGCTCGACGCACCGATCGGCCGGTACCTTCCGAAGCTGGTCCCCGGAGAACGCGGCGACGCGATCACGGTGCGGATGCTGATCAACCACACCAGCGGCCTCGCCGAGTACCTCCCGTACGCCTACCCGTCCTTGAAGGCGTTCCCCGTCGTCGCGGACACCCGGCCCGACAGCCTGGACGACCTCCGCTTCACGCGCTTCGACCCCGTCGAGCTCGTCGGACTGGGGGTCGCCGCACCCTCCGTCGGCGTCCCGGGCGGTGCGCCGGGCGTGTACTCCAACACCAACTACCTGCTCCTCGGCCTGCTGCTGGAACAGGTGACCGGCACCACGGCCGAGCAGTACATCACCCGGAACGTCATCGAGCGCGCCGGGCTCCGGGACACCGAACTCCCCACCGGACCGTACGTCGACGGGCCGCACTCGCAGATGTACGAGGCGTGGTTCGGCATGATCGACCCGCCGCGTGACTACAGCGTCTACGACATGTCATGGACGGGCCTGGCGGGCTCGCTGATATCGACCGTCGCGGACCTCAACCGCTTCTACCGCCTGCTGCTGGCCGGTGAGATCGTCAGCCCGTCGTCGCTGGCGCAGATGCGGCACACCGGCCCGGTCGTCTCCCACGCGGGAACGACGATCGACTACGGCCTCGGCCTGTACCCGATGGAGGAGCCCGGCCAGGTCACCTTCTGGGGAAACGGCGGCACGGTCTGGGGCGCCGGGACGCTGGCGATGATCCGCGCCGACGGCGAGCGGCAGATGGCCGTCGCGGTGAACACGCAGAGGTGGAACAGGCTCGACTCCTCCGGCAAGCCGCAGCCCCACCCCATCGACGAAGCGCTCGCGGACCTGTACCGCGTGGCGATGTACGGCCGACCGGCCCGATGACCACGCTCCCCGATCCCACCGGACGAACTTCACCGAACAGAACGGATGTCCCGGCATGACCACCGCACCGATCGATCTCTTCTCCTCCTTCATTCACCTGGACCAGGGTGGCCGGGTGCGCGCCGAGCGGCCCGTCTTCGACTCCGAACGGGACGGCTGGCAGTTGATGACCTTCCACGTGGAGACCGACGCCGACGTCCACGGCGACCACTGGGAAGTCCACCCCACCGCGGACGAACTCGTGTCCTGCCTCACCGGCGGGATACGCCTCTGCTTCCGTCCGGAACAGCCGGGAGGGAAGGAGGAGGAGATCAGGCTGGCGGCCGGAACGGCGGTCGTCGTCCCGCGCGGGCGATGGCACCGCATCGCGCTGGACGGCCCCAGCGACATCATGTCCGTCACCCTGCCGCGTGGCAGCCGCCTGCAGAAGCGCGCCGGAGCCTAGCCGGGCCTCGCGCGCGTTCCTCGTCCACGGGGCCCCGAGAGGGGGCCGCGCGCCTGACGCGGAAGGAACCGGGGTGCACGCTCGCGCCGCTCCGGTCGGCGCCCTGACGCCGGGAGCCTCCGGCACGGACGCCCGTACGGCTCAGGCCGGGTCGACGAAGACGACCGGGACCTCGTTGTCCTGGACGACCCGGCCGAGCAGTTCGGCCAGCCGCTCGCGGTCGGGGCCTTCGAGGCCGGCGGGGAGCTCCTCGATGCGCCGGCAGGTCTCCGTGTAGAAGTCCTCGGCGACGCGCGCGCCGTCCTCGGTGAGCGTCACCCGCACGGCCCGCCGGTCCCCCGGGTCCGGTTCGCGGCGGACGAAGCCGAGGCGGGAGGTCCGGTCGACGAGCCCGGTCAGGCTGGACTTGGCGAGCCCCAGTTTGGCGCCGAGCTCACCCATCCCGGACGGGCCCGGCATCAGGACGCAGAGCAGCTGGCCCTGCTGCGGCGTCAGCCCGTACTCCCTGCCCGACTCCGCGTAGACCGCGTTCACGAGGAACGCGCCGCGCACCAGCGCGGTGACCACGCTCATCTTCCCGCCGTCGTCTCTCGCCATGCGGCAAGAATACCTTCGTGGTGCGAACCGATCTCATTCCATCCGGCGGGCGCCCTCCAGGACTGCCTGCCGGATCCGGTGGTAGGTGCCGCACCGGCAGATGTTGCGGATGGTGTCGAGGTCGGCCTCGGTGACCTCGCGTCCGGCCTCGCGCGCCCGGCGGACGGTGGCCACCGCGGCCATGATCTGGCCCGGCTGGCAGAAGCCGCACTGGGCGACGTCGAGGTCGAGCCAGGCCTCCTGCATGGGGTGGAGTTCGGCGCCGACGGTGTCAGGGAGGCCCTCGATGGTGGTGATCTCGTCGGTCGGGGCCACGTCGTCGACGCGCACGGCGCAGGGAGTGAACGCCTTGCCGTTGAGGTGGCTCGTACAGGCCCGGCAGACGCCGACCCCGCAGCCGTACTTGGGACCGGTGACGCCGAGGACGTCCCGGAGGACCCAGAGGAGCCGGACGTCGCCCTCGACGTCGGCGGTGACGGCCTTGCCGTTCAGGATGAAGGTGTGCTGCGGCACGGGGGCTCCAGGTCTCAGATGGTGCGGTCGCGGCCGTCGGTGGGCGAGGCCGGGACGGGCGGGACGGTCGGCAGGGGCGTGAAGGCGAGCGGCTCGGCGTGGTTGACGGGGAAGACCGTCGGCATCGTGCCGGTGGCCCGGCCGTAGGCGCAGGCGACGGCGGCCATGGCGCCGGCGACCGCCAGCTCTCCCGCGCCGCCCGGCTCGTCGCCGCTCGGCGGCATCACGATGATCTCCAGCTCGGGCGGGGTGTTCCACTGCCGGGTGTAGAAGTACTGGTCCCAGCTGCCTTCGAGGAAGTGCCCGTCGCTCAGGTGGAGTCCGGACGTCAGGGTGATGGCGATGCCGTCGGCGATGCCGCCCATCATCTGGGCCTCCAGACCGCGCGGGTTGACCGCGAGGCCGACGTCCACGGCGCAGACGACCTTGGTCACGCGCGGCCCGGTGTACGCGCCCGGGATCTTGCGTCCGGTGGTCTCGGGCCGGCAGTCGATCTCGGCGAGGATCGCGACGGCGGAGTGGTACTCGGTGTGGACGGCGATGCCCTGGCCCGTGCCGGCGGGCATGCTCCGGCCCCACTCCCCCGCCTCGGCGACCTTGTCGAGGACCGCGCGGGCCCGCGCGTCCTTGAGGAGCCGGCGCCGCATCGCGTACCCGTCCTGGCCCGTCCTCTTGGCCAGTTCGTCCATGACGAGCTCCTGGGCGCATCGGACGTTGGGCGAGTAGATGTTCCGCATGGACCCGGTGTTGAAGCCCTTGTCGGTCTCGGCGAGGAGCTGGGTGGTGACGCCGAGGTGGTAGGGGCTGATCTGGGTGAGCTGGAACATCGTCTCGGAGAAGGTGGCGTCGGCGACGGGCAGCCGGGCCGCCTCCGCCGTGAGGACCTCGCCGACGCCGTGCCCGAAGTCGGTGGCCACGGAGGTGTGGCGCTGCTCGTACGTGAGGACCTCGCCGAGCGAGTACGTGGCCCGGACCCGGGAGGTGGACATCGGGTGCGTACGGCCCTGGCGGAAGTCGTCGGTGCGGTGCCACATCAGCTTCACCGGTTTGCCGAGGGCCCGGGAGATCTCGGCGGCCTCGTGGGCGGCGTCGGAGAACAGCTTGCGGCCGAAGGAGCCGCCGCCCTCGGTGACGTGGACGCGGACGGCGGCGGGCGGCAGGCCGAGCTTGAGGGCGATCTGCTCCTGGGCGACGATCGGCGCCTTGAGCGAGGCCCAGATCTCGGCGGAGTCCTTCCGTACGTCGGCGATCGCGCAGTTGGTCTCCAGGGCGGCGTTGCTGGCGAAGTGGAAGGTGAAGCGGGCGTCGACCGCCTTGGTGAGGAGCGGCAGCGGCGGTACCACCAGCGGGAGTTCGGCCCGGCGGAGCTCCGCCAGGACCGTGGCGTCGGAGGCGCCCTCGGCCGTGCCCGGCCCCCAGTCGACCCTGAGGGCGCGGACGGCGTCGACGCACTGGCCGAAGGTGCGGCCGCGGACGGCGACGCCGGTGGAGACGGTGACGACGTCGGTGATGCCGGGCATGGCCCGGACCTCGGCGAGGTTGGCCACGGAGCGGACCGTGCCGTTGATGGTCGGCGGGCGGCAGACCATGGTGGGCAGCGCGTCCGGAACCTGGAGGTCCATGGCGAACTTCTTGCGTCCGGTGACCGCTTCGAGGGCGTCCACCCGGCGCTGTCCGGTGCCGATGACGCGGAAGCGGTCCGGGTCCTTGAGCGTGACCTCCACCGCCGCGTCGGTGAGGGCGGCGGCCTTGACGGCCAGTTCGCCGTAGCCGAGGAGCGCGCCGGCCGGGGAGACGACGGCGCCGGCCTTCGTCGTGAGGGTCTCGACGGCCTCGCCGAGGACGAGGGAGGCCGCGCGCAGGAGCCGTCCGCGGGCGAGGGCGGCGGCGACCCGGATGGGGGTGTAGGTGGAGTAGGTGGTGTTGGAGCCGCCGGTGAGCTGGTTGAAGAGCAGCTCGGGGCGGGCGTCGGCGAGGGTGACCTTCACCTTGTCCAGGGGCAGGTCGAGTTCCTCCGCGACGATCATCGCGCTGGAGGTGGTGACGCCCTGGCCGACCTCGGCGCGGGGCAGGGCGAAGTGGGCGGTGCCGTCGGCGTCGACGCGGATGGTGATGAGGTTGCTGGTGGGCAGGGCCGCGAGCGTGAGCAGCTCGTTGAGGTCGAGGAGTTCGGCCGGGCCCGGCAGCGAGGGGACGAGAGCCGGTGTCGCCGCGGCCGCCCGGCGCGGGGCGAGGGCCTCGGCGCCGAGCTGGGCGGCGACGGTCAGGGTGGGCGCCGCCAGGACGTATCCGAGGAAGCGGCGCCGTCCGACGCCGGGTTCGCTCCGGCCGGCCGGGCGCGCGTCCCCGGTGCCGCTCGTGTGGTCGTCGTCCCGCTCGGGGTGCCGCCTCGCCATTCGTTGCGCCTTTCGCCATGAACCCGGCGGGTTACTCCCGGGTATCCTCAGAGGTGACGATCATCGCTCATGTGCGGGGCCTACGGGAGCCGTTCGGAAGTGGACGTCTTGTGGGGACGCCCTGCGCGGACGCCGTGGGGGAGGCGCTGCCATAGGGTCCCGTTCATGACCGAAGCCGCGCACGTCACCGCCACCCGCCGCTCGTACGACACCGTCGCCGCCGACTACGAGCGGCTGCTCGCCGGCCAGTTGGCGACGATGCCGCTGGACCGGGCGATGATCGCCGGCTTCGTGGAGAAGGCGGAGGCGGCGGACGGGCCGCGCGCGATCGGCGATCTGGGCTGCGGGACGGGCCGGGTGACCTCCCATCTGCGGGACCTGGGCGCCGACGCCTTCGGTGTGGACCTGTCGCCCGGGATGATCGCGGTCGCCCGGGAGACCTATCCGGGGCTGCGCTTCGAGGTGGGTTCCATGACGGCGCTCGACCTGGCGGACGCCTCGCTCGGCGGGGTCCTCTCCTGGTACTCGACGGTCCACATGCCCGAGGACGAGCTCGTCGCCTCCTTCGCCGAGTTCCACCGGGTCCTCGCGCCGGGCGGGCACGCGCTGGTCGCATTCAAGGTGGGCGACGAGCGGGTGCGTCTGGAGCGGGCGTACGGGCACGAGGTCGCCCTCGACGTGTACCGCCGGTCACCCGACCGTCTGGCGGGCCTGCTGTCGGCGGCGGGACTGACCGAGTCGGCCCGTCTGGTACGGGAGCCGGACCCCGAGGAGAAGACGCCCCAGGCCTTCCTCCTGGCGCGCAAGCCGCGCGACTGAGCCGAATCGCGCGACCGAGCCGGGCCGCACGACCGAGCCGGGCCGCACGACCGAGCCGGGCCGCACGACGGCCCCACGGCTCCGCGGGCGCGTACCGGGGCGCGTCCGGGCCCCCGGGCGCAGTCGGACGCCGGACCGCAGCTGGGCGCGGGAGATCCGGGCGCGCTGGCCGCCGCCCGCGATCAGGGCGTTGACGGAGACCATCGGGTCCCCTCCGACCGACTTGGCGAACAGCGCGCCGAGGACCAGCGGACCGAGGGCCACCGCGAGGGCCGTGCCGGTGGCGGTGACGTGCTGGAGGCGGCGGTCGCGCCGGGCGTCGAAGGTCATGACCCCAGTCCATCAGCGGGCGGCGGTCCGCCGTATCGGTCGGCGTACTCAGCCGCCCGTACCGCGCTACTCAGACGTGCTCGCGCGCAGGTCCTCAAGGGGCTCCCGCACCGGCGTTCCTTCGGCGATCCTCGGGTGAGCGAACGCGCCTGGGCGTTCCGGGGCAGAGGACGTGGAGGCGGGGCGACCGTGACGACGGAGACGAGGGAGACCGGTGCGGCCGGAACGGGCGCGGCGGAGCACGGCGGGCCGGCCGTGCTCGTCGTGCAGCACGAGGAGGACGCCGGTCCCGGCCTGGTCGGCGAGCAGCTCGTGCGGACCGGGCTCCGCCTGGACGTGATACGCGCCTGGCGGGGCGAGGAGCTCCCGGGGACGCTGGGCGGCCACGCGGGGCTGATCGTCCTCGGCGGGGCCGTCAACTGCGAGGACGACGGGGCCGCGCCCTGGCTGCCCGGGGTCCGTGCGCTCGTCCGCGAGGCCGTGGCCGGGGAGGTGCCGCTGCTCGGGATATGCCTGGGCGGTCAGATCGTCGCCCACGCCCTGGGCGGTTCGGTGTCGCGCCGGGCCCAGGGGCCCGAGGTGGGTGCCGTACCGCTGCGCAGGCTGCCCGCCGCCGCGGGCGACCCGGTGTTCGGCGGGGTGCCGGAGGGCGCTCCGGCGGCGCAGTGGCACTGGGACGAGGTGGACCGCCTGCCGGCCGGGGCCGTGCCGCTGCTGACGGGTGACGACTGCCCGTACCAGGCGTTCCGGGTGGGCGGTGCGGGCTGGGCGGTGCAGTTCCATCCGGAGGCGGGCGCGGAGACGGTGGCGGCGTGGGCGGCGGCCGACGGGGAGCAGCTTCGCTCGGCGGGCGGCGAGCCGGGGGCGGCGGTGGCGTCGGTGCGGGCGGCGGAGCCGGAACTCCGGGCGGTCTGGGGCGCGGTGTCGGAGGCGTGGGGCGCGGTCGTCCGCGCCCGCGCGGACGCGCGGGGCGTCCGAGGTCCCGCCGTCCCCGGCGCGTACCGTACGGGAACACGCACGTGAACGAAGGAGCCTCACCGCCATGGCCGACTACCGGATCGAGACCGTCCGCACCGGGTACCGGAACTGGACCGCCCGCAACGACCGGGGCGCGGAGGTCCGGATGGCCGCCGCCGACGACGCGGACGCGCAGCCGTCGTTCACGCCGGTCGAGTTGCTGCTCGCGGCGATGGGCGGCTGCGGCGGCCTCGTCGTGGACCGGACGGCCCGGGCGGTGGACCACGACGACCTGCGGATCGTGGTGGAGTCGGTCTCGGGGCCGGAGGACGACGGCAGGGTGGGCCGGATCCGGGTGAGCTACGAGTTCGACCTGCCGGACAACAACCCGAAGGCGGCCGAGGTGTTCGCCCGCGGGGTGCGGCTGACGCACGAGAAGTTCTGCACGGTGAGCCGGACCGTGGAGCACGGGGCGCGCGTGGAGGCGATCCTGCCGGACGGCACGGTCGGCTTCGAGGGCTGAGCCGCGGGCGTCGCGGTCACTCCTCGATAGCGCCGCCGATCCGGCGCAGGTGGCGGCGGAAGGTGTACGAGGGGTCCTCGGCGCGGCCGGCGAGGTACTCGTCGAAGCGGGTCTGGGTGCGCAGGGTCTCCCCCGTCCGGATCCGGCGGGCCTGTTCCCGCTCGGTGCGGAAGAGGGCCCGGGCGGTTTCCAGGACGGCGTCCGCGCGGTCGGCCGTCACGAAGAGCACCCCGTCGTCGTCGGCGAACACCACGTCGGCGGCGGTCACCTCGTGGTCGCCGAACCGCGCGGTGGTCAGCGCGTCCGGGTCCTGGTCGTCGAGGCGGACGGGGCCGGGGGCGTGGCGTCCGTACGAGAAGACGGGCAGTGCGATCTCGATCAGGTCCGGGGTGTCCCGGTGCAGGCCCCAGACGACGACCCCGGCGGCGCCCGCCGCTTCCGCCTCCAGGACGGCGAGGTCGCCGATGCAGGCCTCGTCGCGGCGGCCGGCGTTGTCGATGACGAGGACGTCCCCGGGTGCGGCGTGCGTGAGGGCCTCCAGGAAGACGTCGACGCTTCCGTAGTGCCGGGCGGGCAGCACCCGGCCGGCGACGCGCTGCCCGGCCACGACGGGCAGGATCCCGGCGGGCGCGGCCCGCAGCGGTTCCCCGAGCCGTACGCAGGCGTCGGCGATCAGCGGCGTGGAGAGGTCGGCGAAGTCCTCGAGCATCTGGCGTTCCGATCCGTCCGTGGGCGGGTGCGGTGGACTGAGCCCGATGGTAAGGGGACGGGGCGGTCGCCGATCGCCTCGACATCGGTCGCGGCGACCGGGGACGCTCCGAGCGATGACCGGAACCGACGGCGCGCCGCCCGCGCGGGACGAGCGCACCCAGCTCACCACGCTCCTCGACCGCACCCGTGACGCGGCCCGCGCCAAGTGCGACGGCGTCTCCCCGGAGAACGCGCGCAAGGCCTCCTGCCGGGCCGGTGCCGACCGGCGAGCTCCGGAAGCGACGGCCCGGCTTCCGGTGCCGGGGCCACTGCGCGCCAGGGTCGGTGTTGATCACGTGACGCGGAGTCACATCGCCACAGCAGCGGCCCTTCTGTCTTCTCTCACGCTTTCCGCCTGCTCTGCGGACACGGTGTCGGAGGGGTCGGCACCACCCGCCGGAGCGCCGTCCGCGAGCGGATCGCGCGAGGTGCGGCCTTTCAAGGACGACACCGATGTACCGCTGACCAAGCAGCTCACCCGGGGAGAGCTCACCCAGGCGATCCCCGATGCCGAGGACGTGGTGCCCGGCCACTGCCCGGGGAGCCTGCACAGGAGCATGCCGGGGGGCCGGCGGCTGCACCCCTCCGAAGGGCCCGGCGCCGTCGGGTCGGCGGGCCACGGCGACGGCGGCGGAGATCGCCGCGATCGACCACGCCCAGCAGTGAGGGGGCGCACCGGCTCCCGACCGCCGGCCGGATCTCCGTCGCCAGTCCGCCGCGGGGCGCACGAGGGCGTGGTCGGCCGGCTCCTTCAGCCGGCCGCCCCTGAACCCCTTCGGTCGAGCCAGAGTTCACGGAGCCGCCGGAAGGGGTCCACGGTGATCCGGGGCTCCTCGTCCCAGATCTTCGTGGCGCGCTCCGCGGCGGTGTAGCGCGGCCAGTCGGCGCCCGGGTCCTGGTCGGTGACGAACGCGACCCACGCCCGGTGCAGGGCGTCGGCGAGCGCCTGCGGCGGGCCGTCCCCGGCGGCGGTCGCGACGCCCTCGGCGTCGAGGAGGTCGAAGGCGAAGGGCAGGTCCAGGCAGTGGAGGGCGAGCCCGGCGGCCGGCGAGCGCCAGCGGAACTCGTAGAACCAGGTGGGGCTTTCGCGGACGGCGCGGGCGTCCGCGACGGCGAGGTTCGGGGCGCGGAAGAGCGTGTCCGTCAGCGCCTGCCCGAAGTACCGCTCCGGGCCGCCCGCCGCGTACGCCTCGGTGAAGGCGCCGACCCTGGCGGGGTCCAGACCGAGCCCGCCGAGGAGGACGGGCAGCGGCGGGGCGCCGGGACCGGGCGCGGGGATCATCGTGAACTCGTCCTCGGTGAAGCCGAGCATCAGCGGCACGTCCGCGCCGGCCCCGCCCGTCGTCAGGGCGTCCAGGACGGGCACGGGGAGCAGCTCGCCGTCCGCGAAGGGGGCGAGGGCCAGCATCGGCGGCAGGCCCTCGCGGTCCGGGCCCGCCGCGGACATGCGGTCCTGGAGGTCGAGGAGTTCGTCATCGGCCAGGTCCCGCAGGGCGGCGGCGGTCGCCGGGACGCCGGTGCGGGACGTGAACAGCCGGGCCGCGGCGCGGGCGGCCTCGGGGCCGTCGGGCCGCACGACCGCGCCCGAGACGGAGAGCGCGCCCCGGAACAGGCCCCGCGCCGACGGGACCGCGAGCAGCGTCTGCACGGCGCCGCCGCCCGCCGACTGGCCGGCGATCGTGACCTTCGCGGGGTCGCCGCCGAAGGCCGCGATGTTGTCCCGCACCCACTCCAGGGCCGCGATCCAGTCCCGTACGCCCCGGTTGTCCGGCGCGCCCTCCAGGTGCAGGAAGCCCTCGATCCCGAGGCGGTAGCCGACCGAGACGAGCACGACTCCGTCCCGGTTGAACGCGGCCCCGTCGTACCAGGGGCTCGCCGCCGAACCCGCCACGTACCCGCCGCCGTGGATCCAGACCAGCACCGGCAGACCGGCCTCCGGATCCGCCGCCGGCGTGAACACGTTCAGGTTCAGCACCCCGGCACCCGGGACCGACGGCTCCGGGATCGTCGTGACCTCCGCGAACGGACGGCGCTGGGCCGTCGGTCCGTACGCGGTCGCGTCCAGCGGCTCCGACCAGGGCTCCGGCGGCACGGGAGCCGCGAAGCGGAGGTCGCCGACGGGCGGCTGTGCGTACGGGATGCCCAGGAAACGCAGGCTTCCGTCCGCACGGCGCTCGCCGCGCACGGGTCCTCGGGCGGTGGTGACGGTGGTGCTCATGGGGCGCTGCTCCTTCTGTGCGGGCACGTGCGGGCACATGGGGCCGGAGAGAGGAGCGTGTCACCGCATACTTACACGTGTCAATTCCCTGCTTCCGGCGCCCCGTCCCCGGCCTCCCCCCTGGACGCGGCACGGACGCGGCGCCGGGACGGCGCGGGCGCGGCACGGGAACGGCGCACGGACGGCGCCCCTAGACTCGGAGCCTCGGAGCCTCGGAGAAGGGGCCCGCAGGGCCGGGGGGAAGGCGGCGGCGATGAAGTGGGACGCCGGAGCCGTGGGGTGGACGCTCTGGTTCCTGTCCGGGGCCGGCCTCATGGCCGCCGGGGTGGTCTGGAAGGGGCGGGCCGTGCGGCCGTTCGCGGCCTCGCGGGCGCGGTCCGTCGCCCGGCGGGAGTACGCCCGTGACCTCCGGCGAGCGGCCGACCAGGTGATCGCGGAGGCCCGCCGGTCCGCCGGCGAGGGCGAGCCCGCGATCGTCAGTGTCGGGGCGGTGGTGCGGATGGCCGAGGAGCGGTACGGCCACGCGGAGGTGGAGCGGCGGCACGCGGCGGCGGCGCTCCGTCAGCGGTTCGAACACCGGCGCTGCGCCGCCGACTGCGTCACCGACGCCTACGGATAGGGCTCCGCGGGCGCCTCGAGGCCGTCTCGGGCGCGGTCCGGGATGAGGCCGAGGCGGGCGACGGCCAGGATCCGGCCGGTGACGACCACGTCGGTGCCGGTGGAGCGCACCGATCCGAGACGGTCCCGGACGGGGCCGCGGAGGCCGGGCGTCGAGGTCGTCGAGGACGGCCCGCGGGATCTCGACGGCGTCGTGGAAGCGGCGGGGCCCGGCGGTGAGGCCGACGGCTCGGACGCTCCGGCGGAGGCCGTCGACCGCGCGCGGCGTGATCCCGGGCTCCCGGCCCCCGCCCGGAGCGGCAGGGCCGCGCCCTCGACCGCGATGTCGGATCCGTCCACGCGGGCGATCACCTCTTCCCGCGTGCCCACGTGCCCGCGCGGTCGTAGGGCGAGGGCGGCGCGTGGGTGCCCGTCGAGCGGTCGCGGGGGCGCTCCGGAGGAGGCGGCCCCACAGGGGCCGCCCCGTCACCGTGAAGGTCCGCCCGGGTGCGGCCGCGCCTTGCGCCAGTGGCCGGTGAGGCAGTGGTCCCGCCCTCGACGCGCAGTTCGCGGGCCTCCGCCACCGGCCGCACCCCGGAGGACTTCCGGGGTGCGGCCGGGAGCGGACGGGCCGTCAGGAGGACGGCGGCAGGGCGTAGTCGGTGAAGCCCGTCCAGTCGAGGGCCACGCAGGGCTCTTCGCCGAGGACCCACGCGTCGTGTCCGGGCTTGACCTCCATGTAGTCTCCCGCGCCGAACTCCGTCGTCTCACCGTCGTCCATGACGACCTTCATCCGGCCGCTGACCACGTACCCGACGTGCGACGCCTGGCAACTGTCGGTGCCCGCGATGGGCTTGACGTGCTTGGACCACTGCCAGCCCGGCTCGAAGACGGCCCGGCCCACCGAGCCGCCGTCACCCTTGACCAGGTCCAGCCTGCCCTTGCCGTCCTCGAAGGGACGCGTCTCGTCCGCTGAGTCGAAGCTCTTTCGTACGATGCCGGCCATCGCGCACTCCCGGCGGTGGAAAAGGTCCGATCCCCGAGTCCACTTCCAGGCTACGCCGGGGCGGCACGGGACACCGGGCGAGAGCGACGCCCCGTCGACACGGGGGACGGTCCGGCTTCGCATCGAATTTTTGTTGAACGGAAATGTCCTTGGCGGGTTCCTTCATGTCGATCACCCCTTTTCTGTGCACATCCCTTATCGGACAGACCTACACATAAAGGCCAGATAAGCGCACAATGAAGCAGCGGCACGATTGCCGCAGCGCGGCCGGACATGCATGACGCCATAAGGAGGCGAGTCACATGGCCGACGTCTCTCACCGTCACGGCGATATCGCGGGACACCCCGACGCGCCGGAAATGCGGGACCGATATGCCCGTATGCTCCAGACCAGAGGTGTCGCGGCCGTCGAGGAGCTCGTGATCCTCGCCGGCGTGTACGCCGCGATCTCCGCGTGGACGGTCCACTTCTCCGCCGCCCGACCGGAACTCGCCATCAGCAACCTGATCGTCGGCATCTCGCTCGCGGTGCTCGGCCTGTGCATGTCGATGGTCCCCGAGCGGTCGCAGGACCTGAACTTCGTCGTTCTGCTCATGGGCGCGTGGCTGATCGTCTCCCCGTGGGTGGTCTCGCGGAACCCCGACACGGGCGCGGTCCTCAGCAACGTGATCACCGGCGCGTGCGTCTGCCTGTTCGCCCTCGTGGCCGGCGGACTGCTCATGTCCAAGCGAAGGACGTGACGCCCTGATCCCCCACCCCTGACCCTTCGTCGATCCTCTCCCGGAACGGCGGCATCCCCTCTCCCGGAGGTGCCGCCGTTCACCGCGTTCTGTGTGGGAACGGCAACCGCCAAGTAACGGATTGACCCACACGGTTTCAGCCACATAAGTTCTGCGTAAAGCTTGCTCCACAGGGACAGGCTCCCGCTCGCATACCCAGTCCTTGGGGGGACAAAGTGAACTGGTACCTCGACGTTCTCAAGAAGTACGCGGTGTTCAGCGGCCGTGCGCGCCGCAAGGAATTCTGGATGTTCGCGCTGTTCAACACGATCGCGGCGATCATCCTGATCATCGTCGACATGGCGATCGGCACGTACCCGCTGATCTACGGCATCTACGTGCTGGCCGTCTTCCTGCCGAGCCTGGGCGTGACCGTCCGGCGTCTGCACGACACCGGCCGCTCCGGCTGGTGGATCCTCATCGACCTCGTGCCGCTCGTCGGCTTCATCATCCTGATCGTGTTCCTCGCCTCCGAGGGCGAGCAGCACCAGAACGCGCACGGCCCGAACCCGAAGCTGGCCCCGGCCTACTGACGGTCCGCGCTCCTTCGCCGAAACCCCCGGAAGGTCTGCTTCCGGGGGTTTCGCGCGTGCATAGAGCCGGTGCGCGCATAGAGCCGGTACGGAGTGATGGACCGCGCCGCCTTGTGCACGGTGGCGCAGGCCCCGGCCCCGCCGCCCCGCCTAGCCTCGCCGCAACAGCACGAACGAGGGGCGGTACCACCGGTGAACTGGCACATCCACGACTACCGCGAGAGCGATCTCGCCGCCGTCGTCCATCTGATCGACACCACCGCCGAGCTCGGGCAGGAGTCCGTCTTCTCGCTCGCCGAGTGCATCGGCGCCCTCACCACCCGTCAGCCGGCCGTGGTCGCCGTGCACCAGGGCGTCCCCATCGGGGCGGCGCTCGCCTGCGTCTCCGGCGAGCGGGCCTGGGTCATGCGGATCGCGATCTCCTCCGCGTGGCGCGGCCGCGGCCTCGCCAGCGCCCTGCTCGTGGAGCTGGAGCGGAGGCTCGTCGCGGCGCGCGTCGGACGCATCGCGTACGTCCTGCCGGAGGAGGAGCTCCTCGGCGAGGGCCTGTTGAACGCCGGCTACACGCGCCAGCCGGCCGTCGCGTACTTCGAGAAGGTGGAGCCGCTGCACGGCCCCGCCGCCGGACTCCTCGACGACCTGGGCGGCCGGCTGCTGCCGGGCGACCTGTGGGCGAAGGTCGCCGGCATGGAGCGGGAGAAGGACCTGATCGAGCGCCGGGTGGTGCTGCCGCTCGCCGAGCCGGAGCGGGCCACCCGGCACGGCGTGCGGCCGCCGCGCGCGGTCTGCCTGTTCGGCCCGCCCGGCACCGGGAAGACCACGTTCGCGCGGGGCATCGCCTCCCGGCTCGGCTGGCCCTTCGTGGAGATCCTGCCGTCCCGCCTCGCCGACGAGGGGAACCTCGCCGCCGCCCTGCGGTCCGCGTTCGCGCGGATCGCCGAGCTGGAGCGGGTCCTGGTGTTCATCGACGAGGTCGAGGAGATCGCCCCGGTCCGCTCGGAGCCCGCCCAGCCGGGCGGCATGCACGGGGTGACGAACGAACTCCTGAAGCTGATACCGGGCTTCCGGGAGCGCGACGAGCGGCTGCTCGTCTGCGCGACCAACTCGATCCGCTCCCTCGACCCGGCCTTCCTGCGGCCCGGCCGGTTCGACTACCTCATCCCGATCGGCACGCCGGACAAGGCGGCGCGGGCGGCGATCTGGTCCCGCTACACCGACGGGCGGACGGACGTCGACATCGACGAACTGGTGCTCGCGAGCGAGCTGTTCACCCCCGCCGACATCGAGCACGCGGCGCGGATCGCCGCCCAGGCCTCCTTCGAGCGGGACCTGGTCGCGGTCGGCGGGGACGACCCGGCACCCGGCGCGAGCACCGCGGACTACCTGGAGGCCATCGCCGAGTGCCGGCCGACGGTCACGCCGCAGATGGTCGAGCAGTTCGCCTCGGACATCACGACGCACGCCCGGACCTGATGGCGAACCGCTCCCCGGCCGCGTCCAGTTCGGTCCGGTCGGGCGGCTGGGCGCCGGCCCGGGAGACGGTGACGGCCGCCGCCGCGCCCGCCCTCCGCAGCAGCCTCGCGAGGTACTCGGCGCCGAGCCCGGCGAGAGCCTCCCGCTCCCGTCCGGCGAGGGTGTCGAGGACGGCCGACATGAACGAGTCGCCCGCGCCGACCGTGTCGACGACGGTGACCGGCGGCGCGTCGGCGGCGACCGTCTCCCGCCGGGTGAGGGCGAGCGAGCCGGCCGCGCCCCGGGTGACCAGGACGACGGCCGGTCCGAGGGCCAGCCAGCGGGCGGCCACCGTCCGCGGGTCCTCGCCGGGGTACAGCCAGGCAAGGTCCTCGTCGCTCGCCTTCACCAGGTCGCTGAGCGCGACGCAGCGCTCGACGCGGGCGACGGCGACGCCGTGCTCCCCCATCAGCGCGGGCCGCACGTTCGGGTCGTAGCTGACCGTGGCCCGGTCGCGGAGCCGCTCGACCTCGGCGAGGACGGTGGCCGCGCCGGGAGCGGTGACGGCGGCGATCGAGCCGATGTGCACGTGGGCGGGCGTCTCGGCCCGCGGCGCGCCGGTCTCCAGGGTCCAGGCGATGTCGAAGGCGTACGTGGCCCGGCCGTGCGCGTCGAGCCCGACGACCGCCGACGGGGTGCGCACGGGAGCGCCGCCGATCTCCACCCGTACTCCCGCGCCCTTCAGGTGGTCCGCGATCAGCCGTCCCCCGGCGTCGTCCGCGAGCTGGGTGAGCAGGGTGACGTCCCGGCCGAGGCGCGCGAGGCCGTAGGCGACGTTGGCGGGGCTGCCGCCGGGGTGGACGCGGTCGGCGGCACCGGAGCCGGCGGGGGCGCGGACGATGTCGGCGACGCACTCGCCGATCACCAGGAAGGACATGGGTCGGAGCTCCTTCGGGGAAGCCTGGGTACGGGTGCCCTGGTGGACGACCCGCAGATCGTACGGGGCGCCGGCGACGGGTGAGCGGCTCCGGTGAGGACCGGCGGCCCTCAGGCGCGCCGCCGGTAGAGCACCTGGCGGGCCTCCCACTCCACGAAGGACTCCGCGTGCTCGAACCCGACGGCCTCCAGGAGCCGCCGCGAGGGCCCGTTCGACTCCTGCGTGAGCGCGACCACGCTCGGCGCGTCCTCCAGGACCCGGCCGACGACCGCGTCGACCGCCTCGCGCGCGTACCCCCGCCCCCAGTGCTCGGGCAGGAACTGGTAGGAGACCTCCGTCTCCCCGTTCCGCGCACCGTCCTCCACCGTGACGAGGCCGACGAGGACGCCGTCCTCGACCCTGATGACGGCGTGGAAACCGGGCGCCCCCACGATCCGCCGCTGCCGGATCCGGACGACCGGGTCGATGACGGGACCACCGAGGTGGCGCCGCACCCGGGGGTCGGTCCACAGGCGCGTCACGGCCGGCACGTCGCCGCTCCGGACGCGGCGCAGGAGCAGACGCCCGGTGACGAGCGGCGGCCGCTCCGCCGGCACCGGGGAAGGGGCCGGGGACGACGCGGGCGACGGAACGGTGGGCATGCCCCCATCATCGCAGCCGCTCTCACCGGATGAGCCTGCTCCTCCCGCCCTCCAGTACGGGCCGGGGGCGGATGAGCCGGTTCCTCCCGCCTCCGCCCTAGGTCCAGTGACCGACGGCGGTACGGTCCCCGGGCCGAGGTGCGTGCGGGGGCGTCGGCGACAGGATGATCCGCATGCGTATCGGAATCCTCGGAACAGGACATGTGGGACGGGCACTCGCGTCGGCGTGGGAGCGGGCCGGGCATGACGTGGCCATCGGGTCGCGGCGGCCCGGGGACCCGGACCTCCTGGCGGAACTGGAGGAACTCGTCGCCGCGGGCGTACGGGTGGAGGGCTCGGCGGCGGCCGCCGCGCACGCCGAGGTGCTGGTGAACGCCACCCCCGGTACGGCGTCGGTGGCCCTGCTCGGCACGATCGGGGCCCCCGCGCTCGCCGGGAAGGTCCTGCTGGACGTCGCCGTCGGCTTCCTCGCGGACGGCACGCCCTCCCATCCGGTCGTCAGCCTCGGGGAGGAGATCCAGCAGGCGTTCCCGGACACGCGGGTGGTGAAGACCTTCTCCACGATCGACCGGGGCGTGATGGTCGCGCCGGGCTCCCTGGAGGGCCCGAGCACCGTGTTCCTCTCGGGCGAGGACGCGGGGGCCAAGCAGGCGGTGCGGGGCCTGCTCACCGACCTGGGCTGGTCCGGCGACTCCGTCCTCGACCTGGGCGGCATCGCCACGGCGCGCGGCCAGGAGCACTTCGCCGACCTCTTCGTCGCCGTCGCCCGGGCGACGGGTACGTACGAGTTCGGCATCCGGATCGTGCTCCCGGCGGCGAGCCCGGTCGGAACCGGCGGGTGAGCCCCTGTCGGGCCGGTCAGCGCGGCTCGCCGTCCGCGGCGGCCGTCAGGGCGGCCTTGACGGGCTCCCAGTCCGGCGCCGTCGGCGCGAAGGACTCCTTCGCCGTGGCGATGTCCTTGTAGCCGCTGGAGGTCACGACGCACACCACGGGGCCGTCGGTCTCCCCTCCCCCGTGGGCGCGGAGGCCGGCGAGCCCGGCGGCGGAGGACGTCTCGCACCAGATGCCCTGCGCCGCCAACTCCGCGCGCGCAGCGGCCATCTGCTCGTCCGTCACCGTACGGGCGGCGCCCTCGGTCGCCCGTACGGCGAGGACGCCCCGGTAGCTGTTGACCTCGCAGTCGATGGCGTACGCGGCGGTCGGCCGGACGGGGACGCGGGCGACGGGCCGGCCGGTGCGCAGGGCCTCGGTGAGGGCGCCGGCCGCGGCGGGCTCCGCGGCGTACAGGCGGGGGACGGAGTCGGTGACGCCGAGCCGCGCGAGCTCCTGGAAGCCCTTGGCCACACCGAAGAGCAACTCGCCGTACCCGGTGGGGAGATGGACCTCCGCCGGTGCGCGGCCGAGGTCGAGCGCGAGTTCGTACGCGAGGGTCTTGTAGCCCTCGGGGCCGAAGGGGTGTCCGGTGTGGGCGGTGTCCGTGACGCTGCTGACGCTCTGGAAGCCGAGTTCGTCGACGATGCGGCGCATCAGTGGCCGTACGGACTCGTACGGGACGGTCAGCACCGTCGCCCCGTAGGCGCGGAGGTGGGAGGCGACGGCGGGCGGGGCCGACGGGGAGGTGAAGACGGCGCACGGCAGTCCCGCCCGGGCGGCGTAGGCGGCGGCCGCGGCACCGTGGTTCCCGGACGAGGCGACGACGACGCCCCGCGCCCCCGAGGCGACGGCGGCGCTGACGGCGACCCGGTTGAGCCGGTCCTTGTGGCTCCAGGTGGGGTTGCGGGACTCGTCCTTGATCCAGACGCCGTCGGGGAGTTCGACCAGGGGCGTGTTGCCCTCGCCGAGTCCGGGCGCGGCGAGGGGCGGGAGCAGCGGGGCCCACCGTTCCAGGCCGTGGGCGGCCGGGCGGGCGAACAGGTCGGCGGGGACCCGGTCGTAGGCGTAGTCGATGTCGAGGGGGTACGCGACCTCCTCGGTCGAGGTGACGGGGCAGCCCCGGGTGAGCGGCGGCCAGAGCGGGTGGCGCACGGACGGATCGGCGAGCGAGCGCTGGGCGGTGGCGAGCGAGGTCACGGGCCGGGCCTTTCGGGGACGGGGATCTCGGGCGGTCGTACGGACGCGCCAGGGGGTCGGCCGCCGATCGCGCCTGTCGGGCCGGTCAGCCCATGCGGCGGACGAGGGCGGCCAGTGCGCCGGGCCGGCGGCCCGGGACCCGTCGGCGGAGGGCGACCAGGGTGGGGCCGAGGGCGCGGGCCCGGTCGGGATCGCCGATCTGCTCCCACTGGTGGTGGGCCCGGTCGACGGCCCCTTCGACGTCGGGATCGTCCGGTCGGTGGCCCAGTCCGAGCCGGGCCTCGGCGGCGGCGAGCCAGAGTTCGCAACTGCGGGCCGGTTCCCCGGCGAGGCGGGCGAGGTCGGCCCGCACCTCCGTCCAGTGCACGGCCTCCGCCGACCGGGGTCCGTGGCGGCGCAGGGCGTCGTGCTCCCAGGCGGCCGCCACCGCCGCGGCCTCCCCGTGCCGCCCGGCCATGGCGGCGGCGAGGATCGCGGGGTGCGGGTCCTCCACGGCCACCGGCCCGTCCACACCGGCGGGCACGGGCGCCGGAGGAACGGCGGGCGGGGGGGCGGGACGAGCCGCGGGAACGGGGCGGGACGCGGGCGCCGGGCGGCCCGTGGGCGCGGGCGCGGGGCGAGACGCGGGCGCGGGGCGGCTCGCGGGTGCGGGAGGGGTCGTGGGCAGGGGTGCCGGTGGCTGTACGGGCACGGGTGCCACGGAGGGGGGCGTGAGGAAGACCGGTGCCGGTGCGGGTGCCACCGTCACCGCCCGCGCGGCCGCCTCCGCGTGTGCCGCGGCCGACGTCAACCGGGCTCCGGAGCGCCAGAGTTCGGCCCAGGCCCGCAGGTACTCGGGGGTCGTGGGCTCGCCCCTGCGCGGGGCGGGCACCACGCGCGCGTAGAGGAGGGGGCCGGGCCCCGGGTGCAGCAGTCCGGGCGCGGCGGCGAGGCGCTGCCAGACGGCCGGGTCGGCCGCGAGGTCCGCGACGACGGTCGTGGTGCCGGGCGGCCGCGCGCCGAGTTCGCCGGCGAGCCAGTGCCAGGGCAGCGCGGTGTAGCGGAGGGTCGCCGGCGTGGTGCGGGCGAGGGCGAGATGGGGCAGCTGCTGGCGGCGGTCGAGGTGGAGCTGGCCCGCGAGGCAGACGACCAGGGGGCCGGGGCTCGCGGCCGCCGCGCGGAGGCGGGTGAGGACGGTCTGCGGGTCGAGCGGGTCGGCGAGTTCGACGACCGTGGCGGCCGTGGTGCCGGTGAGGATCCCGGGCGGTACGGCGGCGAGCGCCGGCAGCACCGAAGCGGCGTCCATCGCACGGCCCCGGCCGGCGGGCGCCGCCGCGAGCAGGACGGCGGTGCCGACCGCGCTCATGACCGCCGCGCCCGTTTCCGTACGCACGCCCGGACCGTCCACCGCCGTGCCCCGCCCGCTCGCCGGGGCACCGGCGTCCGCGCCCGGGGCCCGCGCGCCGGGGGCAGGGCCCTCCGGTACTCCCGCGTCCGCCTCCGTACGCACGTCCGAACCGGCCGCGGCCACCCCGCCCGTGACCGTCGCACCCGCGCCCACCGTGCCGTTTCCGTCGTCGT
Organism: Streptomyces sp. NK15101; assembly: GCF_020400725.1. Classification (GTDB taxonomy): domain Bacteria; phylum Actinomycetota; class Actinomycetes; order Streptomycetales; family Streptomycetaceae; genus Streptomyces. The sequence continues at coordinate 59,034 of NZ_JAINVG010000016.1, read as the reverse complement.
TCACCACCCCAGCACCGTAACGGGTCGCGCCCTGTCCGATAATCGCCGGGCCTTTGGCATATGACAGAAGCACCACCGGATCGAGTGTTGCCAAATCCCTTACGGGCCGTCCCGGGCTGTGCGACAGTCGTCTACGGGCCACCTTCCACACTTGGCCGCGCCGCGCCTGTATCGGAGTACGACATGCCGTCCCATCTGTTCGCGGACCGCCCCGCCCAGCCGCCGGAGCCGGGCGCGGTGGACGCGCTGATCTCACAGACCCGTCGCCTGCGCGGCGAGGTGGATGCCGTCCGCCGGGACGCCGCGGTGGACGAGGACGACCCCCAGCAGCGGTGGCAGCGGGCCCTGTGCGACCTGGCAGTGCATCAACTCGACGACCTGGGCGCCCACTTGGGCCAGCTCCGGGCCGGGGTCCCGGCGAGCGCGGTCCCCGAGGACGGGACCGGGGACCTCGACTCCGTCGTCGACACCTCGCTCACGGCCGCTCCCGGCACGGCGTACGGCGTGGCCGCCCGGCCCCGGACCGGCTCGCTGCTCTCCCGGGTCGGCAGCGCCGAGTGGAACCTGCTCACCGACGAGGTCAGCTGGTCCGAGGAGCTGTTCCAGATCTTCGGACGGCTCCCCGAGAGCGGCCCCATGTCGCTCGACGAGATGCCCACGATGGTCTTCGCCGAGGACCAGCCCCTCCTGCAGAGCATGGTGACGGGCTGTCTGATCGACGGGAAGCCGATCGACGGCGAGTTCCGGATCGTACGGACGGACGGCCGGGTGCGCACGGTGCACATGACCGGCGAGCCCGTGCTCGACGCCGACGGCTGCACCGCCTCCATGTGGGCCGTCCTGCGCGACGTGAGCGAACTGCGGCGCAGTGAGCGCGCGGTCCGCGAGAGCCGGGACAGCCTGGAGCGCAGCCGCCACATCGAGCGCACCGAGCGGCGGGTCGCCGTCGAGCTGCAGGAGGCCGTCCTCCCGCCGTGGCGCGGCTCGCTCCGCTTCGCCCACGACGGTCCCGCCCCGCTGGACGTGGCCGCGCACTACCTGCCGGCCGCCAGCACCGGCCTGATCGGCGGCGACTGGTACGACGCGCTCGCCCTGCCCGACGGGGACGCACTGCTGACCGTCGGCGACCTGACGGGCCACGGGGTCACCGCGACCTCCTCCATGGCCATGCTCCTCGGCGCGCTGCGCGGCATGGCCGTCGCCGGCATCCGGCCCGCCGCGCTGATGGGCCACCTCAACCAGCTCCTGGAGACCTCCGTACAGCCCGCCCTCGGCAGCGCGATGTGCTGCCGCTACGACCCGGTGGCCCAGACCCTGGCGTGGGCGCAGGCCGGCCACCCCGCCCCGCTGCTCTTCCGCGACGGGACGGGGCACGCGCTCCGGCGGCCCGAGGGCGTCCTGCTCGGGGCGACCACCGGCGCCGTGTACGGCGAGGCCGAGACCCGGCTGCTCCCGGGCGACCTGCTGGTCCTGCACACCGACGGGCTGACCCGCGGCGGCGGCACGGACGACGACGACACGGGCACGCGACGGCTGCTCGCCCTCGGCCCCCGGCTCGCGGAGGCGCGGGACGCGCAGGACGGCGTGCGCGCGGTGGTGGAGGAGTTCGGCGAGGAGTCGCGCGAGGACGACGCCTGCGTGATGGTGGTCCGGGTCACCCGCCGGAACTGAGGCCACCCGCGGACGATCCCGAACCGGGGTCTGCCCGGGGACGGTCCCGCACCGACACCGGCCGGCGAAGGCCCGAACCTGGGTTTGCCCGTGGCGATCCCGAACCGAGGCCTGCCCGGGGACGATCCCGCACCGACACCGGCCGGCGAAGGCCCGAACCGAGGCCTGCCCATGGCGATCCCCGACCGGGGCCGCCCGGTGACGGGCCCTTCCCGGTCCTCTCCGTCCCGTCCGGTGACGGGCTTCTCCTGAGCCTTCCCGTCCCGCGGGACGGGGAGGCTCAGGCCTGCCCGGCCCTGGGGCGGTTGACGGGCGACCTGGGGAGGGCCAGTTCGATCTCCTCGCGCAGGGTCTCGATGCTCGAGTAGCCCGCGTACTGGCCGGTGAGCCGGTACATCTCCCGCAGCCGGTCCCAGGTCCGGTGGGACGAGGTGTCCCCCATGGACATGAGGGCGAGCCTGGCGTACCGGTCGGCCTGTTCCGGGTCGTCGGCGATGAAGCAGGCCGAGGCGAGCGAGATGCGGTCGAAGAGCTTCGACCGTTCGTGGCCGCCGCGCCGCAGTTCGAGGGCCAGCTTGGCGTGGCGCTGCGCGGGGATCGCCGCGGCCGGGTCGTGCTCGGCGAGGGTGCGGTAGGCGAGTGCCTGCATGCCGTGCATGTCGGCCTCGTCGAAGTTCTGCATCCAGTCGGGCTTCTCCTCGCCCGTGTCGGAGACGAAGAGGTCCTCGGCCTCGCCGAGGGTCCTCCGCATGGCCTGGCCCCGCCCCATGGAGGCCTGCGCCCAGGCCTCGATGGTGTGGAACATGGCCTGCGTGCGGGGCAGCACCCGCTCGCCCGAGCCCGCCTTGGCGAGCTTCATCAGGTCGAGGGCGTCGTCGGGCCGGCCCAGGTGCACCATCTGGCGGGCGGCCCGGGACAGCGCCTCGCCGGCCCGGGGCCGGTCGCCGCCCTCGCGGGCCGCGTGGGCGGCGATGACGAAGTACTTCTGCGCCGTGGGTTCGAGGCCGACGTCGTGGGACATCCAGCCCGCGAGCACCGCGAGGTTGGCGGCGACGCCCCACAGGCGCCGCTGGAGGTGGTCGGCGTGACGGTAGGCGAGCATGCCGCCCACCTCGTTGAGCTGGCCCACGACCGCCTTGCGCTGGAGACCGCCGCCCCGGGAGGCGTCCCAGGCGCGGAACACCACCACGGAGTGCTCCAGGGCCTCGATCTCCTCCGACCCGATGGGGGCGGCCTCGTAGCGGTCGAACCCGGCGGGGTCGGCGTGGAGGGGATCGGTGGCCCGCGGAGCGACGCCCGCACGTGCGGGGTCGGTCTGCAGCCAGTCGTGCATGGCGTTGCTGAGTACGGAGCCGGCGGCAAGCGCGGCACCCGCGCCCACCAGGCCGCGTCGGTTGAGCATGAGGTCCATTCCCGTGAATTCGGTGAGGACCGCCGCCGCACGATCGGGTGGCCAGGGCAGCCCGTCAGGGTTCTCCGTCTTCCTGACGTCCTGCTTCTTTCCGGCACGCCCGTGTCGTACGAACCCGAGGTCCTCGATGGTCACGACACGGCCGAGTCGCTCGGTGAACAGTGCTGCCAGCACCCGGGGGACGGGATCGCGCGGGGTCTCGCCCCGGTCGATCCACCGCCGCACCCGCGAGGTGTCGGTCGCCAGCTGGGGGTGGCCCATGGCCGCCGCCTGCCGGTTGACGAGTCTCGCGAGTTCGCCCTTGGACCAGCCGGCCAGGCCGAACAGGTCTGCCAGGCGGGTGTTGGTTTGTCCGGTCACGTCTAAGCCCCCAGGTTCTCGGCTGAGTTGACAGTAGCCCTCTGTCATAGGCCTGGCGACAATTCGCCAGGCTTCGCCAGGGTGCGCGAGATGTTCCGCCACCCGCGCCCGGGTGTCAGGTAGGAACGCGCCACCCCGCCCCGCCGACCGGCCCTCATTCCCCAGGGTGCGGACCGGGGGCGGGCGGGGCGACGCACGCAACTCGTCGGCGCACGAAGGGATCTGTCACCTCCATGTACACAGCATCGTCCTCCGTGTCCGCCCCGCCCCGGCCGCAGCACCGCATCGTCCCGGCCGGCGCCGGACCGTACCTCGCCCCCGCCCCCCAGGCCGTCCGGCCGAGGCGCTGGGCGGGCGGCACCGGTACCCAGCCGGTCAGCGGGAGAATCGATCTGTCCGGCCCCCAGGGGGCGCAGCTGAAGATGGCGATCGCCTCGGTCCACCGGATCTGCCCGGAGTTCAACCCGGTGCAGGTGCTGCGGCGCAGCGGCCGTTCCGTGCTGATCGTCGGAACGACCGGGCGGACGACGGCGGTCGCGAAGTGTTTACTGGACCACTCCCCCGCCTGGGTCGAGCGGTTCCGGCACGAGATAGCGTCCTACCGCTCCTTCGTCCGTCACCGTCCTCCGGTGCGGGCACCGCGGCTGATCGCCGCGGATCCGGAGAACTGCGCGCTGGTGATCGAGCGGATGCCCGGGCGTGCGGCGGCGCTCTCGCGCCACCCCGTCGAGGCTCCGCCGCGGGCCGACGTGCGGGCCGCGCTCGGTGCGATCGCCCGGCTCAACGCCTGGCGGCCGCCGGCCGGGACCTTCGACGCGCCGCTGGACTACGGTGCCCGGATCGCCCGTTACCACGAGCTCGGGCTCTTCACGGACCGGGACCGGGACGACCTGCAGAAGCTGCTGCACGGTCTGGCGCACGCGGGCGGCCGTCAGGGCATGGGCCAGTTCTGTCACGGCGACGCCCTGCTCTCCAACATCCTGCTCTCCCCGGCCGGGCCGGTGCTCGTCGACTGGGAGCACGCGGGCTGGTACCTGCCCGGCTACGACCTGGCGACCCTGTGGGCGGTGCTCGGTGACGCGCCGCTGGCCCGGCGCCAGATCAGTCAGCTCGCCCAGCAGGCGGGCCCGGCCTCCCGGGACGCCTTCCTGGTGAACCTGATGATCGTGCTGACGCGGGAGATCCGTACCTACGAGACGGCGGTGCAGCGCACCATGAAGGAGGCCCCGCCGGCCGGTTCGGTGCCGGTGCCCTCGGGGGCGCTCGCGCCCGGCGAGGAACAGCGGCTGCTGCTGAGGCGGCTGCACGACGACTGCGCCATGGCACGGCGGGCCGTGCGCGCGGCGGTCGGGACGCGCTGAAGGGCGGGTCCGGCCGACCACACGGGGGCGGTGCGCCGTGAGCCCGGTGCCGACACACCGGGACGCGGCGCACCGGCTTGTCCGTCCCCCTCCACGAGGACCCCTCCATTGGTCCACTCCAGTGACGCGTCCCAGGCCCGGGACCCGTCTCGGCGAAACTCCGCCGTACGGCCTCCATTCCCGCCCTGACGTGGGAACTTCCTTTCGTACGGGTGTGATTGACGGAACGTCCGGGAGCCGATACCCCTGTACGGGTTCGGTCCCGCACGCCCCCGTGTCACCCCCTGCCTCTGGAGGCTGCCTTGCTCCGTTCCGCGTCGCGCAGACGTCCTTCGCCGATCCGTGTGCCGGGGGCGGTGGGCGCCCTGGCGTCCGCCGCCCTGCTGCTTCCCCTGCTGTCCGCCGCCCCGCCCGCCGGCGCCGACGTGTCCGAGGCGGGTGCCCTGCAGGGGCAGTTCGCGCGGGCGGCCGAGCGGCACGGCGTGCCCGAGAGCGTGCTGCTCGCCGTGTCGTACCTGCAGTCGCGGTGGGACACCCACGGCGGTGCGCCCAGCGTGACCGGCGGCTACGGGCCGATGCACCTGACGGACGCGGTGACGGCACTGGCCCGGACCGCCCCGCACCACTCGGAGGGCGAGGAGGACGCCAGGGGCGACTCCTCCCGTCCGGTCCGCACCGGCGGCGAGGTCCCGCCGCCCGCGCCCGAGCGGCTGCCGGAGCGGCTGCGGACCCTGGAGCGGGCGTCCGCGCTGTCCGGGATCCCGGCCGAGGAACTGCGCACCGTGCCGGCCGCGAACATCGAGGGCGGGGCGGCGCTGCTCGCGGCGGCGCAGCGCGAGGCCGGCCTTCCGGCGAGCGCGGACCCGGCCGACTGGTACGGGGCGGTGGCGCGGTACTCCGGCGCGGACGACTCGGCGACGGCGACGACGTACGCGAACGACGTGTTCGACGTGATCCGTACCGGGGAGACGCGGACGACGGACAGCGGGCAGGTGGTGACGCTCCCGGCCGACCCGGCGGTGGCGCCCGCCACCGGCCAGGTGGCGGCCCTGGGGCTGCGCCGGCCGGCCTCCGGGCCCGTGGAGTGCCCGGCCTCGGTGGCCTGCGAATGGGTCCCCGCGCCGTACGAGGAGTTCGGCGACGGCGACTACGGCAACCACGACAAGGCGAACCGGCCCGCCTCCCAGTCGATCGACTACATCGTGATCCACGACACCGAGGCGGACTGGAGGACCACCCTGAGACTGGTGCAGGACCCGACGTACGTGTCCTGGCAGTACTCGCTGCGCTCCTCCGACGGGCACATCGCCCAGCACGTGCCGCTGAAGGACGTGGCCTGGCACGCGGGGAACTGGTTCGTGAACGCCAAGTCGGTGGGTCTGGAGCACGAGGGCTTCCTGACCTCGCCGGACTCCTGGTACACGGAGGCGATGTACCGGACGTCGGCGCGCCTGGTGCGGTACATCGCGGCGCGGTACGACATCCCGCTGGACCGGCAGCACGTCCTGGGCCACGACAACGTGCCGGGCACGGTGACCTCCACGATCAAGAACATGCACACGGACCCGGGGCCGTACTGGGACTGGGCGCACTACTTCCGGCTGCTCGGCCGTCCGGTCACCCCGAGCGCCGGTCCGCACGCGGGCGTGGTGACGATCCGGCCCGACTACGAGTCCCACCGGCCGGTCTACACGGGCTGTGCGGCGGCGGGGCAGGCGTGTGTGCCGCACGGCAGCGGGGCGGTGCGCCTGCACACCGCGCCGAGCGCCGACGCGCCCCTGGTGAAGGACATCGGTCTGCGGCCGGGCGGGCAGGACTCCACGACCGGCGTCAACGACACGGGGGCGCGGGCCTCGACCGGGCAGAGTTTCGCGGTGGCGGAGCGCCGGGGGGACTGGACGGCGGTCTGGTACCTCGGCCAGAAGGCGTGGTTCCTCAATCCGGTGGAGGAGCCGACGGCGGTGAACGCGCGCGGTCGGGTCCTGACGCCCCGGGAGGGCCTGGCGGAGGTGCCGGTGTACGGGCGGGCGTATCCGGAGGCCTCGGCGTATCCGGCGGGTGTGCCGGTGCAGTCGGTGTCGCCGCTGCCGTACAGGCTGCTCGCGGGTCAGCGGTACGTGGTGGGCGGCCGCACCCCGGGCGAGTACTACTTCGCGCCGGTGTTCGATCCGAGCGGGCACACGGTGGTCCGGGGCCGGGAGGAGTACTACCAGATCCAGTTCGGCCATCGGGTGGCCTTTGTGAAGGCCGCTGACGTGCGGGTTTCCCAGGGCTGACGGAGGCCTGGCCGAAAGGTGCGGGGTGGTGCCGGGAGCGCGGGCCGGCACCGCCCCTTCGGCGTTCATACGACTATTCGGGAGATCGCGTGCGCCGTCCGGGCGACGGGTAAGGCTGGGCCGGTCACCGCCCCCGCTCACCGGAAGGCCCCCCAGGAAATGCCTCAGCCCTTCGTTATGCCGGATTTCTATGTTCCGTATCCGGCACGGCTCAATCCCCATGTGGAGGCCGCCCGCACGCACACGCGTGACTGGGCGCGGGAGATGGGGATGCTGGAGGGCTCGGGGGTCTGGGAGGAGCGCGACCTCGAATCCCACGACTACGCGCTGCTCTGCTCGTACACCCATCCCGACTGCGACGAGGAGGCGCTGAACCTCGTCACCGACTGGTACACCTGGGTCTTCTTCTTCGACGACCACTTCCTGGAGGTCTTCAAGCGCACCCAGGACCGGGCCGGCAGCAAGGCGTACCTCGACCGGCTCCCGCTGTTCATGCCGGCGGACCCGGCGACCGGCATGCCCGAGCCGACCAACCCCGTCGAGGCGGGTCTCGCCGACCTCTGGCGGCGGACGGTCCCGTCGATGTCCGAGGGCTGGCGGACGCGGTTCGCGGAGGCGACGGAGCACCTGCTGTACGAGTCCCTGTGGGAGCTCGACAACATCAACGACGGCCGGGTCGCCAACCCCCTGGAGTACATCGAGATGCGCCGCAAGGTGGGCGGCGCGCCCTGGTCGGCCGGTCTCGTGGAGTACGCGGCGGGGGCCGAGGTCCCCGACCGGGTGGCGCACTCCCGGCCGCTGCGGGTGCTCAGGGACGCCTTCTCGGACGCCGTCCACCTGCGCAACGACCTCTTCTCGTACCAGCGCGAGGTGGAGGACGAGGGCGAGAACAGCAACGGCGTCCTCGTCCTGGAGCGTTTCCTCGGCTGCACGACCCAGGAGGCGGCGAACGCCGTCAACGACCTGCTGACCTCGCGGGTCCAGCAGTTCGAGAACACCGCGCTCACCGAAGTGCCGCTGCTCGCCGCCGAGAAGGGCCTGACTCCGGCCGAGTGCGCGGCCGTGGCGGCGTACGCGAAGGGGCTGCAGGACTGGCAGTCCGGCGGACACGAGTGGCACATGCGCTCCAGCCGCTACATGAACGAGGGCATGGTCGGCGGGCCCTCGCACCTGGACGGGGTCATCGGCACCTCCGCGCTCGACGTACGGACCCTGTTCGGACGGCCCGCCGCCGCCCGTCGGCGGGCGCTCACGCACGTGCCGCACCAGCACGTCGGGCCCTCGCTGCTGCCGGAGTTCGACCTGCCGTACCCGCTGACGCTGAGCCCGCACCACGCGGAGGCCCGCCGGGTCTCCCTGGACTGGGCCGAGTCCATGGGGCTCCTCGACGACATCTGGGACCGGCCGATGGCCGAGGGCTTCGACCTGGCCCTGTGCTCGGCGGGACTCGACCCGGACGCCACCCTGGAGGAGCTGGTCCTCAGCGCCCAGTGGCTGACCTGGGGGACGTACGGGGACGACTACTACCCGGCCGTCTTCGGGCGGTCGCGCAATCTCGCCGGAGCGAAGGAGCAGACCGAGCGGTTCAAGGCCCGCATGACGCTGGACGATCCGGCGGCGGGGGCGGCACTCGCCGGGAACCCCATGGAGCGCTCGCTCGCCGACCTGTGGGCGCGGACCGCGGTCCCCATGGCGCCGGAGGCCCGTGCCCAGCTGAGGACCGCGATCGACGCGATGCTGGACAGCTGGTTGTGGGAGCTGCACAACCAGGCTCAACACCGGGTGCCCGATCCGGTGGACTACGTCGAGATGCGCCGGACCACCTTCGGTTCGGAGCTGACCACGCTGCTGTGCAAGCTGCGGCGGAGCGACGCACTGCCGCCGGAGCTCTACCGGTCGGGCACGGTCCGGGCCCTGGAGCACTCGGTCATGGACTACGCGACGCTCCTCAACGACCTCTTCTCGTACCAGAAGGAGGTCGAGGTCGAGGGCGAGGTCCACAACGGGGTCCTGGTGCTGCAGAAGTTCTTCGACTGCGACTACCCGACGGCGGTGGCCATGGTCGATGACCTGATGCGGGGCCGGCTGCGCCAGTACGAGCACCTGAAGCAGCGCGAAGTGCCGCTGCTCTACGAGGACTTCGGCCTCGACCAGGAGGGCCGGGCGGCCTTCGAGGCGTACCTGCGGGAGCTGGAGGACTGGCTCGCGGGGATCCTCAACTGGCATCAGGGGGTGCGGCGTTACGGCGCCGAGGACGTTCGCGCGGGCAGCGGCACCCCGCTGATCGGCCGGGGGCCGACCGGCATCGGGACCTCGGCCGCGCGGGTGGCCTCGCTGATCGGTTCCGCTTCGCACTGACGGCGACGGCACGGACGGGGCCGTGTCCGGGAGACGTCCCGGACACGGCCCCCGCGCACGTACGGATCAGGGGCGCCGGCCGCGCAGCTCGTCGATTTCGCGGCGCTCGCGCTTGGTGGGGCGTCCCGCGCCCCGGTCGCGCACGGCGGCGACGGCGACGTGCTCGCGCGGCGGCGGGGGCGGGCTGTTGTCCACGTACGCCTCGACGGCGACCGGCGGACCGACCCGCTTGGTGTGGAGCTCCTTGATCTCGACGATCCGCTCCCGGCCGCCGTGGAAGATCCGGACCTCGTCGCCGGGCTTCACGGCCTGGGCGGGCTTGACCCGCTCGCCGTTGACCTTGACGTGTCCGGCCCGGCAGGCGGCCGCGGCCTGCGAGCGGGTCTTGGTGAGACGGACCGCCCAGATCCAGGCGTCGACGCGCGCGCTCATCGGCCCCGGCTCCCCCGTCAGCCCTGCTGGAACAGCTCGGCGGGCAGCGGCTTGAGCAGCGCGTACAGGTCGTCGGTGATCGGCCGGTCCCAACTGGCGATCGTCACGAGGACGTTGTCGCTGCGGTCGAACTGGACGCAGGAGATGCGGCTCTCGGAGAGCTTGAGGCGGCGCACGATGAGGAGGTTGTCGCCCTGCATGACGGGCATGTCCTCGGTGTCGAGGACCTCGACCGGCTCGTCGTTCTCCAGGGCGGCGAGGAGCTGCGCCACCTCGAAGGGGATCTGGCCGTCGGCGAGCTCGCGCGCCGGGGAGCCCTCGGGGAGGTTGCCGATGATCATCGCGGGTCCACGGCCGCCGAACAGGTCGTAGCGGAGGAACACGCCCTGGCAGGAGCCGTCGGGCGCGGGCAGCAGACCGGCGCCGAGATTGCCGGGCCAGTCCCCCGGGTCCATGGCCAGGACGTCGAAGTCCGGGCCCGCGGGTGTGGCGGCGCTGCGGCGGCGGAGGAAGGACATACGGCCATGGTACGTGCCCCGGCGCACGACGCGACGCCGGGCGGCGCCCCGGGGCCCGGCCCGACGGCGCGGACCGGCCCGTGCACCGCGGGTGACCGGCCGACTCCCGGCCGGTGCCCCCTCCGGGAGCTCGGGGCGCGCGGCGGCCCGGAAGCCCGACGGGCACGCGGAGCGCCCGCCCGGTCACGGAGGGCGCGCGGTGCGGACGACCGGCCGGTCCGCCGAGGGCGGCCACGGGGCGGACGGCCCGACGAGCGGCCCCGCGCAGCCCCTCGTACGCGGGGAGGGGGCCGCCCGTGTCCCTCATCCGGCCGATTCGGCGGATCGCTGCGAGAGGCGGTTCAGGAGGTCCAACGCCCGGCTCGCCCGGTCGTGTTCGACGAAGAGGTGGTCGTGGTGGAATCCGGCCACCACGTTGCAGCTCAGACCCGCCGCGGCGAGCTCGCCCGCGACGGCCGCCGTGAGTCCGACGGCGTCGAGCGCGGAGTGCACCCGGAGCGTGATCCGGCCGGCCACGTAGTCGTACGGGAGGCCGGCGGCGTCCGCCTCCTCCTGCCGTACGACGAGGGTGAGGCCCTCGGGTTCGGTGACGGTGACGACGGGGGCGACCCCGGCCGGGGCGGGGCCGTCCACCGTGGTGAAGACGTAGCGGCCGGGGTCGAGTTCCGGGCGCATCCCGGCGAGGAGCCGGGTGAGATCACGTTCCGCGTTCATGCGGCCAGGCTAGGTCCCTCCCCGTCCTCCGGAGCTCAGCCGTTGGGCGGGGTGTCGCCCACGAGCCACATGGAGAAGAACTGGGCGCCGCCTCCGTAGGCGTGGCCGAGGGCCCGGTGGGCGCCCTCGACCTGGTGCTCGCCGGCGTCCCCCCGTACCTGGAGGGCCGCCTCGGCGAAGCGGATCATCCCGGAGGCTCCGATGGGGTTGGTGGAGAGGACCCCGCCCGAGGGGTTCACGGGCAGGTCGCCGTCGAGCTCGGTCACCCCGGCCTCGGTGAGCTTCCAGCCCTCGCCCTCCTCGGCGAAGCCCAGGTTCTCCAGCCACATGGGCTCGTACCAGGAGAACGGCACGTACATCTCGACGGCGTCGATCTGCCGGCGCGGGTCGGTGATGCCGGCCTGCCGGTAGACGTCGGCGGCGCAGTCCCGGCCGGCCCGCGGGGAGACGAAGTCCTTGCCGGCGAAGAGGGTGGGTTCGCTGCGCATCGCCCCGCCGTGCACCCAGGCGGGCGGGCGTGGCGCGCGGTCGGCGCCGGCGCGGTCGGTGAGGATCATGGCGCAGGCGCCGTCCGAGGAGGGGCAGGTCTCGGAGTAGCGGATGGGGTCCCAGAGCATCGGGGAGGCCTGGACCTTCTCCAGGGTGAGGTCGTGCTCGTGGAGGTGGGCGTACGGGTTCTTGAGGGCGTTGCGCCGGTCCTTGTACGCGACGAGGGAGCCGATCGTGTCGGGGGCTCCGGTGCGGCGCATGTACGCGCGCACGTGCGGGGCGAAGAAGCCCCCGGCGCCGGCGAGCAGGGGCTGCTGGAAGGGGACGGGCAGGGAGAGGCCCCACATGGCGTTGGACTCGGACTGCTTCTCGAAGGCGAGGGTGAGGACGGTCCGGTGCACGCGCGCGGAGACCAGATCGGCGGCGACGAGGGCGGTGGAGCCGCCGACCGATCCGGCCGTGTGGACCCGGAGCATGGGCTTGCCGACCGCGCCGAGCGCGTCGGCGAGGTACAGCTCCGGCATCATGACGCCCTCGAAGAAGTCGGGGGCCTTGCCGATGACGACGGCGTCGACGTCCGCCCAGGTCAGCTCGGCGTCCTCCAGGGCGCGGAGGGCGGCCTCGCGGACGAGGCCGGCGATCGAGACGTCCCTGCGGGCGGCGACGTGCTTGGTCTGGCCGATGCCGACGACGGCCACGGGCTCTTTACCGGGCATGGGTCTCCCCTTCCAGGACGGCGACGAGGTTCTGCTGGAGGCAGGGGCCGGAGGTCGCGTGGGCGAGGGCGCGGTCGGACTCGCCGCGGTGGACGCGGGCGGCGGCCTCGCCGAGCCGGATCAGCCCCGCGGCCATGACGGGGTTGGCGGCGAGGGCGCCGCCGGAGGGGTTGACCCGCACGCTGTCGTCGAGACGGAGCGCCTTCCTGAGGACGACCTCCTGGGAGGTGAAGGGGGCGTGGAGTTCGGCGGTGTCGACGGGCCTTTCGAAGGCTCCGGCGCGTTCGGCGGCGAGGCGCGTGGAGGGCGAGTCGGTGAGGTCGCGAACGCCGAGGGAGTGGGCCTCGATCCGGTGGTCCATGCCCCGGATCCAGGCGGGGCGCTCGCACAGCTCGCGGGCCCGGTCGCCGGCGGCGAGGATCACGGCGGCGGCGCCGTCGCCGACGGGCGGGCAGTCGCCCGTGCGGAGGGGACGGACGGCGTATCCGCCCTGGGGGCGGGCGCCGGGCAGCTGGGCGTGGGGGTTCGCCCTCGCGTCCTCGCGGCTGCGGGCGGCGATCGCGGCGAGGGCGGGTTCGTCGGTGTCCCCGGCGTCGACGAGGGCCTGGGCCTGGAGGGCGGCGAGGGCGACGGAGTCGGGCCAGAGCGGGGCGAGGTAGTACGGGTCGAGCTGGCGGGTGAGGACGTCGCGGACGGAGCCGGGCGAGGACTTGCCGTAGGCGTAGACGAGGGCGGTGTCGGCCTCGCCGGTGAGGAGCTTCACCCAGGCCTCGTGGAGCGCCCAGGCGCCGTCCGTCTCCACGTGGGACTCGGAGATCGGCGGCCAGGCGCCGACGCCGTCGAGGGCCATGGTGAAGGAGAAGGCGCGCCCGGCGAGGTAGTCGCAGGAGCCGGAGCAGGTGAAGCCGATGTCGGCGGCCTTCAGGCCGGTCTGCCGCTGCACCTCGTGCAGCACGGGCATCACCATCTCGACCTCGGAGAGGTCGTCGGTGTGCCGCCGGTGGTCGCTCTGGGCGAAGGCGACGATCGCCACGTCCCGGCTCATAGCAGCTCCTTGTACGTGTCGTAGTCGGCGTCGGGCTCGCCGGTGGGCCGGTAGTGGTCGGGGTAGCGGCCGTCCTCGCTCCACACGGGTTCGACGCGCAGGCCCATGCGGACCTCGTCGTAGGGGATGCCGGCGATGCGGCCGTGGAGGGCGAGCCCGGCGCCGTCGAGGGCGATGTGGGCGTAGACGTAGGGGACCTCGATGTCCAGATTCTTCGCCTTGATGTTGACGATGCAGAAGGTGGTGACGGTGCCGCGGGGGCCGACCTCGACCCGGTCGGTGGTGGCGACGCCACAGGTGGGGCAGGCGCCGCGGGGCGGCACGTACACCTTGGCGCAGGAGGGGCAGCGCTCGCCGACCGTGCGGCGCTCGGCGAGCCCGTGCAGATAGCGGGTCTGGGCGCGGCCGGGGCTGTACGTGTAATCGAGGCGGGCGGGGGCGACGATGCCGGTCACGGGGTCATCGAACCGGCCGTCGTGCGGGGTGGGTTCGTGCTCCCGCGCGCTCTCGTGCGGTTCGAAGCAGGCGATGTCCGTGATCGCGCCGGAGCGTTCGGCGGCCCAGCGGATCCGCACCCGCAGGCCGGTGCGGACGGCTTCGGGGCCGGGGGCGTCCAGGGCGTGGAGGAGGGCGGTGTCGGCGCCGTCGAGGCGCACGAGGACCCAGGCGAAGGGAGTCGCGAGGGGCTGCCCGGGGCGGGGCTCGGGGTTCCAGGCCCAGGTGGTGACGGTGCCGGTGGCGGCGACCTCGACGAGCTCGCGGAGTTCGGCGGCGGTGACGGGGTCGTACTCGACGGGCGGGACGAGCACCTCGCCCGCCTCGGTGCGCACGCCGAGGACGGTGCGCTCGCGCAGTCCGGTGAGGAAGGCGGACTGGACGGGGCCGAGGGAACGGGTGAAGGGGAACTCGACGACGAGGGGTGCGCGGAGGGCCTCCGGCGGGGGTGCGGCGGCTGTCATGGGACGGCTCCTTCATCGGGGAGGGGGCATCGGGGAAGGGGACGGGCGGGCGTGGGGTGCGGGCGGGGCCGCTGCGTGGGGGCTCCCTCCCCCACCCCGCCCCTTCCGGGGGCCGGGGCTCCGCCCCGGTCCCCGTACCTCGGGCTCTCCCGCGCCTGGCGGCGTGGGGAAACCCCGGCGTTGCTCAACTCCCGCTGCCCGGTGGGGGTATGCCCCGCCCTGCGGCCGAAGGAGCGGCCGCGGGCCGTACGGGAGCCGGGACGGATCCCGGATCCGGGGATCAGGGGCGGAGCCCTGCCTCCGGGATCAGGGGCGGGACCCCGCCTCCGGGGTCCGGCGCGGAAGCCGGGTCCAGGGATCCGAGGGCGGGACCCCGGTTTCGGGGCGGGGCGGGGTGGGGTGGGGGAAGGGTCACTCCCGGCGGTACACCGGCGCCCGCTTCTCCGCGAACGCCCTCGCCCCCTCCTTCGCGTCCGCCGTGTCGAAGATCGGCCATCCCCGCTTCAGTTCGGCGGCGAGCCCCTCCGTCTCGGTCATCTCGGCCGTCTCGTACACGGAGGCCTTGACCGCCTCGACGGCGAGCGGCCCGCAGGCGTTGACGCGCTCGGCGATCTCGAGGGCGGCGTCCAGGGCGGTGCCGTCGGGGACCACCCTGCCGACGAGGCCGATGGCGGCGGCCTCCTCGGCGCTGTACGGGCGACCGGTGAGGAGCATTTCGAGGGCGTGGGTGCGGGCGATCTGCCGGGGCAGGCGGACGGTGGAGCCGCCGATGGGGAAGAGGCCCCGCCGGACCTCGAAGAGGCCGAAGGTGGCGGAGGCGGCGGCGACCCTGATGTCGGTGCCCTGGAGGATCTCGGTGCCGCCGGCGACGCAGTACCCCTCGACGGCCGCGATGACGGGCTTGCGGGGGCGGTGGTGGCGGAGCATCGCCTTCCAGTGCAGGTCGGGGTCGGCCTTCAGCCGGTCCCGGTAGCCCTCGCCCGCCATGCCCTTCCCGGCCAGGGCCTTGAGGTCCATGCCGGCGCAGAAGGAACCGCCCGCGCCGGTGAGGACGACCGAGCGGACGGTGTCGTCGGCGTCGGCCTCCAGCCAGCCGTCGTACAGGCCGACGAGCATCGGCAGCGAGAGGGCGTTCTTGGCCTCGGGCCGGTTCAAGGTGAGGACGAGCGTGGCGCCTTCGCGCCGGACGCTGAGGTGTTCGGTGCCGCCCATGGGGGCCTCCCGTCTCCAGTTCTGGAACAGGTTGCAGGAGCCGGGGGCCCAGTTCAATAGTTTTCTGACACTCAGTCAGATTCTTCTGCGCATCCCCTTCCCCCGGTGACCGGTCGGCGCTCTAATGACCGCCACGTCCATGTGAACCGGCGAACCGGGGTCAGGAGGAACGGTGGAGTACAACCTTGCCGACCTGTTCGAATCGGTCGTCGACGTGGTCCCCGACCGCGAGGCGCTGGTGTACGTCGACCATCCCGGCACGGGCGAGGAGCGGCGGCTCACCTACGCCGAGCTCGACGCCGCCGCCAACAGGATCGCGCACCACCTGATCGACGCGGGCATCCGGCCCGGCGAGCACCTCGGCCTCCACCTCTACAACGGCGTCGAGTACCTGCAGACCCTCCTCGCCTGCCTGAAGGCGCGGATCGTGCCGGTCAACGTGAACTACCGGTACGTGGAGGAGGAGCTCGTCTACCTCTACCGGGACGCCGACCTGGCCGCGCTCGTCTTCGACGCCGAGTTCACCGGCCGGGTCGCGGCGGCGCTCCCGCAGACGGAGAAGCTGCGGCACCTCGTGCGGGTGGGCCCCGCCCGCCGCCCGGCAACCACCCCCCGGGGAACCGCTGCGCGGCTCGGCGACGAATCCGAGGGAGCGCCTTCGCTCGACTGCGTGCCGTTCGCCGAGGCGGAGGCCGCGGGTTCGGCGGAGCGCGGCTTCGGCCCCCGCTCGCCCGACGACCTGTTCATCATCTACACCGGCGGCACCACCGGCATGCCCAAGGGCGTCCTGTGGCGCCAGGAGGACCTGTTCTTCGCGGGCCTCTTCGGGGGCGACCCCGCGGGCGAGCCCGTGAAGCGTCCCGAGGAGCTGGCGGAGCGGGTCGCGGCCGGTGGCGCCGGCATCACCTTCTTCCCCGCGCCGCCCCTCATGCACGGCACCTCCATCCTGACCGCGTTCGTCGCGTTCGACTACGGGCAGCGGGTCGTCCTGCACCGCAAGTACGTGCCCGAGGAGGTGCTGCGCACCCTGGAGAAGGAGAAGGTCTCCAGCATCTCCCTGGTCGGGGACGCGATGCTGCGCCCGCTCGTGGACGCGCTGCGCGGACCGCTCGGGGGCACGGACCTGTCCGCCCTCTTCAGCCTCTCCTCCTCCGGGGCGATCATGTCCGAGACGGTACGGGCCGAGCTCCAGGAGCTCATGCCGAACGTCCTGCTGCTCAACAACTTCGGCTCCACGGAGTCCGGTTCCAACGGGCGCGCGACCGACGACTCCGGCCCGGCCAAGGGCTTCCGGCTGCACGTCAACGAACGCACCCAGGTCGTCGACCCGGCGACCCGCCTCCCCGTCGCGCCGGGCGAGACCGGTCGCCTCGCCCAGCGCGGCCACGTCCCGCTCGGCTACTACAACGACCCCGCCAAGACCGCCGAGACCTTCTTCGAGCGGGACGGGGTGCGGTGGGTGCTGCTCGGCGACATGGCGACCGTCGACGAGAGCGGGGTGGTCACCGTCCTGGGCCGCGGCTCGCAGTGCATCAACACCGGGGGCGAGAAGGTCTATCCGGAGGAGGTGGAGCAGGCCCTGAAGTCCCACCCCGACGTGTACGACGCACTGGTCGCCGGTGTCCCCGACGCCCGCTGGGGCAACCACGTCGCCGCGGTCGTCCAACTCCGCCCGGACGCACCGCCACTGGACCTGGAATCCCTCCAGACCCACTGCCGGCGGCAGTTGGCGGGCTACAAGGTCCCCCGCCAACTGGTGCTCACCGACCGCATCCAGCGCTCCCCCAGCGGAAAGGCCGACTACCGCTGGGCCCGCGCGGTGGCCGTGGAGGCGGACGCGGACACCCCCTGAGGAGTCAGCGGGTGCGCCGGCGGCGGACGGCGTCGCCGTCGAAGGTCAGCCAGGTGCCGTCGCCCAGGGGCAGCACGCGGGACACGACATCGACGCCCGGCGGGTACGTGACCTCGGCCCGCGGCCGCAGGTCCACGGCGTCGAGCAGGAAGTGACGGCATCCCTCCTCCCACGGGTCCTCGCCCACCGGCGCGAGGACCCGTGCTTCGTCGAGAAATCCGGGCCGCCCCATGAAGACCAGGCCGTCCGGCAGGACGTCGTCCGCCTCCACCACCGTCCGGGGGCGGGCCGGGCCGTCGTAGCGGGTGAGCTGCTCCCCGGCGACGGCCACGGTCAGGAACGCGCCGGACCGGTCGCTGCTGCCCGTGAAGGGTTCGTCGTAGCCGCCGACCTGCGCGATCGACAGTTCCTTCCCCTCGAAGGAGACGAGCAGGGAGTACGCCTCCTCCTGCCCCTGCGCCGAGCCGAGGCCCGGCAGGTCCCCGGTCGCGGTGGGCTCGGCTCCGACGGCTTCGTACTCCATGGTCCTCCTACGCGCCTGCCGCGATCCCGAACTCCCTGATGGCCGCGAGGAACTCGGCCGGCCGGGCGCCGTGGACGAGGTGGCCGGCCCCGATCATGACGAGGCGGGCGTCCGGAATGCGGTCGGCGAGGCCGGACAGCTGGTCCTGCGGGATGTGGCTGGCCGGGCCGCCGGCGAGGACGAGGGTGGGGGCCGTGATCGCGCCGAGCCCCTCGCGCCAGGCCGGGTCGGGGGCGTTGAGCTGGGCGTCGGTGGTGGGGACGATGTCCCAGTCGAAGGCGAGGGGACCTTCGGGGCGCTCGGCCACCGGGCGCGGCGGGTCGAGCGGGGCGAAGGCCGGTGGCTCCTCCAGGACGAGGCAGCCGATGAGGCCGGGTTCGCTCTGGGCGAGGAGGCAGGCGGCGCCGGCGCCCATCGAGTGGGCGACGACGGTGGCGCCGGTGAGGCCGAGGGCCTTGACGAAGCCGCCGAGTTCGTCGCGGAAGTCCTCGAAGCCGTAGCGGCCGGGGCGGTCGCTGAGTCCGTGGCCGCGCAGGTCGACCGCGTACACCCGGTGGTCGACGGCCAGGTCCTCGATGACCTCGGCCCACGTCCTGCTGTTCTCGCCGCGGCCGTGGACGAGGACCACGGGCCGGGCGTCCTCCGCTCCCGCGACCCGGTAGGCGAGCCGTACGCCGTCCACGGTGACCGTGCGGACGGCCGGGTCGAGGAAGGCGGCGACCGTGCGGGCGAAGGCGCCGGCGTCGTCGACCCAGGGGTGGTGTCCGGCGCCCGGCTGGACGACGAGCTCCGCGTGCGGGAAGAAGGCCGCCGCCTCGGCGGCCTTCGCGGGCGTCGGGCCCGCGTCGTACTCGCCCGCCAGGATCAGGACCGGCGCGGTGAGCGCGCCGAGCGCGCGGCGGGTGGTCTCCGGGTCGTAGGCGCCCTCGCCGTGGTAGACGGACGCCGCCTCCCAGTTCGTCTCCTCCTCGGTTCGCGCCGCGTGCTCCTGGGCCGCGGCGTCCCAGTGGCCGTAGGCGAAGGGGGCGGTGATCTCGCGGACGCGCCGCAGCGGGGTGTCCGGGCCGATCGCGTCCAGGGCGGCCTTCGCCTCCGGGTACCAGGGCCGGTCGGCGAAGACCTCGACGGCCTTGTCCCACTCCTCGTCGGTGGTCCCGACGCCGAGGGCGCGTCCGAGGGAGGTGACGAGGACCAGGGAGCGGATCCGCTCGGGGTGGGCGGCGGCGTACAGGACGGCGAGGTTGCCGGCCGCCGAGTGGCCGAGGAGGTCGATCCGGTCCAGGCCGAGGTGGGCGCGGAGGGCCTCGACGTCGCCGACCTGCCGGTCGCAGCGGTACGTGCCGGGGTCGGCGGGCTCGGCGCTCGCCCCCGTGCCGCGGGCGTCGAGCAGGACGAGGGTGCGGTGGGCGGCGAGTCCGCCGAGGTCCCCGAGGTAGCCGGCGTCGCGCATCGGCCCGCCCGCCAGGCACACGAGCGGCTCCCCCTCCCCCTGTACGCGGTAGGCGAGTTCGGTTCCGTCATGTGTCGTGAACGTCGGCATGCCGCCGATCCTCACCGGGCCCGGTGGATCACCGCAATCGGTTTCGCCGAGAGCACGACGGCAGGACACGGCGACAGGACACGACAAGACACGAGGTCAGGGCACCGGACGGGCCGTGCGGCGCCGGGGGCGCGATACGGTGGGGACCGTCCCCGCCGAACCGTCCCCGAACCGCGAAGGAACCGTTCCACCGTGCCCGACACCCGGCAATCCGCACTGCGCGGCGACTGCGCGAACTGCTTCGGCCTGTGCTGCGTGGCCCTGCCCTTCGCCAAGTCGGCCGACTTCGCCGTGAACAAGTCGTCGGGCGAGCCCTGCCGGAACCTCCAGGAGGACTTCCGCTGCGGGATCCACACCCGGCTGCGGCCGAGCGGTTTCCAGGGCTGCACCGTGTACGACTGCTTCGGCGCGGGTCAGCGGGTCTCCCAGGTGACCTTCGGCGGCGCGTCCTGGCGTGAGGCTCCGGAGACGGCCCGGCAGATGTACGAGGTGTTTCCGGTGGTGCGGCAGCTGCACGAGCTGCTGCGCTACCTCACGGAGGCCCTGGCGCTGCGGACGGCCCGCCCCGTCCACGCCGAGCTGCGGGCCGCGCTGGCCCGGGTCGAGGAGCTCGCCGGGGGCACGCCGGACGCCCTGGAGAAGCTGGACGTGGCGGCGGTGCGCGCCGAGGTCAACCCGCTGCTCCTCAGGACGAGCGAGCTGGTCCGCGCCGCGGCCGGCGGCCGGCCGAAGAGCCGGCGCGGGGCGGACCTGATCGGCAGGCGGCTGCGCGGGGCGAAGCTGCGGGGCACGGACCTGCGCGGGGCGCTGCTCATCGCGGCCGACCTGACGGGGGCGGACCTGTCGCTCACGGACCTGATCGGCGCCGACCTGCGGGACGCCGATCTGTCGGGCGCGGACCTGACCGGCGCGCTGTTCCTGACGCAGCCCCAGCTGAACTCGGCGCGCGGGAACGCGGCGACCCGCCTCCCCGAGGGCTTCGACCGCCCCGCGCACTGGACGGCCTGACACCCCTACCGGGGCACGGTCACGACGATCTTGCCCACCTGGTGGCCTGCCTCCATGGCCCGGTGCGCCGCGACGATCTCGTCGAGGGTGAAGGTGCGGTCGACGGCGGGTTCGAAGAAGCCGGTGCGCAGCCCTGACTCGACGAAGGCGCGGGCCCTGCGCAGCCGCTCCGGGTCCCGGGTCGTCTCCGGCATCGTGTAGGTCCGCAGGGAGACGGCGGGCATCCCGAGGTCGAAGCCGGGGTACGGGGTCGGGAGCCCGCTCACGGCGCCGTAGAGCAGCACGGTGCCGCCGGGGGCGACGGCCCTGACGAGGTCGGTGAGGCCGGGTCCCGCGACCCCGTCGAAGGCGAGATCGGCGCCGCGCCCGCCCGTCAGGTCCCGTACGCGCTCGGCGACGTCCTCCTCCTCGGTGACGATCACCTCGGCCGCTCCCGCCTCGAGCAGGGCGTCCCTCTTGGCCCGGGTGCGGGTGGTGACGAGGGGTGTGGCACCGATCCGGTGGGCGGTCCTGATCGCGGCCAGGCCGACGCTGCTGGAGGCCCCGGTCAGGACGACGGTGTCCCCGGCGCGCGCCCCGCCGACCTCCACCAGTCCGCCGTACGCCGTGACGTACGGCATCCACACGGCGGCGCCCTCGACGGGGCCGAGGCCCTCGGGGCGGGGGACGAGGGAGGACGCCGGGACGATCGCGCGTTCGGCGTAGACGCCGTGGTCGTTCATCGAGAACGAGGGCACGACGCTCACCGCCCGGCCCGTCGCGAGCCCGCTCACGCCCTCGCCGAGGGCCTCGACGACACCCGCGGCCTCCAGCCCGATGCGGGCGGGGAAGCGCCGGGCCGGCTCGATGTAGTGGCCGCCGCGGAAGAGGGCCTCGGCGCGGTTGAGGCCGATGGCCTCCACCCGGAGGAGGACTTCGCCGGGGCCCGGTTCGCCCACCTCCACGTCCTCCAGGCGGAGCACCTCCGGACCGCCGTACTCGTGGAACCGCACCGTCCTGGCCTTGCTCATCGGGCTTCCCCCTCCCCGCTCGGTGACGGCGGCGCGCGGACCGCTCCGCCGCCGGACCCCAGCCAAGCGCAAGGTTCGACAGCTGTCAAACTTCGATGTTCATGAAACTTCGACGGCTGTCGTACGATGCTTCCGGAGGTGGACGAGAAGATGAGAGCAGTGACAGGCACCGGCCGGCGGGACCGCGTCCCGCCCCACCCCGACCTGCGCGACATCGGCCTGCAACAGGTCCTGGACGCGCTGGTCGACCCGGTCAGGCGACGGATCGTCGCCGAGCTGTGGGCGGCGGACGAGGACCTCGCCTGCGGGACCATCGAGCTGCCCGTCAGCAAGTCCACGGCGACGCACCACTTCCACGTCCTGCGCGAGGCCGGCCTCGTCCGCCAGCACTACGCGGGGACCTCCCGCATGAACGCCCTGCGCCGCGAGGAGTTCGAGGAGCGCTTCCCGGGCCTCCTGCGGGCCGTGGTGACCGCACACGAAGGCGACGCCGCCGGCTGATCCGCCAGGACACACCGCCCCTCGTTCCACTCTCCGCCAAGCGCACCGCGAAGACAAGACTGCACTTTTCGCCCGCGAACCAGGAGACTCCTCCCGGGCGGCCGTCCGCGCCGCCCGCCCACGGGAGGACCTCATGACAGACGTCCGGGACCCGCACGGCAGCCTGCGCCGGATGCTGTGGATCGGCGGCGCGCAGTGGGCCGGCAAGACGACCGTGTCCGAACTCCTCGCCCGCGACTTCGGACTGACGGTTTATCACTACGACTACCACGACGCCCGGGGCCATCAGGACCGCCGGATCGCACGGCGGGTGGCACGGGGCGAGCCGGTGGCGGACCCGGGGCCCGCGCGGGTCTGGACGGAACGGAGCCCGGAGGAGATGGCGGCCGAGACGCTGGCCGGCTTCCCGCTGCGGTTCGACTGGGTCCTGGACGACCTGCGCGCCCTGTCGACCGGCCGGCCGGCGATCGCCGAGGGATGGGGACTCCGGCCCGAGCTGGTCGCCCCGCTGGTCGACTCGGTCCGGCGGATGGTCGTCCTCGTACCCACGGAGGACTTCCGGCAGCACCAGATCCGCACCCTTCCGCGCGCGGGCGCCCTGGACGTGCCGGTCGGCGACCCGGCGCGCGCCCAGGCCAACCGGATCGCCCGCGACCGCCTGGTCGCCGAGGACGCGGTGCGCGCCGCCCGGCGCCTGGGCGTCCGCGTGATCGAGGTCGACGGAACGCGGGACGCGGCGGCCGTGGCGTCGCTGGTCGCCGAGCAGTTCGCCCCCTGGTTGGGGGCGCCCGCATGGCCGGGCGAGCCCGGCTAGAGCTCGTACACGTACGGCGTGGTGGTCGTCAGCGGCAGGAAGCCGAGGCGGCGGAGGATCGGGCGGCTGGTGTCCGCCGCGTCGACCTGGACGTAGCGGTGGCCCCGGTCGGCGGCGATGCGGGCGCGGTGGGCGACGAGGGCGCGGTAGAGGCCTCGGCCGCGCCAGCCCTCGACGGTGCCGCCGCCCCAGAGGCCCGCGAAGTCCGTGTCGGGGTACAGCTCCAGGCGGGCGGCGCTCACGGGTTCCCCCGCGGCGAGGGCGACGACGGCGGTGACCGTGCCGGGGTCGGCCGCGAGCCGGTCCAGGAGTTGGCGGCCGAGGTGGGAGCTGTCGGTGCCGAAGGCGCGCTCGTGGACCTCGACCACCTGGCGGACCCCCGCCTCGTCGGTGACCGCGCGGAGTTCGACGCCTTCCGGAAGCGGGACCTCCCGGGACTGGGCGGCGGCCTCGGCGGCCATCAGGGTCTCCGGCTCCTCGGGGGTGAAGCCGGCCGCGCGGAGCCGGTCTCCGAGGTCGGCGGGAGTGTCGTGCGCGTACAGCTTCCACTCGAAGGACAGACCGGCGGAGCGGTAGTGCTCGATCTGCGCGGCGATGACGCGGTCGGCGTCGTGCGCGTCGGATCCGGACCAGAGGACGCCGTTCCACGCGTGTGCGGGGCCGGTCTGGCGGACGACGTCGCCGACGTGCTCGACGCGGCAGCCGGGCCCGTCGGGGCGGGCCCCGCGGCGCAGCTGGAGGTCGTGGAGGTCACGCAGGTGCTGGGGTTCCATGGCGGCCACTCCAGCACCGGCGTCCGGGGCCGGGCAACGGGTTTTGCCCGGCCGGCGGTCAGGCGCGCGGACGCACCTCGACGTTCTCCAGGATGCCGACCGCGTCCGGCACGAGGATCGCGGCGGAGTAGTAGGCGGAGACGAGGTAGGAGATGATCGCCTTCTCGTCGATGCCCATGAAGCGGCAGTTGAGGCCGGGCTCGATCTCGTCGGGCAGGCCGGTCTGGTGGAGGCCGATGACGCCCTCGTTGTTCTCGCCGGTGCGGACGGCGATGATCGAGGAGCTCTGCCGGTCGGTGACCGGGATCTTCCCGCAGGAGAGGACGGGGACCCCGCGCCAGGCCGGGATCCGGTGTCCGTCGACGTCGACGGAGTCGAGCGCGAGACCGCGCTTGTTGCACTCCTTGCCGAAGGCGGCGATGGCCCGGGGGTGGGCGAAGATGTAGTCGGTGTCGCGGCGCATGCTGAGCAGGTCGTCCAGGTCGTCGGGGGTCGGCGGCCCCGAGTGGGTCTGGATGCGCTGGTCGAAGTCGGTGTTGTGGAGCAGTCCGAACTCGGGGTTGTTGACGAGCTCGTGCTCCTGGCGCTCGCGGAGCTCCTGGACGGTCAGGCGGAGCTGCTGCTCCGTCTGGTTCATCGGCTGGTTGTAGAGGTCGGCGACGCGGGTGTGGACCTTCAGGACGGTCTGGGCGACGCTGAGTTCGTACTCGCGCGGCCTGGGTTCGTAGTCCGCGTACGCGCCGGGCAGCGGGGCCTCGCCGACGTGACCGGCGCTGAGCTCGATGGCCGCCTCGCCGAAGGGGTTGGTGGCCCGCTGGTGGCCGTCGGCCCCGGCGCCCTGGACGTGGTCGCGCAGGTTCTCGTACTGCTCCGCCACGGCGAGGTAGGCGGTGCGGGGCAGGGCGAGGAGGGTGACGGCGGTGACGGCCTTGGCGGTGAAGTCCCACGTCCCGTCCCCTGCGAGCACCTGGCCGCCGAAGGTGTCGCCGTCGCCGAGCCGGCCGAGGAGGGTCTCGTCGCCGTACTGTCCGATGCCCAGCTTCTCGATCTTGCCGTGGGCGATGAGGTAGACGTGGTCGGCGGTGCGGCCGGCGTTCACGACGACCTGGCCGGGCTCGTACTCCTGCTGGACGAAGCGGTCGGCGAGGGCGCCGAGCGCGGTGGGGTCGTCGAAGCCGCGCAGCAGCGGGAGTTCGGCCAGTTCGGCGGGGATGACCTCGACCCTGGAGCCGCTCTTGACGAAGGTGACGCGGCCGTCGCCGACCACGTACGAGAGGCGCCGGTTGACCCGGTAGACACCGCCGGGGGTGTGGATCCAGGGGAGCTTGCGGAGCAGCCAGCGGGAGCTGATGCCCTGCATCTGGGGTTCGGACTTGGTGGTGGTGGCGAGGTTGCGGGCGGCGGTGGTGCTGAGGCTGAGCTGGACCTGGCGGAGCTGGATGGCGGGCGGAGTGGCCGCCGGCTCGGTGTCGACCGACATGGATGGCTCGCTTTCTGGGGCGTTCGCGGACTCGTTCGTCGCTCTCCGCGTCCAGATGTAACGCACCGTGGTGTACGTCATCCGGGTGCGGCACGAACGGGTGGGAGCGCCGGACGGCGACGGCCGCCCCGCGAGCGCCGTGCGCGCTCCGCCGTCCGGGCGGGGGTCCGGGCGGCCGTCCGGACGGGAAAAGTTCTCCCACCCCTTGCCAAGCCCCGGGGGCCTCCGGTTTTACTGACCCGGAACGGATCAACCGAATGATCGGTTGTCCGTTTTACGACGGCGGAGGAGTGGCGCATGACGGAACTGCTGGACAGCGGCGAACGGCTCGGGCGCGAGGAGCTGGCGGCCCTCCAGCTGGAGCGGCTGCGCGCGACCCTGCGGCACGCGTACGAGAACGTGGACTTCTACCGGCACTCCTTCGACGCGGCCGGACTGACCCCGGACGACTGCCGTACGCTCGCGGACCTGGCCCGCTTCCCGTTCACCGCCAAGTCGGACCTGCGCGAGCACTACCCCTTCGGCATGTTCGCCGTCGACCGGTCCCGGATCCGGCGGATCCACGCCTCCAGCGGCACCACCGGCCGGCCGACCGTCGTCGGCTACACCGAGGCCGACCTGGACATGTGGGCCGACGTGGTGGCCCGCTCCCTGCGCGCGGCCGGCGCGCGCCCCGGGCACAAGGTCCACGTGGCCTACGGGTACGGCCTGTTCACCGGCGGCCTCGGCGCCCACTACGGCGCCGAGCGCCTCGGCTGTACGGTGATCCCGGCCTCCGGCGGCATGACGGCCCGGCAGGTGCAGCTCATCCAGGACTTCCGGCCCGAGATCATCATGGTCACCCCCTCGTACATGCTGACGCTGCTCGACGAGTTCGAGCGGCAGGGCGTGGACCCGCGCTCCACCTCGCTGAAGGTCGGCGTCTTCGGCGCGGAGCCGTGGACGGAGGAGATGCGCAAGGAGATCGAGGAGCGGTTCGCGATCGACGCGGTGGACATCTACGGCCTGTCGGAGGTGATCGGCCCCGGGGTGGCGCAGGAGTGCGTGGAGACCAAGGACGGCCTGCACATCTGGGAGGACCACTTCTACCCGGAGGTCGTGGACCCGTTCACCGGCGAGGTGCTGCCCGACGGGGAGGAGGGCGAGCTGGTCTTCACCTCGCTCACCAAGGAGGCCATGCCGGTGATCCGCTACCGGACCCGTGACCTCACCCGTCTCCTGCCGGGGACCGCACGGGTCTTCCGCCGGATGGAGAAGGTCACCGGGCGCAGCGACGACATGATCATCCTGCGCGGGGTGAACCTCTTCCCCACCCAGATCGAGGAGATCGTGCTCCGCACCCCGGGCGTGGCTCCGCACTTCCAGCTGCGCCTGACCCGGGAGGGCCGGCTCGACGCCCTGACCGTGCGGGCCGAGGCCCGTCCGGACGCGACGCCCCAGGAGCGCGAGGCGGCGGCCCGGGCGGTCGCGGCGGCGGTGAAGGACGGGGTCGGGGTCTCCGTGGACGTGGAGGTGGTCGACCCGGAGACGCTGGAGCGCTCGGTGGGCAAGATCAAGCGGATCGTGGACCTCCGGGGCGCGTAGCCTGGGGGGAGGAGGTGGTTGCGATGCTGTCGGACTCCCCCATAGCCGCGATCATTCCGGTCAATGACATGGACCGGGCCAAGCAGTTCTACTCGGAGACCCTCGGTCTGTCCCTCACGAAGGAGTCCCCGGAGGACACCAGGTACGAGTGCGGTGGCACGATCATCGGCCTCTACGAGACGCCGTACGGCGGCAAGGCCGAGCACACCCTGGCGAGCTGGAAGGTCGACGACCTCGACGCGGAGATGTCGACGCTCCGCTCCAAGGGCGTGACGTTCGAGGAGTACGACCTCCCCGGCATCAAGACGGTCGACGGCGTGGTCGAGTCGGACACCATGCGGGGCGCCTGGTTCAAGGACAGCGAGGGCAACATTCTCTGCGTGATGGAGGAGCGCGAGGGCTGAGGCCCGTGACGCCCCACGATCCCTGACGCCCGACGATCCGCGACGCCCGACGATCCGTGACGCCGCCGCGTCACGGCGTCACGGTGCGCCGAAGCGGTCCCTCAGGTCCCGCTTGAGGATCTTGCCGCTGGCGTTGCGGGGAAGCGCGTCCACGAGCAGGACGCGCTTCGGCGCCTTGAAGTGGGCGAGCTTCTCGCGGGCGTGGTCGAGGAGTTCGGCCTCGGTGACCTCCCCGCGCGGGACGACGACGGCCGTGACCGCCTCGATCCACCGCTCGTCGGGGAGGCCGATGACGGCCGCCTCGGCGACCGCGGGATGGGTGTAGAGCACGTCCTCCACCTGGCGGGAGGCGACGAGCACGCCGCCGGAGTTGATGACGTCCTTCACCCGGTCGACGATCGTGAGGTAGCCCTCGGCGTCACGGACCGCGAGGTCCCCCGAGCGGAACCAGCCGTCCCGGAAGGCCGCCCTGGTCTCGTCGGGCTTGCCCCAGTAGCCCTCGCACAGCTGCGGGGAGCGGTAGACGATCTCCCCCGGCGTGCCGTCGGGCACGTCCTCCCCGTCCTCGCCGACGACACGGGCCTCGACGTGGCGCACCGGACGGCCGCAGGAGTCCATCCGGCCCTCGTGCTCGTCGGGGCCGAGGACGGTGGCGAGCGGGCCGATCTCCGACTGGCCGAAGCAGTTGTAGAAGGCGAGCTCCGGCAGCCGGGCGCGCAGCCGCTCCAGGACGGGCACGGGCATGATCGAGGCCCCGTAGTAGGCCTTGCGCAGGGCCGAGAGGTCGCGGGCGGCGAAGTCCGGATGGTTGGCGAGGCCGATCCAGACGGTCGGCGGGGCGAAGAGGCTGTCGGCGCGGCCCGCCTCGACCAGGTCGAACAGGACGTCCGGGTCGGGCCCGTCGACGATCGTGTTCTCGGCGCCGACCGCGAGGTAGGGCAGCAGGAAGACGTGCATCTGCGCCGAGTGGTAGAGCGGCAGCGCGTGCACCGGCCGGTCGTCCTCGCTCAGGTCGAGGGCCTCGATCGCGCTCGCGTACTCGTGGGCGAGGGCGAGGTGGGTCATCATCGCGCCCTTGGGGAGCGCGGTGGTGCCCGAGGTGTAGAGCAGCTGGGCGAGGTCGCGGGCGTCGCGGTCGGTGAGGTACTCCTCCGGTTCGGCGAGGGCGTCGAGCAGTGAACCGGGCGCGTCCCGCAGGGCCTTGACCGCGAAGCCCGTGGGGATCCGGTCGGCGAGGGCGGGGTCGGCGAGCACGAGCGAGCTGTCCGACTGCTCCAGGACGTACGCGAGGTCCTCGCCGGTCAGGTGGTGGTTGACCGGCACGTGGATCAGGCCGGCCCGGGCGCAGGCGAGGAAGGCGATGAGGTAGGCGTCCGAGTTGTGGCCGTACGTGGCGACCCGGGCGTGCTCCGGCAGGGCGATCCCGTGCTCCGGCTCGCGCAGGACGGCGGCGGCCGTGGAGACGGCCTCGTCCAGCTCCGCGTACGTCCAGGTCCGGTCGGCGTACCGCACGGCGATCCGGTCGGGCACGCGCCGGGCGCTCACGCGCAGGTGACCGTCGACGGTACGGCTGAGGAGTCGGTCCATGCGGTGATCCTCGGCGCGGAGCGTACGGAAGGTCAAGTACCGCGCGGGGCAGGGCGTCCGCCCGGACCTCGGATACCGAACGGGATGTTGACAAGGGGGCGGGCAACTGCGTGCATGGTCCAACCCGCAGTGCTCATCAGCCCGTTGGGAGGCATCTTGCACCTCCGCACCCGTCTGAAACACCTGGCGCTCACCGGCGCGGCCCTCGCCGTCGTCACGGCCTCGCTGCCCGGCGCGGCGGCCGCCGACTCCGGCGGCCTGGACCGCCACCCCGCCGACCGGGGTCTGTCGGCCGTCATCCGCTACACCGAGTACGGCATTCCGCACATCGTGGCGAAGGACTACGCGAACCTCGGATTCGGCACGGGCTGGGCCCAGGCCGCCGACCAGGTCTGCGTCCTCGCCGACGGCTTCCTGACCGTGAACGGCGAGCGCTCCCGGCACTTCGGCCCGGACGCCGCCCCCGACGGCTCGCTCTCCTCCGCCACCACGAACCTCTCCAGCGACCTGTACTTCCGCGGCGTGAAGGACGCGGGAACGGTCGAGGAGCTGCTCGGCACCCCGGCGCCGGCCGGGCCGAGCCGGGAGGTGAAGGAGCTGATGCGCGGCTGGGCGGCCGGCTACAACGCCTGGCTGCGGAAGAACCGCGTCACCGATCCGGCCTGCGCGGACGCCGACTGGGTCCGCCCGGTGACCGCGCTCGACGTGGCCCGGCGCGGCTTCGCCGTCTCGGTGCTCGGCGGGCAGGGCAGGGCCGTGGACGGCATCACGGCGGCCGGGCCGCCGGCCGCCGCTCCCCCCTCGGCCGCCGCTCCCGGTCCGGAGGACGCAGCCGAGGCCGCGCGCGAGCTGTTCGCTCCCGAGAACGCCACCATGGGCTCCAACGCCGTTGCCTTCTCCGGGGCGACGACGGCGAACGGGCGCGGGCTGCTCCTGGGGAACCCGCACTACCCGTGGCAGGGCGGCCGCCGCTTCTGGCAGTCGCAGCAGACCATCCCGGGCGAGCTGAACGTCTCCGGCGCCTCGCTCCTCGGCACGACCGTCGTCAACATCGGCTTCAACGACAAGGTCGCCTGGAGCCACACCGTCGCCACCGGGGTGCCGCTCAACCTGCACCAGCTGACGCTCGTACCCGGCGACCCGACCTCCTACCTGGTGGACGGGAAGCCGGAGCGAATGACCCCGCGCACCGTGACCGTGGCCGTGCGGGACGGCGCGCCCGTCACCCGTACCCAGTGGTGGACCCGGTACGGGCCGGTCGTCGGCGGCCTCGGGGCGCAGCTGCCGCTGCCGTGGACCGCGACCACGGCGTACGCGCTGAACGACCCCAACGCGCTCAACCTGCGGGGCTCCGACACCGCGCTCGGCTTCGGCAGGGCCCGGTCCACTCAGGACATCGCCGACGCCCTGAAGCGCACGCAGGGGCTGCCCTGGGTCAACACGATCGCGGCGGACTCGGCGGGGCACTCCCTCTTCACCCAGTCCCAGGTGCTCCCCCGGATCACCGACGAGCTCGCCTCCCGCTGCTCCACCCCGCTCGGCCGGGCCACCTACCCGGCTTCGGGGGTCGCCGTGCTCGACGGCTCGCGGTCGGACTGCGCGCCCGGCTCCGACCCGGACGCGGTGCAGCCGGGCGTCTTCGGCCCGGCCCGGATGCCGGTCCTGCGGGACGCCCCGTACGTGGAGAACTCCAACGACAGCGCCTGGCTGGCCAACGCCGACCGGCCGCTGACCGGTTACGAGCGGATCTTCGGCACGGTCGCGACGCCGCGCTCGCTGCGCACCCGGGGCGGGATCGAGGACGTCTCGGCGATGGCGGACCGGGGCGGGCTCACGGTGGCCGACCTGCAGCGCCAGCAGTTCGCCAACCGGGCGCCGGCCGGTGACCTGGCCGCGGCCGACGCGGCGAAGGCCTGCGCGCCGGTGCTGCCGGAGGACCCGGAGGTCTGCCGGGTGCTCGGCGACTGGGACCGCACGGTGAACACCGACAGCCGGGGCGCACTGCTCTTCGACCGCTTCTGGCGGAAGTTCACCGGCACGGTGAAGCCGGCCGACCAGTGGCTGGTGCCGTTCTCGGCGGCCGACCCGGTCCGCACCCCGCACACCCTCAACACCGGGACGCCCGGCTTCGCTCAGGCCCTCAGGGACGCGGCGGCGGAACTGCGGGCGGCGGGCATCGCGCCGGACGCGCCGCTCGGGGCCCACCAGTTCGTCGTACGGAACGGGGAACGGATCCCGGTGAGCGGCGGGACCGAGTCCCTGGGGATCTGGAACAAGACCGAGCCCGTGTGGAACGCGGCGGGCGGCGGCTACGTGGAGGTCGCGCACGGGACCAGCCACGTGCAGGCCGTGGGCTG
This sequence comes from Streptomyces sp. NK15101, assembly GCF_020400725.1. Classification (GTDB taxonomy): domain Bacteria; phylum Actinomycetota; class Actinomycetes; order Streptomycetales; family Streptomycetaceae; genus Streptomyces. Next base: position 28,079 of record NZ_JAINVG010000016.1, on the reverse strand, counting down.
GGACGGCAGCCGGTGCCCGGTGGCCCGCACCCTGCTCTCGTACTCCCAGTCCTCGAACCCGGCGTCGCCGCACTTCAGCGACCAGACCCGGCTGTTCGCGGGCGAGCGCTGGGTGACCTCCCGGTTCTGCGAGAAGGACATCCTGCGCTCGCCCGCTCTGAAGGTGGTCGTGATCAGGGGCTGAACGACAGGAACACGAAGGCGGCGAAGATCGAGAGGTGGACGCTGCCCTGCAGGAGCGTGGCGCGTCCGGGCACCACGGTCAGGGCGCTCACCACGGCAGTGAGCACGAGCAGCACCATGTGGAGGGGCCCCAGGCCGAGGATCAGGGGCCCCTCCAGCCAGATCGAGGCGAGCGCGATCGACGGGATCGTCAGGCCGATGCTGGCGATGGCCGAGCCGTACGCCAGGTTCATGCTGGTCTGCATGCGGTCCCGGCTCGCGGCGCGCACGGCGGCGAGGGTCTCGGGCAGCAGCACCATGAGGGCGATGACGACGCCGACGACCGCCTTGGGCAGGCCCGCGGAGGCGACGGCGTCCTCGATGGTGGGCGAGACGAGCTTGGCGTTGCCGACGACGGCGACGAGCGCGACCACGAGCAGGCCGAGGCTGAACCAGGCGTCGCGCGCGGTCGGCGGGGCGGCGTGCTCGTCCTCCGACTCCGGGATTCCCCGGTCCGGCCGCGGCACGGGCAGGAAGTAGTCACGGTGCCGGACCGTCTGGACCGTGACGAACACTCCGTAGAGGAGGAGCGAGGAGACGGCCGCGAAGGCCAGCTGCGCGGCGGAGAACTCGGGTCCCGGGTGGCTCGTCGTGAAGGTCGGCAGGACCAGCGTCATGGTCGCGAGCGTGCAGACGATCGCGAGTTCACCGCCGGAACCCTCCGCGTTGAAGACGGCGACCCGGTTGCGCAGCGCGCCGACGAGCAGGGAGAGGCCGACGATGCCGTTGCAGGTGATCATGACGGCGGCGAAGACCGTGTCCCGGGCGTAGCTCGTCGCCTTGTCGCCGCCTCCCGTCATCAGCATGACGATCAGTCCGACCTCGATGACGGTGACGGCCACGGCGAGGACGAGGGAGCCGAAGGGCTCGCCGACGCGGTGGGCGATGACCTCGGCGTGATGGACGGCCGAGAGCACCGCGGCGAACAGACAGACGACGACGATCGCCACCGCGAAGCCCGGGAGGTCGCGCCCCCAGGCGAGGCCGAGCACAAGCGCCGCCACCACCGGCCCCCAGGTGGTCCACTGCCGTGTCATCGCCGCCGTGCTCGAACCCATGATCCGCATCCTGCCACAAAGGGACCTTTTCACCCCTTTCGCTCAGCCTCCGCACGGTGAGGCCACGTTCGCAGGCGGCGAGGGTCTCGAACGGACATCCTGCGTTCGACCGGGCCCAGGAGGGCCGGCGCCGCGCGCCGGGCGCCGGCGGTGCGGCCCGGGGTCAGAACGTCGCCCCGGAGTCGGGACCGGTGAGCCGCTCGGCGAGCTCCCGCTCGCTCTCCTCCGGGAGGGAGGTCTTGAGGACGGTTCCGCCGAAGGGCTCCACGGCCGTGGCGAACCGGTCCTCGGTGATCTTGGAAGTCAAGATCACGGGAGTCGCCGAACGGGCTCGCGGAGTTCGCTCATGCGGTGCTCCCTTCTCAGTACCTCTGCGCTTTGGCGAGTCGCGGCGTGAGCACCGGCTCGGGGGGCTGTCGGCTGATGACCAGGGGCTGCCGCCGCTCGCCGGGCGTGAGGTCTTCGGCGCCGACGAACTGGGTCTCGACGACCTTGCCCGACGGGTCGAGGAAGTCGACCTGGACGGCGTAGGACGCTTTCGCGCTCGTCTTGTTGGTGATGGTGACGACGACGGTGAGCAGGCCGTTCGTGTCGGCCCGGGGCTTGCCGGTCATCCCGACCTCGTTCAGGGCGTTCCCTCTGCCCTCGACGCCCTTCAGAGCGTTCTCCGCCGCCTGCCGGGAGCGTTCGACCTCGGCGCCGACCGACGCCTGGCGTGACGCCTCCTGCGCGGAGGCCGAAGCCGCCGCGGACGACGCCGAGGCCTGGGCGGACGCGATCCGCGACTGTGCCGCCGAGGCGACGGAGGAGGGGTGCTCGCCGGAGAACGAGGCGGTGTCGGGCGCCGTGGGACGCTCGCTGAACGCGGGTGTGCCGGTGTCGTCCCCGCCCGAGCCGCAGGACACGAGGGCGACCGCGCCGAGCGCGGTCGCGACGACGGCGACGGCGGCTCCCGCCGCTCGGGCGCGGACCGGCCGGCTCCCGCGGGGCGATGGGGTGTTCATGGGGGGTCCTTCCGGTGGCATGCGGTCCGCCTCGGCGTCAGGAGCACAGGACGGCGGTGGTGCGGGCGGAGCCTGCGCGGCTCGGCGAGCGCGGCGGCACTGAGCGCGGGGTGCACGGACGTGTCTTTCGATCGGCGGGGGAGGGACAGAGCCATCCGGGTTACCCGGCTGCCGCCGGGCGCCGGTGAGCCGCTCGACGGGCTTCCGCTCGTCCTGATCGCCCTCGTCCGGATCGCCGGGAAAGGTCTTCAGGACCGTGCCGCCGTGCGGCCGCATCGGCGCCGTGGACTCGGCGTCCGTGATCTCCGGGGCCATCGGCGCGGCCGCGGCGAGGTCGTCGTGGCCGAGGGCGATGAGCTCGGACATCCATGGTCTCCAGGGGGTGCCGCGGAGGGCCGCCGGCCCGAGCGGGGGCGTACGGGGTCCGGGCGTGCCGAAGGTCGGTCCACAATTCGACATGTTCATCCGAAACCGACCTGCTCGCGAGTCGGCGGACCGGCCGCCGTCCGCGAGCCGGCCCGGCGGCGCGCGGTGCCGGAGGTCACGCGGCGGGGCACGTGCGCCCGGGATCGCGCCGAAGGGGTCACGGACGGGCGACCGGGAACGGCCCCTCGTCGCCGGCTGTCGGGATGTCGCGGGCGGGCCGGGGCCACAGCCGCCGAACCTTCACACCTGATGTCGCTCTCGCCGAACCCGGGTTCGGCGAGAGCAGGGGTCGAACCCCGCACCCGTCACGCGCCGAGGGCGTGCGGACCAGGGCCCGATCCGGAGGGCGGGCCCTAGAGCGGGCGCTCCCGGCCCTCCCAGTACGGGTCGCGGAGACGGCGCTTGTACAGCTTGCCGTTGGGGTCGCGGGGCATGGCCGGGACGAAGTCGACCGACTTCGGGCGCTTGAAGCCGGCGAGGCGGTCACCGCAGTGGGCCAGGATCTCGGCGGCGAGCGCGGGCCCCGGTTCGTACCCCTCGGCCGCCTCGACGACCGCCTTGACCTCCTCGCCCCAGTCGGCGTGCGGGATCCCGAAGGCGGCGGCGTCCGCGACGGCGGGGTGGGCCAGCAGCGCCGCCTCGATCTCGGCGGGGTAGATGTTGACCCCGCCGGAGATGATCATGTCGATCTTGCGGTCGCGGAGGAAGAGGTAGCCGTCCTCGTCGAGGACGCCGAGGTCGCCGACGGTGAAGAAGTCGCCGATGCGGTTCTTCGCGGTCTTCGCCTCGTCCTTGTGGTACTGGAAGCCGCCGGTGTTCATCTTGAGGTAGACGGTGCCGAGTTCGCCGGGCGGCAGCCGTTTCCCGTCGTCGTCGAAGACGGCGAGTTCGCTGATGGGCCAGGCCCGGCCGACGGTCCCGGGCTTCTTGAGCCACTCCTCGGCGGTGGCGAAGGCGCCGCCGCCCTCGCTGGCCGCGTAGTACTCCTCGACGCACCGGCCCCACCAGTCGATCATCGCCCGCTTGACGTGCTCGGGGCAGGGCGCGGCGCCGTGGATGGCGTGGCGCATGGAGGAGACGTCGTACCGCTCCCGTACCTCCGCGGGGAGGGCGAGCAGGCGGTGGAACTGGGTGGGGACCATGTGGGTGTGGGTGCAGGAGTACCGGTCGATCAACCGGAGCATCTCCTCGGGCGCCCACCGGTCCATGAGGACGAGCGGGTGGCCGATGTGCAGGGCGGCGGCCGCGAACTGGAGCACGGCGGTGTGGTAGAGCGGCGAGCAGACGAGGTGGACGTTGCCGTCGGCGGGGCGGATGCCGAAGATGCCGAGGAAGCCGCCGAGATGGGTCTCCTCGGGGAGCTTGCCGGGGAGCGGGCGGCGGATGCCCCGGGGCCGGCCGGTGGTGCCGGAGGTGTAGTTCATGACCCAGCCGAGCGTGCGGTCGGCGGGCGCGGATCCGTCCTGCCCGGCGAGCAGTTCGGCGTACGGGCGGAAGCCGGGGACCGTGCCGACGGCGTACCGGTGGGTGGGCGCGAGCCCGGCCTCGTCGGCGGCGAGGGCGACCGCCTCGGCGAAGCGCTCGTGCGCCACCAGGACCTTGGCGCCGGAGTCGGCGACGATCCAGGCGATCTCGGGGCCGACGAAGTGGTGGTTGACGGGGACGAGGTAGAAACCCGCCTGGGTGGCGGCGAGATGGGCGGTGAAGAACTCGGGGCCGTTGGGCAGGACGACGGCGAACGCGTCGCCGCGTTCGAGTCCGGCGGCGCGCAGTCCGTGGACGAGCCGGTTGGCCTCGGCGTGCAGCCGGCCGGCGCTCCACTCCTCGCCGTCGGGGGCGACGAGGACGGTGCGGCCGGGATCGGCGGCGGCCTGGGCCCAGAATCCGGCGGGGGTCTGGCTTCCGGCGGGGGTCTGCCTTCCGGCAGGGGGCCGGCTTCCGGTGGAGGACCGGCTTCCGGTGGGACCGTTGTTCACTGGGCGCTCCGTCCGGCGATGCGGTTGATGCGGTCGACGGCCTTCTCGAAGCCGCGGGTGAGGTCGTCGACGACCTGCTGGACGCTGCGCTCGGAGTTCATCCGGCCGACGATCTGTCCGACGGGGGTGCCGAGGAGCGGCTCCACCTCGTACCGCTGGATGCGGGAGACGGCCTCGGCGACCAGGAGTCCCTGGAGGGGCATGGGGAGCGGGCCGGGGCCCGCCGGGTCGTCCCAGGCGTCGGTCCACTCGGTGCGGAGCTGGCGGGCGGGCTTGCCGGTCAGGGCGCGGGACCGGACCGTGTCGCCGGAGCCGGCCGCGAGCAGCTTGTCGGTGAGGGCGCGGGAGTGCAGCTCGGCCTCGGTGGTGGTGAGCCAGATCGAGCCGAGCCAGACGCCCTGGGCGCCGAGGGCGAGTCCGGCGGCGATCTGCTCGCCGCTGCCGATGCCGCCGGCGGCGAGCACGGGCAGCGGGGAGACGGCGTCGACGACCTCGGGGGTGAGGACCATGGAGGCGATCTCGCCGGTGTGGCCGCCCGCCTCGTACCCCTGGGCGACGACGATGTCGATGCCGGCGTCGGCGTGGTGGCGGGCGTGGCGGGCGCTGCCGGCGAGGGCGGCGACGAGGACGCCGCGGTCGTGGGCGCGGGCGACGACGTCGGGCGGCGGCGATCCGAGGGCGTTGGCGAGGAGCCTGATCGGGTAGTCGAAGGCCACGTCGAGCTGGCTCCGGGCGACCTGCTCCATCCAGCCGGTGATCCGCCATCCGGAGGCCTCGCCCTCGGCCAGTTCGGGGACGCCGTGCTTGGCGAGGGTGGCGCGGACGAAGGCCCGGTGCTCCTCGGGGATCATGGCCTCGATCTCGGCCTCGGTGACGCCTTCGACCGCCTTCTTCGCGGGCATCACGACGTCGAGGCCGTAGGGCAGGCCGTCGGTGTGCTCCTGCATCCAGTCGAGGTCGCGGGCGAGGTCGTCGGGCGCGGTGTAGCGGACCGCGCCGAGGACGCCGAACCCGCCGGCTCTGGTGAGTGCGGCGGCCACCGCGGGGAAGGGCGTGAAGCCGAAGATGGCGTGCTCGATCCCCAGTGTGCGACTCAGCTCCGTCTCCATGGGCGGCAGGATGCCGCAGCGGCGCGGCGGAGGGAAGACATTTTCTGATGCAGCGTCAGATTCTTTGCGGGCGGCAGGTCGGCGTTCCGCCGCCGCCCCGAGTGGGAGAGGGTGGGCGTGACGGAGGACGCGAAGCGAGACGGAGGGCCGGGCCGCCGCGCGTTCGGCGGCGGGCTACTGGCCCTCGGAGGTGCGCTGATGATCGGTGCGGTGCCGGGAGCGGCGGCCTCCCCCGAGCGGGGGGCGGGACCGGGGGCCGAAAAGGTTCCGGCCGCGCGGCGGACCACGCTGCGGCACGGCTCGGCCGAGCGTGCCGGGCTGCTCGCGCCGCACCTGGACGGGCTCGTCGCGGAGGCCGAGCGCTTCCTCGCGCCCTCCCCCGCGCACCCGTGGTACGCGGGCGCCGTCCTGCTCGCCGGGCGGGGCGGGACCGTCGCCCTGCACCGGGCGATCGGCTCGGCCGTGCGGTACGCGGCGTACGACGAGAAGACCGACACCGGCGTCGAGCTGCCGCCCGAGCGGCGGATCCCCATGACCGAGGACACCGTCTTCGACCTGGCGTCGGTCTCCAAGCTGTTCACCTCGATCCTGGCGGTGCAGCAGATCGAGCGCGGGGCACTGGAGCTGGAGGAGAAGGCCGCCGCGTACCTGCCGGAGTTCGGCGGCGGCGGGAAGCGGGACGTCACCGTACGGCAGCTGCTCACCCACACCTCCGGGTTCCGGGCCTGGCTCCCGCTCTACCGGGAACCGACGCGGGAGGGGAAGCTGCGGCTGCTGTGGGCCGAGACCCCGGCGAGCCCGCCGGGCTCCGCGTACCTCTACTCCGATCTGAATCTGATCTCGCTCCAGCTGATCCTGGAGGAGATCACCGGTCGCGGCCTGGACACCCTGCTCCACGACGAGATCACCGCTCCGCTCGGGATGCACCGCACTCGTTTCAATCCGCCGCTCTCCTGGCGGCCGGGGATCGCCGCCACCGAGGACGCCCGGCCGCCCTGGTCCGGCCTCGACCGGGGCATGGTGTGGGGCGAGGTCCACGACGAGAACGCCCACTCCCTCGGCGGCGTCGCGGGCCACGCCGGGGTCTTCTCCCGCGCCTGGGACCTGGCGGTCCTCGCCCGCACCCTGCTCAACGGCGGCGCGTACGGCCGGGCCCGCGTCCTCTCCCCCGCGTCGGTGCGGCTGATGTTCACCGACTTCAACACCGCCTTCCCCGGTCACGGGCACGGGCTCGGCTTCGAGCTCCACCAGCACTGGTACATGGGCGCCATGGCCACGCCGCGCACGGCCGGGCACACCGGCTTCACCGGCACCAGCCTCGTCCTCGACCCGACGACCGACGCGTTCCTGATCGTGCTCGGCAACTCCGTGCACCCGGTGCGCTCCTGGCGCTCCGGCTCCGCGCCGCGCGTCGCCGCGGCGGACAGGCTGGCCAGGGCCGTGCCCGTGCGGCCGGCCCGGGGCCGTACGGCATGGTTCTCCGGCATGGACAGCGGAGCCACCGGCACGCTCACCCTGCCCCCGGTCCCCGGTGCCGCCCGCTTCGAGTGCGCGCTGTGGTGGGACACCGGACCGGGCCCGGACACCGCGCACCTGGAGGCCTCCCGGGACGGCGGTCAGGCCTGGGAGCCGGTGCCGTTCGTCACCGTGTGCCCGGGAGAGGACCCGCGGCCGCATCCGGCCGGGGCGGTGGGCGGCTGGTCCGGCCGGGTCTGGCACCGGCTCACGGCCGAGGTGCCGGAGCCCGGCGCCTTCCCCGTGCGGCTGCGCTGGCGGTACGCGACGGACAAGCGGTACGTGGGGCGCGGGGTGTACGTGGACGGGGTGCGGGTGCTCGACGCCACCGGGCGGCCGCTCTTCGACGAGGCCCGTCCGGCGGACGCCGCCCGCGTCGAGGCGGCCGGGTGGACGCGCTCGCCGGACTGACCGCCGTGCTCGGCGGCGGGTCAGGCCGCCCGTGCCACGGGAGCGGGATCGGCCGCCGCCAGGAAGTCGGCCAGGACGCGGCGGTACCGCCCGGGTTCCTCGGCCGAGGGGATGTGTGCGCTCTCCTCGAACACGACCCATTCGGCACCCCGGATGCCCTCGGCGAGCGGCCGGACGAGAGCCGGAGTGGCCACGTCGTGGCGGCCGGAGGTGACGAGGACCGGCAGGTCGATCTCGCCCAGCCGTCCCGTCACGTCCCAGTCCTTCAGACTGCCCGTCAGGTTCCATTCGGTACCGCCCCACAGTGCCTCGTACACGTCGGGACGGATGCTCGTGAAGGAGCGCACGAGGTGCGCGGGCCAGGGGTCGAGTCGGCAGAGCCAGCGCTGATGGAAGGCCATGGCCGCGGCCTGGTACTCCGGATCGTCGGTGGTGCCCGCCGCCTCGTGCCGGTCCAAGGTCTCCCGTACGTCCCCGGGCAGGGAGTCCTTCAGGCGGCGCGTCTCCGCCTGGTAGGCGGGGGCGCTGGCGATGGGCCCGGCGAGGACGAGGCCGGCCAGGCCCACGGGGCGGGTGAGGACGTACTCCAGGGCGATCTGGCTGCCCCAGGAGTGACCGAGGACGTGGACGGGGTCCAGACCGAGGGCGGCGCGGACCGCGGCCAGCTCGTCGACGAAGGTCGACATGGTCCAGAGAGCGGGGTCGTCGGGGTGGTCGGACCTGCCGCAGCCGATCTGGTCGTAGAAGACGACCTGACGGCCGGTCTCCTCGTACAGGGCGGCGAGATCGTTCAGATAGTCGTGGGGACAGCCGGGGCCACCGGCCACGACGAGGAGGGGTGGGCGGCCGGCACGGCCGTTCCCCACCGAGCGGTACCAGGTGCGGTGTCCGCGGAAAGACACGGTGCCTTCGGTGACGGCCATGGTCCGCCTCCTCCCGGGAGCGGCGCCCCTTCCATCATGCGCCCCGCCGACGCGGACCGCCGCGCTCAGTCCTCCGGCGCGGCCGCGCCGCGCAGAGCGGCGAGCACAGGGCTGATCAGAGGGTGTTCCCCTGCTCCGCGCCGTACCGCCGCGAAGACCCGGCGGGTGGGGGCGACCCCGTCCACGGGGCGGACCTCGACGCCGGAGAGATCCATCCCGCGCAGCGCCGAGCGCGGGACGAGCGCCACTCCGGCGGCGGCCGAGGCGAGGGCCGCGACGGCCCGGAAGTCGTCGGAGACGTGTGCGAAGCGCGGGGCGAACCCGGCGTACTCGCAGGCCAGGACGGTCACGTCGTGGCAGGGGTTGCCGGTGGACTGGCCTATCCAGGTGTCCTTGGCGAGGTCGGCGAGCGCGACCCGCTCGCCGGCCGCCAGGGGGTGGCCGGGCGGCAGGACCGCGTCGAACGGCTCGGCGTAGAGCGGGACGCGGGTGAGCCGGTCGTCGTCCTCGCCCGGCGCGCCCCGGTACTCGACGGCGACGGCCACGTCCACCTGCCGGTCCAGGACCATGAGCAGGCTCTCGTCGCCCTCCGCGTCCCGGACCCGGACCCGGATGCCGGGCGCGGTGCGGGCGAGGGACGTGATGGCCGGGGCCACCACGAGCCCGATGCCGGTGGCGAACGCGGCGACCGTGACCGTGCCCGCGTCGCCGGAGCCGTAGGCGGCGAGTTCGGCCTCGGCGCGCTCCAACTGGGCGAGCACGGCGTTGGCGTGGCTGAGCAGGATCTCCCCGGCCGGGGTGAGGCGCGCGCCGCGCGCGCTGCGGTCCACCAGTCGGTGGCCGGTCTCCTGCTCCAGGGCGGCGAGCTGCTGGGAGACGGCGGAAGGGGTGAGGTAGAGCGCGGCGGCCGCCGCCGTGACCGTGCGGTGGTCGGCCACCGCACGGAGGATGTGCAACCGCCGCGCTTCGATCATGCCCCTAGTGTCTCAGCCCGCGGACACTAGCCGCGCAGGGCTGCGCGGGCGTCGACGAAGGCGTCGACGGCCCGGTTCACGTCCTCCGTCGAGTGGGCGGCGGAGAGCTGGACGCGGATGCGGGCCTGACCCTGCGGCACGACGGGGTACGAGAAGCCGATCACGTACACGCCGCGCTCCAGGAGGAGCTCGGCCATCCGGCCCGCCTCGGCCGCGTCGCCGATCATGACGGGGGCGATGGCGTGGTCGCCGGGGAGGATGTCGAAGCCCTCCTCGGTCATGCGGGAGCGGAACAGCGCCGTGTTGGCGTTGAGGCGCTCGCGCAGGTCGCCGGCGGACTCCAGGAGGTCGAGGACCTTCAGGGAGGCGGCGGCGATGACCGGGGCGAGGGTGTTCGAGAAGAGGTACGGGCGGGAGCGCTGGCGCAGCAGGGCGACGATCTCGGCGCGGGCCGCGACGTAACCGCCGGAGGCACCGCCGAGGGCCTTGCCGAGGGTGCCGGTGATGACGTCGACGCGGTCCATGACGCCGTGCAGCTCGGGGGTGCCGCGGCCGCCGGGGCCGACGAAGCCGACCGCGTGCGAGTCGTCGACCATCACCATGGCGTCGTAGCGCTCGGCCAGGTCGCAGATCTCGTCGAGCGGGGCGACGTAGCCGTCCATGGAGAAGACGCCGTCGGTGACGATCAGCTTGCGCCGGGCGCCGCCCTCCGTGGCCTCCTTGAGCTGCTGCTCCAGGTCGGCCATGTCGCGGTTGGCGTAGCGGAAGCGGCGGGCCTTGGAGAGGCGGATGCCGTCGATGATCGAGGCGTGGTTGAGGGCGTCGGAGATGACGGCGTCCTCGGCACCGAGGAGGGTCTCGAAGACGCCGCCGTTGGCGTCGAAGCAGGAGGAGTAGAGGATCGTGTCCTCCTGGCCGAGGAAGCCCGAGATGCGGGCCTCCAGCTCCTTGTGCACCTCCTGCGTGCCGCAGATGAAGCGGACGGACGCCATGCCGTAGCCCCAGCGGTCCAGGGCCTCGTGGGCGGCGGCGATCACCTCGGGGTGGTCGGCGAGGCCCAGGTAGTTGTTGGCGCAGAAGTTGAGCACCTCGCCGGGGCGGCCCCCCGCGGTGACCTCGACGGTCGCGTTCTGGGGGGTGCCGATGACCCGCTCGGGCTTGTGCAGTCCGGCCTGCTCGATCTCTTCGAGGGTGGCGCGGACGGAGTCGCGTACGGAATCGAACATGGGTCAGGCTCCCGTGGTCCAGTCGAGGATGATCTTGCCGCTCTTGCCGGAGGCCGCGTCGTCGAAGGCGGCTTCGAAGTCGGTGAAGTCGTAGCGGCCGGTGATGACCGGGCTGAGGTCCAGGCCGCCTTCCAGGAGCACCGACATCGCGTACCAGGTCTCGAACATCTCTCGGCCGTAGATGCCCTTGACCGTGATCATGGAGGTGACGATCTTCGCCCAGTCGACGGCGAAGTCCTCGGCGGGCAGGCCGAGCATGGCGATCTTTCCGCCGTGGGTCATGTTGGCGATCATGTCGCGCATCGCGCGCGGGTTGCCGGACATCTCCAGGCCGACGTCGAAGCCCTCCTTGAGCCCGAGGGTGCGCTGGCCGTCGGCGATGGTCTGCTCGGTGACGTCGAGGGCGAGCGTGACGCCCGTCTTGCGCGCCAGGGCGAGGCGCTCCTCGCTGACGTCGGTGATGACGACGTTGCGGGCGCCGGCGTGCTTGGCGACGGCCGCGGCCATGATGCCGATGGGGCCGGCGCCGGTGACGAGGACGTCCTCGCCGACGAGCGGGAAGGAGAGGGCGGTGTGCACGGCGTTGCCGAAGGGGTCGAAGATCGCGGCGACGTCGAGGTCGACGGGGACCCGGTGCACCCACACGTTGGAGGCGGGCAGCGCCACGTACTCGGCGAAGGCGCCGTCCCGGCCGACGCCGAGGCCGACGGTCGCGCGGCAGAGGTGACGGCGGCCGGCCAGACAGTTGCGGCACTTGCCGCAGACGAGGTGGCCCTCGCCGCTGACCAGGTCGCCGATGTTGATGTCGGCGACGTCACGGCCGACGGAGACGACCTCGCCGACGAACTCGTGGCCGAGCGTCAACGGTGTGGCGATCGTCTTCTGCGCCCAGCCGTCCCAGGAGCGGATGTGCAGGTCGGTCCCGCAGATACCGGTCCGCTTGACCTTGATGAGGACGTCCCCGGGACCCGTCTCCGGCTCGGGCACGTCCGTGAGCCAGAGTCCCGGCTCCGCCTTCAGCTTGACCAGCGCCTTCAATGCAACGGCTCCCGACGTGCGTGTCCTGTGATGTGAGGGTGTGGGCACAGTGGTGCGCCCAAGATCCCCGGAAGAGAATCTTCCGTACGCGAGGCCCGCGGTCCATCGAGGATTTCTTAAGCGCGCTCGCAGATCAGCTTCACACCCCGGGCGGGGAGGGGGCGACGCCAACGGGGCCGAACGGAGAGGCGCCCCTCGCCGTGCGGCCCCGTCACGGTCCCTCAGCGCCCCAGCGCCGCCATCGCCGCGTTGTGGCCGGGGATGCCGCTCACTCCCCCGCCCCGGATCGCGCCCGCTCCGCACAGGAGGACGTTGGCCCGCGGGGTCTCGACGCCCCAGCGGCCGGTGTCCCCGTCCCCGTACGGGAAGGAGAGGTCGCGGTGGAAGATGTGGCCGCCGGGCAGCCGCAGTTCGCGTTCGAGGTCCAGCGGGGTCTTCGCCTCGACGCAGGGACGGCCCTCCGCGTCGAGGGCGAGGCAGTCGGCGATCGGCTCGTCCAGGTGGGCGTCGAGCTGGGCGAGGGTCGCCGCGAGGAGCTTCGCGCGCGTGCCCTCGTTGTCGGCGGCGAACAGCCGGGCGGGCGTGTGCAGGCCGAACAGGGTGAGCGTCTGGTGTCCCGTGGCGGCCAGTTCCGGGCCGAGGATCGTCGGGTCGGTGAGGGAGTGGCAGTAGATCTCGGACGGCGGGGCGGAGGGCAGGCGCCCGGCGGCGGCCTCGGCGTGGGCGGCGGCCAGCTGCCCGTACCCCTCGGCGATGTGGAAGGTGCCGGCGAAGGCCTCGCGCGGGTCGACGGAGCGGTCGCGGAGCCTCGGCAGCCGGGTCAGCAGCATGTTGACCTTGAGCTGGGCGCCCTCCGGGGCGGGCGGGGGCGTCTCGCCGAGCAGGGCGGCGAGCTCCTGCGGCGAGGCGTTGACGAGGACCCGGCCCGCCTCGACGGTGCCCTCGCCGTCGGCGGTGCGGTAGGTGACCGCGGCGCGGTGTCCGTCGGTCTCGATCCGGGTGGCCTCGTGGCCGGTGAGGATGCGGGCCCCCGCGGCGCGGGCGGCGTCCGCGAGGGCGTCGGTGAGGGCGCCCATGCCGCCGACGGGCACGTCCCAGTCGCCGGTGCCGCCGCCGATGACGTGGTACAGGAAGCAGCGGTTCTGCAGCAGGGTGGGGTCGTGGGCGTCGGCGAAGGTGCCGATGAGGGCGTCGGTGAGGACCACGCCCCGGACGAGGTCGTCGGCGAAGGTCTTCTCGACGGTGACGCCGAGGGGCTCCTCGAAGAGCATCCGCCAGGTGTCGGCGTCGTCGACGCGGGCGCGCAGCTCGGTGCGGGTGGGGAGGGGCTCGGTGAGGGTGGGGAAGATCCGGCGGGCGGCCTCGCCGGTGCGGGCGTAGAAGGCACGCCAGGCCTCGTACGCCCGGTCGGAGCCGGTGAGCGCGGCGAAGGAGGCGCGGGTGCGGTCGGGCCCGCCGCCGACGAGGAGACCCCCGTCGCCCTTCGGGGTGTACGAGGAGACGGACCGCTTCCGCACCGCGAACCGCAGTCCGAGCTCCCGCACGATCTTCTCCGGGAGGAGCGAGACCAGGTACGAGTACCGGGAGAGCCGGGCGTCGACCCCGGCGAAGGGCCGCGTCGACACGGCCGCCCCACCGGTGGAGCCGAGCCGCTCCAGGACGAGGACGGAGCGTCCGGCACGGGCCAGATAGGCGGCGGCGACGAGCCCGTTGTGCCCGCCTCCGACGACGACGGCGTCGTACGAGCGGGCGGGGGCCGGGGCGTCGCGGAGCGGATCACGGTCGGTCATGGCTCATGCTCACACGCGCGCGCGTACCGGGGGAACCCCGCCGCCATGCGTCGCTCCAGCGGGCGCACTTCGAGGGGTACGCCGACGGTTGCGCGCGCTCCGTCCCGGGTGGCCCGAGGAGCGGATCCCCCGGCGGCGAGCCGGTACGCGTCCCCGGAGGAGAGCGGCGGCGCCTGCAGCACCCACGCCGAGGGCATCGGCGCGGAGGCCCGTGCCCACCGGGAGCCGCTCGGCTCCGTGCCCACCGCGGCGGACCTGGTGAACCACCCGACGGAGTGGTGGCACTGGTCGTTCGGCGACCGCCACCGGGCGCCGGCGACGGGGGCGGCCACGGCACCGTACGGCCCGAAGGAGCTCACGCCGGTCGGCTGAACACTCCGGGGCGCCTTCGACAGGCCGTCACGCCCGAGCGGCCTTCCTCACCCGACCGGCCGTCACGCCCCGGGCGGGGACGCCGCTCTCAGGAGGAGGGCGGCCGCTTCGGCGTCGCGGCCGAGGCGCTCCAGGCACTGGGCCTCGTCGTCGAGGGCGGCGAGGGTGTCGGGGTGCGCGGGGCCGAGGAGCCGGGTGCGGGCGGCGGCGATCGCCCGGTGGCACTCCAGCGCCTCCTCCCAGCGGCCGAGCCTCCCGAGGGCGACCGCCGTCTCCCAGCGGCTGGTGAGCGTGTCCGGATGGTCGGGGCCGAGCACCCGCGCGCGGTCGGCGTGCACGCCCTCGGATTCGGCGAGCGCCTCCGTCCAGCGTCCGAGCCGGCCGAGGTTGACCGCGAGGGCCTGGCGGGCGCGGAGCGTCTCCGGCCCGTCGGGGCCCTGGGCGCGGGTGCGGGCGGCGACGAGGTCCTGGCAGAGGGCCAGGGCGTCCGCGGCCTGGCCGAGCCGGCCGAGGCAGACCCCGGTCTCGTAGCGGGCCGCGAGGGTGTCCGGGTGGTCGGGGCCGAGGGCGGCGGCGCGTGCGTCGGCGACCGCGCGGTACTGGACGAGCGCCTCCTGCCCGCGCCCGAGCCGGGCGAGGGTGTACGCCACCTCGTGGCGGGTGAGGAGGGTGTCGGGGTGGTCCTCGCCGAGCAGCCGGGCCCGGGCCTCGGCGACCTCGTGGGCCGTGCGGTACGACTCCTCCAGGCGGCCGAGGCGGCCCAGGGTGAACGCCATGTTGTGGCGACAGCGCAGGGTGTCGGGGTGGTCGGGGCCGGCGGTGCGCTCGCGGGCGGCGAGCACCTCCGCGTACACCTCGTACGCCTCGGGGTGCCGTCCGAGGCGGCCCAGGGCGTAGGCCCGCTCCTGCCGTGCCGCCAGGGTGTCGGGGTGGTCGTCGCCGAGGACGCGGGCGCGGGCCTCGGCGACCTCGCCGAAGACCCGCAGGGCGTCGGCGGGGCGGTCGAGCCGGGCCAGGGCGAAGCCGACCTCGTAGCGGCTGGTCAGGGTGTCGGGGTGGTCCTCGCCGAGGGCCCGCGCGCGGTCCCGGGCGACGGACCGGTGCACGGACTCGGCCTCGTCCCAGCGGCCGAGCCGGCCCAGGCCCATCCCGGCCCGGAACCGGCCGGCGAGCACCGCGACCAGCTCCGCGGAGGGCGCGGGGGCGGGCGGCGGCGTGCTGTCGGGTGCCGCGGTGGTCCACTCGGTGGTGAGGACGGCCGCGGCGGGGTCCTGGGCGGCCGGGCGCGGTCCGCCGGCGGCCGCCGGGCGGTGCCCGCCGGTGATCGCCCGGGCCCACGCGGGCGCGGGGGCCGTCTCCTCGGCCTCGGGGGCGCTCTCGGGGACGGGCACGGGCATGGGGACGGTCAGCGGCAGGGCGGGGAGCGGGGGCGCCTCGACCGGCGGGAACGGGGTCGGGGCGAAGCGGCCCGAGAAGATCCGGCGGCGCAGGTCGCCCGCGTCGGCCGGCCGCTCCTCGGGGACCTTGGCGAGCAGGTCGACGACGATCCGGTCGAAGTAGTCGGGCAGCTCGGCGCGGATCGCGCGCGGCGGGGTCGGCACGGTGTCCCGGTGGCCGATGAGGATGGCCCAGGAGTCGCCGAGGTCGAACGGCGGGGCGCCGGTGGCCAGCTCGTACAGCACGCACCCCAGGGAGTAGAGGTCGCTGCGGTGGTCGATCTCGCCGCCGCCGCCGATCTGCTCCGGGGACATGTAGTGCGGTGTCCCCATGGCGATGCCGGTCCCGGTGAGCTTGGAGGTGAAGCCCATGTCGGCGCCGAGTCGCGCTATCCCGAAGTCGCAGATCTTCACCGTGCCGTCCCGCAGCCGCATGATGTTCGCGGGCTTCAGGTCGCGGTGCACGATCCCCATCCGGTGCGTGTACGCGAGGGCGTCGGCGACCTGGTCGGCGATCTCGACGACGTCCTCCACGGGCAGCGGGTGCTGGTCGTTGGAGACGAGGAGCTGGCTGAGGTTGCGCCCCTCCAGGAGCTCCATGACGAGGAACAGCACGCCGTCGTACTCGCCGAAGTCGTGCACGACGGTGATGCCCCGGTGCTGGAGGGCCGCCGCCACCCGGGCCTCGCGGCGGAAGCGCTCGCGCACCACGGTGAGGACCTGCGGGTCCTGCTGCGGCCCGAGCGGTTTGAGGCACTTCACGGCGACGCCGCGCCCGAGCGCCTCGTCGGTGGCGCGCCACACCTCGCCCATGCCTCCGCGACCGATGACCTCGTGCAGGCGGTACCGGCCCTGGATCAGTCTGGAGTCCCCCATCGCGTGCTGTCGCCCCCGTCGATTCCGTACTGCCTCCTCGGCTCCTCCAGTATGGCCGCCGGGCCGGGGAGTGAATACGGGGCGGGGTACGCGTACGGGTCGGGCCGGGTCCGCGCGCCGAGCCGGTCCACGGCGCGCAGGATGTGCCGGGGCGGCAGCCGCCAGCGCAGCCGGGCGGGGACGCGGCGCAGCAGGCCGGCCGTCGCGACCAGTCGGCGGGTGACGGTCTCCGGGGGCGGGGCGGGGCGGCCGTAGAGCGCGTGGGCGTAGGGAGGCAGGGTGTCGTACGCGAGTGCGCTGACGCGCCGCCAGACCACCTCGCGCGCCGGGACCAGGACGGGTTTCACCGGCGGGCGGCGGAGGAAGTCGGCGACGGTCCGGGCGTCCGGTCCGGCGGCCAGCCCGGGGCGCACCGCGTCGAAGTAGGCGGCGAGGCCGGCGGTGGAGGCGGGGACGGTGTCCGGGTCGAGGCCGACGAGCCGGGCCGAGGTGCGGTGTTCGTCGACGTACCGGTCGGCCGCGGCGTCGGTGAGCGGGATCCCGGAGCGGCGCGCGACCGAGAGGTACGAGTCGGTCTCGGCGCAGTGGACCCAGAGCAGCAGTTCGGGGTCGTCCACGCCGAGCAGCCGGTGGATCCGCCGGACGCGGGCGCCGGCCGCCTCGGCGGCTTCGGTGGTCCCGTAGCTGAGGGTCCCGACGAAGTCCGCGGTCCGCATCAGCCGGCCCCAGGGGTCCTTCCGGAAACCGCTGTTGATCATGACGCCGCGGACGGCGACGGGGTGCAGCGCCTGGAGCCAGAGGGCACGGACACCGGCGATCCACATCACCGGGTCGCTGTGCAGCTGCCAGGTCACGGAACGGGGGCCGAAGAGCCCGGGGTCGGCATCCTGCCTCATGGCGCTCAGGCTACGCCGGAACGGGTCCCTCGGAACCGGTCGGGACGAGCCCTCTTCCGCGGTGCGCGCCCGACGGCTCCGGCGTACGCGCTGCCGTCGGGGCCGTCGGTGTCGGTGTCTCGTCCGGGTAGGCGCCCTGCCTGCCGGGCGGCCGTCTGCCGGGGTCGGCCTCCGGGCGGCCCGCCTGCCGGGGCCACCTCCGGGGGCCTGCCTGCCGGGCCCGCCTCCCGGGCGCCCCGCCGGACGTCCTCCGTCCCCGTGCGGACCGCCGCCCGGCCGCGCATCCTCGAAGCATGTCCAGCAAGCTTGTCGAACCGTCCGCGCGGACGGGCGCGGGGCGGACGGTGCCGGGATGACGTGGCTGTCCGTCCTCGCGGGAGCGGCGCTGATCCTGTTCATCTTGCGGGACGTCTTCCACACGATCTGGCACCCCACCCGGCACGGTGGTCTGAGCAGACTGGTGATGCGGGGCGTCTGGCGGCTCTCGGCCCATCACGGGGACCGGTGGCGGCCGGTCGGTCTGGCGGGGCCGGTGGGCATGATGGCGGTCGTCGCCGTCTGGGCGCTCGTCGTCGCCGTCGGCTGGGGGCTCGTCTACTGGCCCTACATGCCGGACGCCTTCTCGTACGCCCCGGGGCTCTCGCCCGCCCAGCACGCGGGTCCCCTCGACGCGCTGTACGTCTCGCTGGTCACCCTGGCCACCCTCGGACTCGGCGACATCGCGCCGACCTCGGAGTGGCTGCGCGTGCTCGCCCCGATGGAGGCCCTGGTGGGCTTCGTCCTGCTGTCGGCGACCGTCGCCTGGGTCCTCGGCATCTACCCGGCCCTCGCCCGCCGCAGGGCGCTCGCGCTGCGGCTGTCCCACCTGCGCCACAACCGCCTCACGACCGGGGCCCTCGACTCCGCCGGGGGCGCCGCGCTCCTGGACGGCCTCGCCTCGGCGCTCTCGACCGTCACCGTCGACTTCCTGCAGTACGCCGAGTCGTACTACTTCTACGACGGGGAGGAGAACATCTGCCTGGCCGGCCGGCTCGGCCACGCCGTCGGTCTGGTGGACCGGGCCGGGCGGGCCCGTCATCCGGACGTCCGGCTCTCCGCGTCGGTCCTGCGCACGGCGCTCGACGACCTGGCCACCGTCCTGGACGAGCGCTTCCTGCGCACCGGCGGGCCTCCGGACGAGGTCTTCGCCGCGTACGCGGCGGACCACGGACGCTCCTGGGACGGCGAGGGCGGCGGGCCGTGACGAGGAGCGCGCTCGCGCGCCGGACGTGCCCGGACGGCTTCGCGGAGCGGCTCGTCGCACGTGGGCCGGCCTGACCATCCGCCGGACCACTGCGTCCAGCATGTGAGAACGACCGGCCGCGCCGCCGGTCGGACGCCCCCGCGCCGTTAGGGTGCCCCTACCCGTGGCCGGTACGCGAGGGACCGGCCGCCCGTTCCACCCGATCTCCCGCGAGGATGTCCCATGTTCACGGTCAACGAGTACTTCGACGGCACGGTCAAGTCGATCGCGTTCACCCAGGAGGAGGGCCCGGCGACCATCGGCGTCATGGCCCCGGGCGAGTACGAGTTCGGCACCGCCGCTCCGGAGACCATGCACGTGGTCAGCGGCGCTCTGACCGTCAGGCTGCCCGGCGCCGACGCGTGGGAGACCTTCTCCGCCGGGGACCGCTTCGAGGTCCCCGGGGACAGCAGGTTCCAGCTGGCGGTCGCGGTGGAGACCGCCTACCTCTGCGAGTACCGCTGAGCGACGGGCCCGCCCGGCGGGTCGGGACAGCGAGCCGTCGCCACGCGGCCGGCGTCACCGGCGGCGCGGCCCCAGGGCGCGGGGCCGGGGGCGGCGGCCTGTTCCGACGCGAACGGCCGGACAGGCCCTAGCGGCGGACGCGGGGCATGCCCAGACCGATCCAGGAGATGATCTCGCGCTGGATCTCGTTGTTGCCGCCGCCGAAGGTGAAGATGACGGCGGAGCGGTAGCCGCGTTCGAGTTCGCCGTGGAGGACGGCGCCCGCCGAGCCCTCCTTGAGGGCGCCCGCGGCGCCGACGACCTCCATGAGGGCCGCGTAGGCGTCGCGGCGGGCCTCGGAGCCGTAGACCTTGACGGCGGAGGCGTCCTGGGGGGTGAGGGTGCCGTGCTGGACGGCGTTCACCATCTGCCAGTTGAGCAGTTTCATCGCGTCGAGCCGGGCGTGGGTGCGGGCCAGGGTGCGGCGGACCCACGGCAGGTCGATGACGCGGCGGCCGTCGGAGAGCGGGGTGCCTGCGGCCCAGCGCCGGACGTCGTGGAGGGCGCGGATCGCCATGGTGCCGTGGGCGGCGAGGGTGACGCGCTCGTGGTTGAGCTGGTTGGTGATGAGCCGCCAGCCCTCGTTCTCCTCGCCCACGCGGCGGGAGACCGGCACGCGGACGTCGTCGTAGTAGCTCGCGGTGGTGTCGTGCGAGGCGAGGGTGTTGATGATCGTGCAGGAGTATCCGGGGTCGCTCGTCGGCACGAGGAGCATGGTGATGCCCTTGTGCGGCGGGGCGTCGGGGTCCGTGCGGACGGCGAGCCAGACCCAGTCGGCGGTGTCGCCGTTCGTGGTCCAGATCTTCTGGCCGTTGACGACGTACGTGTCGCCCTCCCGCACCGCGCGGGTCTTCAGGGCGGCCAGGTCGGTACCCGCGTCGGGCTCGCTGTAGCCGATGGCGAAGTCGATCTCGCCGGAGAGGATCCGGGGCAGGAAGTACGACTTCTGCTCGTCCGTGCCGTAGCGCATGATCGTCGGGCCGACGGTGTTCAGCGCCATCAGCGGCAGCGGCACGCCGGCCTGCGCGGCCTCGTCGAAGAAGATGAACTGTTCCATCGGGGTCAGGCCCCGCCCGCCGTACTCGGTGGGCCAGCCCATCCCGAGCCGGCCGTCGGAGCCGAGGCGCCGCACGGTATCGCGGTAGAAGCGCTTCTGGGCCGCCGGATCCGCGTAGCGGGTGTGGACGTCGTCCGGGACCAGCTCGGCGAAGTACGCCCGCAGCTCGGCGCGCAGGCGGTTCTGTGCGGGCGTGTACTCGAGGTGCATGGCGTCCTCCCGTGGCGGCGTCCGGTGGCGTCCTGCGGCGTCCGCTGCGTCCCCGTGCGGTGCGGCGCGCGACGGCGGACACGGTAGAACGTGTTCCATAAATGCGGAAGCCTCGGGACTCGCCCGGGACGCCCGAGACCCCGGCTCGGTGCGACCGATCCGGGGTCCGCGGGAGGGAAAGGACGAGAACCGGCCCGAAGGCCGGCCGGGTCCTACGGCAGGAGCTCCTCCATGGAGGCGCGCCCCTTCTCCGCCATGCGGCGTTCCGCCCAGGCGAGGGTCTTCGGATTCACGTCACGGCCGGAGGCGAGGACCAGGTCCTCGGCCGTGAACTCGCCGCCCTCCGGGCCGGCGTGCAGCTGCCTGTCGGGCGTCGGACGCTCCCCCAGGAACGTCTTGTCGGGCTCAGCGTTCATGCCGCCTCCTACGTGTTCGTCCGGCACTCGCCATTCTCGTGTCCGCTCCCCGTGCGCGCATCCGGGGCCGCGCCCCGCCGCATCCGGACCGGCCGCGGCGCCCCCGCGGTCACCCCGTGTCGACGGGCTGTCGGCGGCGTGTCGACGGGGCCGGGGAACGTGGGGGCCCAGCCCGCCCCGTCCGAGGAGCCGACGATGTCCCAGCCGCTGCCCCTGCCCCTGCACCGACTGCGGGTGACCGCCGTCCGGCCGGTGACCCGGCGCATGCGCCGGGTCACCCTCGGCGCCCCGAGCCTCGACGGCTTCGCCCTCGCGGGCCCGGACCAGCAGGTGAAGCTGTTCTTCCCCCGGCCGGGCCAGGCCGAGCCGGTGCTGCCGGCGCCCGGGCCCGACGGCGACGTCATGCGCTGGTACGGGGCCTACGCGGCGCTGCCGGAGGAAGAACGCCCCTGGATGCGGAGCTATACCCTCCGGGCGCACGACCCGGCGGCCGGGACCGTCGACGTCGACTTCTTCCTCCACGGCGAGGACGAGGAGGCGGGCCCCGCGACACGCTGGGCGCGGTCCGCGCGTCCCGGGGACGCGCTGGGCATGTTCGGGCCGTCGGCGGCGTTCGCGGTCCCCGTCGATCCGGGCGCGGGCGACTGGACGTTCCTGTACGCCGACGCCTGCGCGCTGCCCGCGCTCGCCACGGTCGTCGCCGCGCTGCCCCCGGGGCACCGGGCCCTCGCGTACGTCCAGGTGCCCGACGCGGCCGAGGAGCAGCCGCTGCCGACGGCCGGCGACCTGACCGTGCGGTACCTGCGCGACGGCGACTCGCCCGCCGAGGCCGTGCGGGCGGACGGCC
The DNA here is from genome assembly GCF_020400725.1 of Streptomyces sp. NK15101. Classification (GTDB taxonomy): domain Bacteria; phylum Actinomycetota; class Actinomycetes; order Streptomycetales; family Streptomycetaceae; genus Streptomyces. The sequence goes on along the minus strand of NZ_JAINVG010000016.1, from coordinate 6,511 downwards.
TGCCGGACGGCCTGCCGGCCGGTCGGCCGTACGCCTGGCTGGCGGGCGAGGCCTCGGCGGTGCGCGGACTGCGGCGGCACCTCGTCGAGGAGCGGGGTGTCGACCGGCGCTCGGTCCACTTCACCGGCTACTGGCGCCGCCGCCTCGCCCAGGACGACGCACCGACCCCGGAGGACCTGGCCGAGGCCCGCGAACGCCTGTCGCTGTCCTAGGGCCGCCTTTCGGATCATGCCGGGCCGGCGGGACCCGATCCGGAAGGCGGGCCCTGGCCGCCGGTAAGGTGCGCGGGCACGGGAGCGAGCAGGTGGTCGTGCTTCACGTCTTACCGGCGCAGCGAGCAGGACGCGCTGGACGAGCTTCGCGAAGAGGTCTTCGCCGGTGATGCCGCGTACTACCGGGAAGCGGGCGTCGAGACCCTGGCGGCGCTGACGGCGAGCGGTTGGCTGGAGGAGGAGCCTGCGCATTCCGTGCTGGACGTCGAGCGCGTGGTCCGCTGCGAGGAGGACATGGAGGAGCCCGGCGACGTGAGGGTGGTCGAGGGGGCGGAAGCCGTCGAACTGTTCGGGACGGCGCGGCCCGTGCGGGAGGTGGTCGAGCAGGCCCTGAAGCGGGCCGGTGACGGCTGGTTCCCTCCGGTCGACCGCGGCTCCGGCTGCTGCACGGTCGTCCACGGTGCCGGGGGCGGCCCGGCGGAGCTGTGCTTCTGGGGCCTCACCGGCGATTGACCCGGGCCCCGGCGTCCGGTCACGTCACCGCGGGCCGGGTCACCGGCCGGGGTCCTCCCGGTCCCGGACCAGGGCGGCTGCCGCCCTGAGGGACAGGCCGGCGCCCTCCTCGTGGCCACGGGCGTACGCCTCCGGGGACAGGGCCGCGCGGAGCACCGCCTCGGCGCGGGCACGGATCGCGGCCTCGGTCTGCGGGGTGAAGGGACGGAAGCCGCCGCCCGTGTCGGAGCCGGCGTGGGCGTCGTACGCGCCGAGGAGCCGGACCCCCGTCTCGGCGTCGCCCGGCGCGCCACGGCCGCCACGGGCCCAGGCGGCGGTCCCGAACTGGGCGACGACGAGGTGCGGGGCGACCAGGTGGGCGAGGGTCTCGATGTCCACGACGGCCCGGGCGAGGCGTGACAGGGCCCGGTCGTGGGCGCCGTCGAGGCAGTCGAGCCACGCCCACGTCCCGCCGAGGAGCCCCCAGAAGAGGGCGGGGGTGACGTCCCCGAACTCCTCCTCCAGGCGGGAGAGCTGTGCGCGGGCGAGGGCGGTGCGCCCGGTGTGGCCGTAGTGCTGGGCGAGCAGCAGCCTGGCGCCGCCGGCGGCCTCGGCGCCCCACCGTCCGGCCTCGTCGGCCGCCTCGGCCAGGAGCCGCTCGGCCGCCGCGTCCCCCTCCGGCCGGAGCCGGAGCCGTACGGCCGCGAGGCGCGCCGTGAAGACGGGCACCTGGGAGCGTGCTCCGACGCGGGCGGCGGCGTCGGTGGCGCGCTCGAAGTCGGCCGCCGCCTCGGCCGGCCGGCCCTCGCGCTCGTAGGCCTCGCCCCGGGCGGCGAGGGACTCCGCGATCCCCCAGGAGTCCCCGGCGGCCTCGAAGAGGGCGAGCGCCTCGGTGGCGTCGGCGCCCCGGCCGACGAGCTTGGCCCGCATGAGGAGGGCGAAGCCCAGGTCCCAGCCGTTGCCGTGGACGCGGCAGGCGTCGACGATCAGGGTCAGGGTCTCGTCGAGGCCGGTGAGCTCTCCGGTCATGAGCCGGGCGAAGTACCACATCGTGCCCGGCTGGCGGCAGGTCTGCGGGAGTCCGGGGCGGTACGCGGCGACCAGGGCCGCGAGCCGGGCGCGGGTCTCGGGCCGTTCCAGGGCGGTGGCGCCCTCGCCGCCCTCGGTCGCGAGGGCGTACAGCCGGCCTCCGCGCCGGGCCTCCCACAGCCGCTCGCCGGTCCACGGCGGCGGCACGTCCACGCAGCGGCCTTCCAGCGGCTCGGCGGGGCGGACGGGCTCCTGGAAGGGGTCGGGGCCGAGGCGGCAGGCCTCGGCGGCCCAGGTGCGGGCGTCGGTCTGGTGGTTGCGGAGCTGCCAGAACCAGCTGAGCGCGTGGACCAGGCAGAGCAGCTCCTGCTCGTCGCCGAGCGCCACGGCCGTCCGGAGGGCGCCGCGCAGGTTGTCGTGCTCCCGTTCGAAGCGGGCGATGGCGTGGACCTGGCCGGGACCGCGCAGCTCCGGTTCGGTCCGGCGGGCGAGTTCCCGGTGGTACGTGAGGTGCCGCCGCTCCGCCGCCGCCCGCTCCCCGGCCTCGTCCAGCCGCTCCCCCGCGTACTCGGCCACGGTCTCCAGGAGCCGGAAACGCATCCCACCGCCGTCGGGCGCGGCCACCACCAGCGACTTGTCGACCAGAGCACCGAGCACGTCCAGGACGTCGGTGGCGGGCACGTCGACGCCCCGCGCACCCGCCGGGCCCTGCGGCACCTCGGCACCCGCCGCGTCCCGCACCTCCCCCTCCGCGGCCGCCCCCGCGCACACCGCCTCCGCCGCCGTCAGGTCGCACCCGCCCGTGAAGACCGCGAGCCGCCGCAGCACCGCCCGTTCGGCCTCGTCGAGGAGCTCCCAGGACCAGTCCACCACCGCCCGCAGGGTCTGCTGACGCGGCAGCGCCGTCCGCGCGCCCGAGGTCAGCAGGCGGAACCGGTCGTCGAGCCGGTCCGCGATCTGACGTGCCGACAGCATCCGCAGCCGCGCCGCCGCCAGTTCGACGGCCAGTGGCAGCCCGTCGAGCCGGCGGCAGATCTCCTCCGCCGCCGCCGGGTCCTCCGCCACCCGGAACCCCGGGCGCGCGGCCGCGCCCCGCTCTCCGAGGAGCCGCAGCGCCATGTCCACGGGCAGCGGGCCGAGCGGCCGCACCTCCTCCCCCGGCACGCCCAGGGGTTCGCGGCTCGTCGCGAGGACGGTCACGCCCGGGCAGCGCGTGAGCAGTGCGTGCGCGAGCCCGGCCGCCTCGGCGACGACGTGCTCGCAGTTGTCGAGGACCAGCAGCATCCGGCGCCCGGCGCAGTGCTCGACGAGGGTCGCGAACCGGTCCTTCGGGTCGGCCGGGGGAACGGCCGGGGTGTGCCAGAGCTGGGTCTCGCGGGCCCCGAGCGCGGTGAGGACGGCGGCGGCGACCGTGGACTCCCCGCGCACGGAGGCGAGTTCGGCGAGGTGGACGGGGCCCTCGTACGTCCCGGCCGCCTCCAGGGCGAGCCGCGTCTTGCCCACGCCGCCCGGCCCGGTGAGGGTGACGAGCCGCCGCCCGTCCCAGGCGGCGGCGAGCGAGTCCAGTTCGTCGGTCCGGCCGATGAAGGAGTTCAGGCGGGCGGGAAGGGTGCCGGCCGGCGCGGACGGAGCGGCCGGCCGGCGCGGCACGGGCCCGTCCTCCGTGAGGAGTTCGGCGTGCAGGGAGCGCAGTTCCGGCCCCGGGTCCGTGCCGAGCCGGCCCGCGAGGGCCGTGCGCACCTCCTCGTACGCGGCGAGGGCCTCGGCGGGCCGTCCGGCCGCGCGCAGGGCGCGGATCCGCAGGGCCTGGAGGGGTTCGTCGAGCGGCTGCCCGGCGGCGAGCGCGGCGAGGGGCGCGAGCACGGCCTCGGCCCGGCCGAGGGCCAGGTCGGCGGCGAGCCGGTCGCGCCGCGCCTGCGCGTGCCGCTGCTCGACCCGTACGACCAGGGGGTCGGTGTCCCGGCCGGGCAGATCCGCGAGGGCGGGGCCGCGCCAGAGGCCCAGGGCCTCGTCGAGGAGGGCGGCCGCCCGTTCGGCGTGGCCGGCGGCGAGGGCGGCGGCGCCTTCGCCGGCGAGCCGTTCGAAGCGGTGCAGGTCGACGGCGTCGGGGTCGGCGGCCAGCCGGTAGCCGCCGGGGGCGGAGACGACGGCCTCGCGGCCGAGGGCCCGGCGCAGGCGGCCGACGAGGGCCTGGAGCGCCGCCGTACGGTCCTGGTCGTCGGCCGGGTCGCCGTCGGCCCACACCTGGTCGATCAGCGCGCCGGGGTCCACCGCGCGGCCGCCGGCCGCGGCGAGCGCGGTGAGGAGGGCCCGGAGCCGGGCACCGTTCAGGACCGCCTCCGTCCCGTCGTCGGTACGGAAGGCCTGGCACGGACCGAGAACACGGTAGGGCGGCTGCACCGGCCCATTCTGCCCCGGCGCGGGGCGTGGGGATTCCGTCGCCCTCTCGCCCTCTCGCCCTCTCGCCCTCTCGACTCGGCCCGGCTCGATCCGGACGGCCCCGACCGCCCACGGTCCGGCTCCGGGGGGCTCCGTCCGCCCCGTCCTCCTCCGTCGCGGCGAACTCGCGCCACGCCGTGTCACCGCCATGGCGTCCGCGGGGTGCGGGTTCGACAATGGGGAGGATGACCGATGACGACCGGCGTACGCGCAGTGGCGAGATCGGGCCCGCCGAGTGGCTCGCCATGAACCGGACCGGCAGCTTCGACTGGGATCTCGACACGGGCACCATCGATGTCGACGAGTCCGGGCTGCTGATCTTCGGCGTGTCCCCGGACGCCTTCGACGGGCGACCGGTGTCGATCGTGACGCGCCTGGCGCCCGACGAGCAGGTCAAGCTGGAGGACGTCGTGCGGCAGGCCGTACGCGGCGGCGCGGTCTCGTACACGGCGCACTTCCCCATCCCGCAGGCCGACGGGTCACCCCACTGGACGCATGTACAGGCGCGGATCCTGCGCTCGCCGGACGGCCGGGCCCGGCGGATCGTCGGCGTCGTGCGGGACACGACCGCCGAGGTCGCGCACTTCGCCTTCGTGCAGGAGCTGGAGAAGCGGCGCGCGGTCCAGACGAGCATCGTCGAGCGGACGACGAACGCGCTGTCGCGCGCGGTGACCGTGGACGACGTGACCGCCGCCCTGACCGGCCCGGGCGGCCTCGCCCGGCTCGGCGCGGACGGTCTCGCGCTCGGCCTCGTCGAGAACGGCTCGCTCAACGTCATCGCGCTCAGCGGGGAGTCCCTCGACGTCCTCAGCGACTTCCGCAGCCGCCGCCTCGACCGGAGACTGCCGCTGGCCGAGGCGGTGCTGAGCGGGCGGCCCCGGTTCGTCTCCTCGTTCCCTTCGCTGGGGCGGGACTTCCCCGAGCTCGCCCCCTACCTGGCGCACCTGCAGTTCCGGGCCGCCTGCTACCTCCCGCTGGTGGCGCAGGCGCGTTCGCTCGGCGGCATGGCCCTGTTCTACCGGGGCCGCACCTCCTTCAACGCCGACGAGCGCAACCTCGCGCTCGGCCTCGCGGCGATCGTCGCCCAGTCGCTCCAGCGGGCGATCCTCTTCGACGAGGAGCGGGAGTTGGCCACCGGCCTCCAGGCGACGATGCTGCCGCGCCGGATCCCGCAGTTCACCGGCGGCGAGATCGCCGTCCGCTACCACGCGGCGTGGAGCGGACGGCAGGTCGGCGGCGACTGGTACGACGTGATCCCGCTGCCGCGCGGCCGGGTCGGGATCGTCGTCGGCGACGTCCAGGGCCACGACACGCACGCCGCCGCCATCATGGGGCAGCTGCGGATCGCCCTGCGCGCGTACGCCGGCGAGGGGCACGCCCCGTCGACCGTCCTCGCCCGCGCCTCCCGGTTTCTCGCCGAGCTGGACACCAACCGCTTCGCGACCTGCACGTACGCGCAGGCGGACCTGGCGAGCGGTACCCTTCGCGCCGTACGGGCCGGACATCTCGGCCCGCTGATCCGGCACACCGACGGCCGGGTCGGGCAGCCGAAGCTGCGGGGCGGGCTCCCACTGGGCCTGGCGACCGTGTTCGGCGACGAGGAGTTCCCGGAGACACGGCTCGACCTCGTGCCCGGCGAGACGCTGGTGCTCTGCACGGACGGTCTCGTCGAACAGCCCGGCTCGGACATCGAGTCCGGTCTCGACGCGCTCTCCGAGGCGATCGCGAGCGGTCCGCCGCAGGCGGAGGCGCTCGCCGACCACCTCTCCGAGCGCCTCTGGGAGCGGTGGGGCTCGGGCGACGACGTGGCGCTCCTCGTGCTGCGGCGCAGCCCGGACCCGGGCACGCACCGGGCGCCGCGCATCCACCAGTACATCCACCAGGCCGACCCGCAGGGCCTCTCGGACGCGCGGGCGGCCGTCGGGCAGGCGCTGCGCGACTGGGGCATGCCGGAAATCGTCGACGACGCCGAGCTGTTGACGGGCGAGCTGCTCGTGAACGTGCTGCTGCACACCGAGGGCGGAGCGGTGCTGACGCTGGAGGTGCTGCCCGAGCCGGTGCGGCGGGTACGGCTCTCGGTGCAGGACCGGTCGAGCGCCTGGCCCCGACGGCGCACCCCCGGCGAGGCCGCCACCTCGGGCCGGGGGCTGCTCCTGATCGACGCGCTGGCCTCCCGGTGGGGAGTGGAGCCGCGCGGCGAGGGCAAGGCGGTGTGGTGCGAGATCGGGCCCGTGCCGGTGGCGGTCCGGTCCGGCCCCGGCGGTGGATGAGGAGGCCGCCGTGGACCCCGTCGCCGCGCTGGACCGCATCGCGTTCCTGCTGGAACGCGCCCAGGCGCC
>NZ_JAINVG010000159.1 GCF_020400725.1 Streptomyces sp. NK15101 | reverse complement strand
CCGGGTCGGGGCCGGGGTCGGGCGCGGAACCGGCGCGTCCCGTCGAACGGTGCCGCTCCCGTGTCGCTGCCACCCCGTGCCGCTGCGACCCGCGCCCGCCCCGCCCGCCCAGCCGTCCCGGGTGCCGGGCGGGTCCGGGGGCCCGCGCGTTCCGGATCCGTGCCCGTACGCGGGTCTAGGCTGGAACAGACGACCAGCCCGGCCGTGACCTCCGCGTCCGGCCCGCCTCGCACGGGCCGGATTCCGGCAGGGCCGCCCCGTGAGGGCGGTCCGGAGAAGGAGTCCGTCATGGAGACCGCCGTACGAGGAATGCTGAACACCTACCCGACCGGCCTCGGCGATCTCGACGCCGACGCGATGGCCCGGTGCATCGAGGCGTGCATCACCTGCGCCCAGGCCTGTACGGCCTGCGCGGACGCCTGCCTCTCCGAGGGCATGGTCGGCAACCTCACCAAGTGCATCCGCACCGACATGGACTGCGCGGACATCTGTACCGCCACCGTGGCCGTCCTCTCCCGGCACACCGGCTACGACGCCGACGTCACCCGCGCGATGCTCGTCGCCTGCACGACGGCGTGCCAGGCCTGCGCCGAGGAGTGCGAGCGGCACGCCGAGTTCCACGAACACTGCCGGATCTGCGCCGAGGCCTGCCGCGCCGCCGAGCGGGCGTGCGCGGACCTGCTCGACCGGCTCGGCTGACCCCCGGGCGGCCCGGCGCGTCGCGGGCCTCGCCGACCGCCCTCCGCCCGAGGCGGACCGCGCGGGCGCCGCCCCGCGGCCCGGCGGACCTCCGTGCGCCGGGACCTGACCGCGCCGCCCGTGCCCGCTGCCCGCCCCGTACCGGGCCGCCCCCGGCCGGCCTCCCTCGTTCCGTCGTACGGATGAATGCGCCGCGCGACGCCTTCTCCGGCTCCCCGCCCCGTACGACCATGCGGGCATGCACATCGTCAGTCAGGTGTTCGCGCTGATCGCCGCTGCCGTCCACGTCTTCGTATGGCCGCTGGAGAGCTTCCTCTACAGCCGGCGGGCGTGGGTCAGGGAGTTCCTGACCGGGAGCACGGCGGACGCCCCCGAGGTCCGTCTCTGGCGGTTCAACGTCGGGTTCTACAACCTCTTCCTGGCGGGCGGCATGATCGCCGGCTTCGTGGCGCTGCACCTGGGACACGAGACCGTCGCCCGGTCCCTGATCCTCTACGTCGCCGCCTTCATGACCGGCGGCGGACTCATGCTCTTCGTCTCCGACCCCAAGCTGTGGCGCGGCGCGTTGGGCCAGGCCGTCCCGGGCGTCGTCATCCTGGTCACCGAACTGGTCTGAGCGGACACGGCGCCCCTGCCGCCGCTCGTGACGGCGCCCGCATTGCGTCCTCCGCCCATTCGTGGATTGCTGTAACTGAAGCCCCGAGGTGACGCTCCCCGCCCGGCGCACCCCTCGGAAAGGACAGCGCGATGGGTTTCGCCGACGATCACCTGATTCCGCTGGTCGACCACGGTCTCGGCAACAGCGCCTACCTCGTGGACCTGGGCGGCGGCCGTGCCCTGGCCGTCGACGCCGGCCGTGACCTGCGCGCCCTCCACGCCGCCGCCGAGCGGCGCGGCCTCACCGTGGCGTACGCGGCCGACACCCACCTGCACGCCGACTTCCTCTCCGGCGCCGTCCAGCTGCGCCACGATCACGACGCGGTCGTACTGGCCTCCGCCGCCGGTCACCGCGCCTTCGACCACCAGGGCCTCGCCGACGGCGACGAGGTCGACCTCGGCGGCCTGACGCTGCGCGCCCTGGCCACCCCCGGGCACACCGACGAGCACCTGTCCTTCCTGCTGCTCGACGGCGGCCGGGAGCTCGGCGTCTTCACGGGCGGCTCGCTGATCGTGAACTCCGCCGCCCGCACCGACCTCCTCGGCGCGGACCGTACGGAGGAGCTGGCCCGCGCCCAGTACCACTCCCTGCGCCGGCTGGCCGAGCTGCCGGACGGGACCGCCGTCTGGCCCACGCACGGCGCCGGCTCCTTCTGCTCCGCCCCGCCGGGCAGCGAGCGCACCTCCACCATCGGAGCCCAGAAGCAGGCGAACCCGCTGCTCGCCGCGCCCGACGAGGACACCTTCGTACGGCGGCTGGTCGCGGGCCTCGGCACGTACCCCGCCTACTTCGCCCGGCTCGCCGAGGCCAACCGGCGCGGCCCCGCCGTCCTGACCGGCACCCCGCTCCTGCCGGAACTCTCCCCCGAGCAGGTCCGCGCGCTCGCGGCGGACGGCGGCCGGGTCGTGGACGTGCGCCCGGCCGCCGACTACGCCGCCGGCCACATCCCCGGCTCCCTCTCCGATCCGCTGCGCCCGCTGTTCGCCACCTGGCTGGGCTGGCTCCTGCCGGACACCGTCCCGCTCGTCTTCGTCACGGGCGAGGACCAGGACCTGGACGAGATCGTCCGGCAGGCGTACAAGATCGGGTACGAGCGCCTCGCAGGCCGCCTCGCCGGAGGCATGCCCGCCTGGCTCGCCGACGGCAACGAGCAGACGACCACATCCTTCGTCACCGCCGACCGGGCGGGCGGGCGGCCGTACCTCGACGTGCGCCAGGCCTCGGAGTTCGCCGCGGGCCACGTCCCCGGCGCGGTCCACATCGAACTCGGCGACCTCGAACGCGTCGCCGCCGACGCCCCGGAAGGCGCGGTCGTGGCCTGCGCCCACGGCGAGCGCGCCATGACCGCCGCGGGCCTCCTCGAACGCGCCGGCCACACCGACGTCGTCGTCCTCGCCGGCGGGCCGGCCGACTACGCCGCCGCCCACGGCCAGGAGCTCGTCCAGGGCCCGGAGGACCCCGGCTCGTGAGGGCCGCTCCACCCCCGGACGGCAGTCCGGCCGTCCGCCTCGGCCTGCGGGAGAACCGGGGCCGGTTCACCCTGCTGGTGATCGTCAACGTCTGCGTCGGCGGCCTGGTGGGTCTGGAGCGCACCACCGTGCCGCTCATCGGCTCCGAGACCTTCGGCCTGACCAGCGACCTGGCCGTCTTCTCCTTCATCATCGCCTTCGGCCTCACCAAGGCGCTCACCAACCTCGCCGCCGGAGCGCTGACCGCCCGCTTCCGCCGCAAGCAGCTCCTCGTGGCGGGCTGGCTGATCGGCGTCCCCGTGCCCTTCGCGCTCGCGTACGCGCCCTCGTGGGGCTGGATCGTCGCCGCCAACGTGCTGCTCGGCCTCAACCAGGGCCTGACCTGGTCGATGACCGTGAACATGAAGATCGACCTCGTCGGTCCCGCCAGGCGCGGCCTGGCCACGGGCCTCAACGAGGCCGCCGGATACACGGCCGTGGGCGTCACCGCCCTCCTCACGGGCTACCTCGCCACCGCCCACGGCCTGCGTCCCGTTCCGGAACTCATCGGCGTGGTCTTCGTCGTGGCCGGCCTCGCCCTGGCCCTGGTCGTCCGCGACACCGCCGCCCATGTCGCCCTCGAACTCGCCCGGCACCCCACGCCGTCGCCCACCGGCGAGGACACCGGTCCGAAGGCCGTCTTCGCCCGCACCTCCTGGCGCGACCGATCCCTGCGCGGCGCCAGTCAGGCCGGACTGGTCAACAACCTCAACGACGGTCTCGCCTGGGGCGTCTTCCCCCTCCTGTTCACCGACCACGGCCTGGGCATCGCAGCCGTCGGCCTCATCAAGGGCCTCTACCCGATCCTGTGGGGCCTCGGGCAGATCCCGACCGGCCACCTCGCCGACCGCGTCGGCCGCAGACCCCTGATCGTCCACGGGATGCTCGTCCAGGCCGGCGGGTTCGTCCTGGCCCTCACGCTGCTGGACCGGCCCCTGCTCGCCGGCATCCTCTCCGCCGTCGCCCTCGGTCTCGGCACCGCGATGGTCTACCCGGCCCTCATCGCCTCGGTCTCCGACCACGCCCACCCGGCCTGGCGCGCCAACGCCCTCGGGACGTACCGCTTCTGGCGCGACATCGGCTACGCCGCCGGCGCCCTCGTCGCCGGCGTCCTCGCGGACCTCCTCGGCCTGAACGCCACCGTCATCGCCGCCGCGGCCCTCACGGCCGCCTCCGGCCTCCTCGCCGCCCGCTGGATCACGGAGAGGCCGTGAGCTCCTGGGCGGCGCAGCAGGTGGGATCGCCGTGGCAGGCACCGGGTGCCGTTCCGGCCTTCTCCAGCGTGTCGGCGTCGGCCTTGACGACGTACACCTCCCAGGGCTCCTTGCCGGGGCCGGTGACCCAGACCTTGTCCTGGAGGGCGTAGCAGCAGGAGGTGTCGTTCTCCTCGGAGGTCGCGAGCCCGGCGTCCTCGAGGCGGCCGGCCGCGGCGGTGACCTCGGCCGTGGTGGCGACCTCGACGCCGAGGTGGTCGAGGCGGGTGTCCTGGCCGGGCTCGCCCTCGATGAGGACGAGCTTGAGCGGGGGCTCGGTGACGGCGAAGTTGGCGTAGCCGGGGCGGCGCTTGGCGGGTTCCGTGCCGAAGAGCCCGGAGTAGAAGGCGACGGAGCCTTCGAGATCGGCGACGCGCAGGGCGAGCTGGACGCGGGACATGGCGGTCCTCTCCTCGGAGGGCGAACTATATCGACGTCCGTCGATGCAGTTGACGTTGCCACCGGGATCGACGGATGTCAATATCGAGAAATATCGAAGCAGGCTGGTCCGCTGCCGTTGGCCGGCGGGACGGCGGCGAGACGGTGGCGTGCCGCGTGCCGATGGTCCGCGAGCCGCCGGGCGCGACGGTCCTGGAGGGAACGGCGGCCGCCCCCGCCGCCGACTCCCGCAGGTTCGACGGCCAGGTGCACGGCGTCCGGGAAGCCGCCCGGGCGCGACTGGCGGACAGCGGCTGGGAGCCCGGCTCGAACGACACCATCCGCCGTCCGTCCTGTCCGTGCCCCGACTTCCAGGCCGGCGGCGCACAGGGAGCGTGCAGGCGAATCAGCTGCGGGCATTCCCTCGTCGACCACGACGTGCCCGTCTGAAAGTCCGGCCCTCACCGGCGTGAACAACGCCGCGGGTCGATACGCCTGGTTCACGACCGGACCGCCGCCGATGCCGACGTGGACCGAGCCGTAGACCCGGCGCTCGGTGCCGGGAGCCGGCTCGCCGGTCAGGCCGTTCACCGGACGCGTGCCGCCGCCGAGCAGAGGAGGGCGAAGGCTCCCGCGACGAGGGAGCCCCGCAGAATATCGATCTTCACGGGCTGAGAGCCTGCCAGGGGACGCCCGCGCGTGGGACGTGCTTCCGATCGAGGACCGGCGCGCCGCCTGCGGCCGGTCCTTCCGCCTGAAGGCCGCGTACGGGCTCGTGCGCCCCGTCGCCTTCAGCGGCGCCGTGAACGGATGCCCGCCCGCCCGGTCCGCGGGCCCGTGGTGGAACCGTCCGCGTGGAGCCGTACCGCCCAGAGCACCAGCGGCACCTGGAGGGGGAGCCTGGCCAGTGCCGCCACCCTGAGCGGGGCGGGCCGGTGGCGCCAGTCGTATGCCATCTTCACGTTCGCCGGGAACACGGCGGTGAACAGCCCCGCTGCGGCCAGCGCGCCCGCGCTGCGCGTGCGCGGGTGAGCGACCGCGGCGCCGACGGCGATCTCCGCGAGCCCGCTCAAGTGGGTCCAGGTCCGGGGCGAACCGGGCAGGGTCCGGGGCACGATCGCGTCGAACTGCCGAGGGACGAGGAAGTGGGCCGCGCCGGCGCCGATCAGCAGACCGCTGAGCAGTCGAGCGGACGTGGTCGAACCAGGCATGTCCAGTCTCCCTCGCCGATGGTGGGGTCATGTGCGGATACCCGTAAGTTACCTGAAAGTAGGGACCGGGTGGCGGCGAGGGAGGAGCCGTTCTCCCTCGGCAGGGACCGAATTCCGGGCCTTCCGGGCGGTACCTGCCGGCCGGAGTCGCGAAGGAACCCGGAACCTCGGCGCCCCGGGGACCCGCGGGTGTGACGTTTCCTTCGGCGCGGGTCACCGGCTCACCCCCAAGGACCGGGCGGCCTCGACGCCGGAGCGGCAGCCGTCCTCGTGGAAGCCCCAGCCGTGCCAGGCCCCGGCGTACGCGGTCACGCCCGTGTTGAGGCGGGGCAGTTCCTTCTGCGCCGCGACCGAGGCGGGGGTGTGGACCGGGTGCTCGTAGACCATCCGCTCCACCACGCGGTCCGCGGCGATGCCGTCGTCTCCGCCCAGGGTGACGACGTAGCCGGAGCCGGCCGGCAGTCGCTGGAGGCGTTCCATGTCGTAGCTGACGCGTACGGGCGACGCCGAGGGGGCGCAGCTGGTCATGCGGTAGTTCCAGCTCGCGCGTGCCCTGGGGGAGCGGGGCAGGAGGGAGGCGTCGGTGTGCAGCACGGTGGGGTTGCGCGAGTACCGGAAGGCGCCCAGGAGCCGGTTCTCGTCCGCGGTGGGGTCCGCGAGCATGCGCAACGCCTGATCGGGATGCGTGGCGACGACCACGGCGTCGTACGCCTCGATGGAGCCGTCGCGGGTCGTGATCAGCACGCCCCGGCTCGTGCGCCGGACGGCTTCGACCGGACTGGAGGTACGGATGCGCTGGATGCGCTTGGCGGCGGCGGTGACATAGGCGGCGGAGCCGCCGGTGACGGTCTTCCACTGCGGGGAGCCGGTGACGGACAGCAGGCCGTGGTGCTGAAGGAACGTGAACAGGTGGGCGGCCGGGTAGGACAGGGCGGTCGTCGCGGGGCAGGACCACACCCCCGCGACCAGAGGAAGAGCGAAGTGGCTGACGAAGTACGGGGAGAAGCCGCCCTCGCGCAGGAACTCCCCGAACGTGAAGCCCCCGTGCGCCCCGTGGGCCAGCAGACGCCGGGCGCTGCGGTGGAAGGCGGGCACCTCCGCGAGCAGCCGCAGGTGACGTCCCCGCAGCGAGGCCCGGGAGGCGAACAGCCCTGCCGCGCCCCGGGCGCCCGCGTACTCCAGGCCGCAGCCGTCGCACCGCACCGACATGCTCATCTCGGCGTCCTGCGTGGCGGTCCCCAGCTCCCGGAAAAGGCGCAGCAGGGTCGGGTAGGTGCGCTCGTTGTGGACGACGAACCCCGAGTCCACGGCGACCGACCGACCTCCCGGGCCGGCCAGTTCGCGGGTGTGGGCATGGCCCCCGAGCCGTCCGTCCGCCTCGTACAGGGTGACCTGGCACGCTCCCGCCAGGACGTAGGCGGCGGTCAGACCGGCCACCCCCGCGCCGACCACCGCCACTTTCCGGTCTTTCGCCACAAGCACTCCCGCCACTCGACACGCTGCCCGACTGCTGCGTTTCACTCGTACTTCGCAGCAGCCGGGCTGTCGGATGGGGTCGGTGCGCGGCGGGCGGGAGGACGTCGGGCCGGACGTCGGTCGACGGGGGTGACCGGCGGACGAAACGGTCAGGCGGGAAGGGGCATCAGGAGCAGGGGGGTGGTGGTGGGCTGGGGGGAGCCTCCGGCGGGTTCGAGGGTGAGGCCGACGGCTCCCGCGTCGGCCGGGTCGCCGGCGAGCACCACGGTGCCGTCGTGGTCGATCAGTCCGGCCGGGCGCATCGTGCCGTCGTGGTCGAGCCAGAGCTGGTAGGTCTTGCCCGTCCCGGGTGCGGGGAGGCCGGCGGCGGTGAAGACGGCCTCGTTCTGCCGCTCGGAGGCGACGACGGTGGTCAACGCTCCGTTGGCGGCCTTGCCGTGGACGGTGCGGGCGTCGGGTGCGGCCAGGACGGCGCTGACCTCGTCGAGTCGCTGCTGGGCCTGGCCGGCCTGCTGCTCGAGGTCCTGCGCGTGCTGCGTCTGCCACACCGCGACGCCGCCGAGTACGGCCGCGGCC
>NZ_JAINVG010000158.1 GCF_020400725.1 Streptomyces sp. NK15101 | reverse complement strand
TCCGTCTCCTTCGATGAAGTCGTGGGCCCCGTGCAGCCAGGACACCTTGTCGTGGAGCTCGTCCACGGTCAGCGAGGAGAGCATCGCGTTGCGGGCCGCGGCCGCCGCTCCCGCCGGGTGGTAGAGCCGGTCGCCCAGCTCGCGCGCCACGAGCTGGGTCCTCGCCGTACGCTCGCGGCGCCGGGCGTTGTACGCCCTCAGCCGTCGCGCCACGTCCCGCCCGTCGCAGTCGAACAGTCCGCCGAGCGCGGCGGCGTCCTCGAGCGTCATGGACAGGCCCTGGACCGCGTACGGCAGCATCGGATGCGCGGCGTTGCCGAGGAGCGCCACCCGGCCGTCGGTCCAGTCGGCGACCGGGTCCCGGTCGCACAGCACCCAGGTCTTCCACTCCTCGCCGAGCTCCAGCACGCGCCGCCCGGCGTCGGCCAGCCCCGGGAACCGGGCCAGCACATGGGGCTTCTCCGGCGGCAGTCCGACGACGGCCTCGGCCGTGCCGTGGTCCAGGGTGCCTGCCACGTTCAGGAACACGGCACCGTCGGCGGCCTCGTGCACGAAGTGGACGACGTGCCAGCCGGGCCCCGCCCAGACCGTCGCGGCGCTCGGGCACAGGTCCTCCGGGACGTCCGCCAGGGGGACGACCGAGTGGTAGATGGTGTGGCCGGAGACCCGGGGCTCGCCGTCGCCGACGAGCCGGCGGCGGACGGCGGACCGGATGCCGTCGGCGCCGATCAGCGCGGCCCCGGTGAACCGCCGCCCGGACGTCGTGACCGCGGTGACCCCGTCGGCGGTCTGCTCGTACCAGGCGACCGGCCGGCCGGCGAGCAGCTCGACGCCGTCGGCCGCGCGGCAGGCGTCGAGCAGCACCCGGTGGAGGTCGCCGCGGTGCAGCACCGCGTAGGGGTTGCCGAACCGCTCCCGGTAGGCACCGGTCAGGGGCATCCCGGCGATCCGCTCACCGGTCGTGCCGTCCATGAACCGCAACTCGTCGATGAGGAAGGACCGTTCGCGCACGGCCTGCCCCACCCCGAGCCGGTCGAGCGCGTGGAACGCGTTCGGCGAGAGCTGGGTGCCGACGCCCGGCTCGGCGAAGTCGTCGCGCCGCTCCAGCACGGTCACCCGGTGGCCCCGGGCCGCGATGCCCAGCGCCGCCGCCAGGCCGCCGACACCCGCGCCGACGACCAGGACCCGCATCGATGCAGCCATCTCGTCCTCCTCTAGGCCGGGAACAGCCGGCGCAGTTCGGCGTGGAAGCCGGGGAAGGTCTTGCCCACGCAGGACGGGTCGTCGAGACCCAGCCCCGGGACGCGCAGCCCGAGCACGGAGAAGGCCATCGCGATGCGGTGGTCCCGGTGGCAGGCGATCCGCGCGGGCCGGACCGGACCGGGACGCACGGTCATCCAGTCCCGGCCGGTCTCGGTCTCCACCCCGCAGGCGGCGAGGTTCCCGGCGACGGCGGCGATCCGGTCCGACTCCTTGAGCCGGGCGTGCCCGATGCCGCGGACGGTGATCGGCGCGTCGGCGAGCGGGGCGATCGCGGCCAGCGTCATGAAGGTGTCCGAGATCGGGCCCATGTCGACGTCGAAGCCGCCCCGCAGCCGACCGGTGCCGGTGACCGTCACCGCGCCCCCGCCGATGTCCACCCGGGCGCCCGCGGTGCGCAGCACCTCGACGAAGGCGAGGTCGCCCTGGAGGCTGTCCCGGCCGAGGCCCGGCACGGTGACCGTGCGCCCGGTGACGGCGGCCGCCGCGAAGAAGTACGAGGCCGTGGAGGCGTCCGGCTCGATCACCAGGTCGGTGCCGGTGCAGCCGCCGGTGCCGATCCCGAAGACGCCCGGCTCCTCCTCGGTCACCCGGGCGCCGAAGCGGCGCATCAGCGCGACGGTCATGTCGATGTACGGGCGGCTGACCAGGTCCCCCACGGTCACCGTCAGCGGGGTCCGCAGCAGCGGCGCCGCCATCAGCAGACCGCTCAGGAACTGGCTGCTCAGACCGCCGTCGACCCGGAGTTCGCCCCCCGGCAGCCCGTCGGCGTCCACCCGCAGCGGGAGGCCCGCCCCGTCCTCGGCGCACACCGTCGCCCCGAGCCGCTCCAGCGCGTCGGCCAGCGGGCGCAGCGGACGGGCCCGCAGCTGCGCGGAGCCGTCGAAGACGTACGTGCCCCGGCCGGTCGCGGCGAACGGCGGCAGGAAGCGGGCCGCGGTGCCGGCGTCGGCGCACCACACGCGGCCGCCGCCCACCGGGCCCCGGCCCGCTCCGGTGACGTCCCAGTACGCGTCGCCCGGGGCCGCCTCCACACGGACGCCCAGCTCGGTGAGCGCGGTCCGGAAGGCGAGGGTGTCGTCGCTGACCAGGGGCGCCGTCAGACGGCTGGTGCCGTCCGCGGCGGCGGCCAGCAGCAGGGCCCGGTTGGTGATGCTCTTGGAGCCGGGGACGCGGGCGGTGAGCGGGGCGCCCGTGGTCACGTCCGCGGCGCTCACCGGGCGTCCCCGCCGGCGGCCCGGGCGACACTGGCGCGCACGGCCGCCGCCACCCGCCGCGCGGTGAGGCCGTGCCGCTCGTACAGCGCGCGGAAGGGAGCGGACGCGCCGAACCCGTCGATGCCGAGGGCCTCTCCGGCGTCACCGACCAGGGCGTGCCAGCCGAGGGTCGAGCCGGCCTCCACCGAGACCCTGGCGCGGACTCGCGGCGGCAGCACGGAGTCGCGGTACGCGCGGCTCTGCTCGGCGAACCACTCCAGGCACGGCAGCGAGACGACCCGGGTCGGAGTCCCGTCCTCCTCCAGGAGGCGGCGGGCCTCCAGCGCGATGTGGACCTCGCTGCCGGTGGCCAGCACGATCGCCTCCGGGGCACCGCCCGCGGCCTCGGCGAGCACGTAACCGCCGCGGGCGACCGCGTCGGCGCCCGGATCGGGCAGGACGGGGACGTTCTGCCGGGTCAGGCAGAGCCCGGCGGGCCGGTCGGCGCGGGCCAGGACCGCCCGCCAGGCGGCGGCGGTCTCGTGGGCGTCGGCGGGGCGGACCACGTCGAGGCCGGGGATGCCGCGCAGCGACCACAGGTGCTCCACCGGCTGGTGGGTCGGCCCGTCCTCGCCGAGACCGATCGAGTCGTGCGTCCAGACGAACGTGACGGGCAGCCTCATCATCGCGGCCAGTCGCACGGCGGGCCGCATGTAGTCGGAGAAGACCAGGAAGGTGCCGCCGTAGGGGCGGGTGCCGCCGTGCAGGGCGATGCCGTTGAGCACGGCCCCCATGCCGTGCTCGCGGACGCCGAAGTGGAGCGTGCGGCCGTAGCGGTGGCCGGGGAACGCGGCGGTGGCGAACTCCTCGGGGACGAAGGACGGTTCGCCCCTCATCGTGGTGTTGTTGCTCTCCGCGAGGTCCGCGGAGCCGCCCCACAGCTCGGGCAGGACGCCGGCCAGCGCGGACAGCACCTCGCCCGACGCCTTGCGGGTGGCCATCTCGCCGCCCGCGGGGAAGCCGGGCACCGCGTCCGCCCAGCCGTCGGGCAGCCGCCGGGCGTCGATCCGGTCGAACAGCGCGGCCCGCTCGGGCAGCGCGGTGCGCCAGTCCTCGTACCGCTTGTCCCACTCCTCGCGGGCGGCCCGGCCGCGCTCGGCGACCCGGCGGGCGTGCGCGAGGACCTCGTCGGGCACCTGGAAGGAGGCCGCCGGGTCGAGCCCCATCGCCGCCTTGGCGGCCGCCGCCTCGGCGGCGCCCAGCGCCGAGCCGTGGATCCTGCCGGTGTTCTGCTTGGTGGGGGCGGGCCAGCCGATGACGGTGCGCAGCGCCACGATCGACGGGCGGCCGGTCTCCTCGCGCGCGGCGTACAGGGCGGCGTACAGGGCCGGCACGTCCTCCCGGTACTCGCCGGTCTCCGTCCAGTCCACCCGCCGGACGTGCCAGCCGTAGGCCGCGTACCGGGCGAGGACGTCCTCGGAGACCGCGATGGCGGTGTCGTCCTCGATGGAGATCCTGTTGTCGTCGTAGAGCACGACGAGGTTGCCCAGCTTCTGGTGTCCGGCGAGCGAGCCGACCTCGTGGCTGATGCCCTCCTCCAGGTCGCCGTCGGACGCGAACACCCAGACGGTGTGGTCGAAGACGGAGGCGCCGGGGGCCGCGTCCGGGTCGAAGAGGCCGCGCTCGCGGCGCGCGGCCATCGCCATGCCGACCGCGTTGCCGAGCCCCTGCCCGAGCGGTCCCGTGGTGGTCTCCACGCCCGGGGTGTGCCCGTGTTCGGGGTGGGCCGGGGTGAGCGAGCCCTCGGTGCGCAGCGCCTTGAGGTCGTCGAGTCCGAGGCCGTAGCCGGAGAGGTACAGCTGGGTGTAGAGGGTCAGGCTCGTGTGCCCGCAGGACAGCACGAAGCGGTCGCGCCCGGCCCAGCGGGGGTCCGCCGGGTCGTGCCGCAGCAGACGCTGGAAGAGGAGGTACGCCGCCGGGGCGAGGCTCATGGCCGTGCCGGGGTGGCCGTGGCCGGCCCGCTCCACCGCGTCGACCGCGAGGGCACGGGCCACGTGCACGGCCCGCCGGTCGAGTTCGGTCCACTCGAAGGGAGGGGTGCTGGTGCTCGACTGGGTGTTCACCGGATGGTCAGTGCTCCTTGGGACGTGGGGGTTCCGGTCGGACGGGTGGGGTTCCGGTCGGATGGAGGGGTGCGGCGGCGGTCGGGCGGGTCGGACCGGGGTGCCCAGGGGGTTGGCGGATCGGGTCAGGCCGGGTCGCCGGGGGCGTCGCAGGGCCGGGGGCCGGCCGGGGCGCCCAGGGCGTCGGCGAGGTGCCGGGCGGTGTCGTCCGCCGAGTCCGCGTCGGCCGTCACGGTCAGCCGGGCGAGCTGCCGGTAGAGGGGGCCGCGCACCCGGAACACCTCCCGGAGCCGGCTCTCCGGGTCCCCGGCCAGCAGCGGCCGGTCGTCGGCGCCGCCGATCCTGGCCAGCGCCGTCGCCAGGTCCACCTGGAGGTGGACGACCCGGTGGCCGGCCAGGAGCCGCCGGGTCAGCGGGTCCAGGACGGCTCCGCCGCCGAGGGCGAGGACCCCGTCGTGCTCGGCGAGCGCGGTGCGCACCGCCTCCCGCTCCAGCCGCCGGAAGCGCGCCTCCCCGTGCTGCCGCACGAGGTCGGGCACCGGCATGCCGCAGGACGCCTCGACGTCGTGGTCGGTGTCCCGGAAGCCCACCCCCAGGCGTTCGGCGAGCAGCGTGCCGACGGTGGTCTTGCCCGAGCCGGGGACCCCGATCAGGACGGCTGCCGCTCGCACGAGCGCACCACCCCGGTCAGCAGGTCGCCGACGATCCGTACGCCGTCCTCGGTGAGCACCGACTCGGCGTGGAACTGGATCGACGCGAAGCCGCGGCCGCGCAGCGCGTGCACCTCGCCCGTCTCCTCGTCCCGGCTGACCTCGATGACGCCGAGCTCCGGGTGCGTGACCTTGTCCTCGTCGCTGCGGGCGGCGAACGTGTTGTAGAAGCCGACCCGCCGGTGCTCGCCGAAGAGTTCGATCTCCTTCGCCACGCCCTGGTTGGGCACGTCCCGGCGGTCCAGTTCGAGGCCGAGGAGGGTCGAGAGGACCTGGTGGCTGAGGCAGACCGCGAGGAACGGCCGCCGCTCGTCGAGGAGCTGGGAGACCGCGGCCCGCAGGTGCGCGATCTTGGCGTGGCCGGTCTCCCGCGGGTCGCCGGGCCCCGGACCCATGACGACCAGGTCGTAGTCGTCGAAGTCGTACGGCTCGTCGAACCGCCGCACGGTCACCTCCGGCCCCATGGCGGAGAGCAGCTGGCCGATCATCGAGGTGAAGGTGTCCTCGGCGTCGACGATCAGGACCCTGCGCCCGGCGAGCTCGGCCACCGG
Organism: Streptomyces sp. NK15101; assembly: GCF_020400725.1. Classification (GTDB taxonomy): domain Bacteria; phylum Actinomycetota; class Actinomycetes; order Streptomycetales; family Streptomycetaceae; genus Streptomyces. The sequence goes on along the minus strand of NZ_JAINVG010000158.1, from coordinate 2,037 downwards.
GTGGGACCGCTCCCCGGTCTCCCGCAGCCAGAAGTCGGCGATGTCGTCGTTGCGCCGCTCCAGCGCCTCCAGGACCCGGGCGTGCCCGGCGAACCGGCCGGGTCCGCCCGCGCCGAGCGCGGCGAGGAGCCCCGCCGCCTTCGCCCGGGTCTCGGCGACCTCGCTCATCGGGTCGGAGTGGCGGACCAGGGTCGCGCCGACGCCGAGGCGCACCCGGCCCTCGGCGCTGATGTCCGCGGTGCGGATGAGGATGGCGGAGTCCATGGTGCGGCCGCCGTCCTCGTCCCGGCCGATGAGGGCCATGACGCCGCTGTAGTAGCCGCGGCCCCCCGGCTCGTACCGGCTGATCACCTTGCAGGCGCTCTCCAGCGGGCTGCCCGTGACGGTGGGCGCGAACATCGTCTCGCGCAGGATGTCCCGCACGTCGCGGGACGTCTCCCCCTCGATGAAGTACTCGGTGTGCGCGAGACGCGCCATCTCCTTGAGGTACGGGCCGACGACCCGCCCGCCGCGCTCGCAGATCCGGGCCATCATCTTGAGCTCTTCGTCCACGACCATGTAGAGCTCGTCGGCCTCCTTCCGGTCGGCCAGGAAGGCCATCACGCCGGGCAGGTCGGGGCCGGCGGCCGGGTACCGGTAGGTGCCGCTGATCGGGTTCATCACCGCGGTGCCGCCGTGCAGGCTGACGTGCCGTTCCGGGCTGGCGCCGACGAAGGTGCGGTCCCCGGTGCGGACGAGGAAGGTCCAGTACGCCCCCGACTCCCTCTCCAGGAGGCGGCGGAAGAACGACAGGGCGCTGCGCGGCGAGTAGTCGGTGATGTCCGCGACGAATTCGCGCTTGATGACGAAGTTCGCGCCCTCGCCGTTGCCGATCTCGCGGTCGACGACCTCCCGGACGATGGCGGCGTAACCGTCGTCGTCCACGTCGAAGTGCCCGCCGGACAGGGTGGTCGGCTCGTCCGGCAGCCGTCGCACCGCCTCCGCGAGCGGCACCGTGCCCTGCTCGGCGACGGCCATGGTGAGCAGCGGTTCGCCGTCGTCGGTGCCGGCGAAACCGCGCTCGGAGACCTGGCGGTACGGGATGACGGCGAGGACCTCGTGGCGGGCGCCGGAGCCCTCGGCGGGGGCACCGGCCGGGACGTCGGGGAGCGCGATCCCGGCGAGCGCGTCCACGGCCGAGACCTCGCCGACCAGGACGTCGAGCACGTCCCGGCCGGCCGTCTCGGGGCGGTACAGCAGGGCGTACGCCGAAGAAGGCGATGCCAGCACCCGGTCCAGCAGGTCCTGCGCCACGGGGTCTCCCTTCGGGGTCATCGGACGGCCCCCTCGGCCGCCGTGAGCTCGGCGAGCACCGACTTGGTGGTGGTGACCACCGCGCAGCGCTCCGCCGCGTAGTCGAGGGCGAGCCGGTGGTACTTCTCCGAGAAGTCGGCGACGGCGTCGGCGACCAGGAACGGCTGGATGTCGTTGGTGAAGGCCTCGACCGCCGACATCAGCACCCCGACCTGCGCGTACACACCGCAGACGATCAGCTGGTCGCGGCCGTGGAAGCGCATCCGCTCCAGCAGGTCCGACTTGAAGAAGGCGCTGTAGCGCCACTTGGTGAACGTCCAGTCGGTCGGGGCGGGCGCCAGCTCGTCGACGACCTGGCGGTCCTCGGGGGACACCTTCATGCCCGGACCCCAGAAGTCCTTGAGGAGGCCGCGCTCCCGGTCGGTCATGCCGCCCGGCTGCGCGGTGTACGCCACGGGGACGCCGAGCTCGGCGCACCGCTCCCGCAGCAGCGCGGCGTTGCCCACCAGCTCGCTGCCGGGGGAGCGGTCCGCGGGGAACGGCCGCAGGAAGTAGCGCTGCATGTCGTGGACGAGCAGCACCGCCCGGGCGGGGTCGACCGTCCAGTCCGCGGTGTTGGCGGGGAGATCGCCCTCGGAGGGCATCGGGTACGGGGCGATGGGCGGAATTCCCCCCATGGCTGTCCTTTCGCTGGAGAGCGGGTGAGGCCGTGCGGCGGAGCGGGTGGGGCCGTACGGCGGGGGG
>NZ_JAINVG010000157.1 GCF_020400725.1 Streptomyces sp. NK15101 | reverse complement strand
GTCGGACTCGGGAAGGGGGCCGGTGGGGGTCGCCGGGACGACGGCCGGGCCGGGGTTCACCCCGGTGGCCTTGCCGTCGTTGGTCAGGCCGGCGATCGGCGCGCAGGTGGCCCACTCGTTACTGCCCTTGGCGAGCGCCTTCTCGGCCACCGCGATCTGCTGGGCGCGGCTGGCCAGGTCGGGGCTGGGCGCGTACGCGAGGCCGCCGTGCCGCTCCCAGCTGTCCTGGGTGAACTGCAGGCCGCCGTACATGCCGTTGCCGAAGTTGGCGCTCCACTGGCCGCCGGACTCGCACTCGGCGACCCGGTCCCAGGTGGCGGCGTCGGCGGCGGAGGCGGATCCGGTGGCGAGCAGAGGCAGCGCCATGGCGGATCCGGTCACGCCCGCGGCGACGACGAGGGCGGGGGCCTGACGGGGGCGACGGTGTCGTCCGTTCCCGGAACGCATAGGAGCGCCTTTCGCGTGACGGCTGAGACTGCCGGGAAACGTAGCCGCATTCGAACGTCCGTCACAAGTCGATGGCGCCACGATCACACGAAGATCACATTTCTGATGGCGCATCAGTAGTCAGGACCGGTACGGAAGGGGAGAACTCCACCGGAAGCGTGCGCAACCCCCGCATGATGAGCCCACCGCGCCACCGCAGTTCGGCCGGATCGGCGGCAAGTCGCAGGTCCGGCAACCGGGTCAGCAGGGTCGCGAGCGCCGTCTGTCCTTCGAGGCGGGCGAGCGGCGCGCCCAGGCAGTAGTGGATGCCGTGGCCGTAGCCGAGGTGCTGGTTGTCGCGCCGGGCGAGATCGAGCGTGTCCGGCGCGTCGAACCGCTCCGGGTCCCGGTCGGCGGCGGCGAGCACCACGAGCACCGGGTCGCCCGCCGGGATCTCCTGCCCGCCGATGGTCAGCGCCCGCGTCGCGTACCGCCAGGTCGCCATCTCCACGGGCCCGTCGTACCGCAGCAGTTCCTCGACGCCGGTCTCCAGGAGGCCGGTCTCCCCGGCGGCGAGCGAGGCCTGGAGCCGCGCGCGCTGCCCGGGGTGGCGCAGCAGCTGGTACACGCCGTTGCCGATGAGGTTGACGGTCGTCTCGAAGCCGGCGAACAGCAGGATGAAGGCCATGGCGGCGGCCTCGTTCTCGGTGAGGTGCTCGCCGTGGTCGGAGGCCCTGATGAGCCCCGAGATCAGGTCGTCCCCCGGCTCCTCCCGCTTGCGGTGGATGAGCTCCGCGAGGTAGCCGCGCATCTTCTTCACCGACCGGGCGACCCCGCCCCGCGGGCCCCCGCCGTGCCGGATCATCATCCCGGCCCAGTCCCGGAAGTCGTCCTGGTCCTCCGCGGGCACGCCGAGGAGGTCGCAGATCGCGTAGATGGGGAGCGGGAAGGCGAACTCGTGGATGAGATCGGCCGACCCCTTCGCCACGAAGGAGTCGATGAGCCGGTCGGTCAGCTCCTGCACGCGCGGGGTGAACTCGGCGACCCGGCGCGGGGTGAAGGCCTTCGAGACGAGCCGCCGCAGCCGGGTGTGGTCCGGCGGGTCGATGTTGAGCAGATGCGTCATCAGCTCGGCCTTGCGCTCGCCGGGGATCCCGGTCTTCCCCTTCGCGTGCGGGGACTCCTCGTGGTGCGCGGGGTTCTTGGAGAGCCGCTGGTCGGCGAGGGCCTGCCGGGCGTCCGCGTACCGGGTCACGAGCCAGGCCTCGACCCCGCTGGGCAGCGTCGTCCGGTGGACGGGCGCGTGCTCCCGCAGCCAGGCGTAGGCGGGGTACGGATCGCTCGCGAACTCCCAGGTGAAGAGCTCGGGCGCGGGGGCGGGGCCGGGGGTCGTACTCACGGCACGACCGTACAGGGCCGCTCCGGGAGGCACGTTCGTGGAGATCCTGTGATCAAGCGGTACAGGTGTGCCCTAGATTCTTGTCAGTGGATCCCCATCTGCTCAGAAGCACGTTCGCGGTCGTCGAGAGACGGGCCGAGCACGCCGTCACCTTCTTCTACTCGCACCTCTTCTGGCACAACCCCGGTGTGCGCGCGCTCTTCCCCGAGGACATGCTCCCGCAGCGGGACCGGCTCTTCGCCGCGCTCACCCATGTGGTGACCCACCTGGACGACCCCGGGCTCGCGGCCTACCTCGGGCAGCTGGGCCGCGACCACCGCAAGTTCCTCGCCTCCCCCGCCCTGTACGCGGCCGTCGGGCAGAGCCTGCTCGCCGCGTTCGCGCACGCGGCCGGTGCCGTCTGGACGGCCGAGGCGGAGAAGGCCTGGACCGAGGCGTACGGACACGTCGCCGATCTGATGCTGGCGGGCGCCGACGCGGCGGCCGGGGCCGGGGAGCCCGCCTGGTGGGACGCGGACGTCGTCCGCCACGAGCGGTACGGCGACGACCTCGCCGTCCTCACCCTCCGCCCCCGGCAGCCCCTCCCCTACCGCCCCGGCCAGTACGTCAGCGTCAGCTCGCTGCGGGTCCCGCGCGTCTGGCGCACCTACTCCCTCGCCGACGCGCCCCGCCCCGACGGCACGGTGGAGCTGCACGTGAGCCGGATCGCGGGCGGCGCGATGAGCACGGCGCTGGTCGAGGAGACGGGCCCGGGCGAGGTGCTGCGGCTCAGCGCCCCCGGCGGCGGGCTCGTCGCGCGGACGCCGCGGGGCGGACCGCGCACCTACATCTGCGGGGGTACGGGCTGGGCCCCCGTCCGGGCGCTCCTCGCGGAGGCCGCCGCGGCCGAGCCGGAGCTCCAGGGCCGGCTGTTCGTGGTGGCCCGCTCCAAGGAGTACCTGTACGCGCGCGAGGAAGCCGAGCTCCTGAAGGAACGCCTGCCCGGCCTGCACGTCACCTACATCACGGCCGCGCCCCGGCAGCGCAGGGACCGGGCGACCGAGCGGCTGCTGCAGGCGCTGCGGGCGTGCGTCCGCTGGTCCGCGCACGACGTGTACCTCGCCGGGCCGCCGGCCTTCGTGACGGAGGTCGCCGAGACCCTGGAGGAGCTGGGCACGGACCCGGCGCGGATCCACCACGACACCCTGCCGTCGGTGGGCCGCTTCACCACCCGCCCGAACACCGCGGCCGAACGCCTCCTCGGCCCCCCGGCCCCCCTCTGGCACAACCCGGAGGCGCGGGCGCCGCGCGAGGGGTGTTCACCGTAGGCCATGCGGCAGAGGACACGCGTGTCCGGCCGGGACGGGGCGCCTGTACGGGTCAGTCTCGGGCCATGAGACCCACCCGTATGCGCACGGCCGTGATCCCGGCCCTCGCGGCTGCGGTCCTGGCCGTCTGCGGCGCAGGCCAGGCCCGGGCCCAGGCCGATCCCCAGACCCGGACCCGACCCGTGAAGGCCGCCGCGGTACCTCCCGCCGACCACAACTGCCTCAGTCCCGACGGGACCAACCTCAACGTCTTCCTCGGCATCAGCGAGCGGATCGTCGGCCCGCCGGCCTGCCGCGAGGCGTTCACGGGCGAACGCTGGGTCCGGTCCTTCCCCTCCTGGGGGACGGCACCCGACGGGAACGGCGCGCGCTACCCCCGCGACTACACGCCCACGGTCTTCGACCCGATGCAGGACTTCCTCGCGAAGTTCCAGGGAGTCCGGATCGTCACCGACATCGGCACCGTCCGGGAGCAGAGCCGTACGTTCGGGTCGGAGGTCATCCGCCGGATCGCCACCTCCGGTGAGAACCCCTTCGCCTTCTTCGCCTCCGACCCGTTCCCCTCGCTCACGGCCGGCGAGCACACGTCGACGGTGTTCATGCGGCTGAGCGCGCGGCACTGCGACGGCCTCGGCCGCCGCCCGGCGGACAACTGCCTGCCCGGGGGCGAGTTCGTCTACTCGGGCCCCACGACGATCAGGTTCTTCCTCAAGTCCACGTGAGGCCGCGGAGGCCGGGCATCGGACCGCGTCCTGCCCTCCGCCGCGCGGATTCACGCGCCCGGGACGCCCTCCGCCGCGCGGATCGCGTCCCGGTACGTCCGGGCCGCGGCCCGCAGGGCCGCCTCCGGGTCCACGCCGGCCGCGTCGGCGCGGGCGGCGAGGGCGAGGAGTTCGTAGCCGATGCCCTCGCCCGCCGGGAGCTTCACGTCGAGGCCCGCCGACCGGACCCGCCCGGCGAGCTTCGCGGCGAGCGCGAGACCCGGCTGCCCGAGCGGCACCCCGTCGGTGACGGACTCCCGCTGCTTCTCGACGGCCTTGGTGCGCAGCCAGTGCGCGTGGACGTCCTCGGGGGTCTCGGCGGTCGCGTCCCCGAAGACGTGCGGGTGCCGGTGGACCAGCTTCTCGACGAGCGTCCCGGCGACGTCGTCCACGGAGAACGGCTCCTCCGCGTCCTCCTCGGCGATCCGGGCGTGGAAGACGACCTGGAGCAGCACGTCCCCGAGCTCCTCGCGCAGCTCCCGCCGGTCGCCCTCCTCGATCGCCTCGACGAGTTCGTACGCCTCCTCGATGGCGTACTTGGCGAGCCCCCGGTGGGTCTGGCGCGAGGTCCAGGGGCACTCCCGGCGGATGCGGTCCATGATCTGCACGAGGTCGAGGAGGCGGGCACCGGGCAGGTCGTACGAGCCGGGCAGCAGCTCCAGGTCGGGCATGGACACGCGGCCGGAGCCGGCGAGCCGGGCGAGGCCGTCGGTCAGCGCCCTGTCCCCCTCGCCGGAGGGCAGCAGCAGGACCGTACGGCCTCCGGCGCAGGCCTCGACGAGCTCCTCGGCGGTGGGCCGGACGTGCTCGACGGCGACGCCGGCCTCCCGCAGGTACGGCAACTGGGGGTGGTCCTCGTCGGGGCAGAGCACCCGGTCGGCTCCGTGCAGCGCCTGCCAGGCGGGCCAGGACAGCAGTCCGGGCGCCACGCGGTGGCTGGCGGTGAGCAGGACGATGCGGCCGGGGCTCTCAGAAGTCACCCTTCGAACTTACCCGGACTCACGCACCGGACGGGACGGCGGCCGGGTCCTGGCTGATCTGGCGGAGCCAGGGGGCCGTGGTGTCGGAGAGCCGGACCTGGGCGTCGTCCCAGCGGCCGTAGCGCGGGTTCACGTCGACGGCGAGTTCCTTGGAGGCGGCGGAGAAGACGTCCGTCAGCTTCTTCTGGCCCGCGGCGTCCTCGGTGACGCCCAGCTTCGCCGCGATCTTGTTCATGAGGACGTTGCGGCGGACGAAGGCGTCGATCTGGTCGGGCGCCACACCCTGCTCCTGGAGGAGGACGGCCTCCAGCTGGTCCTCGCCGCCGGCCTGGCGGACGAAGGAGGCCCGGGTCTGCTGGAGCTCGGCGCGGGTGGCGGTGACGCCGTTGTCGCGGGCGACCTTGTCGACGACCCGATCGAAGATCATGACGTTGAGTTTGCGGCGGCCGAGGTCGCCGGTGGCCGCGACGAGCTGCGCGGCCTGCGGCGAGGCCGCCTGCGCGGCCCGTACGTCCTTGACCTGGGCCTGGAGGCTGGAGACCTCGATCCGCTCGCCGCCGACGACGGCCGCCGCTCCTGGGTGGGCGTCACTGCCACAGGCGGTGAGCAGCGGGGCCGCGGCGAGCAGGGCGGCGGAGACGGTGAGCGCAGTGCGGCGGTGCAAAGGAGCCTCCCGGGCTGGTCGTGCGTCAGTTGAACGACCTTGCGGTGATCGATGGTAGGGAGTCGCCGGGGCCGGAGCCACTACTTCGGAGCGACTGTTTCCCACAACGACTCACCCGTCACCCTGGTGTCGGCCGCTTCCGAAGCGCCGCTCGTCTCCTTCAGCAGGTAGTGCGGCCGTCGCTTCACCTCGTAGTAGATGCGGCCGACGTACTCGCCGATCAGCCCGGCCATCACCATCTGCACGCCGGCGAGGGCGGTGACGGCGACGAGGAGGGTGACGTAGCCGGGGGTGTCGACGCCGTTGACGAGGGCGTCGCCGACGATCCAGGCCGCGTAGCCGAGGGCGACGACGGTGAGGAGGAGGCCGAGGTGGACGGCGGCCCGCAGGGGCTTGTTGTTGAAGGAGAGGAGTCCGTCGAGGCCGTAGTTGAGGAGCTTGCCGAAGGTCCACTTGGAGCGGCCCTGCTCTCGGGCGGCGTTCTCGTAGGAGAAGGTCGTGGTGCGGAAGCCGACCCAGGAGAAGAGGCCCTTGGAGAAGCGGTTGTACTCGCCCAGTCCGAGGACGGCGTCGACGGTGCGCCGCGACAGGAGCCGGAAGTCGCCGACGCCGTCGACGAGCTCGACGTCGACGAGCCGGTTGATCGCCCGGTAGTAGAGGCGGGCGGTGAGGGTACGGGTGACCCGGTCGCCCTCGCGGGTGCGACGGGCGACGACCTGGTCGTACCCCTCGGCGTGCAGGGCGACCATGCGGTGCACGAGCTCCGGCGGGTGCTGGAGGTCGGCGTCCATGATCACGACGGCGTCTCCGGCGGCGTGCCGGAGCCCGGCGAGCATCGCGGCCTCCTTGCCGAAGTTGCGGCTGAAGGAGAGGTAGCGGACCCGGTCCGGGTCGCGGCCGGCGAGCTCCCGGAGCAGCGGGAGGGTCCCGTCCCGGCTGCCGTCGTCCACGTAGACGAGCTCGAACCCACCCGAGAGACGGGAGAGTTCGGCGGTCACGCGGTCGTGGAAGCGGGCGAGGACGTCCTCCTCGTTGAAGCAGGGGACGACGATCGAGAGCAGCACGCGGACCACGACAACGGAGCCCGGTGACCCGGCCGGTCCGGGTGGATGACCTTCGGGCGACCATCACGTGAACTGACCCCGCGGGCACGGTCCTTCCCGTGGGGGCGCTGGCATATTCGAACGGTCATGCCGAACGCCACCCCCTCCCGGCCGCCCTCCGCCCGCCCCGCCGGCCCGCTCGCCGCGGTGCTCGCCGGCGTGCTCTCCGTCCTCGCCGTCTGCGGCGGGGACGCCGCCGCCCGGGTGTTCCCCTTCGGGCCGCGCCGCCGGGCCGTCAACGACCTCGCCAACCAGTTCGTGCCGTTCCACGCGCACCTGTGGGACCTGCTGCGGGGCCGGGCGGACGGCGGACCGCTGCTCGACTGGCAGGGCGGCTGGGGCACGAGCTTCCTGCCCGACTACGGCACCTACCTGTCGAGCCCCTTCGCCCCGCTGGTCGCGCTCTTCCCGCGCGGCGACATCGAGTACGCGGTGTACGGGATCACGGTCCTGAAGACGGCGGTCGCGGCGGCGGCGATGACGTTCCTGCTGCGGCGGACCGGTCCGGCGGGACCCTGGTGGTGGGCGGCGGTGCTCGGCGCCTCGTACGCGCTCTGCGGCTGGTCGCTCGCGGAGGGCACGTACAACCCGATGTGGCTGGACGGCCTGATCGCCTTCCCGCTGCTCTGCCTGGTGGGCGAATGGGTGCGGGAGGGCCGGCGGCCGCTCCTGGGGCCCCTGGTGGTGGCGGTCTGCTGGCTCGCGAACTTCTACACGGCGTACATGGCGACCCTGGGCGCCGCCCTGGTGCTCCTGGTCCGCCTGGCGGCCACGGACTCCTTCCGCCCGCGGACGCTGCTCCGGGCGGTGGTGACGACCGGGACCGGCGCCGGCCTCGCGGCCCCCGTCCTCGTCCCGGTCTTCCTCGGCTCCCGGCACGCCCACCCGGGCGCGGTCCGGGACTTCGACCCGGCGGCCGGCACGGACTTCTTCGCCCGGTTGCTCCCGGCGACCTACAGCTTCTCGACGCCGGCGGCCTTCGTCTGCACGGCGGTGCCGCTGCTCGCGGCGGCCCTGCTCTTCCGCCGGGACGCGCCGGGCCGGGAGCGGTGGCTGTGGGGCGGTCTGTGCGCGGCGGTCGCGGTGTCGATGCAGTGGGGCCCGACCCACCTCGTCTGGCACCTCTTCGCCACCCCCAACGGCAGCCCGTACCGCCAGACCTTCGTCCTGTCCGGCGTCCTCGTGCTCGCCGCCTGGACGGGCCTCTCCCACGGCCTCCCGGACCGCAGGTCGCTCCTCGGCGGGGCGGCGGTCGTCCTGGCCCTGACCGCCGGCGCCCTGCCGAGCCCGCTCCTCACCTCCTGGTCGCTGCTCCTCGCGGGCGTCGGCCTGGCGGCGGTGGCGGGCGCGCTCCTCCTCCCCCGCCGCGGCCGGTACGGGCTCCTCGCCGCGCTCCTCGTGACCGGGACCCTGCTGGGGCAGGCGGCGGCGACCACG
>NZ_JAINVG010000156.1 GCF_020400725.1 Streptomyces sp. NK15101 | reverse complement strand
GCCGCCCGGTCCCCGCAGACCCGGTAGGCGTAGTGGTACAGCACGCGTGCGTGCTCGTCGTACGCCTCGCCGAGCGCCGTGGGGTCCCCGGCGCGGAAACGATCTCTCATAGGTGATTCCACATCTGGCACTGGGCGGTGGTTCGCCGGGGTTCCCGTGACCTGGACCACAGGCCCCACCGCACGCCCCCGGTGTGGCCCAGGTCACGGGAACGCCCCGCCCGCCGCGAGCAGTGCTGGGCATGAACGATTCCTCGACACCGCCCCGCGCCCCCCGCACTGCCGGCCGCCGCACCGCCCTGCGCACCCTGGCCCTCGCCGGCGTCCTCGCGGGCACGACCCTCTCCGTCCTGCCCCCGGCCGCCGTGGCGGCGTCCGGCACCCCAGAGACGTACACGCTGACGATCCGGCACCTGGACCGCGAGGGCCGTGCCACCCGCGGCTACCGCACCCACGTGGCCGGCATCTCGGGCCCGGGCGCGCAGGAGGAGGCCGCTCCCTACGACGAGTCCGGTACGGTCACCGTCCGTCTGCCCAAGGGGCGTTACCTGCTCGACTCCATGCTGTACGGCCCCGATCCGGCCACCGGAACCGACTGGGTCGTCCAGCCCCGCCTGGACCTGGACGGCGACAGGACCGTCACCGTCGACGCCCGGACGACCGCCCCGGTGGACGTCCGTCCGCCGGAGCCGGACGCGCGCCGGCTGAACGGCATCGGGTTCGTCGAGGTCACCCACGAGGGGACCACCCGCTCGGCGAACATCATGACGGCCCGCGAGGGCCTGCGCGTGGCCCACCTCGGCCCGGCCTCGGAACCGGGTTCGGTCAAGGAGTGGTTCGACACCTACTGGTCCGGCGCGCGCGCCGACTACGTGCTCGGCTACACCTTCACCTCCGGCCGCGCCCTGACCGGCCTCGTCCGGCACCCGACGGCCGACGAGCTGGCCACCATGAAGATCCGGGGAGCCGCCCCCGAGGGCGCGAGCGGCACCGGATTCGTCTCCGTCCAGCCCAGCGCGGGCCCCACCGTCGGCCTCGCCCAGTCCCTTCAGCTCCCCGCCACCGCGACCGTCCTCGTCACCCCCGAGCGCGGTCTCTGGGACGTCACCTTCACCGGCCCGGCCGCCCCCGAGACACCGCCCAACCGCTACGAGGCGAACGGAATCGCGGTCCACGCGGGCGCGACCAGCACCCACACCTTCGGCAACGCCGTCTTCGGCCCCGCCCTCGACACGAGGCCCGGAGCCCGCCCGGCCGGCGTCCGCGACGGCGACGGGATCGCGCTCGACATCCCGCTGCTCGCCGACGGGGACGGCCACGCCCCGAGCGCACCGCGCTTCCGCACCGCGACCGCCACGCTCCATCGCGACGGCGTCCTGATCGGCACCCGTCGGGGCGAGCCCGGCCGCGCCGAGTTCACGACCACCCCCGGCGCGGCCTCGTACCGGCTGACCGCCTCGGCGACGCGAGGGGACGGCGCGGCGGCCGGCGGGCGCGTCACCGCCTCCTGGACCTTCACCTCGGCCGCCGCCGCCCGCCCGGCGGCACTTCCCCTCAGCACCGTCCGCTTCGCCCCGGACCTCGCCCTGGACGGCACCGCCGCGGCGTGGGTCCCGCTCCGCGTGCCGGTCACCGTCCAGGGCGCGGCCGCCGAGACCGGCGTCCGGTCCCTGACGGTGTCGACGTCCGTCGACAACGGCGCCACCTGGACCCGGGTTTCCGTCCGCGACGGCCGGGCGGAATTCCGCACCCCCGGCCCGGGCAGGTCCGTCTCGCTCCGCGCCGAACTCACCGACACCGGGGGCAACACGCTCACCCAGACCCAGCACAACGCCTTCCGCACCCGCTGAACCGACACCGACCGGACGCTCCGGGGAGGGCCGATCCCTTCCCGGAGCGTCCGCGCGTCACGGACACGAGAGCGGCCGTCGCGCCGTCACCCGCCGTACGTCGCCTGGGCGTCCCCCAGGACCTCGGCGAAGTCCGCCGCGAGGCGCAGAGCGTCCGTGGGCGCGAGCGTCGCCGTCGTGATCCGTACGGCCGGCGGGGCCGCGATGCGGAACCGCGCCCCGGCGGCGACCCACCAGCCCTGCGTCCGCAGCCCGTTCACCACCGCCGACTCGTCCCGCACCGGCACCCACACGTTCAGACCGCTCGCCCCGACCGCGCGGATCCGGTACGCACCGAGCGCGCCGACCAGCGCCGCGCGCCGCTCCGCGTACGCCTCCTCGCCGGCCGCCACCAGATCCCGTACCGCCCCGTCGGCGAGGAGGTCGGCCACGGTCTCCTGCAGGACGTGACTGACCCAGCCCGAGGTCATCAGCATCCGCCCGTCGTGCCGGGCCAGCGTCACCGCGTCGCAGGCGACCCCGGCCCAGCGCAGGTCGATGCCGAGGTGCTTCGACACGGTCCGCACCTGCGCCCACCGGTTCAGCCCCGCCGCCGCGAGCGTGTACGCCGCGGCCCCGCCGACCTCCGCGTTGTGATCGTCCTCGACGACGAGTACGTCGGGGAACTCCCGGAGCACCGCCACCAGTTCGTCCCTACGCGCGCGCGTGAAGAACGCTCCGGTCGGACACTGGCCCCGCGGACTGCACACCACCGCGCGCGCCCCGCCCCGCAGCGCGGCCCGCAGCGCCTCCGGCACGAGCCCCTCGCCGTCCACCGCCACCGGCACCGTCCGCAACCCCAATGCGGGCACCAGGTCGAGCAGATGGTGGAATCCGGGGTCCTCCACCGCCACGGCGTCCCCGGGCCGCAGCTCCGTCGACAGCAGCCGCGCGATGCAGTCGAGGGCGCCGTGCGCGAACGTCACGTGCTCCGCCGGCACCCCGTCCCGCTCGAACCACGCCCGGGCCAGTTCCTCCAGGTGCGCCAGCCGCGGGGCGGCGCGATGGGAGCCGTACACCGGGGCGACGGCCGCCGGGGGCCTCAGTACGGGGAGGAACGCCGGGTCCGGATGTCCGCCGGCCAGGTCGACCAGACCGGCGGGCACGCGCGGCGGACGCCGGGAGGCCACCGACGGCACCTCCGCGACCACGGTCCCGCCCCGGCCCCGCGTGACGATCAGGCCCCGCTGCCGCAGCTCCTTGTAGGCCGTGGCGACGGTCCCCGGACTCACCCCCAGCTCGTCGGCGAGCCGCCGCACCGGCGGCAGGGCGTCGCCCGGGGCGAGCCCGCCCTCGGACACGCCCCGCTCCACGGACGCGGCAATCCCCTTGGCCGTCGCCCCTTCGATCGCATATTGTGCTGCCACGTAATCAAGTATGTATCAATACAAAGCAGTTCGCAAGGGGGACCCATGAGCCGCAGCACCGCACGAACCGCCCGCCCACCCCTCAAGGACCGCATCCCCGGCGGCACCGACGGCCGCCGCATGCTCCTCGTCGGCTTCATCGACAAGTGCGGCACCGGACTCTGGTCCACGGCCGTGGCCCTCTACTTCACCTACGTCACCGGCCTCGGCCTCGGCCAGGTCGGCCTCCTCATCGCCCTCTCCGGCGCCGCGGGCATAGCCGGCGCCCCCCTCGGCGGCCGCCTCGCCGACCGCTTCCCCCTCGTCCGCGTCATCATCTGCACCCAACTTCTCCGCGCCGCCGCCCTCCTCGCCCTCCTCACCACCGACGACTACCTGCTGCTCGTCCTCTTCTCCGCCGCCGGCGCCCTCCCCGACCGCGCCACCAACGTCCTCACCAAGCTCTACGCGGCCCGCGTCGCCGGCCCCGACCGCGTCCGCTACCAGGCCATCAACCGCACCACCTCCAACCTCGGCTGGACCCTCGGCGGCCTCGGCGCCGCCGCCGCGCTCGCCGTCGGCTCCACCACCGCCTTCCACCTCCTGCTGATCGGCGACGCCCTGTCCTACCTCCTGATGGCCGCCCTCACCCTCCGCTGCGCCGAACCCCCCGCCCCCGCCACCTCGCGCGTCACCGCCGCCTCCACCGACCCGGCCCCCGCCACCAAGCCCTCCAACCCCTGGCGCGACCGCGGCTTCCTCGCCTTCACCACCGGCGACGCCGTCTTCTTCCTCCACGACTCGATCCTCCAGGTCGCCCTGCCGCTCTGGATCGTCCACGCCACCGACGCCCCCGTCGGCCTCGCACCGCTCCTGTTGGTGGTCAACAGCGTCCTCGTCGTGCTCTTCCAGGTCCCGCTCTCCCGCTTCGGCGCCACCACCGACGCCGCCCGCCGCCTGCTCGGCCCGCTGGCCGGCCTCTTCGCCGCCGGCACGCTCGCCCTAGCCGCCTCCGCCCTGGGCGGCCGCACCCTCGCGATCACCGCCCTCGTCGCGGCCGCCGTCGCCCTCACCTTCGCCGAGATGATCCACACCATCGCGTCCTGGGAGATCTCCGTCGCCCTCGCCCCCGACGACGCCCAGGGCGCCTACCTCGGAGTCCACGGCCTCGCCCAGTCCACCCAGCGCTTCGCGGGCCCCCTCCTCGTGACCGGCCTCGTCTCCGCGGGCCCCCTGGCCTGGCCCTTCCTCGGCGCCGCCCTGGTCGCCACCACCGCCGCCCAGAACCGCCTCGTCCGCCGGCGCCTCGCCCGGCCGTCACTGTCAGTGTCGAAGGTTACGGTGAGTGAGCACTGATCGGAGCGTCACCAGGGGGAGACATGACCCGCACCGGCACCAGCACCAGCACCGCACACCTCCGCCGCGCCCTGCGCCGCGAGGTCCCCAGCACCGTCGGACTCCTCGCCGACGAGCAGGACTTCGCCGCCATGCGCCAGTACCGGACCTTCGCCTTCGACGACCACGCCACCTACCTGCGACAGATCGAGGCCCTTCTCAAAACCCTCTCGACCCGGGGCGGCCACACCACCGTCATCCTCTTCGACCCCGAGGAGTACGCCGTCTGGTGCGCCGAGACCGGCACCGACCCCGACCACCCCGCGAGCCGCAGCCGTTTCACCGCCCACCTGGCCACCACCGGCGCCCGCGTCACCTACACCGGCCAGCCCCTCACCACCCTCCTCCCCGAGCTCGTCGACACCGCCGTCCGCCAGGCCACCTGGGAGTACGCCACCACCGTCCTCGCCACCGCCGGCGACTGCGCCACCTGCGGCAAGGACATCGGCAAAGCCGCGTACGAGCGGGCGGGCCGCCTGCTCCTACGACTCCTCGAAGCCGCGGGACCGGGCACCCACCACCTCGTCTGCAGCGTCCAGGCCGCCGACGACCAGCTCCTCGCCGTCCTCCACGCCCACGGCACCACGCCCCCCGAGGACGCCACCGGCCCGGAGTTCACCGCCGTGCTCGCCACCGGCATCGCCCTCGCGGCACCCGGCGGAATCGTCCTGCGCACCACCACGCCCGGCGCCCCCGACCGGCTCCACGGCTGGCGCCTCACCGACGGCACCCTCACCCCGCTCACCGAGGCCGAGGTCTTCGCCGCCTACTGCACCGACGCCCGCACCGGCGAGCCCCTCTCCCCGGAACCGGGCGTCGAGTACCGCGCCGGCCTCCCCCTCGCCCCCGATCCCGACGACGACTGGACCACCCACCACTGACCCCGCCCACGACGAAGGGGCTCCCCGTCACCGAGTGACGGAAAGCCCCTTCGTCGAGCACCCCGGGGTATCACTCCCCGGACAGCACCGCCTGCGCTGCGAGCCGCGCCTCGTGCGCCGTGTCCGCGGCCCGCGCCGCGGCCGCGGCACGCTCGCACTGCGCCAGCGTGTACTTGGCGAGCGTCGCCCGCACATACGGAATCGATGCCGCACCCATGGACAGGGAGGTGACCCCCAGACCCGTCAGCACACAGGCGAGCAGCGGATCCGAAGCGGCCTCACCACAGACGCCACAGCTCTTGCCCTCGGCCTTGGCCGCCTCGGCGGACAGCGCCACCAGGTCGAGCAGCGCCGGCTGCCACGGGTCCTGGAGCCGGGACACCGCACCGACCTGACGGTCGGCCGCGAAGGTGTACTGCGCCAGGTCGTTGGTGCCCAGCGAGAGGAACTCGACCTCCTGGAGGATCGAGCGCGCCCGCAGCGCGGCCGAGGGAATCTCGACCATCGCACCGAACTTCGCCCGCAGCCCCGCCTCACGGCACGCGTCGGCGAAGGCCTTCGCGTCCGTACGGTCGGCCACCATGGGAGCCATGACCTCGAGGTACACCGGCAGCCCCTCGGCAGCCTTCGCCAGCGCGGTCAGCTGCGTCCGCAGCACCTCCGGGTGGTCGAGCAGCGACCGCAGGCCCCGCACACCGAGCGCCGGGTTCGGCTCGTCCGCCGGCGTCAGGAAGTCCAGCGGCTTGTCGGCACCCGCGTCGAGCACCCGCACGACCACACGACCCTCGGGGAACGCCTCGAGAACCTTGCGGTACGCCTCGACCTGCTTCTCCTCGGACGGAGCCTTCCTGCTGTCGTCCAGGAAGAGGAACTCCGTACGGAACAGGCCGACGCCCTCGGCACCCGCCTCCACCGCCGCGGGCACGTCCGCCGGACCGCCCACGTTGGCCAGCAGCGGCACCTTGTGACCGTCGGAGGTCGCGCCCGGACCGCTGGACGCGGCCAGCGCGGCCTTGCGCTCGGCGGCGGCCTTCGTCAGCTCCGCCTTCTTCTCCTCGCTCGGCTCCACGAAGATCTCGCCGGTGGAACCGTCGACCGCGATGAGCGTGCCCTCGGCCAGCTCACCCGCGCCCGGCAGCGCCACGATGGCGGGCACACCCAGCGCCCGCGCGAGGATCGCGCTGTGGCTGGTCGGCCCGCCCTCCTCCGTCACGAACCCGAGCACGAGCGTCGGGTCGAGCAGCGCCGTGTCGGCGGGCGCCAGGTCCCGAGCGATCAGCACGTACGGCTCGTCGCTGTCCGGCACGCCCGGCATCGGCACGCCAAGCAGCCGCGCGACGATCCGGTTCCGCACGTCGTCCAGGTCCGCGACCCGGCCCGCCATGTACTCGCCGGCCCCCGCGAGCAGCTCGCGGTAGTGCGAGAAGGCGTCGTAGATACCGCGCTCGGCCGTGCTGCCGACCGCGATCCGGCGGTCGACGTCGGCGATGAGCTCCGGGTCCTGGGCGATCATCGCCTGGGCCTCCAGCACCGCCTGGGCCTCGCCGCCGGCCAGATTGCCCCGGGCAATCAGGTCCGCGGCCACGGCTTCCACGGCCTGACGGGCGCGCCCCTGTTCGCGCTCCGCCTCGTCCGGGGGGATCTGCTTGGCCGGCGGCTCCAGCACCGCCGTGCCCATGTGCCGGACCTCGCCGATCGCCACTCCGTGGCTGACGCCGACGCCTCGCAGCGTTGTCTCCATCTCACCCGTCTCCGATTGAGCGACGGCCCCGGCCGCCGCGTTGAATGTCGAACTCGCGGTCGTCACGAGGACGGACCGGCTCAGCGCCAGCCGAAGAGCACGTCTTCGGCCTTCACATCGCCGTCCTCGACGACCTCGGAGAGCGAGTCCGCGGTGGCCTCCAGGGCCACGACGGGACAGATGGGGGACTTGCCACCGGCCTCGACGTCGGCGGGGTTCCACCGGACGACGGCCTGTCCGCGCGTCACCCGGTCGCCCTTCTTGACGAGCAGCTCGAAGCCCTCGCCGTTCAGCTGGACGGTGTCGATGCCGAGGTGCGTCAGCACCCCGTGTCCCTCGTCGTCGACGACGACGAAGGCGTGCGGGTGCAGGGAGACGATGACCCCGTCGACGGGGGAGACGGCCTCCGAGGGCTCACGTACGGGATCGATGGCGGTACCGGGACCGACCATCGCACCGGAGAAGACCGGGTCGGGAACTGCGGCGAGACCGATGGCGCGTCCAGCAAGTGGCGACGTCACGGTTGTCATGGGAAGCCTCCCAGGGGCGGAGATCGTGTGGCGCCGTCACTGCCTGTCCTGGACGGCGCGTACTGTTCTGAAGCGTATGTCATGGGTAGTACCGGTTCCGCACGAGACGTACCAATTGTGCGGAGCTAGGGACTACCGGAACGATTTGCCTCTACTGACGGTGGGATGTACTGTCGTACTCCTGCCTGACCCCAACGCGGCCTTGAGTCGCGGGTCGGCAGCACCTATCAAGCCAGATCCTAACCCCAGTGGTCTACACCTCTGCGTGCTCGCAGGGGGCGTGGTCAGGGGGACCGAGAAAGCCTGGTAATGTTCAACCCCGCCGGGAACGGAAAGCGCGAATAGCGAATTCCAAACCCGGAACCCCGCTCCAGCGGGTGGCGGAAACGGAAATCGGGTCTGCTAAGCTGGAC
>NZ_JAINVG010000155.1 GCF_020400725.1 Streptomyces sp. NK15101 | reverse complement strand
CCGCCGCCCTGCGCGCCGCCGCCGGCCTCGACTAGTCCCGTCCGCACCTCCGAGAGGAATCACCGTGTCCACGATCATCGCCCCGTCCGAGACCAGCCTCTTCCTGGAGCCCGTCGCCACCGAGCGGGCTCGCCGCAGCGTCGAGGAGATCATGGTCGACTTCCGCAGCGGCGCCTGGCGCCCGACCCGGCTCGAAGGCCGCGTCGCCGAGCTGCTCCTCGCTTCGACCGCCGGGGACGGCATGCTCACCCCCGGCCGCATCCGCGCGGCCCTGTGGGAGGGGAACATCGCGATGACCCACGAGAACGACGGCCGCTTCGCCCAGGTCCTCGCCGACCTCGTTCCCGTCCTGGACGACCCCCAGCTCACCGCCCTCGACCTCGTCGACGCGGCGGGCGAGCTCGTCGGCGCCGTGGCCTCCACCGCCGCTGCCGCCGCGGCGGCCTGACCCTCTCGACGCGAGCGGCCCGGCCGGAGAACCTCCGGCCGGGCCGCTCGCGCGTACGGGGCCCGCTCAGGCAGCCCAGGGCGCCATCGGGTACCAGATCAGGTCGCGGCGGGCCAGGATCCGCAGGTCCCAGTACAGGACCAGGAAGACGCCCGCCGCGATGAACCCCGCCGCCATCAGCGCCGCGGCACGGCTCGGCCGCGCCGTCATCCACCGGTGCAGCCGGTCCCCGAACAGACCGGTCACCAGCAGGAACAGCACCGACATGACGAGGATGTTGCCCAGTGTCTGGAGGCTGAAGGCCACCGACCCGTACAGCACGTTGTGGCTCTGGGCCGTGTCCCGGAACAGCTGGCGGAACAGCGGGAAGGGACGCCCGATGAGGAACGCCCCGATCAGGCCGCCCATGAACAGCATCGGCGCGCTCGGGTACCGCGCCGACAGCCCCGCCAGCGGATCGCGCACGACGCCCAGCGCCGCCAGGCCCAGGTACGTCATGACCAGGCCGATGATCCCGTAGACCACCATCGCCTGGATCAGCCGGCCGGACAGGCCGCCGCCGCCCTGGCTCTGGTCGAACTGGGGCATGTCCCTTCCGGACATCGCGACCAGCATGCCGTACACGGCGGACACGACGACGGCTCCGGCCGCGAGGTGCCCCAGCGGACGCAGCGCGGCGGCCATCCGGCTCCGGCGGGAGTCGGACCGCCCACCGGTCAGCGGCGCCAGCGCGCTGAACACGGCGATGTTGCACGCGGTGAACGTGCCGGCGATGCCCGTCACCAGGGCGAAGAAGACGCCGGCGAGCGCGCCGGAGATGGGGGTGCCCTTGGCGGTGTGGCCCAGCAGCGTGTCCGCGACCGTGTCACCGATGGTCCGGTCGACGAACTTCGCCGACCACACCACGGTCAGGGCGAAGCCGAACAGCGCGCTGACCGCGATGACCAGCGCGCGCCGACGGGGCACGTGGCCGTTGAAGAAGAACGACGGGGCGGGACGGCCGGCGGCCACGGCCCGTTCCGGCCGCGAACCGACGGGGGCGGGCCGCTGCGCTGTCTGCGCCATGACATGCCGCCTTCCATGAGGGGATGGGGGATTACGCGGCGACACGCTAGGCGCGCCGACGCCTCACCGGGGGCCCCGGCGGCCCGTTCAGCACACGGGGAGAACACCCCGCGTCCACTTCGTGAGGTCCCTCCTCACCAGGGCCCGCGGGCCGTGAAGCGGGCGTACCCCTCCGCCTCCGCCGCCCGCACGGGCGGGCCCGCGGCGTCCGCCTGCCAGGCGGCGCCCGTCACGTCCGGCAGCACGGTGTCGAAGTTCCGCCACATCCACGCCCAGGCCGCGACCGGCCCGAACCGGCCCCGCCGGTCCAGGCCCGTGCCCACACCGGCCGCGATGCTCCCCTCCGGCACGCCGCTCACCCCCGCGCGCCCGTCACCGGACACACCGCCACCGGCGGCTCCGCCACCCCGGGGGCCGGCGGGAACGCGTACCGCACGCCTGTCAGCTCCTCGGACAGTCGCCAGAGCCGGGCCCGCGCCGCCACGTCCCGGGACGCCCGGCTGGAGCGGGCCGCGGCGGGCGCGCCCCGGCTCTCGAAGAGCCTCGACGGGCCGAGATGGGCGCCGCCCGGCACACCCGGGTCCGTGGCCGCGCGCAGCGACGGCAGCGCCGCCCGGTCCGCGGGCTGGGCCAGCCACCGCAGCCCCGCCGCGGCCACCGGCCGCAGGAACCGGGGCGGATCGCCCTGCCACAGACCGGTCGGGGACAGCCCCGGATGCGCGGCGAGCGAGGCCGTGGCCGCGTCCGCCGCGGTGAGCCGGTCCTGCAACTCCCGCGCGAACAGCAGGTTGGCGAGCTTGGAACGCCCGTACGCCGTCAGCGACCGTCGCCCGGTCGACGACCGCGCCCCGGCCTCGTCCAGCGCCCCCAGACCCGCCCGGTGCGCGAGGCTGGCGACCGTGACGACCCGGGAGCCCGGCACCGCCGCCATCAGATCGAGCAGCAGACCGGTCAGCGCGAAGTGCCCGAGGTGGTTGACGCCGAAGTGCGCCTCGAAACCGTCCTCGGTGCGCCGGTACGCGGGGAACATCACCCCGGCGTTGTTGACCAGCAGGTCCAGGCGCTCGTACCGGCCGCGCACCCGCGCCGCCGCCTCCCGCACCGAGTCCAGCGACGCCAGGTCCAGCCGGACCACCTCGGTGCTGCCGCCGATGCGGGCGGCGGCCGCCCGGCCCCGCCCGACGCTGCGGCAGGCGAGCAGGACGTGCGCCCCGCGGGCCGCGAGCACCCGGGCGGTCTCCAGACCGATGCCGCCGGAGGCGCCGGTGACCAGCGCGGTCCTGCCGCTCTGGTCGGGAATGTCTGTGCGGGACCAGGCCATGTCAGCCTCCTGGGGGAAGACGGCGCGGACGGGACGTCAGCGCGCGGCGCCGTAACCGTGGTGGACGATGATTCCAACCTTCACGTCGTAGAAGGACGGATCGGACGGAACGTCCGTGGCCAGACCGTTCACGTACCGGTTGAACATCGCGAACGCGGCCGCGATCAGGACCGTGTCGTGGATGTGGCTGTCCGTGGCGCCCTCGGCGCGGGCCGCGGCGATCGCCCCGTCGGAGACGGGAGCCGCCTTCGCCTGCACCTCGGCGGCCACCTTCAGCAGCGCCCGCAGCAGCGGCGTGATCGCCGCCGTGTCGGGGTCGGCGAGCACGGACGCCACCAGCTCGGCGCCGCCCTCCAGTTGCGCGGCCGCGAACGCGCTGTGCGAACCGGCACAGAAGGCGGTGCGGTTCAGGTGCGACACATAGGCGGCGATCAGTTCGCGCTCGCCCCGGATCAGCGGCGACGGACCACTGCGCAGCAGGGTCTCGGCGAGCTCCGACAGCACGCCCGCGGTGTCCGGGCGCTGGGCGAACAGCCCGCTGATGCCGGGAAGATCATGGGTGATCTCGATGTGGGGCACCGGCGCGTCCTCGTCTTCGCGTGGGGTACGGACGAGCTCATCGTCGGGACCCGCGGACCGGCCGGCCAACTCCCAGGGTGCGGACCTCGCCCCGGACGGCCGCCGCCCGGCTCCGCACGCAGAGAGAAGCGTCGCGCCGCCCGCTAGTCCAAGAATGAGGACGTGGCAAGGAGCATCCCGCGGTACGCGGAGACTTGGGCAGGTGGTCGCGCCGGTACGGGCACGACCCGCCGCCCGGCGTCATGCCTCCACGGGCCCGGCGAGCCGCCAGCCGCCCAGCGCGGGCGACAGCGCCAGAGCGCGCCGGCACACGGTGCGGCACCGCCGTACGGCGCTCGCCTCGTCGGGAGCCAGCAGGAAGGCGACACCCCGGGCACCGGCCCGGCTCGCGTGGACCCGTACGTGCTCCACGCCGTCACCCGGCCCGCACGCCGCCCACAGCTCGGCCAGCAGAGCGTCGGAGGACAGGTCCGGTGCTTCCGGCGGCTTGGCGAAGACGAACTCGACGAGGTGCACACGCCGAGTGTGCCGCACACCACCGGCCCCGCCCCAGACCCGGCGAGGCCACGAACATGCCGTGGCACGCACGTGCCCCGGCGTCCACGGACGACCGCGGGGGGACGCTGATGCTGCGCGTACTGGGACTCGACCTCGGCACGGAGGCCGTCTACCGGCTGATGCTGGAGCACCCCTCCTGGGGCGTGGACCGCCTCGCGGAAGCCCTGGACACCGACCGCCCCACCGTCGCCCGGGCCCTGGACACCCTCGCCGACCTCGCGCTGCTGCGCTCGACGGAAACCGGCGACGCCTCCGGCGCCCTGCGGCTCGTGCCGCCCCGGGCCGGCCTCGGCGCGCTGCTCGAACGCCGCCAGAACGAACTCGCCCGCACCCAGCTGGAGATCGACGCGAGC
Organism: Streptomyces sp. NK15101; assembly: GCF_020400725.1. Taxonomy (GTDB): domain Bacteria; phylum Actinomycetota; class Actinomycetes; order Streptomycetales; family Streptomycetaceae; genus Streptomyces. Next base: position 4,534 of record NZ_JAINVG010000155.1, on the reverse strand, counting down.
CGCGCCGCGGTCGCCGACCTCCTCAGCGACTACGCGGCGCTCGGCCGGGACCCCAGGGACGGCGTCGTGGAACGCTTCAGGGGAACCGAGGCCGTCCAGCGCCTCCAGACCGACCTCACCGGCCGGGCCCGGGGCGAACTCCTCGCCCTCGCCCCCACCACGGTGTCCGGCGGCGGCCCCTGGGAGATCGACGTCCCCCTCCACCTCGACCTGCTCGCCCGGGGCGTACGGGTCAGCGTCCTCCACCTCGACAGCACCGGCGGCACCCCCGAGCGCCGGAGGGCGGTCCGCCGGCTGACGCAGGCCGGCGCGGAGATCCGCACCCTGCCCTCCCTCCCCCTCCAGCTGCGGATCGTCGACGGCGCGAGCGCCGCTCTCCCCCTGGACCCGGACGACCCCGACCAGGGGGCCGTCCTCCTGCGCGAACCCGGAGCCCTGACCGGCTTGCGCGCCCTGTTCACCCATCTGTGGGACCAGGCGGAACCCCTCCCGGACGCGGACGGCGAAACCGGCGAAACGGCCGCGTACTCGCCGCAGGAACGAGCCCTGCTGCGATTCCTCGCCGAAGGACTCACCGACGAGGCGGCCGCCCGCAGGCTCGGCATCTCCCTGCGCAGCGAACGCCGCATGATCTCCGGCCTCTCCGAACGGTTCGGCGCCCACAGCCGATTCCAACTCGGCCTCCAGGCCGCCCGCAGCGGCCTCGTGTGACACAACGATGCCAAGGACATTCTGTGCCAAGGAAAAGTGCTGACACCCCTCTTGATTTCGTGTCAGAGTAATTTCCAGAACGGACCGGAAAGCACAGAGAATCCCACCCAGCCGGACGGGCCGCTCGATTCCAACTGAATGCTCCAGAATTTCCCGCCGCCCCAGCGGGAGAACACTCGTGAATCACCGAACGGAAAGGAATGAATGACATGGAGAACGAGAAGAACCTCGTCATGGAGATCCTCGAGGACGACAACTACGACTTCGAGGCCGAGTTCGGCCCGCGTCAGGACGTCGGCCACTGAGGCCCGCACCGTAACGCGGCCGGTCGTCCAAGGGACAGCCGGCCGCGTCGGCCGTTTTCCCCGAACGAGTGGTGAGTTGGATGAGCATCGACACGCAGATCTGGAAGACGTTCGCGGCGGAGCACGCCCCGGACTTCGCCCGCACCGTGTTCCTCCCCGGCCTGGTCGCCGACCCCGGACACCTCGCGCGGCTGATCGACGACGGCCTGCGCACGGCGACCCGCCACGCCCCCGGCGACCTGCGCCTGCGCGCCTTCCGCCCGGGCGCCTTCGACTACCGGCTCACCAAGCGCTTCGTGGACACCCCCGTCGCCGACGAGGAGAGCGCCGTCGACTGGCTGGCCCGCACGGCCGACGGCGACGAGGAGTGCCTGGCCGTCAACGACATCTCCTCCTGGAACCTCGACCTGGCCGCCGAGGTCGCCCGGCTCGTCGGAGAGCTCGTCGCCGACGGCACCCACGAACTGCCGTCCGGCACCGACGCGTACACCTTCGTCGCCCACTCCGGCTGGACCCCGTTCGGCATCCACAAGGACTCCGAGCCCTCGCTCATCTTCCACCTCGGGCCTTCCCCCAAGGAGGTCTGGGTCTGGCACGACAACCCGTTCGACGCGTCCGACATCACGCCCAGCCCGTCGTTCGGCCGCATCACCTTCGACATCGAGGAACACCTCGCCACCGCCGAGCGTCACCTGCTCCAGCCCGGCGACTTCCTCTGCATCCCCCGGGACACGTACCACGTGTTCCGCAACCTCGGCCCCTCCGCGTTCCTCGGACTGACCCTCTACCCGGCCAAGACCCGGGCCCTGATCACCGAGGCCCTGTGGCGCGCCGCCCGCCCGGCAGGGGCCCTCGCCGCCTACCCGGCCGCCGACGAGATCACCGACCGCGCCCGCACCCTGCTCGCCGACGACGCCGACACCCCCGGAGCCCCGCTCGCCGACCGCGTCGCCCACGAGATCGCCCTCGGCCAGCTCCGCCTGCGCACCAACGGCTACGTCAGCCGGCCCCACCCCGCCGCGCTGCCCCGCACCGCCCCCGCCCCCCACGCCCCGCTGCGCTGGGCCCGGCCCGGCGTGGTCGCCGCCGCCCCCCATCACCGCGGCACCACCCTCGTCGCCCGCGGCCGCACCCTCATCGTCCCCGGCCCCGGCCCCGACGACTTCACCGACCTGGAGAAGGCGACCGCCTCGGACGCCCCCTTCACCCTCGAAGAGCTCACCGCCGTCCTGCCCGACCTCCTCGCGCCGGAACGCCGCGAGGAGATCGCGCTCAGCCTCTGCGGCGTGGGGGCGGTGACCGCGCCATGACCGGCTTCGACGCCTTCGCCCACGCCCAGGCCCTCCTCGCCGGCCTCGGCGACCGGGAGCCGCACGCCGGCGGCGTCCGCCTCCACGAACCCGCCGCGGACACCGACACCACCGCCCACGAGGCCCTGCTCGCCGGCGTCTGGTCCGCCCTCGCCCGACCAGGGGCCCTCGCCACCAACTTCCGGCTCGTCGAGTCCGGCCGCCAGGTCGACCGCAGCCGCTGGATGCGCTCCCGCGTCGGCGACGGGGAGGTCCTGCACACCTCCCTCGTCCCCGCCTACCTGCACAGCGCCGTCGAACGCGGCGCGACCCTCGTCATCAGCCACCTCGAAGCCCTCGACGAGCGGGTCATGCTGCTGTGCGAGGCCCTCGAATACCTGCTGCGCGCCCGCGCCTGGGTCAACTGCTACATCACCGCCGGCGAGACGTCCGCCTTCGACGTCCACAGCGACGACCACGACGCCCTCGTCCTGCAACTCCTCGGCCGCAAGCACTGGGAGGTCGACTCCCGCGTCGGCGCCCGCTCCCGCGACCTGGCCCCCGGCAGCCTCGACCGCGTCCTCACCCCCGGCATGTGCCTGTCCGTCCCGCGCGACACCGCCCACCGCGTCTCCGGCACCGGCGAGCTCACCGTCCACCTCACCGTCGGCTACGAGCCGTTCGCCGACGTCCGCGAGGAGACCCGCGCCGCCCACGAACTCGTCGGCCGCACCGCCCCCGAGCCCGACCCCGAATGGCTCACCACCCGCCTGGCCATGCGCCCCGACCGCCGCGCCGGAGCCTCCCTGCGCAGCGTCCTGACCGGCGAGGTCAACGCCGGCACCCGCATCCGCTGGGCCAGCCGCTTCCCCCCGTACGTCACCACCGGCGAAGAACACCTCACCGTCACCACCATGGGCCGGCGCATCCGGCTCGACCGCCGCCTGGAGCGGACCGTCGCCCTCCTCACCCGCGGCGGCGCCCTGACCTACGACCGGCTGGCCGCCGACAGCGACCTGCCCGACGCCGACCTGCGCGCCCTGGTCGCCTTCGGCGCCCGCAACGACTTCCTGATCTGCGAAGGATGACCCGCCCCGTGCTCACCGCCACCCTCAAGGACCAGGCAGCGATGTTCCGCGAACGCCGCTTCGCGACGTTCTTCGCGGGTCACGTCGTCTCCAAGCTCGGCGACGCCCCCGTCCCCGTCGCCTTCGCCCTCGCCGCCTACCAGGTCTCCCACTCGGCGGCCGCGCTCACCTGGGTCCTGCTCTCGCTGTGGGGAGCACGCTTCTTCCTCGTCGCCACCGGCGGCCGGCTCGCCGACCGCCACGACCGGCTCAAGGTGATGATCGGCGCCGACCTGCTGCGGCTGTTCGCCCAGGGCGCCCTCGCCGTCGTCGCCGTCTCCCCCCTGCCGCTGCAGAGCTGGCACCTGTGCCTGTCCGCCGCCCTGTACGGCGCGGGAACCGCCCTGTACAACCCCGCGCAGATCGGCCTGACCCCCGAACTCGTCGCCGAGGACCGCCTCCAGCGCGCCAACGGCCTGCTCTCCCTCGTCGCCGACGTCGGCTTCCTCCTCGGCCCCGTCCTCGCGGGCGTCCTGATGAGCACCGTCGGCTTCTCCTGGATCCTCTGGCTCGACGTGGCCTCCTTCGCCGTCAACCTCCTCTGCCTCCTGCGCCTGACCCGCCTGCACACCCCCCTCCGGCGCACGGCCCCCGCCCCCGCCCCGGACACCCCCGCGGACGCCGCCGGAACGGACGCCGCGAACGCCGACACCGACCACCGCTTCCGCGCCGGATTCGCCGTCATGGCCCGCTACCCGTGGTTCTCCTTCGGCATGGCGCTGTGGTTCGTCGTCTCCCTCGGCATCGGCCTGACCGCCGTCGCCGGACCCGTCATCGCCGTCGAGTCCCTCGGTGGCGCCGGAGCCTGGTCCGTCCTCGCCACCTGCCTCGCGATCGGCTCCCTCCTCGGCTCGCTCGCCGTCATGTCGACGACGAAACAGCACCCCTGGAAGGCCGCCGCCGTCGTCGTCACCCTCGGCGCCGTCCTGCAGTTCACCGCCCTGACCCTGCGCGACGAACTGCCCACCGCCGTCCTCGGCGCCACCTTCGCCCTGTGCGCCCTGACCACCGCCGCCTGCGGCATCGTCTGGGACACCGCCTACCAGAGCGAGATCCCCGAGCGGTACCTCTCCCGCCTCGGCTCCGTCGACAACTTCGTCAA
>NZ_JAINVG010000154.1 GCF_020400725.1 Streptomyces sp. NK15101 | reverse complement strand
CCGCCGCTCCGCCGCTCCGCCGCTCCGCCGCTCCGCCGCTCCGCCGCTCCGCCGCTCCGGCGACCCGGCCGCGCGCGCCGCCCCTCACCCGGCGGCCCGCTCCCCGATCGGCCGCCGCCGCAGGGAGGGGTCGGTGAGGACGGGCGGCCGCCAGGCGCCGTCCGGCCGGTAGAGGTTGGTCCCCGGCGGCACGATCGCGTCGATCCGGTCGAGGACCTCGTCGGTGAGGACGACCGGCGCGCCCTTCAGCAGCCCCTCCAGCTGCTCCATCGTCCGGGGCCCGATGATCACGGACGTCACGGCCGGGTGAGCGGCGGCGAACGCGATCGCCAGCTCGGGCAGGGAGCACCCGATCTCGTCGGCCAGCGCGACGAACTCCTCGACGGCGTCGAGCTTGGCGGCGTTGACCGGCAGCGAGGGGTCGAATCGGTGCGGGGTGAGCGCGGGCCGCCCGCTGGTCAGGTCGATCGGCCGGCCCTTCCGGTACTTGCCGGTGAGGAAGCCGGACGCGAGCGGACTCCAGGTCAGCACCCCCATCCCGTACTTCTGGGCGGTGGGCAGCACGTTCGCCTCCACGCCGCGCGCGAGCAGAGAGTACGGCGGCTGCTCGGAGCGGAACCGGCGCAGCCCGCGCCGCTCGGCGACGGCGTGCGCCTCGACGATCTCCTCGGCGGGGAAGGTGGAGCAGCCGAAGGCCCGGATCTTCCCCTGACCGACGAGATCACCGAGGACGTCGAGGGTCTCCTCGATGTCGGTCCGGTGGTCGGGCCGGTGCACCTGGTACAGATCGATCCAGTCGGTGCCGAGCCGCTTGAGGCTGTTCTCGACGGCGAGGGTGATCCAACGCCGGGAGCCGCCGCCCCGGTTGGGCCCTTCGCCGCCGACCGGGAAGTACACCTTGGTGGCGAGGACGGTGGCCTCCCGGCGCCGCGGGTCGCGCAGCGCCTTGCCGACGATCTCCTCGGACTCGCCGGCCGAGTACATGTCGGCCGTGTCCACGAAGTTGACGCCCTGGTCGAGGGCGGCATGGATGATCCGTACGGACTCCTGGTGGTCCGGATTGCCGACGGCTCCGAACATCATGGTGCCGAGGCAGTAGGTGCTGACGTCGATCCCGGTCCCGCCGAGTACCCGATAGCGCATGGGGCGACTCTAGGAACTGGAGTGCACTCCAGGGCAAGGGTCCGGGGAGGACGGGAAGTCGAGGATCACCCGAGCCAGCACGCCGGCCCGCTCCAGGTGCACGTCGTGGCCGGCGCCGGGCAGGCTCACGCCGTGGAGGCCGGGCTGGAGCCGGACCATCTCCGCGTACTCGTCCCCGCCGATGATCCCGCCCTCCCCGCCCTCACCGAGGACGACGAGCGCGGGGCAGCGGACGGCCGCCCACTCGTCCCAGAAGGCGCGACGGACGTTCTCGTCGAGGGAACGGACCATGAGGTCGGGATCGCAGCGCGGCCAGAGCCGGCCGTCGCGCTCCTCCAGCCCGTCGGCCCACCCCTCCCCGACGGACCGCTTGCCGTTCCCCAGGTACGCGACGGCCGCCTCCCGCGAGGGGAACGGCACCGGCCACGCCCGCAGCCAGTCGCCGATCAGCTCCCCCGTGCCCGGTTCGGCGCGCCCGGCCCCGGCCTCGACGAGGACGAGGGCGCGGAGCAGCCCGGGGTGGGCGGCGGCGGTCAGGAGGGCGGTGTGCCCGCCGAGGGACTGGCCGGCCAACAGGGGCCGTACGAGGCCGAGTTCCTCGATGACCGCGACGACGTCGGCGACGTACGCGGCTCGGGAGACGTCGCCCGGCCGCCGCTCGCTGAGGCCGTGCCCGCGCTGGTCGAGGGCGACGACCCGGTGGCCGGCGTCCCGGAGCGGCCGGGCGACGGCGTCCCACTCCCCGGCGTGCCCGGCGAGCCCGTGGAGGAGGAGGGTGTCGGGCCCGGATCCGCCCCAGTCGCGGCAGGAGAGCCGCACGCCGTCACGCACGAGAACGCGCTCGACCCAGGGCGGGGCGGAAGGAGAGGTCACGGGCCCATCCTCCCTCATGGACTCAGGAGTTGGTCGGCGACGGCGGTGCGGGCGTAGAGGACGGAACGGCCGCTGCGGTGGGCGGTGACGAGGCCGGCGTTGCGGAGGGCGATGAGGTGCTGGGAGACGCCGGCGGCGGACATGCCGCAGTGGGCGGCGAGCCGGGTGGTGGAGGCGGGGGTGTCGAGCTCGGTCAGGAGCAGGGTGCGGGAGCGGCCGAGGACGGCGGCGACGGCGTCCGTGGCGCCGGGGGTACGGCGCTCCCAGACGCTCCCGAAACCCCGTGCCGGATAGGCGAGTTGGGGCGGGTCGGGATGGACGGACCGGGTGAGGACGCGGGGCCAGACGAAGACGGAGGGGACGAGCAGCAGCCCGGAACCGGCCTGGTCGCGGGTGAGCGCGCAGTGCCGCCGTACGAGCCGGAGGGTGCCGTCGTCCCACCGTACGGTCTCGTGGAGTTCGCTCAGCACCCGCGCCGAACCGTGCTCGGCGACCTGCCGGGCCCGGTGGAAGACGTCGGCCTCCAGGACCTTCTGGATGCGGGCCCAGTAGGGGGCGAGGGCGAGCTCCCAGTACGTCTCGATCTCGTCGGCGACCTTGGGGAGGACGGCCTCGGGGTCCTCGCGCAGCAGCCGGAGCCGCCCCCCGCCGTCCAGCGGGTCGAGGTCGTCGCGCACCTGGGCGGCAGGGGTGCGGCGGATGGCGCCGAGCTCGTCCCCGAGGGAGGGAAAGGGACCGGAGGGGGTGGGATTGAGGAAATCGGCGAGGTACCCCTGGGCGGGAACCAGCGCGGCGAGCCATCCGCGGTCGAGCCCGGCACGGACGACCCGGGGCCGCACCTGGGCGGCCCAGCGCCCGTGCGGGACGGAGTCGGGCTGCTGGGCGAGGAGCCGGTAGCTGGTGACGACCTCCCACATGGGGGAGACGGCGAAACGGGTCTGGGCGAGATCGGCGGCGGAGAAACTGAGCCCGGCTTCCATGCGTTCCACGTCCTGGAGCTGGCGAATGGATTCGTTCTGAACTTAATCATTGGAGGGGCGCAGGGACCGGAAAGCAAGCTCCCCCCATGCGAAAGACGCCCCCGTCCCCCTGCTCCGCGCCCCCCTCCTCACCCCCTTCCGCGCCCTCCTCCCCGACTCCCGCCCCGGCCTCCGCCTCGGCCTTCAAGGGCCTCCCGTCCGAGGTCTGGACGATCTTCGCGGGAACGATCGTCAACCGCCTCGGCTACCTGGTCACACCGTTCCTGGTCTTCTTCCTGGCCTCGCGGGGGGTGACGGGCGGGGACACCTCGTACGTGCTCGGCGCGCTCGGTGCGGGCAACCTGATCGGCCCGGCGGTGGGCGGCATCCTCGCCGACCGCATCGGCCGGCGTCCCACGATGCTGCTCGGCCTGATCGGCGCGGCGGCGGCGCAGGGCGCGCTCTTCCTGGCGCCCGGTGTGTGGACGATGGCCGGGTCGGCGCTGCTGATCAGCGCGGCCGGCAGCGCGGTCTCCCCGGCGGCGTACGCCCTGCTGGCCGACGCCGTCGACAGCGAGCGGCGGCGGCGGGCGTACGCGCTCTTCGGATGGGGCGTGAACATCGGCACCGCGGTGGCGGGCGTCCTCGGCGGCTACCTCGCGGCCCGGGGCTACTGGCTGCTCTTCGTGGTCGACGCGGGTTCGATGCTGCTGTACGCGCTGGTGGTGGCGATCCGCCTGCCGGAACCGGACCGCTCGGCCCCGGCGCGGCGGACGAAGGACGGCCTCGGCTACGGAGTGGTCCTCCAAGACCGCCTGGCCCTGCTCCTGCTCCCGCTCTTCGGCGTCCAGCTCTTCGTGTACTCGCTGACCGAGGTCGCGCTGCCGCTCGCGGTCCGCGACAGCGGCCTCTCGCCGGCGGTGTACGGGGCGATGGCGGCCGTCAACGCGATCCTGGTGGTCGCGCTCCAGCCCTTCGCGACGGCGTGGCTGGCGCGGCTCCCGCAGCTGGCGGTGCAGAGCGCGGGCAGCGCGCTGATCGCGGTGGGCGTCGCGCTGACCGGCCTGGCCGACGGCGTCGTCGGCTACACGCTGTCCGTCGTCGTCTGGTCGCTCGGCGAGGTGGTCGTGGCGGGCATCGCGGCGGCCGTCTTCGCCGACCTGGCCCCGTCCCACGCCCGCGGCCGCTACCAGGGCGCCTTCAGCTGGACCTGGGGGACGGCCCGCTTCGGGGCCCTCACGCTGGGGGTGACGACGTACACGACGCTGGACCCGGCGGTGCTGTGGTGGACGGCGGGAGCGGCGGGAACGCTGACGGCGGCGATCACCCTGTCCCTGCGAGCCGGGGTGGAGTCCCGTACGACCCGCACCCTGGCGGCATGAGGCGGCGAGGCCCGCTACTTCCCGCCGGCCAGCACGTGGGCCACGAGCGCGTTCGCGTGCCCGTGGCCCAGCCCGTACTCGGCCTTCAGCCAGGAGACGAGCTCCATGTGCCGGGCGAGCGGCGAGGCCCGAACGAGCTCGAGCCACTCGGACACGGGCCGCCCGTACTTCTTCTCGATGGAGGGGAATTAGCTGGCGGGACCTTTGACGGCGTTCTCGGACAAGGGGTCCTCCTCGGAGTCGACGACTACGAAGAAGGACCGCGCCCCCGAGGAAAACTGATCGCTCCGCCGCGGATCAATCCCGTCGGATGTGCTCGGGATCGATGTGCCGCCGCACCATGGGAACGGAGGCGACGGCGGCGGCGAGCACGACCCCGAGCGCGGAGGCGAACAGCAGGGACAGCCCGTCCCAGTCCCAGTGCACCGCCCCACCTCCGGTGATCAGGTAACTGGACTCGGCAAGCCACCCGGTGACGATCGCAGCCCCCAGCCCCACCACCAACGGCAACAACACCTGCACCACCTGCACCACCCGCAGCGTCCCCGCCCGAGCCCCCAACAACGCAAGCGCGGTGACCTGCCCCCGCCGCTCCATGGCCCGATCAGCCACGGACACGACAAACGCGGCAACCCCGATGACGAGCCCGAGCACCATCCCGACGACGAGCAGACTCCGAATGACGGTCAGCTGAGCGAGCGAGTCGATGACGATCCCCACGGGCTCGACGGAGGCGGTGGGGGCGATGGCGCCGATGCCGTCTAGGACGGAGCGGATGGTGGTGGGGTCGGCATCACTAAAGAGGGTGAGAGTGCCGTCGGCCAGGTTGGGGGGGAGAAGGGACGGGGGTACGAGAAGAGCGCCCGATTCGAAAACCGACATCTCCCAGGGGCGCACATTGATCCTCTCGCGGGGCACGGTGAGCGCGACCTTCCGGCCGTCCTTCAACGCGAAGGGATAACGCTCCCCCGCCTTCGGGTCGTAATCGGATGTCGTGCGGTCGTCCGCCAACTGCATGATCCGCCCGTCGACGCAACCCGTGGCCTGCTGCGTGTAGGCCGCGAGCTGATCGCAAGTGCCAACCACCAGGTCGGCGTGCGCCACATTGCTCCCGTCCAATGGATCCCAGGAGCTATACGAGACGGTTGTTGTCTGCACGCCGGGGACCTTGGCCAAAGCCTGCTGCTGTGCTGGTGAGACATCGTTCAGGCGGATGTCGTACTCCTGAAGAGGAGCCGTCCGCCTGCTGACCTGGTCCAGTTCGATGAGTACCCCCTGAGTGAGCGAGGCCCCGAACACCAGCAGCACGAGCCCGGTGACTACCCGCAGGGAAGCCCCCGGATCCACCTCGGTACGCCGCATCGCCAATGCCATGGGGAGTGACCTGGCCACACCAGCCAGCCGCTGAGCGAGCCAGGCCGTGATCGGCGCCAATCCGAAGACGAGGCCAGCCCCAGTCAACAGCACGGCACCGGGCACCAGTAGGGAACTGGCTGACCCTCCGGACGGGTCTCGCCCAATGATGCTGAGTACGCAGTACCCGACGGTGATCCCGATGCCGGGGACCAGCAGCAACATCCCGAACTTCTTCGGTGGCTTGCGTTCGCCGACACGCCGCACATTGATCGGTGACAGGGCGGGACGCCGCGCACTGAACTGCCCCACGACCCATGCGAGCGCCGGACACCCCAATAGGCACACGGCAATGGTCGACCCCTCGGGTCGCCCATCGGCCGGGTACCAGTGCAACCCGGGTAGCCCGATCCGCGCCATGGCCTCATTGATTCCGAGATACCCCACGATGCCGATTAGCGCCCCAATCAAGGCAGCCACCACGCTTTCCCCGGCATTGACTCGCAGGGTGTCCTTCACGCTGAGCCCGACAAGCCGAAGCGCTGCGAGTCGGCGCGCACGGGACTCCCCGGAAAGCCGCGCACATACGGAGAGAAAGATGACGAGGGGGAGCAGCACGATGCAGCCGAGGGTAAACCGCAGGGTGCTGAGAGTGGAGGGGTCGATGACCTGCCGCCAGGATCGGCCGATGCCGAAGCCGCCGAGTGTCTCTGCTTCAGGTAGCTGGTCTCGGGCGATGCCGATATAGGCGTACAGATCGTCGGATCCGCCCAACCCCTCCGGCGCGATAGTGCCGACTACGCGGCCAGGGACAAGGCCGGCTGCTCTTGGACTGGCTGCCAGGATCTGACCAAGCCTCGGTGAAACAATCACCTCACCGACTTCGGGAAGTCTGTCGATGCCGGGCGGCACCGGCGTCGGACCAGTATGTGTGCGAGCGATGAAGATCCGGCGGAGCGGCTGCGGGCCGTAGGGATCACTGAACTCGCGGTAGACGACGCTGCTCATCCCAGGGCGAGGTTCACGGGCGGCTACGCGAGCGTCGTGAGCGCCGAGGATCGACGGAATGGTCAACACGGCCGCAAGGCAGGCCACTCCAAGCGCGGATCCGAGTGTCATCAGCAGAAAGCGAACCCGTCCCCTTCGCCCGCTTCCCCATAGCAGGCGCATTCCGAGGAGGAAGGTGTTCACACCGCCACCCGTTGAGCCAGGACACCGTCCGACATCGTGTACTGCGTGTCTGCCCTTGCGGCGACGTCCGAGTCGTGCGTGACGATGACCACGGCTGTCTTCTGTCGACGTGCCAACTGAAGGAATTCATCAAGGACAGCAGCTGCGTTGGTGCTGTCGAGCGCTCCCGTCGGCTCATCCGCGAAGACCACGTCCGGCCGGTGGACCAGAGCACGTGCAACGGCCACACGCTGACTCTGGCCACCCGACAGCTTTGACGTTCTGCGCCGTAGTAGGTCGCCCATTCCGAGGCGCCCCAGCACCTGGGCTGCCATGGCATGGGCATGGGTCTTGCTAATCCCGGCGAGCCGGAGAGGGAGCGCTGCGTTCTCCTCCACAGTCAGTTCCGGCAGCAGTTCCCCGTACTGGAAGACGAAACCTAGGCGCGTACGGCGTAACGCGCTGAGTTCTCCGTCAGGGAGCGACGAGAGCTGCGTCCCGTCGAAAGTTACCGTGCCGTTGGAGGGAGGCAGGACTCCAGCGAGACAGTACAGCAGGGACGACTTGCCCGACCCGCTACTGCCCATGATGGCGGCCACTTCGCCGCGCTCGAGCGTGAAATCGGCACCAGTGACAGCCTGCTGCGTGCCATAGAAGAGATCCACGCCCTCGGCGCGGAGGATGACATCCATTGTGGTAAGCCCCCTGAGGATGGGAGCCGTGCGTCGACGGCTCCCAGAACCTATCGACTATCGCCGCGCGAACAGTCGCTCGCGCGAGCAGTTGTCCGGCCGGAAGGAGCCACGGTCAAGGCATACCTGCATCCGAATTTCTTTGGTCTTTAGGACTGCGCCGTCGGAGAAGACCCTGTCGATCCTGATGTCTTTCTTCTGCACACCCCTGACCTCGCCCCACGGGTAAGCCTCAACCTTTACCCGCAGGTAGACGTTGTGGCCGTCATTGTCGGCGTCATCCCGCAGCAGCCCCTTCACATGGAGCCCGCTCGGTACCTTGTTCGGCGGATCCCACTGGTACGTGCCGACGAACGCGGCGCCTGATGTCTGCATGACCAAGCGGTGCTCCGAATCGGCCGCCGCCACCCCCACCCCTCCGACGAACAACCCCGCAGCCACCACCACTGCCGCCAACTTCCGCATAGCTGTCCCCTGTTTTGATCGTGCCGACTGGTCATCGACTGGTCATCACAGAAAGTATCTGCATCACTACACACAGGTCAGAGCAGGAACGTCCCTCCCTCCGATCACCCCCCGATTCAGTGAACGAGCCCTTCCTCGCCCCCTCCTCAGCCTTCCGGGCCATGCCGTGCCTTCCGCATGACGAGGAGCAACGGGAGTTCCGGGAGTCCTCGGCGGTCGGGAGGGCGGGGTGCTGAAGCGACATGGGTACGGCGGTGATCTCGCCGGAAAGCGGCCTCATCGCCGAGGCGGCGGTCCATCGGGTGGAGCCTCCCCCGGGCGCCCCGCCCGTAGGAGTGATCACCGGTGCGCCTGCGTGAAGGAGCCCCGGCGCCGCCCGAGGATGCGCGCATGCGCCCTTCCTCGTCCTTGCTGCGCCGCACCCTCGTCCCGTTCGTCGCCGCCGTCGCCCTCCTGGGCACCGCCGGCTCGTCCGTGGTCGGTGCGGTCGAGGCGTGTGGGTCCGTCATCACGGCTCCCCTCGCCCCTCCCGTCTCCGCCGACGACCCCTGCCCCAGCACCGACCCGGTCGTGTGCCGGATCCGCGTCCTCCCGATGGACGAGAAGGTGGAGGCCCAGCGGATCCGGATTCGCTACCACGAGCTCCTGGAGGACATGCACCGCACCGAGGCCGACATGCGGGCGGCGGGCTTCACCGACGAGGAGATCGCCCGGGAGCTCGTCGACATGCGGAACCAGGCCAAGGGGATCACCCGCGCCGGCATGAGTCCCGAGGAGGTCCGCATCCTGGAGGAGCGGAACATCGTCAAGTACGGCAACCCCCTCGGCCCCACCGCGGACCAGCTGTACGCCAAGTACGGCTCCTGGCAGCAGGTCATCGACGCGTCGATGCGGACGAGCTACGCCGTCGACCGCGAACTGAGCCTCGAGTACCGCCCCTGCCCCGTCTAAAGGGAGACGGCGAACGGCA
>NZ_JAINVG010000153.1 GCF_020400725.1 Streptomyces sp. NK15101 | reverse complement strand
GACGGCTCGGGTCCGACGCCCCGGGCGACGGTCCGGGGGGGGGGGCGGCCCAGGGCCCCGGCCGCGCCCGCCCGGGCGGCCCGGGGGGGGGCGGCGCCTACCGCCGTTACGACGAGGACACCGCCGAACTGAAGCGGATCTGGACGCACTCGGCGCACCGCCGGCGCGGTCTCGCCCGCCGGGTCCTCACCCTGCTCGAACGGGAGGCCGCCGACCGCGGCTACTCCCGCATCTACCTGACGACGGGGCCCCGCCAGCCCGAGGCCAAGGGCCTCTACCTGGCCGGCGGCTACCGCCCGCTCTTCGACGTGTCCGCCGATCCCGAGTCGATCGGCCCGCTGCCGTTCGAGAAATTCCTGGAGAACCCGAAGCCATGAGTACGCGCACGAGTTCCGGCACCGCACGCACCACCCTCGTCTTCGCCCTGATCACCGCGGCCGCGCTCGGCCTCACCGCCTGCTCGGGCGGCGAGCCCGCGACCGCCCCGGCCGGGGCCTCGGGAGCGCCGGGCGCCGCGAAGGGCGCGCTCCCGACCGAGGACGTGGTGGCGGCGGTGAGGAAGAACGAGGCGGCGGCGAAGCTGCTCCCCGCCGATGTGCGGCGGCGGGGCAGCCTGACGCTCGCCTCCTCGGTGGCGACTCCGCCCAGCTCGGCCTATCTGCCGGACGGCAGGACCGTCGTCGGCGTGGACGCCGACTTCTCGGCCGCCGTGGCGAAGGCCCTCGGTCTGGAGCTGAAGCGCGAGGTGGTCGGCTTCGAGGCGATCCTGCCGGCGCTCGGCAGCGGCAAGTACGACGTCGGCACCGGGAACTTCGGCGTGACGGAGGAGCGGCGCAGGACCATCGACTTCGTGACGTACATCAACGACGGGCAGGGCTTCGCCGCCCGGGCCGACAGCAGCCTGAAGGCGGTCACCGACCTCACGCAGCTGTGCGGCCTGAAGGTGGCCGTGAACGCCGGCACCACCTTCGAGCGGACCCTGGAGAAGAACAAGGGCCGGTGCGCGGAGGCCGGGAAGCCGGCGTACGAGGTGAACGTCTACAGCGAGACCGGGGCGATCTGGATGTCGCTCCAGCAGGGCCGCAGCGACGTCGTGATGAACACGATCAACGGCGTGCGGTACGCGGTGACGCAGCAGAAGGACGTGAAGTTCCTCAACGAATACCGGCGCCTGGACGTCGGCTTCGCCTTCAGGAAGGGCACCCCGCTCGCACCGGCCTTCCAGGCGGCGGTGAACGGCCTCAAGGCCGACGGGACGTACGACAGGATCCTGAAGAAGTGGGGGGTGACCGCCTCGGGCATCGAGCGGTCGCGGATCTCCCCGCCGGAGATCCCCGCGCCGAAGAAGTAGCGGCGGCACGCGGGGCTCCGACGGGTCGTCAGCAGTTGCAGCCGCAGTCGCAGCCCCCGCAGTCGCCGCAGCAGCCGTCCCCCTCGCAGCAGGAGGAGCAGTTGCTGCAGCAGTCGCAGCAGTCGCAGCAACTGCCGGGGTCGCACTGCTGGCAGAGTCCCTCGCGCCGTTGGCGGGTCCAGGGGTCCTCGAAGGTCCCGCAGCACATCTGACAGGTGCAGGCGAGGCCGAGCCAGAGGGCGCAGCCGGCGATCAGACCGCGCCGGTTCGGCGGCTCGGGCGGGAGCGGACCGCCGGGGCCGCCCGGGCCGCCGGGGCCGGGGGCGTAGGGACCTCCCGGGCCGCCGGGTCCACCGGGGCCGGGAGCGTACGGGTTGCCGGGCACCGGGCCGTAGGAGGAGGCGTACGGGTTCCCCGGCACCGGCCCGCGGCCCGCGCCCGGCGCACCGTGCGAGCAGCTGGTCGTGCCGAAGGCGCGGTCGACCGAGTTGCGCAGCTCGTGGGCGAGGAGGACGTGGGCGAGCCTGCCGTCGGCGAACTCGGCGTCCTTCAGGGCGAGGCGGATGCCGTGGAGGGCGTCGTCGGCGAGCCGGCGGGCCTCCTCTCGGGAGGTGCCGGTGGCCGTGAGCGGGTTCCACGCCCCGCTCTCGGCGTCGGCGGCCTGGTCCTCGACGGCGTCGAGGAGGTGGGCGAGGCGGCCGAAGAGGCGGCCCGCCTCGGCGAGCGGCGCCGCGTTCCCCGGCCGTCCCGCGAGGACGGCGGTGTGCGCGAAGGCGGCGGCGGTGGCCGTCTCGGTCGGCTCGGTGACGGTGAGCAGGGGGGTGCCGGGTCCCGCGAGGGCCTCGATGCCGGTCTGGCGGTCGACGGCGTCGACGAGGACGGCGGTGTCGAAGCCGAGGTCCCGGCCGGTCCTGGCCCCGGCCCTGTCCCAGGAGCGGGCGACGCGGCGGGCCGCGGCGGCGACGGGGCGGCGGGCCAACAGGCCGTCCCCGTCGGCGACGTGGTCCCGGACCTTCGCCGAGGCGAGGACGAGCGAGACGGCGGCGGCGAGTCTGGCTCCCTCGCCGCGGGCGACGGGGGCGGTCCGCATGGCGCGCAGCGCGCAGGGCCCGGCCGTGCGGCGGCCCGCCTCGGTCACACCGGTCTGAGCCTCCGTCAGGACGGAGACGATGAGCCCGTCGTAGTTGGTGACGATCCGGGCGAGCTGCCCGTGATCGGCGCGGAGCGCCAGGCAGAGGCCGCAGAGGTGGGCCATCCACTCGGTCCTGAGACCTTCGGTGAGGCGGTGGGTGCAGGGTCTGACGATTCCGAACAAGGACTCCCCCGTGAGTCGCGGGCTGGGCGGGCGAAGGTCCGCCGTGCGGCCTCGCGGCATCGTAGCGAGTGGGTCCGTTCACCCGTACGCGCCCATCGTCACCCTTGTGACCCGACTTTCATATTTTCAGCTGCATGGCCCTCCGTCAGGGCCCTCATACCGCAAGTTTCCTGACGAATCGCCAGGAAACGGCCCTCACGTTCTGCACCAGTACCGTCACGAATCCCCTGCGCGGCGCCTATCCACTTGGCGCGCGATCCGCATCATGGACGACGATAGGGAAATGCGGAACCACAAGTGACCGCGCTGAAAGGAGGCGTCCATGGGATCGGTGCGCAAGGCGAGTGCCTGGCTGGGACTCGTCGAGGACAACGACGAGCGTTACTACGACGACGAGTACGCCGACGGTGCCGAGGGCGGCGACGCCTGGGTGACGGACCCCCGGGTCCGGGTGGCCACGGACACCGCCGAGGAGCGGGGCCGCCGGATCGCCACCGTCTCTCCCGACGGCTTCCGGGACGCCCGGGGCATCGGCGAGCTCTTCCGGGCCGGGGTTCCGGTGATCGTGAACCTGACCGCGATGGAGCCGAACGACGCCAAGCGCGTCGTCGACTTCGCCGCCGGTCTCGCCTTCGGCCTGCGCGGTTCGATCGAGCGCGTGGCGACGCGGGTCTTCCTGCTGACCCCCGCCGACACCCAGATCGTCACCGGCGAGACGGGCCGGCGTCAGCAGGACGGTTTCTTCAACCAGAGTTGAGCGGGTCCGCCGGCCGGACCGGGCACCGCCCGACGGGATCGGGTCAGTGCGCCGGGCGCCCCGAGCCGGCGGGCTCGATCACTTCCCGGGTCGCGGGCACCCGCGGCTCGCCCCCCTCCGGGGAACCGGACGCCTCCGGACGATCGGCCTGCCCCGGCACACCGGACGTCCCCGGGGCACCGGCCCGCTCCGAGCGGTCGGCCCACTCCGCCACGGCGGACATCCCGGCGAAACCGGCCCGCTCCGAGGGACCGACGGATGCCGCCTCCGGCGTCCCCGCCACCGTCCCGACCGCGGCCGGCTCCGTGTCCCAGGGCCCCGCGGCCCGGCCCGGACCCTTCCGGTCCGAGAGCTCCCCCCGGGCCTCCCGGGCGTCGAAGGCCTCCTCCGGATCCACCGAACACTCCATGATCCGCGGCAGCCGCCGGGCCATCAGCGCGCCGACGAGCAGCAGCCCGGCGCTCACGAAGAGCGTGACGTGCAGGCCGTGCACGAAGGAGTGCCGGGCGGCCTGGTGCAGGGCGCCTCCGGCCGTGCCGCCGAGCTGGTCGGCGACCTTGTAGGCCTCCCCGAGCGAGTTCGCGGCGGCCCGGCTCGCCTCCGCGGGCACACCGGGGACCGAGGCGAGCGCGGGGGCGTACACGGCGTTCATCACGCTGCCGAGCAGTGCGATGCCCATGCCCGCGCCGAGCTGGTACGAGGTCTCGCCGATCGCGGCCGCGCCGCCCGCGCTCTGCTGCGGCGCCTCGCTGAGCATCGACTCGTACGCCGAGAAGAGCGTGGTCTGCAGGCCGAAGCCGAGCAGCACGAACCCCACCGTGAGGAGCAGCGGCCGGTCGTGCTGCCCCATGAGCGTGAGCAGCAGCACCGCGGCGGCGGTGAGCACGAAGCCCCAGCCGACCATCCGGCGCGGCCCGACCCGGCGCAGGGTGTACGAGCCGGTGGCGCCGGCGGCCATGGCGGCGAAGGTCAGCGGGAGGAGCCGGAGCCCGGTCTCCAGGGGGCTGAGGCCGAGGACCAGCTGGAGGTACTGGACGGCGATGAGCTCCAGGCCGACCAGGGCCAGCATGCCGATGACGATGCAGCCGACCGAGGTGGTGAAGGCGGCCCGGGAGAAGAGCCGCAGGTCGATCAGCGGGTGCGGGCGCCGCTTCTGCCGCCGTACGAAGAGGACGAGGAGCGCGGCGCCGAGCAGCAGCGGCCCGGCGGTCGGCAGGGCGAGCAGCGGGTCGCCGGCCCCGGCGCGTTTGACGCCGAGGACGCAGCCGAGCACGCCGGCCGCGGCCATGAGCGCGCCGAGCACGTCCCAGGGGCCGTCGCCGGCGCCCCGGGACTCGGGGAGGAGGCGGCGGCCGAGCGGGAGGATCAGCGCCATCAGCGGGATGTTGATGAGGAAGACGGATCCCCACCAGTAGTTCTCGACGAGGAAGCCGCCGAGCACCGGTCCGGTGGCGGCCCCGATCGCGGCGGTGGCGGTCCAGACGCCGATGGCGGTGGCGCGCTCCCTCCGGTCGGGGAAGACCGCCCGGAGGATGGAGAGCGTGGCGGGCATGATCATGGCGCCGCCGACGCCGAGCAACGCGCGGGCCCCGATGAGGACCGCGGGCTCGGTGGCGAGCGCGGCGACCGCCGAGGAGATGCCGAAGAGCGCGTAGCCGAGGAGGAGGACCCTCCGTCTGCCGACCCGGTCGCCGAGGGTGCCGAAGAGGATCAGCAGCGACGCGCAGACCAGGGGGTAGGCGTCGACGATCCAGAGCAGCGCGGTGGAGCTGGGGCGCAGGTCCTCGGTGAGGGAGGGGACGGCGACGTGGAGGATGGTCGCGTCGAGGGCGACCAGGAGAAGACTGACGCAGAGGACGACGAGGACGACCCAGCGGTTGGCGCCGGAGCCGACGGCGGAACGCGATCGCCCTTGGGCCGTGTTCGTCCGCGACATGTACGTACCTCCCAGTGAAGCTCTCGCGCTCGGTGGGCTGTGACCAGGGCGTATGCCCCTGGGGCGGCCCGGCATCGACGGGCGAGTGAGCCGTCAGCGTACGCGAGTTCAAGGCCCGAGCGCGTGGTGCAGCTCTCACCTCGCCGGGGCTCGGTGTGTGGCGTACGCCACTCGGCGCGGTCCGCGCGTCGCATGGAATTCCGCACGGACGTCTGTTTGAGGGAATTCCGGCACGCTCAAACAAACTTCCGGAATCGCCCCGCGCGGGAATAGCGCGGAAGGTCATCGGATTTCCCGACGGACGGCCGGAATGGACTGGTCACTGAGACCTACTCCACATCACATGGTCATCACGAAGGGAGCGGAACGACCGGGTCTGCTTCTCACTCCCTGTAACGTCCATTGGGTGCGTACCGACATCTTTGCCCGGCTGGACCGGGAGCCGGAACCGCCGAAGATAGAGGTCCCGCGGATGACCCGCACGCGTCTCGCCCTCTTCGGCGGGACGTCGGCGTTCTATCTCGCCATCGTCGTGGCCGTCCTGCTCTCCACGTGGCTGGTGACCCTCGACTGGAAGATCATGCTCTTCCGGCCGTACCAGCAGTGGCCCGAGATCCACGGCTTCCTCGACTACTACGTCGTCCTCGGCCAGCGCGGCCCCACGGCCGTCATGGTGGCCGCCTGGCTGGGCTGGCGCTCCTGGCGCCAGCACACCCTGCGTCCCCTGCTGTGCCTCGGCGCCGCCCTCCTGCTGCTCAACGTCTCGGTGGGCTCGGTCAAGCTCGGACTCGGCCGCCTCGGACCCCATTACGCGACCCAGGTCGGCTCGGCCGAGCTCTTCGCCGGCGGCGACATATTCCCCTCGGGGCACACCGCCAACGCGGTCGTGACCTGGGGCATCCTCGCCTATCTGGCGACCACGCCGAGGGCCCGGCGCTATCTGTCGGCCCTCTCCGCGGTGGTCGCGCTCGGCGTCGGCCTCACCACCGTCTACCTCGGCACGCACTGGCTGAGCGACGTGCTGCTCGGCTGGGCCGCCGGGCTCCTCGTCCTGCTCGCGCTGCCCTGGTGCGAGCCGGTCCTGGCCGTGGCGGAGTCCTGGATCCTCGCCGCGCGCGACCGGGTGCGGGAGCGGCTGCGGGAGCGCCGCCGGCTCGTGCCCTCGCTGCCCGTGGCCTCCGGCGGTCCGCGCCCCGCGTTCTTCCCGCCGCGCCCGCCCGCGCCCGAGGAGCCGGTACGTGAGCCCGTCCGGGAGCCCGTGGGAATGGCCGGCGGCCGGCGCGCCCCGGTGACCCGCGGCTGATCCGCACCGCTCCTCCGCGTACGCGAAGGGCCCCGGCCGATGCGGCCGGGGCCCTCGTCCGTGCGGTCCCGCCGGCTTCTCAGCCGAGCCAGCAACGGGTGACGGTGCCGTCCTCGACCTCGAAGTTGATGCGCCCGGACAGGTACTCCATGGTGATGATCGAGCCGGGCGGCAGGGACCGGACGACGCTCCAGCCGCGGGTCCTGGCAAGTCGCTCGGCTCCTTCGGCCGCAAGGCCCACATAGGACTCGGGAGCGTCGCGGGGCGGTTCGGGAGTGCGCGAAGTGGGTGACATGAACCTCACGTTAGTCCCTCGGCGGTCACGCTTGTGTCACAAGTTCTCGACATATGCTCGCCCTGTCCGCCCGTCAGTCGCAGGGCGGGTTTCCGGCCGTTTCTCCAGTAATTCCGAGCCGTACCCATCAGTTCGCACGAAGGGCGCGGAAGCGCCGACAAGGCACCGGCAATTCCCTTCTTCCCGCCGACGGCCCCGAATTGCGTCGGCGACGCGCACGTGTGGCACGCACTCTTCCCTTACACAATGCTTACGCTGTCGGAACGCCCGGAGACGCGGAGCCGGGGGGAGGGCGAGGCCGAGGCGGCGATGGGCGACGGGACGGCGACCGCGACCTCCGAACCGGCCCGGCAGCGGCACGGCCGCGTCCTGATCGACTGGCTCACCACGACCGACCACAAGAAGATCGGCCATCTCTACCTGGCCACCGCGTTCGTCTTCTTCCTGCTCGCCGGGCTCATGGCGATGCTGATGCGGGCCGAGCCGGCCCGCCCGGGCCTCCGGCTCGTCCCGAACCTCGAGTACAACCAGGCCCTCGCCCTGCACGGCACGATCATGCTGCTGCTCTTCGCCACGCCCACCTTCGCCGGCCTCGCCAACGCGATCATGCCGCTGCAGATCGGTTCCCCCGACGTCGCCTTCCCGCGGCTGAACTTGTTCTCGTACTGGCTGTTCCTCTTCGGCGGGCCGATGGTGATCGGCTCCCTCCTCACCCCGACCGGCCCCGCCGCCTTCGGCTGGACCGCCTACGCGCCGCCCGACAGCCTGGAACGGTCCCCGGGCGTCGGCGTCGACCTGTGGTTCACGGGGCTCGCGCTCTCCGGATTCGGCACGACCCTGGTACTCGTCGCCCTCCCCGTCCTCGCGGCGGCGCTGCTCGCCCTGGAGGCCGACCGGCGACTCGGCGCCGTGGTCTTCCGGCCCGAGAACGTACGAACGGCTGCGGATCAGCGCCCCGGCCGCGGACCGGCGCCCGACCGGTCGAGGGCCCGGGACAGCCGGTCCCTGAGCGCCCCGACCGCCTGCACGAGCTCCGGCGGCTCGACCACCTCGAACTCGAAGCCCATGAACGCCACGTGGAACACCATCATGTCCAGGGTGTTCGCCCCCGTCCGCAGCAGGCAGGCGTCCTCGCCGTCCGCCGTCAGGACCCCGTCCAGCGCGCCGACGACCGCGGCCGCCTCGGCGAGCGGGACGAGCAGCCGGATCGTCGCCTCCGCCGCGTAGGCGGTGCCGGACACGCCCTTCGCCACATACGCGGCCAGGTCCTCGGCGGGCGGCTCGCGGGGCGGGAAGCGGGGGCCGTGCGGCGGGGCCGGCTCGATCCGGTCGGCCCGGAACGTACGCCAGTCGTCCCGGTCCAGGTCCCAGGCGACCAGGTACCAGCGCCGCTCCGTGCACACCAGACGGTGCGGTTCGACGGTCCTGCGGGTGGCCGTGCCGCCGTGGTCGCGGTACGCGAAGCGGAGCCGCTCGCCGTCCCGGCAGGCGTTGGCCAGCTCGGTGAGGACCGCCGGATCGACCCGCTCCCTCGGGGTGCGCAGCAGGGGCACCGTGAAGTCGTTGAGCGCCCCGATCCGGCGCCGGAGCCGGCCCGGCAGGACCTGCTCCAGCTTCGCCAGGGCGCGCACGGAACTCTCGCCGATGCCCTCGACGCCCTGGCCGGCGGCGGACCGCAGCCCGACCGCGACCGCGACGGCCTCCTCGTCGTCGAGGAGCAGCGGCGGCAGCTCGGCGCCGGCCCCGAGCTGGTACCCGCCGCCCGTGCCGGGGCTGGCGTGCACGGGGTAGCCGAGCTCCCGCAGCCGGTCGACGTCCCGCCGCACGGTGCGGGCCGTCACTCCGAGCCGCTCGGCGAGATCGGCACCGGACCACTCGCGATGGGCCTGAAGCAACGACAGCAGCCGCAACAGCCGCGCGGAGGTCTCCAACATGCCCCGAGTCTGCCACCCGGCCCTGCCGCGCACGGCCCCACCACCACACCGACGCCCACCCCACGCGCCCCCGTCGTGGGCAGTCGTACCACCTGGCCGGTGCCCGCCCCCGCCCACCCCGTGGTGGGCAATCG
>NZ_JAINVG010000152.1 GCF_020400725.1 Streptomyces sp. NK15101 | reverse complement strand
ACTGTCACCACAGGAAACGCCTCACGCGTCACGCCCTGCCATATGTGCGCGGGTTGACCGGTGTCCGGGGGCATGGTCTCAGGCCGCGGCCGGTGGCTTTGCCGCTTCGGCGGCGCGACGGTATTCGGCGTTGATGCGCTTGGCTTCCTCGAGCTGGTCCTCGAGGACGACGATGCGGCAGGCGGCCTCGATCGGGGTGCCCTGGTCGACGAGTTCCCGGGCGCGGGCGGCGATGCGCAGCTGGTAGCGGGAGTAGCGCCGGTGGCCGCCCTCGGAGCGCAGCGGGGTGATCAGGCGGTGTTCGCCCAGGGCGCGCAGGAAGGCGGGGGTGGTGCCGATCATCTCGGCGGCCCGGCCCATCGTGTAGGCGGGGTAGTCGTCATCGTCGAGACGCCCGCGTGGGTCGTCTGCTGTCATTGGCACCTCTCTCTGGAACGCGTGGAGGGGCCCTGGTGCCGTACGGCACCAGGGCCCCGAAGGAACTACTACAGCACCTGCCGGCCCTGATACTGCGCCGGCGTTCTGTGTCCGCCTACCTGGCCTGACTGCTGCCGGGGCTGCGGGGATCGCGGTTGCGTGACCGGAGACCACCTCGCTATCGATGTCCTGCGGTACCCGGACTCGAGACTTCCGTCCGGGCGATCCTGATGGTGCTTCGTTCCTCCGCTTCTTCCCTCGGTGATCAACTGCGTACCAAACGGGAACTGCATACTGCTGGTACTGCTGGTACTGCTGGTACTGCCGGTGATGCTGGTACTGCATTACTGCGTACTGCTGGTGATGCGAACTGCTCGTGGCCTGTGGCAGCGCCACTCTTCGGCAGCCAGCCCCGTCACCTGTCCTGCGCCTGCTCTGGCTTGGAACCCCGCTGCCGAACTTCCCGGTGCGCGCGCCCGCAGCCGACGCCTTCACCAGGGGTACTGCTCACTGACTTCACTGCTGGGTACTGCCACTGCGGTACTGGCGGCCCCTGATAACTGCGGGCCACCCGGTCCGGTCGTCAGTCCCGTCGCCGTCCTGCAACCACCCTGGCTTCGAAACTCCACCACCGCACCGTCGTGCGAACTGCACCTGCGGGTACTGCTGCCCGGCAGTTCGTCTCTGCCGGGCCCTTCCATCTCTCTGGCTACGAGAGAAACCATAACCACACCACTGCCGAATGTCTACTCCGGCCATGACAGATTTCCGCCTGTTCGGCGGAGAGATAATCGCCCTCGAACAGTGGCAGGTACGGGAGCAGGCCGGGTTGACGGGCCGCAGCCGGGGCACACGCCCCAGGCAGACAGCTGGACACCGGCGGGCACCGGGGGACCAGATGGACAGTACGAGCGTCACTGCAAGCCTTCGCTCGACAACGTCCGTCGCCGGCGCACGCGACAGCGCCCGGGCTTTTCTCGGAGGGCTCGCACCAGCCCTCGCCTCCGAAGCCACCGACACCGTGATCCTCGTCGTGCCGGGCGGCGTGCAGGTCGTGCCTGCCAGGCGGGTTCGCCGCGGGCCCCGTCTCCTCGGCCGGCTACGAACCGGTGGCCGGCCGCAGCGGCGAGCGGGGGAGAGCGCGCGGACGAGGGCGAGGGTGCTGAGGGCGAACATCAGCACGCCCAGGGGGACGTGCAGCGATGCCACGTGGGCGATGCCGAGTACGACCTGCGCGGAGGCGAGGAGGAGAAAGCCGGTGGAGTACAGCACGGGGCGGGGGGATCCGCCGCCCGGGCGCCAGGCCAGGATCGTGGCGAGCACGTAGAGCATGGCGGCCCCGTACACCACCTTCGATCCGTAGTCGTGCAGCGTGTAGGCGCGGGAGGAGGTCAGCAGCAGGCCAGCGGTGGTCGCCTGGAAGAGCAGGGCCAGGTCTGCAGGACTGCTGCGGTCTTGAGGAGGGTTTTGCCGCGGGGCGTGGCAGTGGCCGGTCTGGGCATGGTGTGCTTCCTTTCGTTGTGTGCTGCGGTCGGCGAAGCGCCGAGGGGTTCGGTCCTAGCGGGTGAGCGGGGTCTCGGAGTCGAGGCGGGTGAGCTTTTCGGGGTTGCGGACGAAGTAGAGACCGGTGATGCGGGTGTTCTCGACGCGGACGGCCATGACGCCGTCGAGTTCGCCGTCCACGCGTACGGCGAGCGCGGGGCTGCCGTTGACCACGGTGGGTTCCCAGGTGACCGTGGCCTGGAGTTTGGCGGTGCCGCCGAGGTAGAAGCGGACGATTTTCTCGGCGCCGACGACCGGGTGCATGGCCGCCTTCTTGAGGCCGCCGCCGTCGCTGAGCAGTACGACGTCGGGGGCGAGGACGTCGAGGAGGTCCTGCGGGTTCCCGGTCTCGATGGCGCGCCGGAACGACTCCAGGGCTGCCTGGGCCTCGCTGGGTGATGCCGTGGTGCGGGGGCGGCGGGCTCCGACGTGCCGACGGGCGCGGTGCGCGATCTGACGGACGGCGTCGGAGCTCTTGTCGACGGCCTGTGCGATCTCGTCGTAGCCGACCTCGAAAACCTCGCGCAGCACGAAGACCGCCCGCTCGGTCGGGGAGAGGCTTTCCAGGACGAGCATCATCGCCATCGACATGCTCTCGGCTAGTTCGACGTCCTCGGTCACGTCCGACGTGGTGATCAGCGGTTCGGGCAGCCACTGGCCGACGTAGGACTCGCGGCGGCGCTTCACGGTGCGCAGCCGGTTGAGTGCCTGCCGCGTCGTGATCCGCACCAGGTAGGCCCGCCGGTCGCCCACCCGCCCGAGGTCCACGGCGGCCCAGCGCATCCAGGTCTCCTGGAGCACGTCCTCGGCGTCGGCCGCCGAGCCGAGCATCTCGTAGGCGACGGTGAACAGCAGGTTCCGGTGGGCGACGAACGCCTGCGTCGCCAGGTCGGTGGTGTCGTCGGTCATCTCAGGGCCTCACTTCTGGCATGCACGACGGACGGCTCAGCCACGGGCGGTTTCTCCGCTTCCTACCGGACGGGCCGTCGTCGCGTCGTTCGATTCCGGCATCCCGGTCAGGCGCTGCCTTCGGGTGGGGAGGCCGAAGGTGGGGTGGGAAGTGGTCCACAGCGACATGCCGAGGATGCCGGCCTTGATCCACGCGGCCTTCCGGCCGCCCAGGTACTTGGGCTTCGCCCGGGCGCTGTGGTCGACCATCTGCAGGATGCCGTCGCGCCGCCCGAGGCTGATGTGGTTGCCCACGTACTCCAGCCCGGTCTGCTTGACCTTGCCGCCGGTCAGGCGGGCCACGATCGCGGCCGTCGCCTGTCGGCCGGTGTAGCCGGCCGAGGCACAGGACATGGGAAGGGGAAGGCCGTTGTCACCGAGGGCGTGGGCGCTGTCGCCGACGGCGTACACGTTCGGGTGCGACACCGAGCGCATGGTGCGGTCGACGACGATCCGGCCGTCGTCGGTGACCTGAAGACCTGCAGCGGCGGCGATCGGGCCGACCGCGAACCCGGCCGTCCACACGGTCGCGTCGGACGGCAGGACGGTGCCGTCCGCGCAGAGCACCTGCGCCGCTTCAACGGATTGCACACTGATGTGCTCCAGGACGGTGATGCCCAACCGGTCGCAGGCCCGGCGCACGTGGTCGCGGGCCCCCACGGAGAGAGGGGTGGCCAATGCGCCGCGGGCGATCAGCGTCACCGACAGACCGGGCCGGGACTCGGCGACCTCGGCGGCGGTCTCGATCCCGGTCAGCCCGTCGCCGACGACCACCACCTTCCCGCCCTCGCCCCGTGCCTCCAGACCGTCCAGGCGGTCACGCAGCCGCAGCGCGGAGGGTCGGCCGGCGATGTCGAAGGCGTGCTCCGCGACACCGGGGACACCGTGGTCGGCGCCGTGACTGCCCAGCGCGTGGACGAGCGTGTCGTAACCGATCTCACCGTCACCGTCGCTGTCGGCCACGGTGACGACCCGGCGCTCGGGTTCGACGCCGGTGATCCGGGCCAGGATCAGCCGGACTCCGGTTCCCGCGAAGACATCCGCGAGCCGCGGGGTCTCGATCTCCTGGCCGGCCGCGAGCTGGTGCAGCCGCAACCGCTGCACGAAGTCCGGCTCGGCGTTCACCACGACGACCTCGACCTCCGACGGCGCCAGCCGCCGCGCCAGGGTCCCGGCGACGTAGGCCCCGGCGTAACCGGCGCCGAGAACCACGACGCGGTGCTTCGTGCCGTTCCTGTCAGGCATGGCTTCCTCCTCAGCATCAAGGCGATCGGACACAAGACACCGGACCACCGCCCCCTGTGACATGAAGTGACCCGGATCACCTCCCGGAGGGACCTGATGAGGGGCGGAAGTCGAGGGCGAGCGGCTTCATCCGGCCGGTCGGCCCGACCGGCTCGGGGCCGTCGATCGGTTCTCGCGCTGAGGGCCGTCCCACACGGAGAGGTCCACTCCCGGGCCCTGGCGAACGCGCTGAGCCGGGCCGGAGCGTCCGCCCTCGCGCGTGGTGCCTAACCTCGCGACATGAAGATCGACTGGAGGGCGGAGTACCTCTGCCTCTTGGATGGCCATCGCTCCGGGTTCCTGCACCCGGAAGTCATGCGACGGGACGGTTTTCCGCTGGAGCGGAGGCTGACCGAGGCGGACCTGCGGGGGGGCGGAGGGGGAGCTCGGGATCACGTTTCCGTCCGAGTACCGCGAGCACCTCCTGCGGCAGGGAAGCCCCGAAAGGGGGTTCAAGCGGCTGTGGCGCGGCCCGCGGGGCTGGGGCTGGTACGGCGCCACCCACACCAACTACGACCTGCTGACCGAGCCGTTCCCGCACCCCGACTCCTACCGCGCCTACGACGACGAGCTCGCCGAGCGCGAGCCGCCCCGCGAGGACGCCGAGGCATGGGAGGAGTGGGACCACGAGTGCGGGGTGCTGGAGGAACGGAAGACGGCCGGCGCGGTGTACATCCAGGAGGGCGGCTGCGGCTTCTCCGCCCTCCTCGTCGTCACGGGCCCTCACCGCGGCGAGATGTGGTTCGACGGCCGCGCCACCTGCGACCAGATCCTCCCCCTGAGATGGGCCGGCCGGCCCGTCTCCTTCGCCGAGTGGGTCGAGCTGGGAATGCAGCTGACCCCGTGGTGAACCGAGAGGCCAAGAGGTCCTGACAGAAGCCGTTGATGGTGTGACTGTCGGCTTGGATGGTCGTTGGTCTGTTCGTGGCGAAGAGGAACTCCCGGCCGTGGGTCGTCCCGAATGAGCTGTGGTCGCTGATAGAGCCGTTGCTGCCGGTCCCGGCACCGAAGCTGGTGACGGGGCGGCCGCGGGTCCCGGACCGGCAGGCCTTGTGCGGGATCCTGTTCGTGCTGCACACCGGCATCCAGTGGGAGTACCTGCCCCAGGAGCTCGGCTTCGGCTCCGGCATGACGTGCTGGCGACGCCTTGCCGCCTGGAACGAAGCCGGCGTGTGGGACCAGCTGCACCTGGTCCTGCTCAAGAAGCTGCGCTCGGCCAAGCAGCTGGACTGGTCGCGGTCGGTGATCGACTCCACTCATGTCCGGGCCGCTCGACGCGGCCCCAAAGCGGACCCAGCCCGGTCGACCGCGCACGGCCGGGCAGCAAGCACCACGTCCTCGTCGACGGCCAGGGCATTCCACTCGCCGTGTCGCTGACCGGCGGGAACCGCAACGACGTCACCCAGCTGATGCCCCTGCTTGCCAAGATCCCGTCCGTGGCCGGCCTGGTCGGCCGGCCACGGCGACGGCCGGACATGCTGTTGGCCGACCGTGGCTACGACCACGACAAATACCGCCGCATGGTCTGGGCTCAGGGCATCAAACCGGTGATCGCACGGCGAGGTGTCCCGCACGGCTCCGGTCTCGGTGTCCACCGGTGGGTCGTCGAGCGGACCATCGCCTGGCTGCACGGCTTCCGGCACCTGCGCGTCCGCTGGGAGCGACGCGATGACATCCACGGAGCCTTCCTCGGCCTCGCCGCCTGCCTCATCACCCACCGACACGTCCAACGCCTTTGTCAGAACCTCTTAGCCCCGTTCATCGGGTTGTGTCCGAGGCAGTTCGGCAAGCCGTCCACCCACGCTGCGGTGGGAAGGTGCAGGTTCGGTCCGCAAGGGTCGGCCCTGAGGCCTGCCGCTGGAGGACTGGGGCCTGCTGGTCGCCGGATACTGGCGGGCCAACCTCCGCTGCGGCAGTTGGCGCCGCTGTACGGAGTGTCGAAGTCGTCTGCCGACCGCATCGTCGACCGCAACGCCCCGGCGATGGCGCCGCAGCAGCGAACCGGTGGTGGCGACCAGCGCGGTGGCGGCCAGGTTCGTGGGCCGTTCGGTGATTAGTGCCACAAGGGCGTGTGGCTGCTGTCGCAGTTAGAGCAATCGCCGGATGCCGCGGTCAAGATCAGCCCGAAGATGATGAGAGCCAGGACGATCCAAGCTACATGGGCAAAATCGCCAATGCCCAGTGGGGTTTTCGGAGCGCTGTTCTGCGGGACCTGATTGTGGCTCTCGGGCTCGCCACTGGGTCCGTCATGTCCCTCTGCCGCCATCGTGTCATCCCCCGTCGCGGTGTGTCCTCTCATGGCACGACGTCAGATCTCGTCCGTCAAGGCCTGCGGCGGGTTGCTATCGAGAAGAGCCGCGTCGGCTTGACGGGTCGTCGCGGACGAGGCGGGAGCGGACGCTGCGCTCTGGCCGGCTCAAGGGCGACGGCGTCCACCACGCGCCATGCTTGGCATCGTCCGCCTCCACAACCTTCTCCAGGCCGCATAGCCCGACCCACCGGCGATCAGCCCACCTTGTCCCGGCCATCTCAACGGTCAATTATGGGACAGCCCTTCTTGATCTTTAACGTCTGCGTCGTTGGCCAGCCGCTGAAGAGGGCCGAGACGACGTGAAGCCGCGTGGGATCATTTCGGCATGCGCCTGGTAGCTGACGGAGCCACCCCGACCTCGCGGTTGGTGCTGGTGAGGGGCCTTGAGACTGGCGACGGGTATGCCTTCGAGCTGGCGAGCCCGCTCTTCCTGGCCACCGGCGAACGAATCGCTTTCGAAGGCGACAGGCTTGTCGTCGTGCGGGCCAGTGGAGAGCGGCTCTGGCCAGCTGGCGACTGGTCCACTCGTTGCGGGCCCGGGTCTCTGCGCCGCCGGTAGAAGCTGTTCCTCGAACGGTGCGTCGTACTTGATCACCCGGTTCGGCATCCGCCCTACACGGAAGCGGCCTTCGTCTGAACATGTGCTCCGACCAAGGAACACACACGTCCAGCACGAAGGCCGTGAGGATGAGTCTGCGGCATCACGATGCCCGGCGAGAGCCGCTGGCCGAACTGTCACGCTTCCGGGTCAAGGCCCCTCCCAGGCGATCCCTGTGTGCGGCACGAACAGGACGCCCTGAAACACCAGCCGGTCCGGATGCCGCTTGCGTTCCGGATGCCGAATCCGGCGTTCGACCTTCGGCAGCAACGGCCCGACCGCCGTCCACAACTCGTCCTCGACGTCCCACGGTTTCGACCACGCCACTCCGCAACCCCAGATCAACAGTTCCGGAGCGATCTAACCACCTCGTAGATCATTTCGTCAGGAGTTCTTATAGCGCAGGTTGAATTCCTGTCATCCGCTCTTGAACGATGGCGCAGGTCAGAGACCTGGGCGTGCATCGTTATCTAGATCTCTCGGCATCTGCCTGCCGCTCGCGTGCCCTACGGGATCTCGTGCGGCTGAGGATCACTGCTCGTGGTGCTCATTGCCGTTCGCGCCGCCGCCACGAAAGCCGCGATCGCGGGGTGGGTGCCACCGCCCGCCCGAAAGGCGATCTTCGAGCGGCGAAAGAGGGGAAGTCGGGTCAGGACCACGCCCCCGGGGGCGTGGGTGGTGGCCATCTCAGGTACGAAACCAGCACCTTGCCCGATGGCAGCCAGCGCCAGGACCGTACGGAAGTCGTTGGCCTGATGGCGGATGCGCGGCTGGAATCCGGCTGCCTGGCAGGCGCGTACGGCCATCGCATGACCGGTCGTGCCGTCCCGGGCGGTGATCCACGGGGTCTCAGCCCACGGCCCAAGCAGCTCCGCCAGCGTGTCGCCGCCAGCGGCGGGAGCGGTAGCGAGAGCACTGTGGGCGGCACCGCCAGTGGCCAGGTACATCGGCTCCTGCAGCAAGGGCACTTCGTCCATGGTGGCGTCCGGTGTGGCGGGCACGAAGTCGTAGTCGTGGATGAGGGCCACGTCGAGCTCTCCGGCACGGAGGCCGTCGGAGACGCGCGCCGAGTCGATCTCCTGCAGCATCGGTTCCAGTGCGGGATGCTGCAGGGCCAGTTCGGCCAGCGCGGCGGGCACGATCGCGGGACCTCCGGAGGGAAACGTGCCGATCCGCAGCGGCCCGCCAACGCCCTCACGTGCCCCGGCCAGCTGGGAGACTGCCAGTTCGAGGCGTTCGAGGACCGCGTCGGCGTGGGTGGCGAGGGTACGGCCGGCGGGCGTGAGCACCACCCGTCTGCCGCTTCTTTCCAGCAGGGGTACGCCCGCCTCGCGCTCGAGGACGCTCAGCTGCTGGGAGACGGCCGAGGCGGTGAAGGACAGTGCCTCGGCGACGGCCGCGATGGTGCCGCGTCGTTCCAGTTCGCGCAGCAGATGAAGACGTCGGACATCAAGCATAAGTTGATCTTATGCTTGAGCGTAGAAACATGCGCTGGATCTACCGGGTTTACGTCGGTCAGTCTGGGCTCATGAAGCTCGAAGCGAACCTCACCGGCCTGTTCGTCCCCTTGGTGACTCCGTTCACCGACGACCTGCGTCTCGACCCGGACGCGCTCGCTTGTCTCGCCCACGACGCCCTGTCGGTCGGCGCTCGCGGACTCGTCGCCCTGGGCACCACCGCGGAGGCGGCCACGCTGACCGCCGAAGAGAAGCGGGCCGTGGTCCGCGTCTGCTCGGCCGCTTGTCGGGCACACAAAGCTCCGCTGATCGTCGGCGTCGGCACCAACGACACCGCCGCCGCCATCACAACCCTGCAGGAGCTCGCTCAGAGCGGCGACGTCGCCGCGGCACTGGTTCCCGCGCCGCCCTACACCCGACCCGGTGAGGCGGGAACGCTGGCGCACTTCACGGCGCTGGCCGAACACGGAGGTCTGCCATTGGTCGTCTACGACATCCCGTACCGCACCGGTCAGCACCTCGGTACCAGCACGCTGAACGCGCTCGGGCACCTGCCGGAGGTCGTGGGGGTCAAGTACGCGACCGGTGCGATCGACGCAGCCGCGATGGAACTGCTCGGCTCGTCGACCGGGGGCCTCGCGGTGCTAGGCGGCGACGACGCCGTCATCTCGCCGCTACTCGCGGCGGGCGCGCACGGCGGCATCCTGGCATCGTCCAATGTCCGCACCGCTGACTTCGCGGAGCTGATCTCGCTGTGGCAGCACGATGCCGCCGGGCCGGCCCGCAGGCTGG
>NZ_JAINVG010000151.1 GCF_020400725.1 Streptomyces sp. NK15101 | reverse complement strand
CCGGCGGGTGGGCCTGACCGACCCGGTCGGTCAGGCCCGCCCACGTACCGCCACGCGGCGGACGTTCGGGCCCGCGTCGGCAAAGACTCCGAGGTGAGGAGGAAGACCGGTGGACCAGACCCTGCCGGAGCACGCGTCCACGGTGTCGCTGCGCGTCAACGGAACGGACCGCTCGCTCACCCTGGACCACCGCACGACCCTGCTTGACGCGCTGCGCGACCACCTCGACCTCACCGGCACCAAGAAGGGCTGCGACCACGGGCAGTGCGGTGCCTGCACCGTCCTCCTCGACGACCGGCGCGTGAACAGCTGTCTGCTGTTCGCCGTCGCGTGCGCGGGCCGTTCCGTCACCACCGTCGAGGGCCTCACGGACGGCGAGCGCCTCCATCCGGTCCAGGAGGCGTTCGTCGCCCGGGACGCCCTGCAGTGCGGCTACTGCACACCGGGCCAGATCTGCTCGGCCGTGGCCCTGCTGGACGAGGCGGCGCGCGGCGAACCCTCGCACGTGACACCGCCGGAACGACGGCCGGGTGAGCCCGTCGCCCTCACACCGGACGAGATCCGGGAACGCATGAGCGGGAACATCTGCCGCTGCGGCGCCTACCCGAACATCGTGGCCGCGATCGAGGAGGTCGCACGGTGAAGCCCTTCGCGTACGTGCGCCCCGAACGCACCGAGGAGGCCATCGCGCACCTCGCGGCCCACCCCGGCGCCCGCTTCCTGGCGGGCGGCACCAACCTCGTGGACCTGATGAAGCTGGGCGTCACCGGCCCGCCGCTGCTCGTCGACCTCGGTGCCTTGCCCCTCGACGGCGTCGCGGAGGCCCCCGACGGCGGCCTGCTGATCGGGGCGACCGCGCGCAACAGCGACGTCGCCGCCCACCCCGACGTGCGCAACCGCTACCCCGTGCTGTCCCAGGCCCTGCTGGCCGGCGCCTCGCCCCAGCTCCGCAACGCGGCCACCACCGGAGGCAACCTCCTCCAGCGCACCCGCTGCCCCTACTTCCAGGACACGTCCACGCCGTGCAACAAGCGTCTGCCCGGTTCCGGCTGCCCCGCCCGGGAGGGCGTCCACCGGGACCTCGCGGTCCTCGGCCACTCCACCCACTGTGTCGCCACGCACCCCTCGGACATGGCCGTCGCCCTCGCCGCCCTCGACGCGGAGGTCCGGCTGCGCGGGGCGGACGGCGAGCGGACGGTGCCCGTCGCCGCGTTCCACCGGCTGCCCGGCGACCGCCCGGACCTGGACACCGTCGTCGCGCCCGGCGAACTCATCACGGGCGTGACGCTCCCCGCGCCGCCGCCCGGCGCGCTCAGTGCCTACCGCAAAGCCCGCGACCGCGCCTCGTACGCCTTCGCGCTCGTCTCCGTAGCCCTCGTCCTGACCGTCGAGGACGGCCAGGTGGGGCACGCCGCCCTCGCTTTCGGCGGTCTCGCCCACAAGCCCTGGCGGGCGCGGGCGGCGGAGGAGGTGTTGCGGGGCGCGCCGGCCACCACCGAGACCTTCCGGCGGGCCGCCGATGCCGAACTCGCCGCCGCCGAGCCCCTCCGCGACAACGGCTTCAAGGTGCCGCTGGCCCGCAACCTCGCCGTGAGCCTCCTGGGTGACCTCGCGTCCCGCGCCGCCGCGGCCGCCCCGTGACGACCACGACGCGCCCGCACCCGTCCGCCACGCCCCCTGACGTCCTGCCCGGCGTCGCCCCGCCCGCCCGGCATCCGTCTGCCCGCCGAACGTCCGACCGCGCACACCCCGCCGTACGCCGACCGGAGGAGGCACCACGCCATGACCCGCCATGAACCCGCGACCGCGCAGCCTTCGGCGGCCGTCAGGCGTGACGCCCGCCAGAAGGTGACGGGCGAGGCCCGCTACGCCGTCGACCGGACGCCGCCCGGCTGCCTCCACGCCTGCCCGGTGCCCGCCGCCGTCGCCCGCGGGCGGGTCACCGCCGTCCACGCCGACGAGATCCTGCAGCGCCCCGGCGTACACGCCGTCCTCACCCACGAGAACGCCCCGCGCCTCGGCGACGCCGACGACCCGACGCTCGCGCTGCTCCAGGAGGACCGGGTCCCCCACCGGGGCTGGTTCGTCGCCGTCGTGGTCGCCGACACGCCCGAGAACGCCCGCGCCGCCGCCGACGCGCTGCGGATCGACTACGCGCCGAGCGAGCACGACGTCCGGCTGAGCGCCGACCACCCGCGTCTCTACACGCCCGAGAAGGCCAACGGCGGCCACCCGGCCGTACGCGAGCGGGGCGACTTCGACACCGCCTTCGCCGCGTCCCCGGTCCGCATCGACGCCACCTACACCATGGGCGCCCTGCACAACCACCCGATGGAACCGCACGCCGCCACAGCCTGGTGGGACGACGACGGCCTGACCGTGTACGACTCCAGCCAGGGCGCGACGACCGTACGGGACGTCCTCGCGCGCCTGTTCCGGATGCCCCAGCAGAAGGTCACCGTCGTCTCCGCCTACGTGGGCGGCGGCTTCGGCTCCAAGGGCACCCCCCGGCCGCCGGCCGTCCTCGCGGCGATGGCCGCCCGGCACACCGGCCGGCCCGTCCGGCTCGCCCTGCCCCGCCGCGACCTGCCCGCCACCGTGGGGCACCGCGCGCCCACCATCCAGCGCGTCCGCATCGGCGCCGCCGCCGACGGAACGATCGCGGCCCTCGCCCACGAGGTGGTCACCCAGACGTCCACGGTGAAGGAGTTCGTCGAACAGGCCGCCGTCCCGGCCCGCACCATGTACACCTCTCCTCACAGCCGCACCACCCACCGGGTGGTCGCCCTGGACGTGCCCACCCCGTCGTGGATGCGCGCCCCCGGCGAGGCGTCCGGGATGTACGCCCTCGAAGCGGCCGTGGACGAACTCGCCGAGGCGGTCGGCGTCGACCCGGTGGAGCTCCGGCTGCGCAACGAACCCGACACCGAGCCCGACAGCGGCAAACCGTTCAGCAGCCGGGGCCTCGCCGCCTGCCTGCGGGACGGCGCGCGCCGGTTCCGCTGGGCGGACCGGGACCCGCGCCCCGGCGTCCGGCGGGACGGGGACGTGCTGGCCGGTACGGGTGTCGCCGCCGCCACCTACCCCGTACTCCTGAGCCCGTCCCGCGCCTCCGCCCACGCCGCCCCGGACGGCCGCTTCGTCGTCCGCGTCAACGCCACCGACATCGGCACCGGGGCGCGGACCGTCCTCGCCCGGATCGCCGCCGACGCCCTCGGCGCCCCGCTCGACTCCGTAGGCGTCGAACTCGGCAGCAGCCGACTGCCCGACGCCCCCGTCGCCGGCGGCTCCTCCGGGACTGCGTCCTGGGGCTGGGCCGTGCACAAGGCCTGTGCCGCGCTGCGCGCGACCCTGGCCGCCGACCCCGGTCGTCCGCTGCCGCCCGAGGGCGTCACGGTCGAGGCGGACACGGACGAGGAGGCGAGGCGGACGTCCCCGTACGCCCGCCACGCCTTCGGCGCCCACTTCGCGGAGGTCCGCGTCGACACCGTCACCGGCGAGGTCCGGGTGAGCCGGCTGCTCGGCGTCTATGCCGTGGGCCGGGTCCTCAACGCGCGCACCGCCCGCTCGCAGTTCATCGGCGGCATGACGATGGGGCTCGGGATGGCGCTCACCGAACACAGCACCATGGACCTCGTCTTCGGCGACTTCCGCGAACACGACCTGGCCTCCTACCACGTCCCCGTCTGCGCCGACGTGCCGGACATCGAGGCACACTGGGTGGACGAGCACGACCCCCACCTCAACCCGATGGGCAGCAAGGGCATCGGGGAGATCGGCATCGTCGGCACGGCGGCGGCGATCGCCAACGCCGTCCACCACGCATGCGGCGTCCGCCTCCGAGCCCTCCCCCTGACCCCCGACCGCCTCCTCCCGCTGCTCACCGCCCGGGCGCCCGCCCCCTAGTAGCGCTTTGTCAGGTGGTCTTGTCGTGGCGGGCGGGTGGTAGTTCGCTGGCTGTATGAGGGCTGGGGAGCTTGCCGCGGTGCGGGGCCGGTTGGAGGAGTTCGCGGCGGAGGTGTTCGCGCCGTTGGCGCGTCGGGACCAGCGGGCGAAGGACGTCTTGTATCTGCGGGGCTGCTGCTGGACGGCCGCAGGAAGTCGATGCAGCCTCCGAGGAGGCTGCACGCCCGTTGTCCTGGCGTCTGTTCCTGCCCGCCGCCTGGGACGGTCCCGACGCGCAGGCCCGCAGGCGGTCCTGCCGGATCCCCGACAGCGAGCGTCACCGGCCCAAGTGGCAGCTCGCGCTGGACATGCTCGACGAACTCGCCGGCTCCGGGTTGCGGCCCGCAGTCCTGGTCGCCGATACCGGCTACGGTGCGAACGCCGACTTCCGCCACGGCCTGGACGAACGCGGCCTGGCCTGGGTGCTCCAGGTCAAAGGTGCGATGACCGCCCACGGTCGGGACGCGGTGCCGCAGCAGCCCGAATACGGCGGGCTCGGCCCCAGGCCGCTGCCCCGCTATCGCACCCGGCCGGTGTCATTGCGCGAGCACGTGCCGGCTGCGGGTCGAGGCCGCGGCCGGACGGTGACCTGGCGCGAGGGATCGAAGGCGGCGATGAGCTCGCACTTCGTGTTCCTGCGCGTCCGGCGCGCGGGCCGTCGCCCGCAACCGGCCGCCGACGGCACGATCGGGTTGTCCTGGCTGATCGCCCGGTGGCCCGAGGGCGAGAGCGAACCGGTGAGGTACTAGTGCCGCATCAGGCAACGTTCGCCCCGTCCTGACGTGTCACCCGGTTGCTGCGCCGGGCAGTACCGGGCGGCCAGAATGACCGCGCGGCTGAACGCGTGCGGGTCCGGGAGATCGACGACGACGAGGGCAGACGGCTGCTGCGGATCATCCGTAGGAGCACCGGCTCGGTGGTGACCTGGCGGCGGGCCCAGATGGTGCTGCTGTCCGCGCAGCGCATGCCGGTGGCGAAGATCGCCGAGGTGACGTTCACCAGCGCGGACCGGGTCCGGGATGTGATCCACAACTTCAACGCCGACGGCTTCGACTCGCTCTGCCCCAAGTCATGTTCTGCGTGGACGAATTCGGCCCCCTCAACCTCCAGCCCCACCCCGGACGGCAGTGGGCCGAACGCGGCGGACGGCACAAGGGCCCCGACCGCGAGCCCCGGCCCCGGCGGCGAGCGGCCTACACCCGTCCGCACGGTGTCCGACACCTGTTCGCCGCCTACGACCTGGGCAAAGACCAGCTCTACGGGCGCATCAAGAAGACGAAAAACCGGTCGAAGCTTCTGGAGTTCTGCCGCTACCTGCGCTCGCTGCACCCGATGGACTTACGCATCGCGATCGTCTGCGACGACTACTCACCCCACCTGACGACCAAGCGGTGCCAGCGGGTCGGGACCTGGGCTGCGGCGAACAACGTCGAGATCGCCTACACCCCGACCAACAGCTCCTGGCTCAACCGGATCGAGGCCCAGTTCACCGCCCTGCGCTACTTCGCCCTCGACGGCACCGACCACCCCAGCCACAAGGCCCAGGGCAGCATGATCCGCCTCTACATCATCTGGCGGCACAGACACGCTGCGGATGAACGCCTCCGCAGGGTCGTGGCCAGAGCCAACGTCGCTTGACCGGCCTCTACCCGAACGAGCCGTCGGCTCGACCGGCGAAGCTCTCGCAACCGTCGTGCTCGAACCGCACTCGCCCGTCGAATGACGAGCCAGGGTTGCTGCACGCTCCGTAGTCCTGGCCGAGCCGGCCGCTCAACGCGATCCAGAAGCGGCATCCTCCGCACTGGGCGTCATACCACTCGTCCCGGTAGCCGGACTGGGCCGTCGAGCGGTTCAACGCTACCTGCCAGCGCGCATGGCATCGATCATTGTGATCTTGATCGTCACCCGTCCAAGGCTCCTCCTCGGCCACTGTCGATGTCTCCCCACCCGTTCGATCCGGACCGTCAGTCCGCCGCTTGCCCGTGATCCTCTCACCGGGAAACAGGGCGAAGGTTCTCTGATGCGGCACTGGCAGGCGTCGCCGGCGCGGTGGTGGACGGTGCGGGCGCCGGCGGCGGTGCGCAGGTTCGGCCACCTGTTGTGGGCCTCGTCCGCACTGCCCGGCTCCACACACGACCTGACCACCACCCGTACCCACGGCATCGTCCGACCGACGTCCTGGCCGGCCGACGCGGTCTCCCGTGTCTTCACCGGTCCCCTCCTGGCCGCACGGCTCCGGTCGACGGCGCGAGGAGCGTCCCAGGGCGCGGTGCCTCTGGCCGAACGGCTGGGTCCGGGGCGGCGCGTGGGGTCTCCCTCGGGCGGCGAAGAGCTCGGACCGATAACCCGTTCGGACCAGGCCCGCTGGGGGGCCGCACAGCGGAGTCCTCGCAGGTCGGACCCGGTGGAGAAGCCGTCAGGAAAGGCTGGTGGAGGCCTTGCGGGCTGGCAGCGCACGATGACCGGCCGTTTCCTGGCAGCACGTCCGCCAGGAGACGGGAGGAACTCATGGCCAAGCAGGGCAAGGCGAGGTCCGCCTCGCTGAACGAGGTCAAGGCGAGCCTTGAACGGGCCTCCGCCGACGTCGACCGTGTGCTGGGGCTGCAGGGGATGAAGCCCGAAGGAGGTGCTGCCACCCCCGCCGTCGCCGGTTTCCACAGCACCCAGTCGATCGGCTGCAGCACGTACAGCGTGGCATGCGACGGTGGCGGCGGCGGCAGAACGGTGCAGATGTGACCGCGGAAGGATCACAAGCCAGCCGGGGCCCCTCGCGGGGCCTCGGCGAATGAGCGCCCGTGGACCGCCAGGCGGCCCTGGCTGCCCACCACCTCTTCGGCCTCGCCGATTCCCGGCATTACGAGCCGCTGTCCCGCAGGGCCATCACCCCCGAGTACCGCGACGCGCTGCGCCGGCTGCTGCCGGGCGGCTGGGTTCTGGAGCGCGGGGACGTCTGGCTGCACGCGCGGAGGGCGCCGGGATCCACGGGGCGGTCGGCTCCGCCGCCCACCCAGGGCTTCAAGATCCATGTCTCCTCCGCCCCCGTGCACGCCGTCCGCCTGTTCGAGCTCGTGGTCCCTGTGTGCGTGTCGTACCGCGTCGAATTCAAGGCCGCCGCCGACCCGGCGATGCTGGCCGTGCTCAACTCGAAGACACAGCAACGTGGCTTCTCCGGCAAGTTCATGACGCTGTACCCACCCGACGAGCACGTCTTCGCCGAGCTGATCGAGGCCCTGTACCAGTGCACGGCCGACGAAGCCGTCGAGGGGCCGTACATCCTCTCCGACCGGCGCTATCGGGACAGCAGGGTGCTGTTCTATCGTTACGGGGGCTTCCGGCCGCCGCGGCGACTCAACATCGACGGCACGCAGAGCACGTTTCTGGTGGCGCCTGACGGCTCGTACGTGGCCGACGAACGGCTGCCCCTCTTCCGGCTGCCGCCCTGGGTCCGCGACCCCTTCGCCGAGGAGCCGGCGGAGCGACCGGCGTCCGAGGCCACGGCGCGGTCCGGCGCGGAGTCCGACGGCACACTCCTCCACGATCGCTATCTCGTCGAGGGCGCCCTCGCCTTCTCCAACGTCGGAGGCGTCTATCACGGCACCGACCGGCTCACCGGGGATCCGGTCGTCGTGAAGGAGGCCCGGCGGCTCACCAACTGCTGGACGAGCGGAGACCGCACGGTCGACGCGGTCGACATGCTGCGCCACGAGTACGAGGTACTGCGCCGACTGGAGGGCTTGGACTCCGTCCCCCGGGCGGTGGACCTGTTCCGGGAATGGGAGCACACGTTCCTGGTGGAGGAACGGCTGGAGGGCGTCGCGTTCCACGACTTCTGGGCGCGCGACGAGGTCATCCTCGCCCCGTACATCCGACGGGAGGGAAGGGTGGACCGGTTCGTGCCCCTGTTCCGGGAGGTCGCCGGCCGCCTGGTCCCCATGATCGAAGAGGTGCACGCCCGCGGTGTGGTGCTCGGCGACCTCTCGCCGAACAACGTCCTGATCGACGCCGACACGCTTCGGATGCGGTTCATCGACTTCGAGAGCGCCGTCCACGAGGACGACGAGGCGGCGATGCTGTCCTACGGGACCCGCTGGGGCACGCCCGGCTTCCTTCACCCGGACCGCTCCTCGCGCAGCCGGCTCCTCCCCTGCGACGACTGGTACGCCGCGGCCATGCTGCTCTACAGCACCGTCGTGCCTGCCACCGCGTTCTTCGGCCTCAACCCCGCGGCGAAGGACCTCTTCCTCGACGAGCTCGTCGCCCTCGGCGTCCCCGCTCAGGTGAGGTCCGTCGTGTCGTGCCTGGCCGCCGCCCGGGTCGACGAGGCGAAGAGAGTCCTGGCCGGCTGGAAGGACGGATGACGCCATGACGCCCCTGGTGACCGAAAGGCACAGGCCCGGGGACGGTGTCCCGGCCTGTCCTGACGCGGAGGTCCGGCGCACCGTCGACGGGATCGCCGGCCTGCTGCTCCGTACCTTCGACGAGCGGCGCACCGACCGCCTCTGGCCCGCCGACTACACGGTCTTCGCGACCAACCCCCTGAGCGTGGCCTACGGCGCCTGCGGGCCTGCGCTACTGCTCGGTTCGAGGATGCGCGGCCGGGCGGCGCCGGCGGCCGGGCTGCCGACCGAGGTGGCCGCCTGGATGCTGGGGCGACCGCTGGACAACGACACCTATCCGCCAGGGTTGTACGTCGGCTTGGCCGGCATCGCATGGGCCTTCCACGACCTGGGCTGGGAGGAGCGGGGCGAGGCCGTGATGACCCTGCTGCGCTCCTCTTCCCTGCTGTACGACGATCCGGGTGTGTTCCTCGGCGTCGCCGGATGGGGACTCGCCTCGCTGCGCTTCCACGCGCGGACCGGACGGCAGCTCCATCTCGACCGTGCCGTGCAGGCGGGCGAGCACCTCCTCAGAACGGCCGAGCACGAGGGCGGCACCTGCTCGTGGCGGTCCTCTCTCGACGGTCTCGTCCATTACGGGTACGGCTACGGGGCGAGCGGCATCGCCCTCTTCCTCCTCCACCTGTACCTGGCGACCGGCGAAGAGCGCTTCCGTTCGTACGCCGTACGGGGTCTGGAGTTCGACCTGAGCCGTGCGAGCGAGAGCAGCCTCGGCCTGCAGTGGCAGCGGGTCGAGGGCGACCCCGTGGTGTACCCGTACTGGATCCACGGAGGCGCGGGGGTCGGCAGTGTGCTGGTCCGGTTCCACCAGCTGCTCGGCGACGAGCGGTACGGCGAACTCGCCCGGCGGGTGGCTGACGACACCTTCGTCACGTACTCCTACGCGCCCGGTCTGTTCGAAGGCCTGGCGGGGATCGGCGAGTTCATGCTGGACATGTACCGCTGCACCGGTGATGAGGAG
The DNA here is from genome assembly GCF_020400725.1 of Streptomyces sp. NK15101. Taxonomy (GTDB): domain Bacteria; phylum Actinomycetota; class Actinomycetes; order Streptomycetales; family Streptomycetaceae; genus Streptomyces. Next base: position 239 of record NZ_JAINVG010000151.1, on the reverse strand, counting down.
TACCGGGACAGGGCCAATGCCGTCGCCAGGACCGTCCTGTGGTTCCGGGTCGAGGAGGAGGGCGGGATCGCGTTCCCCGGCCGTTGGCTGAACCGAATCGCCCACGACTACGCGACCGGCTCGGCGGGCATCGGCATGTTCCTGTCCCGGCTGGTCGCCCCCGGCGAACGTGCTTTCGTGGATCTGTGAGGGCTCGGCGGGTGCCCGGAGGCCCCCCCCCCCCCCCCCGGCCCGGGGCC
>NZ_JAINVG010000150.1 GCF_020400725.1 Streptomyces sp. NK15101 | reverse complement strand
TAGGCCGTTCGCCTCGATCGCCGGGGTGGTCATGGTGGTTGCTCCTCGAAGGCTGTGGGTGGTCAGAGGCTGCGGGCCGTGATGTCGCCGTACGCCGTGGTGGCCTTGACGGCCAGGCCGGAAGTGCCGTCGTTGCGGAGGGAGTTGGAGACGCGGCCGTAGGCGGTGCCGGCGTCCAGCGAGGCGGAGACGCCGGCGGCGGCACCGACCGTGATGTCGCCCTTCTGGGTGCTCAGGACGACCGTGCCGTTCGCCGCCTCGGCGATGCGGATGTCGCCCCGGGCGGTGCTGATCTCGGCGGAGCCGGTGAGCCGGCCGACCTCGACGTCGCCGTCGGCGGCGGTGAGCCGGAGGTTCGCGGCCTCGTCGATCTTGATCTGGCCGTACGCGCCCTCGAAGGTGACGTCGCCGAGCCGTCCGACACCGCGGAGTTCGGTGGCGGCGGCCTCGGCCTCGACGCGGGAGCCGGCGGGCAGCTGGACCGTGACCTCGATGGAGCCGGTGGCGCCGAGGACGCTGTTCTTCGACTTGGGGACCTCGATGCGCAGGACCCCGTCGGCGTAGGCGACTTCGGTGCGCTCGGCCGTCTTCACGTCGCGGCCCTTGGAGGGGTCGGCGGGCAGGACCTCGACGGTGACGTCGGCCCGGTCGGCGGCGATGAGCCGGATGCGGCCGGCGGGGACGGCGAGGACGGCGGCGATCGGGGCGGTGGTGTCGAACTTCTGCATGGTGCTGCTCCTTCGTCTGTAGCGGGCGCTTGTTCGCCGCGCTGTTTCCGATGAAGGAAAAGCTACGTTGCGTTCGATGATCCGGCAAGCGCTTCGTTGCGCAATATTGCCGTCGTTGCAGGTCAGTTGAGGGATTTCATTGCAATGGTTTTGAGAGTAACGCAACGAAGATGCATCATTGCGTTGCAATGGATTGCGCGTGAACGCTATGCTGGCGGCACCACGGACGACGTAAGGAGACCGCGATGCCGGGAGGCAGACTCACCCAGCCCGAACGCCAGCAGATCGCGCTGGGACTGGCCGACGGCCTCGCGTACGCGGAGATCGCCCGACGCCTCGACCGCCCGACCTCGACGGTCACCCGCGAGGTCATGCGCAACGGCGGACCCACCGGCTACCGCGCCGACCTCGCCCACCGCGCCACCGAGCAGCGCGCCCACCGCCGCAAGCCGGCGGCACCCCGGGGAACGGCGGCCTCCCCGCAGGCACACGGGCGCGACCCCGAGGCCATGCGCGCGTACGAGGAGACGTTCACAACCGTCATGATGGCCTCGGGCATGCCCAAGATGATGGCCCGCGTCATGGCCGCCCTGACCCTCGCCGACACGGGCAGCCTCACCGCCTCCGAGCTCGCCGAGCGCCTCCGGGTCAGCCCGGCGTCCGTCTCCAAGGCGGTCACGTTCCTCGACAGCCAGGACCTCATCCGCCGGGAGCGCGACGACCGCCGCCGCGAGCGCTACACCGTCGACGACGACGTCTGGTACCAGTCGATGATGGCCTCCGCCCGGTCCCTGGCGCAGATAGTCGAGACCGCACGGGAGGGCGTCACCGTCCTCGGCTCCGACACCCCGGCCGGCCACCGCCTGGAGAACGTCGCCCGCTTCCTCGACTTCGTGGCCGAGAACACCATCCGGGCCGCCGAGCAGGCCCGGGCCGTCCTGCACACGAAGCCCCCGGCCGCCCCGGAGGACCGGGACGGCACGGGGGCGGGTGCCCGGGAGGGCGCCGGGGGCGTCACAGCCCCAGGCGGTAGCGGATCTTCTTGACGAGTTCCGTCAGGTCCGGCTGCCGGAGCAGGCCGTAGTGGTCCGCGTCGAGCTCCACGACCGTCGGCGGGCGGGTGGACCAGCCCGTGGCGTTCTCCAGGAACGAGTAGTCGTCGCCCTCGGCCTTGAAGAGCGTCACCGGGCACGCCACCTGCCGCTCCGTCAGTTCCCGGAAGGTGTAGGTGAACTCGAAGGTCTCCTCGACGATCGCGACGATCCGGTCGATCAGATCGGGCTCCAGGGCCGGGAAGTCCTCCGCGACGCGCGCCACGAAGCTCCGCCGGTCGGCCGCCCGCACGCCCGTGTCGATCGCGCCCGCGAAGACCGAGTACAGGATCGTCACGAACGCCGGGTTGTCGTACGTCGCGCCGCCCGTCTCCGAGGAGCGGACCTTCGGGGAGCCCGGGGCGATCAGGAAGAGGTGCTCCACCTGCTCCCCCGCCGCCTCCAGGAGGTGCGCCGACTCGAAGGCCACGCGGGCACCGAAGGAGTAACCCCACAGGGTGTACGGGCCGGTGGGCTGACGGCGGCGGATCGCGGCCACGTCGGCGGCGGCCATCTCGCGGATCGTGGCGTACGGCTCCTCGCCCCGGTTGACGCCGTGCGCCTGCACCCCGTAGAAGGGCCGGTCGATGGCGACCTCCTCGGCCAGGTGCCGCAGGTTCATCGTGTAGCCGCCGAGCCCCGGCCAGCAGTACACGGGCGACTGCGCGCCGGCCGCGTGGAGCCGTACGAGACGGGAGGCGGGGGTGGCGGCGGCGCCGTCCAGCCGGTGCGCGAGCTTCTCGATCGTCGGGCACTCGAAGAGGACCTGAAGCGGAAGGGAGGCGTCGAACCCGCGGTTGACCCGCGTCACCAGCGCGACCGCGATCAGCGAGTTCCCGCCGGACTCGAAGAAGTCGTCCAGGACCGAGACCGCCTCGACGTCCTCGTACTTCAGGGCCTCCGCCCAGATCTCCGCGAGCCTGCTCTCCGTACGCGTACGGGCCGGGACGTGCGGGCGGCCATGCAGGCCCGCGTTGACCACGGCGAGGTCGGCGAGCGCCTTCGTGTCCACCTTGCCGTTCGCCGACAGGGGCAGCCGGTCCAGGACCACGACCCGGTTCGGGATCATGTAGTCCGGCAGGCGGCGCGCGAGGTCGTCGCGGATCATCTCCGCCGGGCCCTTCATGTGGACCGTGTCCTCGTACATCCCCTCGCTCAGCCGCTGCTCCCCGCTCACCCGGCCGCCGACGAAGAAGTACGAGGGGCCGGTCGCCCGTCCCGCCGCCGTCAGGATCTCGTCCACGCGGCGGGCCGCCGGCAGGGGATGGCCGGACTCGGAGCTGTAGCCGGAGGACATGAACCCGAGGCCGTGCCCGCCGAGCTGGAGGCGCTGGAGCACCCGGCCGAGGTCGACGTACGCCCGGTCCGTCGCGGCCGTGCGGCTGACCACGGTGATGCCGAGCGAGGCCCGCTCGTACACCGCCTGGTTGATCGCGATGACGTGCCTCTTCTCGACGAGGGAGGCCGAGACCGGGGTCAGGGTGCCGTCCTCGTAGGCGTACTGGCCCTCCGGAAGGTCCGGGATCCGGTCGCCGTGGGCCTGGACGTAGACGTCCACCTCCGGGTCGGCGCACGCCCCCTCGTCGTACGGGACGACCTCCCAGCACCCGTCCCCGCAGGCCCTGACGTCCAGGCCGTACCCGGGCAGGACCTCCTCGAACAGGCCCACCATGTGTCCGGCCTCGATCTCCAGGACCTCCTGGATGTTGTTCCGGTAGACCGGCTCGATCGCGGACCGCCTGCCCCGGAAGGAGAGCCGCAGCGACGGTTCGCCGGCGGCGGGGAGCGGCTCCGTCAGGTACAGGCGGTGGCGGACCGGGTGGTAGTAGTACGTGCCCGGATCCAGGCCCGCGATCCCGCGCGCCTCCACGTACAGCTGCGTCGCGTACAGCGCGCCCGGCGAGGCGTAGCCGTACTTCGGGAGGAGCCGCTCCTCGCTCGTGAACTGGCCGAACCAGCGCAGCAGTTCCCCGAGATCGGCCGCCGTGAGGCTGCCGACCGGACGCGAACCGATGCCCTCCGGGCGGCGGGCCAGGGCCGCGAGGACGTCGGCGCGGGTCACCTCGCCGCCCTCGTAGAAGCGGTACGTCTTGCGGGCGAAGACCGTCCGCCGCATCCGCTCCGACGGCGTCCCGCCCGGCAACTGGACCACCGGGCAGCCCGCCAGCTCGGCGTCCGCACGGGTGCCGGCATTGGAGAGCTGGGCCTTGACCTGGAGCTTCGACTCCTTGGACTGGTGGTGGGCGCCGTGGTTGCCCTGGTCCATCAGGGCCGCCTCCTTCGGCGACAGCTCCACGCAGGCGACGAGGTTCTGGAAGCCGGTGCGGGGCTCGTCCTTCACGATGACCGCCGCGTTCTTGACCCAGTCGTGGTCCTCGACGGCGAGCGCGATCTCGTCCAGCTCGACGCGGAAGCCGCGCAACTTGATCTGGTTGTCGGCGCGGCCCGCGAACTGGACGGTGCCGTCCTCGTTCCAGTGGGCCAGGTCGCCGGTCCGGTAGAGGCGCTCGCCGTCGTCGGCGGTGAGGAAGCGCTCCGCCGTCAGCTCGGGCCGGTCCAGGTACCCCCGCGCCACCTGGACCCCGCCGATGCACAGCTCCCCGTCGCGTATGCGGAACGTCGTCCCGCGGGCCGGTCTGCCGATCGGTACCGCCGCCGGACCGTCCGCGACCGTCGCCCGGTCCACGGTGTACGACGAGGCGTTGATCGTGCACTCCGTGGGGCCGTACAGGTTGACCAGCTCCACCGCCGGCAGCTCGGCGAGCAGCCGCACGGCCAGGTTCCTGGAGAGGATCTCGCCACCCGAGCAGACCCGGCGCAGACCGGTGCAGGTGCCGAGCCGCTCGGTGTCGACGAGGGCCTGGAGGAGCGTCGGCACGCCCTGGAGCACGGTCGCCCCCGACGCCCGGACCGCGTCGATCAGCCCCTCCGGGTCCCGGTACACCCCCGGCGGACCGACCGCGACCCGGGCCCCGACCGCCGGCGCGAGGATCTCCCACTGCGCGGCGTCGAAGCTCATCGGCGTCTTCTGCAGGACGACGGCGTCCGGGCCGAGGCGGTGCTCCTCCGCCATCCAGCGCATCTGGGACACGATCGAGCGGTGCTCGACCATGACGCCCTTGGGCCTGCCGGTGGAGCCGGAGGTGTAGATGACGTAGGCGAGGTCGTGCGCGTCGGGCGCGGGGAGCGGTGCCGCCCGCACCGGCGGCACGTCCCCGATGACGACGACCGTCGTACCGGGCGGGGCCAGCTCCGCGACCCGGTCCCGGAAGCGGTCCTGGGTCACGACGACCCGGGAACCGCTGTCCTCGATCATGTACCGCAGACGCTCCTCGGGGTACTCCGGCGAGAGCGGCACGTAGGCGCCGCCGGACAGGACCACGCCCCAGACGCCGGTCATCAGGTCGAGACTCGGCTCGACGTACACGCCCACGCGGGCGTCGCGGCCGACGCCGAGTCCCCGGAGGTGGGCGGCGAGCGAGGCGGTGGTGTCGTGCAGCTCGCGAAACGTGAGCGCTTCTTCGCCGAAGGCGACGGCGGGGGTGTCGGGCCGCGCGGCGGCGGCGGTACGGAGGAGCCGGTCGAGCGTGGACATGGGGTTCCCTTCGTCAGCAAGCCGCACGGCCGGGGCGGCGCCCCCCGTTGTGGGCGGTCGTTCCGCGCCTCGTCGTCCGTTGTGGGCAGTCGTTCCGCTGGGGCGGAACGGGTGGGCACAATGGGGGGCGCCCCTTGCCGGGCCCAGGCTCCCGCGCCTGAACGGCCACCACTTTGTGCGCCGCACACGGGGTGCGGGTCCAGGCGCGGAACGCGGAGGTCCCGCTCAGGGCGCCGTCCCGTGTGCCCACCCGTCCCGCCCCGCGGGACGACTGCCCACACGGGCGCGGACGGGGGCACCCGCCTCGCGGGCGCAGGCCCCACACGGCAGGTGGCGGAGGGGCACCGCCCCGCCGGGCGGAGGCCCGTGGGGGCGGGGCTCAGCGGTAGATGAGGAGTTCGTGTTCTGTCGCGCCCGTCAGTTCGTAGCGCGTCCGGACCAGCGGTCGCCCCGAGTAGATCCGGATCAGCGTCGCCGCGTCCCCCCGGAACCGCGCCGCCGGCCGGCCCTCGATCTCGTTGCCGAGGAAGACCGTGCCGTCCCGGTCGGCCAGGTCGCCGATCAGGCGCGGGGTCTCCCGGCGGCGGCTGGTCACCGAGAGCAGCGGGAGGGCGAGGTCGAGCGCCGCGCCGCAGTACGCGCCGGGCTCGCCGAGGGCCTCCCGTACGTCTCCGGCGTGGACCCATTCGCCGAGGGCGACCGCGTCGAGCCTGCCGTTCTCGCGCTCGGCGATGACCGGCCCCGCCTCGGTCAGGCCGCGTTCCAGTTCGTCGAGGACGCGGCCGACGGACCAGTCCTCGCGTTCGGCGACGTCGCGGGCGTTGGCTTCCGGCAGGAAGACGCCTTCTTCGAGGCGGTCCTCGACGATCCGGACGAGCGCCGCCCCGCAGTGGGCGAGGACCTGTCGGACGGTCCAGCCGGGGCACGCCGTGCGGAGCCCGTACGCCTCCTCCGGTGTGCGCCGGAGGAGCGGCATCAGCAGGTCCCGTTCCGTACGGAGGAGCCGGTGCGGGAGCCAGGGGTCACGTTCGGTACACATCATCAGTAGCGGTAGTGGTCCGGCTTGTACGGGCCCTCGACCGGGACGCCGATGTACGACGCCTGCTCGGGGCGGAGGGTCGTCAGCTTGACGCCCAGGGCGTCCAGGTGGAGCCGGGCGACCTTCTCGTCCAAGTGCTTGGGCAGCACGTACACGTCGGTCGGGTACTGCTCCGTCTTCGTGAACAGCTCGATCTGCGCCAGCGTCTGGTCCGCGAAGGAGTTCGACATCACGAAGGAGGGGTGGCCGGTCGCGTTGCCGAGGTTCAGCAGCCGGCCCTCGGAGAGGACGATGACGACCTTGCCGTCGGGGAAGGTCCAGGTGTGGACCTGCGGCTTGACCTCGTCCTTCACGATCCCCGGGATCCGCGCCAGACCCGCCATGTCGATCTCGTTGTCGAAGTGGCCGATGTTGCCGACGATCGCCTGGTGCTTCATCCGGGCGATGTCCGACGCCATGATGATGTCCTTGTTGCCGGTGGTGGTGATGAAGATGTCGGCCGTCTCCACCACCTCGTCCAGGGTCGCCACCTGGTAGCCGTCCATCGCCGCCTGCAGCGCGCAGATCGGGTCGATCTCGGTGACGATGACCCGGGCGCCCTGGCCGCGCAGCGACTCCGCCGAGCCCTTGCCGACGTCGCCGTAGCCGCAGACGACGGCCGTCTTGCCGCCGATGAGGACGTCGGTGGCGCGGTTGATGCCGTCGACGAGGGAGTGGCGGCAGCCGTACTTGTTGTCGAACTTCGACTTCGTCACGGCGTCGTTCACGTTGATCGCGGGGAACAGGAGCTCGCCGGCGCGGTGCATCTCGTACAGGCGGTGCACGCCCGTCGTCGTCTCCTCCGTCACCCCGCGGATGCCGGCCGCCATCGCCGACCAGTCCAGGGAGGTGGACTCCAGCAGGGCGCGGACCACCGCCAGCTCCTCGTTCGAGGCCTCCGGCAGCACGCCCGTCTTCTGGTACTCCACACCCTTGTGGACGAGGAGGGTGGCGTCGCCGCCGTCGTCCAGGATCATGTTCGGGCCGTCGGCGCCCGGCCAGGTCAGCGCCTGCTCGGTGCACCACCAGTACTCCTCCAGGGTCTCGCCCTTCCAGGCGAAGACCGGGATCCCGGCGGCGGCGATCGCGGCGGCCGCGTGGTCCTGGGTGGAGTAGATGTTGCAGGACACCCAGCGGACCTCGGCGCCGAGGGCGACCAGGGTCTCGATGAGGACGGCGGTCTGCACCGTCATGTGCAGGGAGCCCGTGATCCGGGCGCCCGCCAGCGGCTGCGCCTCCGCGTACTCGCGGCGGATCGCCATCAGGCCCGGCATCTCGTGCTCGGCGAGGGTGATCTCCTTGCGGCCGAAGGCGGCCAGCGAGATGTCGGCGACCTTGTAGTCGGAGAAGGCGGTGAGGTCAGACATGGACTGCAACTCTCCTTGCGCTGAGGACGGTCCGGTGGATCTCCAGGGCCGCCGTCGACTTGTTGAGCGTGATGTAGTGCAGGCCCGGCGCGCCCTCGTCGAGCAGCCGCAGGCCCATCCGCGTCGCGTGCTCGACGCCGACGCGGTAGGCGGCGGCCGGGTCGTCCTTCGCCGCCTCCAGGCGGTGCGCCAGGTCCTCGGGGAACGCGGCGTCGCTCAGTTCGGCGAAGCGCCGGATCTGGCGCACGTCGGTGGCGGGCATGATCTCCGGGATGATCGGGGTGTCGCAGCCGGCGGCGGCGACCCGGTCCCGCAGCCGCAGGTAGTCCTCGGGGTCGAAGAACATCTGCGTGATGGCGTAGTCGGCGCCCGCCCGGCACTTCGCGACGAAGTGCGCCAGGTCGCTCTTCGCGTCGGCGGAGCGCGGGTGGCCCTCCGGGAAGGCCGCCACGCCGATCCGGAAGTCGCCCAGTGAGCGCACGAGTTCGACGAGTTCGCTCGCGTACGTGAAGCCCTGCGGGTGCGGGGTCCACGCGCCGCGCGGGTCGCCCGGCGGGTCGCCGCGCAGCACGAGCACGTCCCGGACGCCGGCGTCCGCGTAGGCGCCGATGATGGCCCGCAGCTCGGCGACCGAGTGCCCGACGGCCGTCAGGTGGGCGACGGGCCGCAGGGTGGTCTCGGTGACGATCCGCTTCGTGACGTCGATGGTCCGGTCGCGGGACGAGCCGCCCGCGCCGTACGTCACGGAGACGAAGTCCGGCTTGAGGGCCTCCACGCGCCGGATGGCGTCCCAGAGGGTCTGCTCGCCCCTGTCGGTCTTCGGCGGGAAGAACTCGAAGGAGAAGGTGGGGGATCCGGGGGTCACAGGCGTCGGCCTCCCGCGTTGAAGTAGCTCGCTTCCGGGTGGTGGACGACGATCGCGTCCGTCGACTGCTCGGGGTGCAGCTGGTACTCCTCCGACAGCACGACCCCGATCCGCTCCGGCCGGAGCAGCGCGGCGATCTTCGCCCGGTCCTCCAGGTCGGGGCAGGCCGGGTAGCCGAGGGAGTAGCGGCAGCCCTGGTACTCGGTGCGCAGCATGCCTTCCAGGCCGGCGGGGTCGGCGCCGCCGATCCCCCACTCGCGCCTGACGCGCGCGTGCCAGTACTCGGCGAGGGCCTCCGCCAGCTGGACGGACAGTCCGTGGAGTTCGAGGTAGTCGCGGTAGGCGTCGGCGGCGAAGAGCCGGGCCGTCTCCTCCCCGATCCTCGATCCGACGGTGACGACCTGGAAGGCGACCGCGTCGACCTCGCCCGATTCCTCGGCGCGGTGGAAGTCGGCCAGGCAGAGGCGGCGGCCCCGCTGCTGGCGGGGGAAGGTGAAGCGGGTCCGCTCGCCTCCGTCCTCGTCCAGGACGATCAGGTCGTCGCCCTTGGACACACAGGGGAACCAGCCGTGGACGACGGCCGCTTCGACCAGGCCCTCGCGCTCGATCCGGTCGAGCAGCGCGCGCAGGCGCGGCCGGCCTTCCGTCTCGATGGTCGCGGCGTCCTTCAGTCCCCACTGGCCCTTGAACAGGGCGGTCTCGTCGAGCCAGGGGGCGTACTCGGCCAGCGGGATGCCGGTGGTGACCTTCGTCCCGAGGAAGGGGGGCTCGGGCACGGGGTTGTCGGCGGCGACGTCGGACCGGCCGGCCGGTTCGGGCTCCCGGACCTCCACCACCGGCTGCCGCCTGGCCACCCGGCGCTGCTTCAGCGGAGGCAGGACGGCCCCGGGCACGCCCCGCTTGACGCCC
>NZ_JAINVG010000015.1 GCF_020400725.1 Streptomyces sp. NK15101 | reverse complement strand
TCCCACATGAGGTTCGCGCCGCCGCCCGCCAGGCCGACCGCCGCCGTGGCGATCCACGGGCCGTCTCGCTCAACGCCGACTTCCACCGCCACATCGTCGAACTCTCCGGGAACCCGCTCCTGGTGGACCTGATGGCCCCGCTCGACTCCCGGCTGCGCCGCCTCTTCCGGCTCACCTCGGCGCAGGCGGACGGCGAGCCGATGTGCGGGGCGCACGAGCGGCTCTACGAGGCGGTCCGCGACCGCGACGAGGAGGGCGCGGAGGCCCTGGCCCGCGCCCACGTCGCCGACACCCGCGCCTCGGCCCAGCGCCTCCTCGCGGCGCTGCCGGAGGCCGGGGACCCGGCCTGACCGGCAAGGGAGCCCCCTGGGGTCCGTCGAACTCCCGCCCGCCCCGCGGGCGGGAGTTCGACGGCAGGCCCTAGCCCAGCTTCCGCAGCGCCGTCCGGACGGCGGCCAGGTCCTCGTCCGAGGCCAGTCCGGCGTGGTAGAGGCGCAGTTCGGTCGCGCCCGCCTCGCGCGCGTGCTCGGCGTCCCGGGCCAGGTGCTCGGGGGCGCCGCCCATGCCGCCGACGACGGAGAGGTTGGCGGCGAGGACGGTCTCCGGGCGCGCGTGCTCCGCGAAGGCGGCGAGCTTCGGCGGGCGGGCGACGACGCCGTCCGCGAGCCCGAGGACGTGGGCCGGGTCCGTGCCGGCGTCGGCGCCGCAGCGGTACGGGTCGGGGTCGGCGTGCAGCAGGACGCGGAAGCCGGGCGGGGCGGCGGCGCGCACGGCGGCGACGGCGGCCTCCTGGAAGGTGCGGGCGGTCCGCGCGCGCCAGGCGAGGGCGGGGACCTCCAGGGCACCGAGCCCGCCCGCCGGTCCCGCGCCGGCCCAGACGGGCTCCAGGGCGGCGCGTACGGCGGCGGCCAGCTCGTCGGGGTCGGCCCCCTCTTCCCCGTACCCCTCGCGGCAGGAGGAGCAGAAGCAGAGCGACATCAGGAGCTGCTCGCGCTCCCCCAGGGCGATCCCGGCGGTCTTGTCGTGGGCGTGCAGGTGGGCGAGGCCGTACCAGCCGCAGGACTCCAGTTCCGTGCCGGTCGCGCCGGGCCGGACGGCCGCCTCGGCGGCGAGGTCGACGAGGAGGGCGCGGACCTCGGGGCGGGCGACGCAGGGGGCCCACGGATAGCGGTCGCCGTGGGCGTTGACGACGGAGGTCCCGGGATGTTCGGCGCCGAGGCGGGAGTTGTGCGCGAGGACGACCCAGCTGTGCACGTCCAGGCCGCTCGCGGCGAGGGCCTCGGCGGCCCGTCCGTAGGCGTCCCCGGGCGCCCACTCCCCCGCGGGGTAGGGGCGGAGCGCGCGGTCCGCCCAGCGGCGGGGGTCCGGCGGGTAGAGCACGGCGGCGTGTTCGGCGGTGACGATCCGGTGGGCGGGGTGACGGGGGCTCAGCGCGCGCGTGGAGTGGTAGGCGGCGGCGAGGGTGACCTGCGCGAGGCCGAGTTCGGCGAGGAGTCCGGGCGCGGCCGGGTCGCCGTCGACGTCCCAGGGGTAGAGGAAGGCTCCGGTCCTCATGCGCCGACCTCCTCGGGGAAGGCTCCGGTCCTCATGCGCCGACCTCCTTGAGGAGGGTCCGGCCGCGCTCGACGAGCAGCATGAGCGCGTCGACGTGCTCGGGCGCGGGCTCGCTCAGCGGCGGCCGTACCTCGCCCACGTCCAGGCCGCCCCTGCGCACGGCCGCCTTGACGAGCGAGACGGCGTATCCCCGGCCCCGGGAGCGGAGTTCGACGAGGGGCCGGTAGAAGCCGTCGACGAGCAGGTTCAGGGTGGCCTCGTCGCCGGAGGCGAGGGCGCGGTGGTAGGCGAGGGCGAGGTCGGGGGCGAAGCAGAAGACGGCGGAGGAGTAGAGGGTGACGCCGATGCCCCGGTAGGCGGCGCCGGTGAGTTCGGCGGTCGGCAGACCGTTGAAGTAGAGCAGGTCGAGGCCCTCGGCGCGGACGGCGCTGACGATCCGCTGCATGAGGCCGAGGTCGCCGAGGCCGTCCTTGAGGCCGATGACGCCGTCGGTGCGGGCGAGCGCGACGGCGGTGTCGGGGGTGAGGACCGCGTTGTCCCGCTGGTAGACGATGACGTCGAGCGAGGTGGCGGCGGCGAGTTCGGTGTAGTGGCGGAGCAGCCCGGCCTGGTCGGGGACGACGAGGTAGGGGGGCATGGCGAGGAGCCCGTCGGCGCCCGCCTCCTCGGCGAGGCGCGCGTAGTGGACGGCGAGCGCGGTGCCGTAGCCGGCGCCGGCGACGACGGGGACGCGGCCGGCGGCCTCCTCGACGGCGGCGGCGACGCAGTCCCGGAACTCCTCGGGGGTGAGGGCGTGGAACTCGCCGGTGCCGCAGCAGGCGAACACGGCCGCGGCGCCGGCGTCGACACCGGCGCGGACGTGGGCGCGGAAGGCGGCGAGGTCGACGGAGCCGTCGGGTGCGAAGGCGGTGACGGGGAAGAACAGCAGGCCGTCGAGGCGGCCGGCGAGCGGGGCAGTGGTCACGGGCGCTCCCAGGGAAGTCCGTCGTGCACAATCATGACTTTCATCCATATGCATGAACGCTGGCCTCACGCACGCTAGAGCAGCCCCGATCGGCCGGTCAAGGCGATTGCGCGGCTCCGTCAAGGATCTTGACGCCCCGTCGGACGCCTCCCTAGCGTGTCCACGGTTGTGAATGCCGCTCATGTGAATGCCATCGACGGAGGAGATCCGCTCCATGACCGCACCCCGCACCGTCCTGCTCACCGGCGCCGCCGGGGGCGTCGGCACGCTGATGCGGGAGCTGCTGCCCCCGTACGGCTACGAGCTCCGCCTCCTGGACGTCGCCCCCGTGCCGGAGGCGCCGGACGCGATCGTCGCCGACCTCGCGGACCGCGCCGCGCTGCGCGAGGCGGTCCGGGGCGTCGACGCGATCGTGCATCTGGCGGGCATCTCCCTGGAGGCCGACTTCGAGAAGATCATGGCCGCCAACATCGCCGGCACCCACCACCTCTACGAGGCCGCACGCGAGGAGGGCGTCCGGCGCGTGGTCTTCGCCTCCAGCAACCACGCGGTCGGCTTCACCCGGCGGCCGCGCGAGGGCGAGCCGCCCGTCCCGGTCGACACCCCGCACCGGCCCGACACCTTCTACGGACTCTCCAAGTGCTTCGGCGAGGACCTGGCCCAGCTCTACTGGGACCTGCACGGGATCGAGACCGTCTCCCTGCGCATCGGCTCCTGCTTCCCGGAGCCCACCTCGGTGCGGATGCTCTCGATGTGGCTCAGCCCCGCCGACTGCGCCCGCCTCCTGCACGCGGCGCTCACCGCCGAGGACGTGGCCCACACGGTCGTGTACGGCTCGTCCGCCAACACGCGCGCGTGGTGGGACCTCTCCACGGCCCGGGCACTCGGCTACGCGCCGGAGGACGACTCGGAGGTCTACGCGGAGAAGATCGTCGCCGAGAAGGGCCTCCCGGCCGAGGGCAGCCCCGACGACCTCTACGTGGGCGGCCACTTCTGCGCCGACCCGCCCCGCTGGCCGCACTGACCGGAGGGGGTACACGGGCCCCGGCCGGACTGATACGGGGGAGCCGGCCGGGGCCCGGGCCTCGGTGCGCCGACGCACCTGACCAGCTCACCGTAGGTCCGGCCGAAGATCATCGCGAGCCGCGGAACGCGGTACCTGTCCGGATTGCGCGGTGGGCCGGTGCACCGGAAGCACACCCGCCCACGCGGACGCGCCCCCTCCTCGGCCCAGCGGCCCTCCGCCCAGCGCCCCTTCCTCGGCTCAGCGGCCCGCGCGGAGCGTCCGGGACGGCGACTCGCCGAACCTCTCCCGGTAGCGGGCCGCGAACCGGCCCTGATGGGCGAAGCCCCAGCGCCAGGCCACCTCGCTCACGCTCACCTCGTCCGGTGCGGCCGCCCGCAGCTCCTCGCGGACCCGGTCGAGCCGGACCTCCCGCACGTACGCCATCGGCGACATCCCCACGTACTCCCGGAAGGACTCCTGCAGACGCCGCACGCTCACCCGGCCCAGGGCGGCGAGCTCGGTGGTCGTGAACGGGTGCTCGGGGCGCTCCCGCACCGCGTCCATGGCGCGTTTGACCGGGGCCGGCCGCCGCGCCTCCCCCGGATGGGCGAGCGCCTCCCGCCACGGGTGCTCGGCGGCCAGCAGCAGCCCGTTCAGCAGCGCCTCCTGCAGGGGCCTCGCGACCAGCTCGTGCGTGGCGAGCCCCTCCCCGGCGAGCGCCTCGGCGGCGACCTGGCGGGCGAAGCGCACCCAGCTCAGGCCGGGGCCGCGCGTGATGTCCAGGCGGGGCTCGAAGACCAGCGGGCCACGCGGCGGGCGGCCCGTCAGCTTTTCGAGGCGGTCACGCAGTTCGGCCGCGCCGATCTTCACGGACAGGGTCCGGCAGTCCCCGCTCCAGCGGTCGAGGAAGGTGTCACCGGCCGGGTCGAGGAGCAGCGCCTCGGCGGGCGTCGCGACGATCCGGGAGCCGCCGCCCTGGCGCATCTCCATCGTCCCGCTCAGCGGCGCGTTGAGGTGGTACGCGCCGAGCTCGCCGAAGCTCATCCGCACATCGGCGCCGCAGCTGAGGTCGCCGATGACCAGCGGCCCGAGCGAAACGGTGTCGAAGCGGGCCGCGAAGGGGCGCCGTTCCCCGTCGACGACGGCCATGCGGTTGGCGTAGTAGCGCGCGTCGAGCTCCTCTCGCGCCTCGTCCACGTCCCCCGTCCGGAACGAGCTCCCGCCCGTCACCCCCGCGCCGCCCGCGGGCCCCACAGCTCCCATGAACCGAAAGAATATTCATATGACGGATCTGACCGGGAACGGCAGGATGCCCGGCATGCCACGACCCCATGGATTCGCCTACGAACGGCGCCGCGACGGCTCCGTCGCCCTCACCCACCGGGGACGCGCCGCGGGCGTGCTGCGCGGCGGGCGCGCCGAGAAGTTCCTCGCCGAGGTGGAGACGGGCGACGCCCAGCTGGTGATGGCCCGCTGGACGGGCTCGTACCGCTTCGGCAACGAGCGGCAGGCCGGGAACCACCCGCGTAACCGGAGTGGCCGAACCGGCCGCCGGTAAGGGAACGGCAAAGGGGGCCGGATCGTTACCCCTGGCATGACCGCTATGACCCCCGGCTCGAACATCCCTCTCACCGCCGCGCGCGTGGCGGTGGACGTGGCCGCCCCCGTGCGGCTCGACGTCTCGGGCCTGCTGCTCGGCGCCAACGGCAAGGTGCGCTCGGACGACGACTTCATCTTCTACAACCAGCCGGCCGGGCCGGGTGTCACCTACCGCTCCGGCGGCGGGGCCACGCCCGACGCGATCCTGGTGGACACCGGCGCCCTCCCGGCCGGCATCGAGAGGATCGTCGTCACGGCGAGCCCGGACGCCGCGGGCCAGACCTTCCAGGGCATCGAGCCGACGGCCACCATCCGGAACGCGGACGACGGCGCCGTGATCGCCACGTTCACGCCGCCGCGCCTGGCCACGGAGACGGCACTGGTGGTCGTCGAGATCTACCTGCGCAACGGCGTCTGGAAGGCCCGCGCGGTGGGCCAGGGGTACGCGAACGGGCTGGCCGGCATCGCGACCGACTTCGGCGTCTCGGTGGACGACGAGCCCGCCGCCGCCCCGTCCCCCGCGCCCGCCGCCCCCGCGCCCGCCGCCCCCGCGCCCGTCGCCGCGGCCCCCGTGGCCCCGCCGGTGCCGCCCGCCGCCCCGGTGGACCCGCGCATCGCGGCCCCGGTCCCGCCGGCCCCGGCCGCCGCCCCCGTCTCCACCGGCAAGATCAACCTCGACAAGGGCCGGGTCAGCCTCCAGAAGAACCAGACGGTGTCCCTGGTCAAGGGCGGCCGCCCGCTGCTCTCCCAGGTCAAGATGGGTCTCGGCTGGGAGCCCGCCTACCGGGGCAAGGACATCGACCTGGACGCCTCCGTCATCGCGTACGGCCCGCAGCGCAACCACCTGGACAGCTGCTACTTCGGCAAGCTGTCCATCCTGAACGGCTCGGTCAAGCACTCCGGCGACAACCTCACCGGCGAGGGCGCGGGCGACGACGAGGTGATCACGGTCGACCTCGGCCGGCTGCCGGCCGACGCCACCGGCCTGGTCTTCACGGTCAACTCCTTCTCGGGCCAGAAGTTCACCGAGGTCGCCAAGGCCTACTGCCGGCTCCTCGACGGGACGACGGGCGAGGAGCTGGTCCGCTTCGACCTGACCACCGCCGAGCCGCAGACCGGCGTGATGATGGCCAAGCTGATCAAGCAGTTCTCCGGCGAGTGGGAGATGACGGCGATGGGCGAGTTCGTGAAGTCGCGGACCGTCCGGGGCATGGTGAAGCCGGCCGCCCAGGCGCTCTAGGGCCGTCCGGCCCCGATCCGCCGGACGGCCCTCGGCGACGGGACGCCTCTCAGAACAGCGCGCTGTAGGCGTTGAGGGCGGGCTGGCCGCCCAGGTGGGCGTAGAGCACGGTCGAGTCCCGGCCGATCTCTCCCCGGTCCACCAGGTCGACCAGACCCGCCATCGACTTCCCCTCGTAGACGGGGTCGGTGACCATGCCCTCGGTGCGGGCGGCGAGCCGCATCGCGTCGAGGGTGGTCTCGTCCGGAACGCCGTACGTCCCGGCGTGGTAGCGCTCGTCCAGTTCGACGTCGGCCGCCGTCACCTCGCGCTCGACGCCGATGAGGGCGGCGGTGCTCCGGGCGATCCGGGTGATCTGCTCGCGCGTGGGGACGGGCTTCGCGGACGCGTCGATCCCGATGATCCGCCGGGCCGGGCCGCCCTCCTCGGCGAGCGCGGCGAAGCCCGCGACCATGCCGGCCTGGGTGGAGCCGGTCACCGAGCAGACGACGACCGTGTCGAAGAAGACACCGAGCTCGCGCTCCTGCTCGGCCACCTCGTAGGCCCAGTTGGCGAAGCCGAGACCGCCGAGGCGGTGGTCGGAGGCGCCCGCCGGGATCGCGTACGGCTTCCCGCCGCCCTCCTCGACCTCGCGCAGGGCCTGCTCCCAGCTCTCCTTGAAGCCGATGCCGAAACCGGCCTTCACCAGGCGCACGTCGGCGCCCGCGAGGCGGCTGATCAGGATGTTGCCGACCTTGTCGTAGACGGAGTCGGGCCAGTCGACCCAGCTCTCCTGGACGAGGACGCACCCGAGTCCGGCGCGGGCCGCGACGGCGGCGACCTGGCGGGTGTGGTTGGACTGGACCCCGCCGATGGAGACGAGGGTGTCGCAGCCCTGGGCGAGCGCGTCGGCGACCAGGTACTCCAGCTTGCGGGTCTTGTTCCCGCCGTACGCCACGCCGGAGTTGCAGTCCTCGCGCTTGGCCCAGAGGGCGGCGCCGCCGAGGCGGTGCGTCAGCCGTTCGAGGGGGTGGACCGGGGAGGGCCCGAAGAGGAGCGGGTAGCGGTCGAAGTCGGTGATCGGCAAAGCGGCTCCCGGTGGATGCGGCGACGGGTCGACGGTCCTGGACGCTCTACGGGACGGGCGGCGGGCTCCCCGGGGCTGGGGCGCCGGCGGGCGGGGGCGCGGGGATGCCGGTCACCTCGGCCACCTCGATGGCGTCGTCCGCGAGCTGTTCGAGCGCGGCCCAGATCTCCGTGGTGACCCGCACCGCCTCCTCCGCGTCCCCCGCCTCGCACGCCTCGATGAGCCGGGCGTGCAGCTCGGCCGATCCGCAGCTCCCGGCATCGCCGAAGAGGCGCCGCTCGACGCGGCGGATCAGAGGGGTGTACCGCGCGATCGTGGCGGCGGCCGCGTGGTTGCCGCTGGCGACGACGAGGACCTGGTGGAGCTCGTCGTCGGCGTTCAGGGCGGCCTCCACGTCGGAGGAGCGGACGGCCGCCGCGAAGCGCTCGTTGGCCTCGCGCATGGTCCGGATGCCCTCGGGGCCGAGCAGCGGCACCCCGGTCCTGGCGGCGAGCTCGTGCATCACCCGCACCACCGAGGCGGCGTCCCGGACGACCCTGCTGACCGGCCGGGTGACCCGGGTGTAGCTCTGCGGCTTGGACTCGACGAGCCCCTCGTCGCCGAGCCGGGCCAGGGCCTCGCGCACGGGTGCGCGCGAGAGCCCGAGCCGTTCGGCGAGATCGGCGTCCTTCAGCGGGGAGCCGGGGGCGAGGTCGCCGCGGACGATGGCCTCGCGCAGCGCCTCGTACGCCCGGTCACGCAGCAGGGTCCGGCCCACGGGCCGC
This sequence comes from Streptomyces sp. NK15101, assembly GCF_020400725.1. Classification (GTDB taxonomy): domain Bacteria; phylum Actinomycetota; class Actinomycetes; order Streptomycetales; family Streptomycetaceae; genus Streptomyces. The sequence goes on along the minus strand of NZ_JAINVG010000015.1, from coordinate 108,279 downwards.
AGTGCGTCCATGGACTGACATGTTAGATGTCGGTCCACGGGTCCGGCCAGAGATCGGTTCCGGCGTCAGCGGCGGGGCTGGCGGCGCCAGGGACCGGTGATCGCGACCATGATGCCCGGACTCTGGATGCAGGCGAACAGCGTGTCGCCGTCGGGCGAGAAGACGACGCCCGTGAACTCGCTGTCGTTGAGGTCGTTGCGTGCGATGGGGTAGGTGCGGCCCGAGTCGGTCGCGCCGAAGAGGTGCTGGACGCCCTCGCCGTCCTCGGCGATGACGAGCCCGCCGTACGGGGAGACGGTGATGTTGTCGGGGCCGTCGAAGGCGCCGTCCTCGTCCGGGGCCGCGTTCACCCCGAGGAGCACCTTGAGGGTGAGGGTGCGGCGCTTGGGGTCGTAGAACCAGACCTGACCGTCGTGCGCGGTGCCGGGGCTCTCCTCGCGCGCGTAGGAGGAGACGACGTAGGCGCCGCCGTCGGCCCACCACATGCCCTCCAGCTTGCGGGCGCGGGTGACCTGGCCGTCCGTGAACTGCTTGCGGACGGGGGTGGTGCGGGCGTCGCGGTCGGGGACGTCGACCCAGTCGACGCCGTAGACGGTGCCGATCCGGGTGGCGCGGGACAGGTCGTCCACGAAGCGGCCGGAGGAGTCGATGCACCTGAAGGCCTGGAGCACACCGGCGTCGTCGGCCAGGGCGCGGAGCTTGCCGCGGCCGTGCTCGAAGCCCTGCGGCGGCACCCAGCGGAAGAACAGCCCGTTGGGGCCGGAGGCGTCCTCGGTCAGGTAGGCGTGGCCGCGCTTGGGGTCGACGACGACGGCCTCGTGGGCGTAGCGGCCGAAGGCCTTGACCGGCTTCGGGGCGAGGTTGGCGCGGCGGTCGTACGGGTCGACCTCGAAGACGTAGCCGTGGTCCTTGGTCATGCCGTTCTTGCCGGCCAGGTCCTCGGTCTCCTCGCCGGTCAGCCAGGTGCCCCAGGCGGTGCGGCCGCCCGCGCAGTTGGTGGAGGTGCCGGCGATGCCGACCCACTCGGCGACGGTGCCGTCGCGGTGCACCTCGACGACCGTGCAGCCGCCGGCCGCGGCCGGGTCGTAGACGAGCCCCTCGGTGAGCGGGACGGGGTGCTCCCACTTGCCGCGGGGGCCCTTGAGCTCGTGGTTGTTGACGAGGTACGTGGTGCCGCGCGGTCCGGCGAAGGCGGCGGTGCCGTCGTGGTTGGAGGGCGTGAACTCGCCGGACTCCAGGCGCGTCACGCCGCTGTGGGTGATGACGCGGTACGAGAAGCCCTCGGGCAGGGCGAGGATCCCGTCGGGGTCGGCGACCAGCGGGCCGTACCCGAGCGTCCGCCCGTGATCGTGGCCCGCGCCGTACGCCTCCGGCTCGTCGGACGCGAGCGCCTCGGGCGCGGTGGCGAGGGCCCCGACGGCTCCGGTGAGGGCGAGGCCCGCGCCGGCGACGGCGGACTGCTTGGTGAACTCTCTGCGGTTGAGCGGCATGGTGGTGGGTTCTCCCTGTGATGGCCGGATCTCGCGCCGCTACCCTCCCGCGCCGCTACGAACACCGCCTGAACACCACGGGAACACCACAGGGCCGCCCTGACGGGGCACCACGCCCCGCGCCTTGCTCCCCCGGCGCCGCTTTCCGGACATCCGCGCGGAGCGCCTTGGAAGGGGGTGTCCCGCGCGGAGCGCCACGAAAGGGGCGTCCCGCGCGGGGGCGCCCCTTTCCGTGGCCCCGGGTCAGGAGCCCGAGCGGGAGCGGGCCTTGAAGGCGGCCTTGCGGGCCTCCTTCGCCGACGCCTTGTCCCGGTGCAGGCGGCCCATCGCCTCCAGGACCTCCGCCGTGGCCGGGTGCTCCACCCGCCAGGCCGCCTCGAAGAAACCGCTGTGGCGGCCGGTCAGGCCCTCGATCAGCTCCTGGAGCTCCTGGAGGTAGCCGTCCGAGGAGAGCTGGGCCGCGATCGTGTCGATCGCCAGCCAGAAGATCATCGACTCCGGCGGCGCGGGCACGTCCGCCGCGCCGCGCTCCGCAAGCCAGACCCGGGCGAGGCCGCCGAGTTCCGCGTCGTCCAGGACCTCCCGGACGGCGGGCTCCGCCTCGGCGCCCACGAGGGAGAGCGTCTGCTGGCAGTGGAGGCGGCGGAGCGGGGAGCCGGCGTCGGCGCCCCGGGCGGCGTGCAGCAGTTCGCGGGCGGCGCCGAGCGCGTCGCGGCCGGCCAGCCACGCGGCGGTCTCCTCGCGGGCGGCGGCCGCCGGGTAGCCGGCGATCCCGTCGAGGAGCGCGTCGGCGTCCTTCTCCGTCAGGTCGCCGACGGCGGGCGCGTCCACGCCGGCCTCCAGCATCCTGGTCCGGACGCCGTAGAGCCCGAGCGGGGTGAGCCGGACCATGCCGTAGCGGGTGACGTCCTCGTCGTCGACGGGCGGCGCGGGCTCCTCGCCCTCCTCGGCCATGAGGGCCTCGTCGACGGGCTGGTACTCGACGAGCCCGATCGGTTCGAGCAGCCGGAACTGCTCGTCGAGCCGCATCATCGCGTCCGAGACCTGCTCCAGGACGTCGTCGGTGGGCTCGCCCATGTCGTCGGGGACGACCATCGACGCGGCGAGCGCGGGCAGCGGCACGGGACCCTCGCCGGCTCCGCCCTCGCTGACGGTCAGCAGGTAGAGGTTGCCGAGGACGCCCTCCAGGAACTCGGCCTCGGCCTCGGGGTCCCAGTCGAGCGCCTCGATGTCGATCTCGCCGTCCTCGCCGAGGATCGCGTCCAGGTCGTCGAGGACGGGCGCGACGGCGTCGGCGAAGACGGCGTCGAAGCCGTCCAGCCAGAGTCCGAGGACGTCCTGGGGCGAACCGCCCGTGACCAGCGCGAGGTTCTCGCCGGGGCCGGCCCGGCCGGGGAGGTCGGCGTCCTCGCCCTCCTCGCCGTCCTCGACGGTGACGAGGCCGGTGTCGACGGCGAGCCGCCAGGCGTCGCCGGCCCAGGTCTCGCCGTCCTCGTCGTCGGCGAGGCCCAGCACTTCGGCGGCCTCGGGGAGTTGTTCGTCGACGAGATCGCCGCCCGCGTCGACCCGGGTCGCGGGTCCGGCCCAGCGGGCGAGCCGTACCGCCTGGGCGAGAAGGGGTGCGGCCAGGGCGTCCCGCGCCAGCTCCGCGTCCGCAGGCAGCCGAACGGGGGGAAGGGTGGGGTGCTCCGCTGACATCTGGGGGGTCTCCTCGACGCGTGCGTGGGTGAAGGGGATGAGGGGCTCATCGAGCGTCCTCAGGGTAGACGCATCCGGGACCCCGCCCGTCGGTTCACGGATCCGTCAGCCTTCGTACACCGTTCTTGGCGTTGTCAGCCGGTGTCGGCAGCACGCACGAAGCCGGGCCGGTGAGGGCCCGGTGACCTCGCGAACGGTCTTCGAGGTCGGGGAACAGCGCGAGCTGGTCACCTCGGCACGGTCGAGTCTTGCCGCCTCCGTGTGGCGTGCTCGCCGTCCTGGGTGGGCTCGCGGCCCCACGTGCCCTGGGGACGAGTGCGGCCTGGCCGGTAGCTCTCCGTGCCACGATCCTCCGGTCGTGGACGGTCACACCTGGCCGACGCCGCACTCGGTGCCCCAGGGCGCGTCGTCCGATGGCCACCGAGGCACCGTGGTGCCCGGTGACGGTGGCCTGCCGGTTGTTCTGCTGGAGCGGGGCCTTCCAGTACCGCCCGCCCCAGACGCTGGTGTACGCCGGATCGACCGCGATCACCACGAGTCCGGCGTGAAAGGCCATAGAGCGCAGCCGCTCCCGGAAGCGGGCGGTGGGGATGGCGGCGACGGTGCGGCGGAACTTCTTCCCGCGCCCGCCGCGCCCCATGGTCTCCCGGCCGGTGGCGCGGGCGTCGCCGAAGCCCAGGTCCTCGATCGCGATGCCCGTGCAGTGATGCGCACGGGCAACGGCGAGGAGCCGGCTGATCGCGGCCCGCAGACGGCCGTCCCGCTGGGACGCCGGTCCCTCGACGGCGATCGGCACGGTGATGGGTTCGCCGACGGGGTTGCCGTGCGGGTCGAGGACGTACGCGGCGAGGTGTTCGGCGTTGAGGTCGACGCCGAGGAGACGTTCGCCGCGGGACCGGATCTCCTCCGGCGTGGGCAGCACGGCCGCCTCGACGGCCCAGGAGGCGTCGAGGTACCAGCGGCCGCGCACCGGATCGTGCACGATGTCGTACCGCACGGCCCGGTTCGCGGTGGCCCGGTCCAGCCACTCCTCCCGCCGGTGCGAGAACCGCACGGGGCACGACAGCTCGTAGCGGCCCCTGGGGGCGTTCGCCAGATGCCGCAGCGGCTCGGGCAGCACCATCGACACCTCGCCGGTCTCCGGCGCGACGGTGATGGTGTAGTTGCCGTGCGGGGCGCCGGATTCGCCGTCGGCGGTCAGGAACAGACGGGCGGCGTCCCACCGCTGCCGCCACTCCGCCTCGGTGAGCCGGGCGTCGGCCAGGTTGTGGCGGGTCTTCAGCAGGCGCCGACCCCCGGCCGTGATCGTAGGGCGCCCGGCTTCGATGCGCTGCTCGACGCCCGCAAGTCGGCCGGTGAGGACCTGGAGGCGGCGCTGCTTCTCGAAGCGTTCGGCTTGGGTGGAATAACCTCGCGCACGGGACTTCGAGCGCTGCCCGCACGGCACCGCGAGCCGCTTCTCCACGGTGCGCACGGCACGGCGCAGGGAGGACCTCTCATTGAACAGGGCCCGGACCGAAAGCTGGTATTGGTCCTCCGAGGCACGGGTCATGGCCCCGGCCCAACGGGAGGAGGAGACGGCCGTGAGGGACTTCTTTCGCGGTGCGCGCCGATTGTCCTTCGCCGCGACCCTGCCAAGGCCGATGCGCTGGGCGAGATCGGCCCGCTGGTGCCGGCCCAGGTGCTCACCGACGAGCCGCAGCACCTCCGCCTCACCCGCACTCACCCGCAGCCGGTCCCGGATACGGGCCCCGGTGGGCGCGGAAACCGTGAACGGGGCCGCGACGGCCCGCAGCTCCCGCTTCCTGCCGCGCCTGCGCGCCACCGGCCACCCTCCCCCGACCGCATCGAACCCGTCTGCCACCACCGATCGTCCGTGCCGCAGAGCACAAGATCCCGGGAACCGCCCCCGTTCACCCCATCGAGGGACACACCGGCCAACCACGACCGACAGCCGAGCCAGCAGCTGCCAACCCGTCGACTCTTGACAAGTGCGGGGCTCTCACAAGAGATTGACGCGCGTAGATTCATCTGCCTTTCCTCCAAGCACCCTCGGAGCCTCTGATGTCTTCGTCCATACCGAGATTCGCCGCGGTCTCCGCCGTCGTCGCCTCCGCCCTCGCCGCCGGTCTGCTCGCGGGCCCGTCGAGCGTCGCCGCGGAGATCACCACCGCGGAGGCCGCCGCCGCGGACGGCGCGGCCGCCGGCGTCCGCATCCACGACATCCAGGGCACGACGCGCGTCTCCCCCCTCGTCGGCAAGCAGGTCACCGGCGTCACGGGCATCGTCACCGGCGTCCGCACCTACGGCTCGCGCGGATTCTGGATCCAGGACCCGGAGGCCGACGCGGACCCGGCCACCAGCGAGGGCATCTTCGTCTTCACGAGCTCCGTCCCGACCGTCGCCGTCGGCGACGCCGTCAGCCTGAACGGCACGGTCACCGAGTACGTCCCCGGCGGCCTGAACTCGGGCAACCAGTCGCTGACCCAGATCTCCAAGCCGGTCGTCACGGTCGTCTCGAAGGGCAACCCGGTCCCGGCCCCGGTGACGATCTCGGGCTGGTCGGTCCCCGACGCGTACACCCCCGAGGGCGACCCGGCCGCGGGCGGATCGATCAACGGCCTGACCCTGGACCCCGAGACGTACGCCCTGGACTACTACGAGTCCCTGGAGGGCACCAACGTCCGGATCGACTCCTCGCGGGTGGTCGGCGCCACCGACGCGTACGCGGAGCTCTGGGTGACGGTGAAGCCCTGGGAGAACCCCAACCTGCGCGGCGGCACGGTCTACGGCTCGTACGAGTCCCAGAACACCGGTCGGCTCCAGATCCAGTCGCTGACCCCGCTCGCCCAGCAGCCCTTCCCCAAGGCGAACGTGGGCGACCGGCTGACCGGCACCACCGAGGGCCCCCTCGACTTCAACCAGTTCGGCGGCTACACGCTGACCGCCCGCACCCTCGGCACGGTCGTCGACGAGGGCCTGGAGCGCGAGACCACGGACAGGCAGCACAAGAACGAGCTGGCCGTGGCGACGTACAACGTGGAGAACCTCGACCCGGGCGACCCGCAGGAGAAGTTCGACGCGCTCGCGAAGGCGGTCGTCGAGAACCTCGCCTCGCCCGACATCGTCGCCCTGGAGGAGATCCAGGACAACAACGGCGCCAAGAACGACGGCACGGTCGCCGCCGACGCGACGGTGAAGAAGTTCACCGACGCGATCGTGGCGGCCGGCGGCCCGGCGTACGAGTGGCGCTCCATCGACCCGGTGAACGGCAAGGACGGCGGCGAGCCCGGCGGCAACATCCGTCAGGTCTTCCTCTTCAACCCCGAGCGGGTCTCCTTCACGGACCGCGCCGGTGGCGACGCGACCACCGCCACCGCCGTCACGGGCACCAAGGGCCGCGCCGCGCTGACCCTCTCCCCCGGCCGCATCGACCCGGCGAACGCCGCCTGGGAGGCCAGCCGCAAGCCGCTCGCGGGCGAGTTCGTCTTCCGCGGCCGCACGGTCTTCGTGATCGCCAACCACTTCGGCTCGAAGGGCGGCGACGAGTCCATCGTCTCGCACCACCAGCCGCCGAACCGTTCCTCCGAGGCGAAGCGACTCCTCCAGGCGCAGGCCGTCAACGCCTTCGTGAAGGACATCGTCGCGGTCGACAAGCAGGCCGACGTGCTCGTGGTCGGCGACATCAACGACTTCGAGTTCTCCGGCACGGCGCAGGCGCTGACGGACGGCGGCGTGCTCTACCCGGCCGTGAAGTCGCTGCCGGCCGGCGAGCGCTACTCGTACGTCTACCAGGGCAACAGCCAGGTCCTCGACCAGATCCTGACCAGCCCGGGCGTGCACCACTTCGAGTACGACAGCGTGCACATCAACGCCGAGTTCGCCGACCAGGACAGCGACCACGACCCGCAGGTCCTGCGCTTCCGCCCCTGACGGCCGGGGCCGTCACACGCCCGCGCTCAGACTGAGCGCGGGCGTGTACCGCCGCACCCGGCTGCCCGCGAGTCCCGGGTGGTGATGCACCCGCTTCCAGGCCTCGCTCAGCCGGGCGTCGTCCGCCAGCCACTCCGCGTGGGCCTGCTCGCTCTCCCACTCGGCGTAGTTCAGGACCCGGCCGCCGTCGGTGGACAGGTGGAACTGGGCGCTGATCCCGCCGGAGGCCGGCCGCTTCGCCGCGTCCTCGTCCAGGGCGGTGAACACGGTGTCCACCCAGTCCTCCCGGCGCCCCGCCCCGGGCCCGTCGAAGTCGGCCTCGACGACCACGACGACCCCCGGCAGCTCGCCGGTGCCCGTCCCGCCGCGGACGGCGGAACGGTGGATCGGCGCGTAGCGGCGGAGCTCCACCCGCTCGATGCCGGGCACGGCGGCGTCGATCTCGGCGTTCCGGTCGTCGCGGTAGGTGCGGACGAAGTCGTCGTAGGCCTTCTGCTCGGTCCACTGCGAGTAGTGCAGCAGCGTGTCCCCGTCGGTCCCGGCGGAGACGCTGTACGAGAGCAGGCCGAGGTCCGGCCACTCGCGGCTCTCCCAGGCCCTCCGGATGGCCTCGACGGCGGCGCGCTGGCGCTCGGGGGTGCCGACGCTCCAGGTGCTGACGAGGACGGCGCCGACGCCGGGGCGGTGGAGGTCGGGGCGGGCATCGGGGCGTGCGACGGCGTTCATGGAGTGTCTCCTCCTGCTCGGTTCGGATGGCTCCACCGTCCTCCCTCAACCATGGTTGAGGTCAAGGGGATCCACCGTGGGAGACTTCGTCCCGTGATCCTTCGCCCCGCCACCCGCGCCGAACTGCCCGCCGTCCTCGCCCTGCTCGCCGACGAGGACAGGGTCGTGGACCCCGCCTCGGTCGTCGTCACCGAGGCGTACGAGCGGGCCTTCGCGGACATCGGGGGCGATCCGCGCAACGAGATGCTGGTCCTGGTGGACGGCGGTCCCGTCCTGGGCTGCCTCCAGGCCACGTACATCCCGGGGCTCGGCAGGGGCGGCGCCGAACGGGCCCTGATCGAGGCGGTCCGGATCAGGGCCGACCGGCGCGGCGGCGGGCTCGGCCGGGAGCTGATGGAGCGGGCCGTGGCGCGGGCGAAGGAGCGCGGCTGCGCGCTCGTCCAGCTGACCAGCGACAAGCGGCGGACGGACGCCCACCGCTTCTACGCCTCGCTGGGCTTCGCGCGCAGCCACGACGGCTTCAAGCTGAAGCTCTGACGGCGCCTTCGGACGGGCGGTGTCAGCCCAGCAGATGTCCGCCGCCGTCGACCAGGAGGACCTCGCCGGTGATGTACGACGCGTGGGCCAGGTCGAAGACGGCGCCGGCGATGTCCTCGGGGCGGCCGATCCTGCGCAGCGGGACGACCCCGGCGACGTGCTCCTTGGCGGCGTCGGCGCCCTCGACCCCGTCGAACCAGGGGGTGTCGACGAGGCCGGGCGCGACCGCGTTGACGCGGACGTCGGGGCCGAGGGTCTTGGCGAGGAGCTTCGTCATGTGGTTGACGGCGGCCTTGGAGACGGCGTACGGGATGGAGCTGCCGCCGGGCCGGACGCCGGCCTGGGAGGAGACGGTGACGACGTTGCCGCGGGTCTTCCGCAGGTGCGGGACGGCGGCGGTGACGGTCTGCCAGACGCCGATGACGTTGACGTCGTAGAGGTGGCGCCAGACCTCGGGCGAGGCGGCTTCCAGGTCGTCGTGCGGGATGAACCGGGTGGTGCCCGCGCAGTTGACGAGGAGGTCAAGGCGGCCGAGGGTGTCCACGGTCCGCTCGACGAGTTCCCCGGCCTGGGTCTCGTCGGAGACGTCCGCCCGGAGGTAGACGGCGCCGGGCAGTTCGGCGGCGAGGCGCTCGCCGGCCTCGACGGAGCGCGCGGAGTTGACCGCGACCCGGTAGCCGGCCTCGGCGAGGCGGCGGGCGACGGCGGCGCCGATGCCCGAGGACGATCCGGTGACGAGTGCGACGCGCCGTTCGGCGGCGGTGCTGTGTGAGCTCATGCGGTGCGTTTCTCCATGTCCCCCTGTCGCGCCCGCCGATCATGCCAGACGGACCCCACTCTTCAGCGGCCCTTATCTCTCGGACCAAGCAGATCTAAGTGGACCTTCACGGTCGGGCGCGGCCAGACTTCCGGAATGAGCACTGCTTCCGGAATCACCCCCGAACGACCCTTCGGGCGCGCCCTCTGCGCGATGATCACCCCGTTCACCGCCGCCGGCGCGCTCGACCTCGACGCGGCGGGGGAGCTCGCCGTCCGGCTCGTCGCGGAGGGCTGCGACGGCCTGGTCCTCAACGGCACGACGGGAGAGTCCCCGACCACCACCGACGCCGAGAAGGCCGCGCTGATCCGCGCCGTCCGCGAGGCGGTCGGCCCCGGCCCGTCGGTCCTGGCGGGGGTGGGCACCGCCGACACCCGCCACACCGCGGAGCTGGCCCGGCAGGCCGAGGAGGCGGGGGCGGACGGGCTGCTCGTCGTCACCCCGTACTACAGCCGCCCCCCGCAGTCGGCCGTCGAGGCGCACTTCCTGAAGGTCGCGGACGCGACCGGGCTGCCGGTGATGGTCTACGACATCCCCGGCCGCACCGGCACCCGGGTCGAGCCCGCGACGATGCGACGGCTCGCCCGGCACCCGCGGATCGTGGCGGTGAAGGACTGCGCGAACGACCTGCTCGGCTCGGCCCGGCTGATCGCGGAGACGGGGCTCGCCTACTACTCGGGCAGCGAGGAGCTGAACCTGCCGCTGTACGCGGTGGGCGGCGCCGGCTACGTCAGTACGGTGGCGAACGTGGTGCCGCGTCACCTGCGCGCGGTCCTGGACGCCTTCGACGCGGGCGACACCGCCGGCGCGGCCCGGCTCAACGCCGGGCTCCTGCCGCTGGCGGAGCTGATGATGGCCTCGGGCCTGCCGGGCACGGTGACCACGAAGGCGCTCCTCGGCGGTCCGGTGCGCGAACCGCTGCAGCCCGCGGACCGGGAGACGGCCGACGGGCTGCGCGCGGCCCACGAGGCCCTCCTCCGCGCGGAGCGGGCGGAGGCGCGGGCGACCGGCTCACCGGAACCCGTCGCCGTGTGACAGGAGCTTCACGACGCCGTCCCGTCGCGTACCGCGCCCGGGGGACGGCGGTGCCCCGCGTGGCCTGAGCGCGCTTCGGGCGGCGGACGGCGACGCGTTCACCACCCCGCCGCCGGACACCGCCCCGCGCCCCCTGTGGCGGTGGGGCGGCCGCCGCCCCGCGCGGGAGGCGGCCGACCGCCCTCCCGGCCGTGCGAGGAGACCGGGAGGGCGACTCGCGGACCGTCAGTTGTGGCTGTGCAGGATCTCGTTCAGTCCGCCCCAGACCGCGTTGTTCGGGCGGGCCTCGACAGCGCCGGTGACCGAGTTGCGGCGGAAGAGGATGTTGGAGGCGCCGGAGAGCTCGCGGGCCTTCACGATCTGGCCGTCGGGCATGCTGACCCGGGTGCCGGCGGTGACGTACAGGCCGGCCTCGACGACGCACTCGTCGCCCAGCGCGATGCCGACGCCCGCCTCGGCGCCGATCAGGCAGCGCTCGCCGATCGAGATGACGACGTTGCCACCGCCGGAGAGGGTGCCCATGGTGGAGGCGCCGCCGCCGATGTCGGAGCCGTCGCCGACGACGACGCCGGCGGAGATGCGGCCCTCGACCATGGAGGTGCCGAGGGTGCCGGCGTTGAAGTTGACGAAGCCCTCGTGCATGACGGTGGTGCCGGCGGCGAGGTGGGCGCCGAGGCGGACGCGGTCGGCGTCGGCGATGCGGACGCCGGCGGGCACGACGTAGTCGGTCATGCGCGGGAACTTGTCGATCGAGGTGACCGAGAGGTTCAGGCCCTCGGCGCGGGCGTTGAGCCGCACCTTCTCGATGTCGTCGACGGCGACCGGGCCGAGCGAGGTCCAGGCGACGTTGGCCAGGTGGCCGAAGATGCCGTCCAGGCTCACGCCGTGCGGCTTGACCAGGCGGTGGCTCAGCAGGTGGAGGCGCAGGTAGGCGTCGTGGGCGTCGAGCGGCTTCTCGTCGAGCGAGGCGATGACGGTACGGACGGCGACCACCTCGACGCCCCGGCGGGCGTCCACGCCGAGGGCCTTGGCGGCGCCTTCGCCGAGGGCGTTGACGGCCTCGTCGGGGGTGAGGCGCTCGGTGCCGGCCGGGCCGGCGGCGTCGGTCAGCTCGGGGGCGGGGAACCAGGTGTCGAGGACGGTGCCGTCGCCGGCGATGGTGGCGAGGCCGGCGGCGACGGCGCCGGTGGTGCGAGGAGCAGTGGTCATGACGGAAAACCTAACGGGCGGCCCCCTGCCCGGGCCAACCGGTCTCAGGTGTCGGTCTGGTCCGTGGGCGGTTCCGACGAGGCTCCGGCCTGCCGGTTCGGGTCTTCGTTCAGGATCCGGGCCAGCATCTCCCGGGCGTACCCCTCGTCGTACGCGGCGCCGGTGAGCAGCACCTGGAGGCTGATGCCGTCCATGAGGGCGACCAGGGCGCGGGCGGTGACGGGCCCGGTGCGCGGGGCGAGGGCGGCGACGGCCTCGTCGGTCCACTCGGCGGCGACGGGACGCAGGGCGGGGCGGCGCAGGGCGGCGAGGTAGAGCTCGTACTCCAGCGCCACGCCGGTGGGTTCGGCGCCCAGCCGCTCCCGCAGGAGCGCGGCGAGGCCGGCGGCGAGGTCGGGCGCGTCGATCTCTGGGTCCCGCCGCAGCCGCGCCCCGAAGGTGCCGTCGACCCGGCGCAGCGCCGCGACGAGGAGTTCGTCGAGGGAGGCGAAGTGGTACGTGGTGGAGCCGAGCGGCACGTCGGCCTCGGCGGCCACCGTGCGGTGGCTGAGGCCGCCGATCCCGGCGCGTCCGACGACGGCGAGGGCGGCGTCGACGATCCGCTCGCGCCGGTCGGGGTCGTGCCTCCGGGGCCGTGCCATCAGTGCGCGCCGCCGAGGTTGAGGACGGCGACCCCGGCGATGATGAGGACGATTCCGGCGATCTTGGCGGCGTTGAGGCTCTCGCCGAGGAAGAGGTAGCCGATGAGGGCGACGACGGCGGTGCCGACACCGGACCAGATGGCGTAGGCGGTGCCGACCTGGAGGGTCTTGAGCGCCCGGGCGAGGAGCACGAAGGAGAGGAGGTAGCCGGCGCCGGTGACGAGGGAGGGCCAGAGCCGGGTGAAGCCCTCGCTGTACTTCATCGAGGTGGTGGCGAGTATCTCCGCCGCGATGGCGCCCGCGAGCAGTCCGTAACCCATGCGTACGAGCGTACACATCACGGCGTGCAGGTGTACATGTCAGCCACCGATACGGTGTCCCGCATGACCTATCCCCCAGGCCCGCCGGGGCCGCCGTACGGCTACGGCTACCCGCCGCCGCCCCCGCCGCCGCAACCCGGCGTGATACCCCTGGCGCCGCTCCGCTTCGGCGCGATCCTGACCGGCGCCTTCACGACCATCGGCCGTTACTGGAAGCAGCTGCTCGGGGTGACGGGGGCCGTCTACGGGGGCGCGCTCCTCGTCGTCGGGGCGGCGCTCGGCATCGCGTACGCCGCCGTCGGCGACCTCCTGCCCGCCGTGTTCGACCTGCCGGAGGGCCAGGAGCCCCGGTGGGACGACGTCCGGCCGCTGGTCACCGCCTTCGTCTGCGTCTGGATCGTCGCCCTGGTCGTGATGGTCTGCGCCACCACGGTGGTGGCGGCGGCCTGCCCGGCGGTGGTCCAGGAAGCGGTCCTCGGCCGGCCCACGACCTTCGGCGCGGTCTGGCGCCGCTCCTGGTCCCGGATGCCGGCGGTCCTGGGCACGGTGGTGCTGACGAGCCTCGCCCTGGTGATCCCGATGGCGCTGTTCGTCGCGGCCTTCGTCGGGCTGGTCGTGGCGCTGCTCCTGGCCGCGGACGACGCGACGGGCACCCCGGTGGGCGGCCTGTTGCTGGCCCCTCTGGTCGCCATCGGCCTGGCACTGCTCATCGCCCCGCTCGCGCTGTGGATCTGGGTGAAGTTCAGCCTGGCCCCGGCGGCCGCGGTGGTCGAGGGGCAGGGCGCCTTCGCCTCGATGCGCCGCTCCTCGTCCCTGGTCCGCGGCTCCTGGTGGCGCGTGTTCGGCTGCCTGCTCGCGGCCGGTCTGATGGCCGCCGTGGTGAGCGGGTTCATCCAGCAGCTGCTCTCGATGCTGGTCTCGGCCCCCCTCTCGGCCACCGACCTCTCCGGTGACGACCGGGGCGCCCTGATCGCCTCCCTGGCGGTCCTCGTCGGCGCCCTGGCGATCGGCCAGATGATCACCCAGGCGGTCGTCTCGCTCTTCCCGCCGATCGTCACCGCCCTGCTCTACATCGACCAGCGCATCCGCAGGGAGAACCTGGCCCCGGAACTGGCCCGCGCGGCCGGACTCCTCTGAGAACGCGGAACGGCCGTGCCCCGGAGGGCACGGCCGTTCGTCCGCGAACGGATCAGACGTTGAAGCCGAGCGCGCGCAGCTGCTCGCGGCCGTCGTCCGTGATCTTGTCCGGGCCCCACGGGGGCATCCAGACCCAGTTGATCTTCAGCTCGCTGACGATCCCGTCCGTCGCGGACTTCGCCTGGTCCTCGATCACATCGGTCAGCGGGCAGGCCGCCGACGTCAGGGTCATGTCCAGCGTCGCGACGTTCGAGTCGTCGATGTGGATGCCGTAGATCAGGCCCAGGTTGACGACGTCGATGCCCAGCTCGGGGTCGACGACGTCGTACAGCGCCTCACGGACTTCTTCCTCGGAGGCCGGCTTCATCGTGGCCTCGGCGTTCTCGGTCATGCCGACTTCCTCTCCGCGTCGCCCAGCGCCTGGGCGGTCGCGTCCTTCCACGCCATCCAGCTGAGCAGCGCGCACTTCACACGGGCCGGGTACTTGGAGACCCCGGCGAACGCGACCGCGTCCTCCAGGACCTCCTCCATCGCCTCGTCCGGCTCGATCTGGCCCTTGGACTGCATCAGCTCCAGGAAGGTGCCCTGGATCTTCTGCGCCTCGGCCAGCTCCTTGCCGACGAGCAGCTCGTTGAGGACGGAGGCCGAGGCCTGGCTGATGGAGCAGCCCTGGCCCTCGTACGACACGTCCTCGATGCGCGAGCCGTCGTACTTCACGCGAAGCGTGATCTCGTCGCCGCACGTGGGGTTGACGTGGTGCACCTCGGCGTCGCCGTCCCGAAGACCGCGCCCGTGCGGGTGCTTGTAGTGGTCCAGGATGACGTCCTGGTACATCGAATCCAGCTTCACGAGCCGTTCCCCTAGCCGAAGAAGTTACGGACGTGCTCCAGCCCCTCGACCAGGGCGTCGACCTCGGCCGGAGTGGAGTACAGATAGAACGACGCTCGCGTGGTCGCGGGAATTCCGTACCGCAGGCAGACCGGCCGCGCGCAGTGGTGGCCGACCCGGACCGCGATGCCCTGCTCGTCGAGGACCTGGCCCACGTCGTGCGGGTGGATGTCGCCCAGCGTGAAGGAGATCGCCGCGCCGCGGTCCTCGGCCGTGGTGGGACCGATGATCCGCAGGTCGGGCACCTCCTGGAGGCGCCGGACGGCGTACTCGGTGATCGCGTGCTCGTGACGCGCGATGTTCTCCATGCCGATCGCCGACAGGTAGTCCACGGCCGCGCCGAGGCCGACGGCCTGGGCGATCGGGGGCGTACCCGCCTCGAACTTGTGCGGGGCCGGCGCGTACGTGGAGGAGTGCATCGAGACGGTCTCGATCATCTCGCCGCCGCCGAGGAAGGGCGGCAGGTCCTCCAGGAGTTCCTGCCGTCCCCACAGCACGCCGATGCCGGTCGGGCCGCACATCTTGTGGCCGGTGAAGGCCACGAAGTCGGCCTGGAGCGCCTGCACGTCCAGGACCATGTGCGGGGCCGCCTGGGAGGCGTCGATGCAGACGAGCGCACCGACCTCCTGGGCGCGGCGGATGATCGTCTCCACCGGGTTGACCGTGCCGAGCAGGTTCGAGACCAGCGTGAACGAGACGATCTTGGTCTTCTCGGTGATGACCTCCTCGATGTTCGAGAGGTCGAGACGGCCGTCGTCGGTGAGGCCGAACCACTTCAGCTTCGCGCCCGTGCGCTGCGAGAGCAGCTGCCACGGCACGATGTTGGAGTGGTGCTCCATCTCCGTGATGGCGATCTCGGTCTCGTGGTCCACGCGGTAGGGCTCGTCGGCCCAGCCCAGCATGTTGGCCACGAGGTTGAGCGACTCGGAGGCGTTCTTGGTGAAGATCACCTCGTCGCGGCTCGGCGCGTTGATGAAGGCCGCGACCTTGTCACGGGCGCCTTCGTACAGCGCCGTCGCCTCCTCGGCGACCGTGTAGACGCCGCGGTGGACGTTGGCGTTGTGACGCTCGTAGTACTGGTTGAGCGCGTCGAGGACCTGCCGCGGCTTCTGGGAGGTCGCCGCGGAGTCGAGGTACACGATCTTCTTGCCGTCGTGGACCACGCGATCCAGCAGCGGGAAGTCCTTGCGGATCGCCTCGGTGTCGAGGAGGCCGGTCAGCCCCTGATGGGCGGAAGTCACGCGGATGCGCCACCCTTCACGTACTTGTCGTAGCCCTCGTTCTCCAGGACGTCGGCGAGCTCGGCGCCACCGGACTCGGCGATGCGGCCGTTCGCGAAGACGTGCACGAAGTCGGGCTTGATGTAGCGCAGGATGCGCGTGTAGTGGGTGATCAGCAGGGTGCCGACCTCACCGGTCTCGCGGACGCGGTTGACGCCCTCGGAGACGATGCGCAGGGCGTCGACGTCGAGGCCGGAGTCGGTCTCGTCGAGGATCGCGATCTTCGGCTTGAGGAGCTCCAGCTGGAGGATCTCGTGGCGCTTCTTCTCACCGCCGGAGAAGCCCTCGTTGACGTTGCGCTCGGCGAAGGCCGGGTCCATCTGGAGCTGCTCCATGGCGGACTTGACCTCCTTCACCCAGGTGCGCAGCTTGGGGGCCTCGCCGCGGACGGCGGTGGCGGAGGTGCGCAGGAAGTTGGAGACCGAGACGCCGGGGACCTCGACCGGGTACTGCATGGCGAGGAAGACGCCGGCGCGGGCGCGCTCGTCGACCGACATCTCCAGGACGTCCTCGCCGTCGAGGGTGACGGTGCCGCCGGTGACCGTGTACTTCGGGTGACCCGCGAGGGAGTACGCCAGGGTCGACTTGCCGGAGCCGTTGGGGCCCATGACGGCGTGGGTCTCGCCCTGCTTGATGGTCAGGTCGACGCCCTTGAGGATCTCGCGGGGGCCGTTCTCCGCCTCGACGGAGACGTGCAGGTCGTGGATTTCAAGCGTAGCCATGGGTGACTCAGGACTCCTGGGTGACGGAGACGAGCACATCGTCCCCTTCGATCTTTACGGGGTATACGGGGACGGGGCGCGTCGCGGGAAGGCCGGAGGGCTTGCCCGTGCGCAGGTCGAAGCTGGAGCCGTGCAGCCAGCACTCGATCGCGCAGTCCTCGACCTCGCCCTCCGAGAGGGAGACGTTCGCGTGCGAGCAGATGTCGTTGATCGCGTACACCTCGCCCTCGGTGTGCACGACCGACACCGGCGTGCCGTCGACCTCGACCCGCTTCGGGGTGTCGGCCTCCAGCTCGCTCAGCGCGCAGACTCGGACGAAGGCCATCAGACGGAGGCCTCCAGCTCGGCCTCGATCTTGGCGAGGAGTCGCTCCTGGACGTCCGGCAGACCGATCTGCTGGACGAGCTCCGCGAAGAAGCCGCGGACGACGAGGCGGCGGGCCTCGGCCTCCGGGATGCCGCGGGCCATCAGGTAGAAGAGCTGCTCGTCGTCGAAGCGGCCGGTGGCCGAGGCGTGACCGGCGCCGGCGATCTCGCCGGTCTCGATCTCCAGGTTCGGCACGGAGTCGACGCGGGCGCCGTCCGTGAGGACCAGGTTCCGGTTGAGCTCGTACGTGTCGGTGCCCTCGGCGGCGGCCTGGATGAGCACGTCGCCGATCCAGACGGCGTGCGCGTCCTGGCCCTGCAGCGCGCCCTTGTAGGCCACGTTGGACTTGCAGTGCGGGGTGTTGTGGTCGACCAGGAGGCGGTGCTCCTGGTGCTGGCCGGCGTCGGTGAAGTACAGGCCGAAGAGCTCGGCCTCGCCGCCGGGGGCCGCGTACCGCACGCGCGGGTGGATGCGGACGACGTCGCCGCCGAAGGTGACGACGACCGACTTGAAGGAGGCGTCGCGGCCGACCAGCGCGTTGTGCTGGGCGACGTGGACGGCGTTCTCGTCCCAGTCCTGGACGGAGACGACGGTCAGCTTGGCTCCGTCGCCGAGGACGTAGTCCACGTTGGCGGCGAGCACCGCGTCACCGGTGTGGTCGAGGACCACGACGGCCTCGGCGAAGGCACCGAGCTCGATCACCTGGTGACCGAAGGCGACGCCGCCCTGGCCGTGCACGGAGATGCGGATCGGCTCGGTGAGCACCGTCTCCTTGGCGACGGTGACGACCGAGGCCTTCTCGAAGGAGGAGTACGCCTGGGCGGCGACGCGGTCGACGGGCGTGCCGGCCCTGCCGAGGCGCTCGTCGTCGCGGCCGACGGTCTCCACGGTGACGCCCTCGGGGGCCTCGACCTCGACCTTGACACCCTCGCCGGAGGTGACGGCGGTGCCGTCGTGGAGGCCGCGCAGGCGCGCCAGCGGGGTGAACCGCCACTCCTCCTCGCGGCCGTGCGGGACGGGGAAGTCCGCGACGTCGAAGGACGGGGGCGCGCTCATGCGCGTGGCGACGGTGGACTCGGCGGCCACCGCGATCGAGCCGGCGGTGGTGGATCCCGCCGGGATGTTCTGAGCCTCAGCCATGGCTGTCGTGTTGCTCTCTTCCTGCGTACGTGTGAGTCGGTCGCTGCGGGTGCGGTGGCTGTTAGCCGACCGCGCCTTCCATCTGCAGCTCGATCAGCCGGTTGAGCTCCAGGGCGTACTCCATGGGGAGCTCCTTGGCGATGGGCTCGACGAAGCCGCGGACGATCATCGCCATGGCCTCGAACTCGGTGAGGCCGCGGCTCATCAGGTAGAAGAGCTGGTCCTCGGAGACCTTGGAGACGGTGGCCTCGTGGCCCATGGAGACGTCGTCCTCGCGCACGTCCACGTAGGGGTACGTGTCGGAGCGGGAGATCGTGTCGACGAGCAGCGCGTCGCAGAGGACGTTGGACTTGGCGCCCGGGGCACCCTCGCCGATCTCGATGAGACCGCGGTAGGAGGTGCGGCCGCCGCCTCGCGCCACCGACTTGGAGACGATGTTCGAGGAGGTGTTCGGGGCCATGTGGACCATCTTGGCGCCGGCGTCCTGGTGCTGGCCCTCGCCCGCGAAGGCGATGGAGAGGGTCTCGCCCTTGGCGTGCTCGCCCATCAGGTAGACCGCCGGGTACTTCATGGTGACCTTGGAGCCGATGTTGCCGTCGACCCACTCCATGGTGGCGCCCTCGTAGGCGACGGCGCGCTTGGTCACCAGGTTGTAGACGTTGTTCGACCAGTTCTGGATGGTCGTGTAGCGGCAGCGGCCGCCCTTCTTCACGATGATCTCGACGACGGCGCTGTGCAGCGAGTCGGAGGAGTAGATCGGGGCGGTGCAGCCCTCGACGTAGTGGACGTAGGCGTCCTCGTCGACGATGATCAGCGTCCGCTCGAACTGGCCCATGTTCTCCGTGTTGATGCGGAAGTAGGCCTGGAGCGGGATCTCGACGTGCACGCCCTTCGGCACGTAGATGAACGAGCCGCCGGACCAGACGGCCGTGTTCAGGGAGGCGAACTTGTTGTCGCCGACCGGGATGACGGTGCCGAAGTACTCCTTGAAGAGCTCCTCGTGCTCCTTCAGCGCGGTGTCGGTGTCGACGAAGATGACGCCCTGCTCCTCCAGGTCCTCGCGGATCTGGTGGTAGACGACCTCGGACTCGTACTGGGCGGCGACACCGGCGACGAGGCGCTGCTTCTCCGCCTCCGGGATGCCGAGCTTGTCGTACGTGTTCTTGATGTCCTCCGGCAGGTCCTCCCAGGACTCGGCCTGCTTCTCGGTGGACCGCACGAAGTACTTGATGTTGTCGAAGTCGATGCCGGAGAGGTCGGAGCCCCAGGTCGGCATGGGCTTCTTGTCGAAGAGCCGCAGACCCTTGAGACGCAGCTTGAGCATCCACTCGGGCTCGTTCTTCTTCGCGGAGATGTCGCGGACGACGTCCTCGTTGAGACCGCGCTTGGCGGCGGCACCGGCCGCGTCGGAGTCGGCCCAGCCGTACTCGTACCGACCCAGGCCCTCGAGCTCGGGGTGGCTGATCTCGGTGGTCATGCGGGGTTCCTCCCGGCCGTGCTTGCGGATGCTGATTCGGTGGTCTGTGGGGCGCCGTGCGGGATGAACGTGGTGCAGACGCCGTCACCATGCGCGATGGTGGCCAGACGCTGGACGTGCGTTCCCAGGAGGCGGGAGAAGAATTCCGTCTCCGCCTCACACAGCTGGGGATACTGCTCGGCGACGTGGGCGACCGGGCAGTGGTGCTGGCAGAGCTGCTCGCCGACCGGCGCGTTCCGCGCAGTGGCAGCGTACCCGTCCGCCGTGAGGGCCTTGGCCAGTGCCTCGGTCCGCTGCTCGGGCTCGGCCGCCTCGACGGCCTCGCGGTACGCCCCGGCCTGCGCCTCGATCCGGTCTCGGGCGAAGGCGGCGACGGCCGCCTCCCCTCCGGCGTTGCGCTCGATCCAGCGGAGCGCCTCGACGGCGAGGGAGTCGTACGACTGGTCGAAGGCGTCCCGGCCGCAGTCGGTGAGCGCGAAGACCTTCGCGGGGCGGCCACGGGTCCGGGTCCCGTAGACGCGCTTCTCGCGGGCTTCGACGACGTTCTCGGCGACCAGCGAGTCGAGGTGGCGGCGGACGGCCGCCTGGGTGAGGCTGAGCCGTCCGGCCAGATCGGCGACGGTCGAGGGACCGTGGTCCAGGATCGACCGCGCGACCCGGTTGCGCGTGGAACGCTCTCGGGTTGCGAGTTCCTCCACCGGAGCCGCGCCAACGTTTTTCACAACGCCATTGTTGCGTAATTAATCGAGAGGTGACAAGCGGCGTCCGGACCGACGACGGTGCGGTACGTCACTCAGGTAAGGCTTACCTGACCTGCGGAAACGATCATTCGTGGGATGAATCCCCAGCCCTCCGACCAGGCCCTTCGGGCCCGCCCCGGCCCCCCGGCCACGCCGTCGTCCGGGCCACCGTCCGGCCGCGCGAACGCATCAGACGCGCGAAGAACTCCGCGTCGCGGACGGCCGCGCCGCCGGGATCGTTGTTGAAGAACGCGAACACGTCCGCGCCCTCCGGCCAGGCCCCCGCGATCCGGTCCGCCCAGGCTCCCAGCGCCTGGCGGCCGTAACGGGGCCAGGGCCGGGCCCGTCCCTCGTGGAAGCGCACGTACCCCCAGTCCGCCGTCCGCCACAGCGGCGTCGCGGGCCGCGAGCCGCGGTCGGCCCAGCACAGGACGGCCCCGCGGTCCCTCAGGACCCCGGCGATCCCCTCGGTCCACCACGAGTCGTGCCGCGGCTCGACCGCCACCCGCACCCCGGGCGGGAAGCACGCGACCACCGCGTCCAGCAGCCCCGCGTCCGCGCGCAGCGTCGGAGGCAGCTGGAGCAGGACGGGACCGAGCCGGTCCCCCAGCGCGTCCGCCCGTCCCATCAGCCGTTCCACGGGCTCCTCGGGATCCCTCAGACGCTTGATGTGGGTGAGGAAGCGGCTCGCCTTCACCGCCATGACGAAGCCGGGGGGCGTCCGCTCCCGCCACGCGGCGAAGGTGTGGCGCTCGGGCAGCCGGTAGAAGGCGTTGTTGTTCTCCACGGTCGCGAACACGCGCGCGTACTCCTCCAGCCAGAGCCGCTGCGGCAGGCCCTCGGGATAGAGCACGCCCCGCCAGTCCCGGTACTGCCAGCCGGACGTGCCGATGTACACGGCCATGTGCCGCCCCTTCCCCGTACGGGACGGCTCACCCGGGCCGGGGAGGGGGCGTCCGGGGCCGGGAGCGCGTCTCGGGGCCGAGGGGACGTTCCCGGGCCGGAAGGGCGCCCCCGGATTCCGGTCGCGGCCGGAACCCGGGGGCGCGGCCCGCGCGCACCCGCCGGGTCCTTAGACTTCCGGACATGTCATACGAGTCCGTCGTCCGGGTCCGCGGCCTGGTCAAGCGGTACGGAAGCAAGACCGCCGTCGACGGCCTCGACCTCGACGTCCGCGCGGGCACCGTCACCGCCGTCCTCGGCCCCAACGGGGCCGGCAAGACCACCACCGTCGAGACCTGCGAGGGATACCGCAGGCCCGACGACGGCACCGTCCGCGTCCTGGGCCTCGACCCGGTCGCCGACGCCGCCGCCCTGCGCCCCAGGATCGGCGTGATGCTCCAGTCCGGCGGCGTCTACTCCGGCGCCCGCGCCGACGAGATGCTCCGCCACATGGCGAAGCTCCACGCCCACCCGCTGGACGTCGACGCCCTGATCGAGCGCCTCGGCCTCGGCTCCTGCGGCCGTACGGCCTACCGGCGGCTCTCCGGCGGCCAGCAGCAGCGCCTGTCGCTCGCCATGGCCGTCGTGGGCCGCCCCGAGCTGGTCTTCCTCGACGAGCCCACCGCCGGGCTCGACCCGCAGGCCCGCCGCGCCACCTGGGAGCTGGTCCGCGAGCTGCGCGCCGACGGCGTGACCGTGGTCCTCACCACCCACTTCATGCAGGAGGCCGAGGAGCTCGCCGACGACGTCGCCATCGTCGACGCCGGCCGGGTCGTCGCCCAGGGCAGCCCCGAGGAGCTGTGCCGCGGCGGCGCCGAGAACACCCTGCGCTTCTCCGGCCGCCCCGGCCTCGACCTCGGCTCCCTGCTCAAGGCGCTCCCGGACGGCTCGGCCGCCGCGGAGACGCTGCCCGGCACGTACCGGATCACCGGCGCCGTCGACCCCCAGCTGCTCGCCACCGTCACCACCTGGTGCGCCCAGCACGGGGTCATGCCCGACCGCATCTCGGTCGAGCGCCACACCCTCGAAGACGTCTTCCTCGAACTGACCGGCAAGGAGCTGCGGTCGTGAGCACCGGTACGTACACGCCGAATCCGGGGGCCGCCCCCGTCGGGCGGATGATCGCCGCGCAGACCGCCCTGGAGACCAGGATGCTGCTGCGCAACGGCGAGCAGCTGCTCCTCACCGTGATCATCCCCTCGCTGCTCCTGGTGCTCTTCTCGACGGTCGACGTGGTCGACACGGGCTCCGGCGAGGCCGTCGACTTCCTCGCCCCCGGCGTCCTCGCGCTCGCCGTGCTGTCCACCGCCTTCACCGGCCAGGCCATCGCCACCGGTTTCGAGCGGCGGTACGGGGTGCTCAAGCGGCTCGGCGCCTCACCGCTCCCCCGCTGGGCGCTCATGACCGCCAAGACGCTCTCCGTCCTCGTGACCGAGGTCCTCCAGGTCGTGCTCCTGACGGTGATCGCCCTCGCCCTGGGCTGGTCGCCGCAGGGGAACCCGCTGTCCGTCCTGCTGCTCCTGGTCCTCGGCACCGCCGCGTTCTCCGGGCTGGGCCTGCTGATGGCCGGCACCCTGAAGGCCGAGGCCACCCTCGCCGCCGCGAACCTGGTCTTCCTGCTGCTCCTGGTGGGCGGCGGCGTCATCGTCCCGCTGGAGAAGTTCGGCGCGGCGGGCGACGTGCTCGCGCTGCTCCCGATCTCCGCGCTCTCGGACGGGCTGCGCGACGTCCTCCAGCACGGGGCGTCGATGCCGTGGGGCGACGCGCTGATCCTGGCCGTCTGGGCGGTCCTGGGGCTCGGTGCGGCGGCGAGGTTCTTCCGCTGGGAGTAACCGTAAGGTTCCGTTCCGCCATATACGCCCCCCTCGTGAAAGCGCGCACAAGCACCGCCCTACGATAGGGCCCGTGCAGACCCCCCTCGCCTCCATCGCCCAGCGCTGGACCCCGTCCCCCCGGACGCTCCGGCGCGCCGCGCTCGCCGCCGTCGTGATGAGCGTGCTCATCATCGTCACGGGTGGCGCGGTCCGGCTGACCGGTTCCGGTCTCGGCTGCGACACCTGGCCGAAGTGCACGGACGACAGCCTCATCGTGACGCCAGAGCAGGGCTACCGGGGCGCGATCGAGTTCGGCAACCGGATGCTGACGTACGTCCTGTCGGCGGCGGTCGGCTGGGCGATCGTCTCCGCCCGGTCCACCAAGCCCTGGCGCCGCGGGCTCACCCGGCTCGCCTGGGCCCAGTTCTGGATCGTGATGAGCAACGCCGTCATCGGCGGCATCACGGTGTGGATGGGCCTCAACCCGTGGACGGTGGCCGGCCACTTCCTCGCCGCGAACTCCCTGCTCACGGTCGCCGTCATCACCTGGCACCGCACCGGCGAGGGCGACACCGCCCCCCGGCCGCGGGTGCCGCGCCCGGTCCGGAAGCTGTCCTGGGCGATCACCGGCGTCTCCGCGCTGCTCATCGTGCTCGGCACGACCGTGACCGGCGCCGGCAAGCACGCCGGCGACAGCAGCGACGTCCCGCGCATGCCGTGGGACTGGACGGACGCCGCCCACGTCCACGCGATCGCCGCCTGGGTCGTCTGCGCCCTCGCGCTCGCCATGTGGCTGGTCCTGCGCGTGGTGGACGCCCCCGACGACACCAGGGCCCGCGCCCGCGACCTGCTGATCGTGCTGCTGGGCCAGGGGGCCATCGGTTACGTCCAGTACTTCACGGGCGTCCCGGAGCTCCTGGTCGCCGCCCACATGCTCGGCTCCTCGCTGATGTGGATCGCCGTCCTGCGCCTCGCCCTGAGCCTGCGCGAGCGCCCGCTCGTCGCCCCCGGCATCCCGGCCCAGGCGGACCCGGAGCTGGCGGCCACGGCCTGACGGCCTTTGGATCCTGGATACGGATCTCGGATCCGAGATCCGTATCCAGGATCCGAAATCCCCACGGGTCTACCGGCTCCCCTCGAGCCGGTAGACCCTTTTCGCGTTCTCCGCCGCGATCATCCCGGCCACCCGCTGCGCGTCCGTACGGGACCAGGCGCCGTCCATGACCCACTCCCCGAGCACCCGGGTGAGCGCCGAGCGGAACGTGCTCGCCGCGACCACGTGGAGCTCGGGCAGTCCCCGCGCGCCGCTGGAGAACAGCAGCTTGCCGAACGGCGCCCGCTCCAGGACCTCGGCGAGGACGGCCGCCGCCCGGGCCCCCGTGTGGGCGAGTACGGGGCCCAGGTCGGCGTACACGTGCGGGTGAAGTCCGGTCAGGTGGGCCGCCGCCCGGTGGTGCGGATAGGCGTGCAGCAGGACGAGGTCGGAGCCGAGGCCCGCGGTCGCGGCGGCGAAACCGGCCAGGACGGCCGGGTCCCGGTCCCCCGTGTGCAGTTGGAGGGGGCGCCCGGCGGTGACCGCGATCCAGAGCAGGTGGCGCAGCAGGACGGGGTCGGTGAGCGGGCCGCCGGCCGGGCGGGCGGCCAGCCAGCGGCCCGCAGCCCCGCGCACCTCGCCCGGTCCGGGCGGCTCCGGCGAACTCGCGAGCCCTCGGGGCGCTCCCGGGACGGAGGCGAAGGCCACCGCGTCGGCGGCGGCCCCGTGGACGGCCTCGGCGAGGTCGGCGAGGAAGGCCTCGACGGTGTCCGAGGCGTCGGCGACCCGCTCGGCGAGGGGTTCGAGGCGGACGATCTCGTGGGCCTCGGCGGCACCCGCGGCGCCGAGTTCGGCGGGGGGCGTGAGGTCCCCGGGGAGCCCGGTGTCGACCAGGTAGGCGGAGATCCCGGAGGCGCGGAGGAGCCGGCGGCCGGCCTCGGCGGCGCCGAGTTCGCGGCGGCGGGCGAGGTAGCGGGCGGGCGGGCAGTGCGGCTCCAGACCGAGGAGCGGCGGGCACCAGCGGCGCACGGCGAAGCCGGTCTGGGTGTCGAAGAAGGTGGTGCCCGCGGCGGGCAGTGCGGCGGCTCCGCCCAGGTGGGCGCCGAGGTGGGCCTCGAAGGTGCCGAGGCCGAGCTCCGTACGGAGCACCCCGTGGCAGTGCTGGTCCACCAGGTGCGGCGTGTCGATCATCTCGGGGGGCTCCCTGCGTGGACGTGTCTCCACACGTCCTAACGGGTGAGCCCCGCGCGAGGTTGTCGCCTCAGCTGTTGGAGGGTCCGCCGATCTGGATGCCGGCCATCCGGGTCCACTCGTACGGGCCCGTGGCGACCTTGGCGGCGAACTCGCCGTCGAACTCCTCGTGAAGGGTCAGACCGGCCTTCTCGGCGGCCTGCCGCGCGATCTCGTGCGTGCGCGCGACGAGGTCGCCCCAGCCGCCGTCGGCGCCGACCAGGACGATCCGGGTGCCCGCCTGGCCGATGTGCGCGAGGTGCCCCTCGCAGCCGCCGTGCGCCTTGGAGAAGGCCTGGATCTCCTTGGCGAGCCTGGCCGCCCTGCGCTCTTCCTGCTTCGTTTCTGCCATGACACGGATGCTACCGAGGGGTAGATCCAGTGGCGACGGCCGGGCCGTGTGGGCTGTCCCACGTGACCCGGCCGTACGCCGTACGTCCTCAGATGAGCGCGCCGAGCGCCCAGGGCGTGTCCGGCGATTCGCGTCGGATCAGGCCCTAGCGCAGGAAGGGGTCCACCGCGACCGCGACGAAGAGCAGCGAGACGTAGGTGATGGACCAGTGGAAGAGGCGCATCTCCTTGAGCTTGGCGCCCGTCACCTCCGCCTTGGCGCGGTTGAGGAGCGCGTGCGCCTCCCAGAGCCACCAGCCGCCGGTGAGCAGCGCCACCGCCGTGTAGAACCAGCCCGTGTAGCCCAGCGGGGTGAGCAGCAGGGAGACGGCGACCATGACCCAGCTGTAGATCACGATCTGCTTGGCGACGACCTTGTTGGAGGCGAGGACCGGCAGCATCGGCACGCCCGCGCGCGCGTAGTCCTCCTTCACCTTCATCGACAGCGGCCAGTAGTGCGGCGGCGTCCAGAAGAAGATGACCAGGAAGAGGATGACCGCGGCCCACGACATCGAGTTGGTCACCGCCGACCAGCCGATGAGCACCGGCAGGCAGCCGGCGATGCCGCCCCAGACGATGTTCTGCGCGGTGCGCCGCTTCAGGATCATCGTGTAGATCACGACGTAGAAGAGGAGCGCGCCGAGCGAGAGCGCGGCGGACAGCCAGTTGACGAGCAGGCCGAACCAGAGCGTGGAGACCACGGCGAGGGTGAGGCCGAAGACCAGGCCCTCGCGCGGGGTCAGCACGCCCGTGACGAGCGGGCGCTGGGACGTGCGGTCCATCAGGGCGTCGATGTCCCGGTCGATGTACATGTTCAGCGCGTTGGCGCCGCCCGCCGAGAGGTAGCCGCCGAAGCAGGTGGCGAGCACCAGCCAGAGGTCCGGCACACCCTGTTCGGCGAGGAACATCACCGGAACGGTCGTGATGAGCAGCAGTTCGATGATCCGCGGCTTGGTCAGCGCCACGAATGCCTTGACGCGGGCCCCGAACGGCCTATGGCCCCCCGGGCTGGGAGTCAAGACGACCCCTGCGGGTCGGGACTCGACGGCCGTCACGCACACCCCTGACAGAGAAATTCCCAGCAAGCTCCCCCGGTGAAGAAGGGGTAAAGCTTGCGCGTACCACGCCACTGTAGACGTTGCCCAGACGCCGATCTTCGCGGGGGTGGGGTCGTGTTGGTGCGGTGCGTCCCAAGGGGTGGACACGGTTCGGGGCGGCTCCGGGTGAACCTCGGGAGGCGAACTCGTACGACCACCGGCAGTCTTGCTGTGTCCTTTCATTTCTCCGCTCATTTGAGGGGCATGGACACGAAAAGAGGGGCGTTCCGCGGGGGTAGGCTCGACAACGCCGGTACACCCTCAGTCACCGGCTCAAGACATGTGGAGAGGAGCCCTGACCCAGGGTGAGCACTAAGCCGACCACCACAGACCTCGAGTGGACCGAATTGGACCAGCGGGCCGTCGACACCGCCCGCCTTCTGGCCGCGGACGCCGTACAGAAGGTCGGCAACGGCCATCCCGGTACCGCGATGAGCCTTGCGCCTGCCGCGTACACCCTCTTCCAGAAGGTGATGCGGCACGACCCGGCCGACCCCGAGTGGGTCGGGCGCGACCGGTTCGTCCTCTCCGCCGGCCACTCGTCCCTGACCCTCTACACCCAGCTCTACCTGGGTGGCTTCGGTCTCGAACTGGACGATCTGAAGGCCTTCCGCACCTGGGGCTCGAAGACCCCGGGCCACCCGGAGTACGGCCACACCGCCGGCGTCGAGACGACCACGGGCCCGCTGGGCCAGGGTGTCGCCAACGCCGTGGGCATGGCGATGGCCGCCCGCTACGAGCGCGGCCTGTTCGACCCGGAGGCCGCCGACGGCACCTCGCCGTTCGACCACCGGATCTACGTGATCGCCGGTGACGGCTGCCTGCAGGAGGGCATCTCCGCGGAGGCGTCCTCGCTCGCCGGCCACCAGAAGCTCGGCAACCTGATCATGCTGTGGGACGACAACCACATCTCGATCGAGGGCGACACCGAGACCGCCGTGTCCGAGGACACGATGAAGCGGTACGAGGCCTACGGCTGGCACGTCCAGCGCGTCGAGCCCAAGGCCGACGGCGACCTGGACCCGGCCGCGCTGTACGCGGCGATCAAGGCCGCCGAGGCCGAGACCGAGCGTCCGTCGTTCATCGCGATGCGCTCGATCATCGCCTGGCCCGCGCCGAACGCGCAGAACACCGAGGCCGCGCACGGCTCGGCGCTCGGCGACGAGGAGATCGCGGCCACCAAGCGCGTCCTGGGCTTCGACCCGGAGCAGACCTTCGAGGTCTCCGACGAGGTCATCGCGCACACCCGCGCGCTCGGCGACCGCGGCCGCGAGGCCCGCGCCGAGTGGGAGAAGCGGCTCTCCGAGTGGCGTACGGCCAACCCGGAGCGCGCCGCCGAGTTCGACCGCATCCAGGCGAACGAGCTGCCGGCCGGCTGGGCCGAGAAGCTCCCGGTCTTCGAGACGGGCAAGGGCGTCGCCACCCGTGCCGCCTCGGGCCAGGTCCTCAAGGCGCTCGGCGCGGTCATCCCGGAGCTGTGGGGCGGTTCGGCCGACCTCGCCGGCTCGAACAACACGACGATCGACAAGGACTCGTCGTTCCTGCCGGAGGGCAACCCGCTTCCGGAGGCCGACAAGTACGGCCGCACGATCCACTTCGGCATCCGCGAGCACTCCATGGCCGCGGAGATGAACGGCATCGCGCTGCACGGCAACACGCGGATCTACGGCGGCACCTTCCTGGTGTTCTCCGACTACATGCGCAACGCCGTGCGCCTGTCGGCCCTGATGCACCTGCCCGTGACCTACGTCTGGACCCACGACTCGATCGGTCTGGGCGAGGACGGCCCGACGCACCAGCCGGTGGAGCACCTCGCCTCGCTGCGCGCGATCCCGGGTCTGAACGTGGTCCGTCCGGCCGACGCCAACGAGACGGCGCTCGCCTGGCGCGAGATCATGCAGCGCCACACCAAGGTCTTCGGCAAGGGCGCCCCGCACGGTCTGGCGCTCACCCGCCAGGGCGTGCCGACGTACGCCCCGAACGAGGACACCGTCAAGGGCGGCTACGTGCTCTTCGACGCCGAGGGCGGCGAGGCGCAGGTCGTGCTGATCGCGACCGGCTCCGAGGTGCACCTGGCCGTCGAGGCCCGGGAGCAGCTCCAGGCCGCCGGCGTCCCGACCCGGGTGGTCTCGATGCCGTCCGTGGAGTGGTTCGAGGAGCAGGACCAGGCGTACAGGGACTCGGTCCTGCCGCCGTCGGTCAAGGCCCGCGTCGCGGTCGAGGCCGGCATCGGTCTCACCTGGCACAAGTACGTCGGTGACGCCGGCCGGATCGTCTCCCTGGAGCACTTCGGCGCCTCGGCGGACGCGAAGGTCCTCTTCCGCGAGTTCGGATTCACGCCGGAGGCGATCGTCGCCGCCGCCCGGGAATCCCTGGCCGCCGCCGCGCGCTGACGTCCGTACGTACGACTTAATTGGAGATGCAACTCCCATGACAGACGCTCTCAAGCGCCTCTCCGACGAAGGCGTCGCGATCTGGCTGGACGACCTCTCGCGCCAGCGGATCACGTCCGGCAACCTGGCCGAGCTGATCGACCAGAGCCACGTGGTCGGTGTCACCACGAACCCGTCCATCTTCCAGAAGGCCATCTCGGAGGGGCACGGCTACGACCAGCAGCTCGCCGACCTCGCGGCCCGCAAGGTGACCGTCGACGAGGCCATCCGCATGATCACGACGGCGGACGTCCGTGACGCCGCCGACATCCTGCGGCCGGTCTTCGACGCGACCGACGGCCAGGACGGCCGGGTCTCCATCGAGGTCGACCCCCGTCTCGCCCACGAGACGGCCGCCACCATCGCCGAGGCCAAGCAGCTGGCCTGGCTGGTGGACCGCCCCAACACCCTGATCAAGATCCCGGCCACCAAGGCGGGTCTGCCGGCGATCACCGAGGTCATCGGCCTCGGCATCAGCGTCAACGTCACGCTGATCTTCTCGCTGGAGCGCTACCGCGCGGTCATGGACGCCTACCTGGCGGGTCTGGAGAAGGCCCGCGAGCGCGGCCTCGACCTCTCCAAGATCCACTCGGTGGCGTCCTTCTTCGTCTCCCGCGTGGACACGGAGATCGACAAGCGCCTGGAGGCCCTCGGCACCGACGAGGCCAAGGCGCTCAAGGGCAAGGCCGCCCTGGCCAACGCCCGTCTGGCCTACGAGGCGTACGAGGAGGTCTTCTCCTCCGACCGCTGGGCCGCCCTCGACAAGGCGCAGGCCAACAAGCAGCGTCCGCTGTGGGCCTCGACCGGCGTCAAGGACCCGGCGTACAAGGACACGCTGTACGTCGTGGACCTGGTCGCCCCCGGCACGGTGAACACCATGCCGGAGGCCACCCTGGAGGCCACCGCCGACCACGGCGAGGTCACCGGTGACACCGTCCGCGGCACCTACGAGCAGTCCCGCGCCGAGCTGGAGGCCGTCGAGAAGCTGGGCATCAGCTACGACGACGTCGTCCAGCTCCTGGAGGACGAGGGC
The DNA here is from genome assembly GCF_020400725.1 of Streptomyces sp. NK15101. Lineage (GTDB taxonomy): Bacteria > Actinomycetota > Actinomycetes > Streptomycetales > Streptomycetaceae > Streptomyces. Next base: position 78,152 of record NZ_JAINVG010000015.1, on the reverse strand, counting down.
GTCGACAAGTTCGAGGCGTCCTGGAACGACCTGCTCAAGTCCACCGAGGCGGAGCTTCAGCGCCTCGCACCTTCGGAGGCGTAAGCACTTTGAGCGCAGTCCACGGAGCCAACCCGCTCCGTGACGCCGCAGACCGACGGCTCCCGCGCATCGCGGGGCCGTCGGGTCTGGTGATCTTCGGCGTCACGGGCGATTTGTCCCGTAAGAAGCTGATGCCTGCCGTCTACGACCTGGCCAACCGCGGCCTGCTGCCGCCGGGCTTCTCGCTCATCGGCTTCGCCCGCCGCGAATGGGCGGACGAGGACTTCGCGCAGGAGGTCTACGAAGCCGTCAAGCAGCACGCGCGCACCCCCTTCCGCGAGGAGGTGTGGCAGCAGCTGATCCAGGGCATGCGGTTCGTCCAGGGCGACTTCGACGACGACACGGCCTTCGAGCAGCTCAAGTCGACGATCGAGGAGCTCGACAAGGCACAGGGCACGGGCGGCAACTTCGCCTTCTACCTGTCGGTGCCGCCGAAGTTCTTCCCCCTCGTCGTCCAGCAGCTCAAGAAGCACGGCCTGGCCGACCAGAAGGACGGTTCCTGGCGCCGCGCGGTCATCGAGAAGCCCTTCGGCCACGACCTGGTCTCCGCCAAGGAGCTCAACGAGGTCGTCCACGAGGTCTTCCCGCCCGAGGCGGTCTTCCGGATCGACCACTACCTCGGCAAGGAGACCGTCCAGAACATCCTGGCGCTCCGCTTCGCCAACACGCTCTTCGAGCCGATCTGGAACCGGTCGTACGTCGACCACGTGCAGATCACCATGGCCGAGGACATCGGCATCGGCGGCCGCGCCGGCTACTACGACGGCATCGGCGCCGCCCGTGACGTCATCCAGAACCACCTGCTCCAGCTGCTCGCGCTGACCGCGATGGAGGAGCCCGCCTCCTTCGACGCCGACGCGCTGGCCGCCGAGAAGACCAAGGTCCTCGGCGCGGTGAGGCTGCCCAAGGACCTGGGCAAGTCCACGGTCCGCGGCCAGTACGCAGCCGGGTGGCAGGGCGGCGCGAAGGCCGTCGGCTACCTCCAGGAAGACGGCATCGACCCCCAGTCGAAGACCGACACCTACGCGGCCATCAAGCTGGAGATCGACAACCGCCGCTGGGCGGGCGTCCCGTTCTACCTGCGGACCGGCAAGCGCCTGGGCCGCCGCGTCACCGAGATCGCGGTCGTCTTCCAGCGCGCCCCGCACTCCCCCTTCGACCACACCGCGACCGAGGAGCTCGGCCGCAACGCCATCGTCATCCGGGTCCAGCCGGACGAGGGCGTGACGGTGCGGTTCGGCTCCAAGGTGCCCGGCACCCAGATGGAGATCCGGGACGTGTCGATGGACTTCGCGTACGGCGAGTCCTTCACGGAGTCCAGCCCCGAGGCGTACGAGCGGCTCATCCTCGACGTCCTGCTCGGCGACTCCAACCTCTTCCCGCGGGTCGAGGAGGTCGAGCTGTCCTGGAAGATCCTCGACCCGATCGAGCAGTTCTGGGACACGCACGGCAAGCCCGCGCAGTACCAGTCCGGGACCTGGGGTCCGGTCGAGGCGGACGAGATGCTCGCACGAGACGGCAGGAGCTGGCGCCGGCCATGAAGACCGACCTGACGGACACCACGTCCTCCAAGATCAACAAGGCGCTGGTGCTCGGGCGGCGGGCGATCGGCACGCCGGCCGTCGGCATGGTGCTCACCCTCGTGATCGTCACCGACGAGGAGAACGCCTACGACGCGCTCAAGGCGGCCAACGAGGCGTCCCGCGAGCACCCCTCGCGGACCCTCGTCGTCATCAAGCGGGTCTCGCGCTCCCCGCGGGACCGCGCGAAGGCGCGGCTCGACGCCGAGGTCCGCCTCGGCGCCGATGCCAGCACCGGCGAGACGGTGGTGCTCCGGCTGTACGGCGAGGTCGTCGACCACGCCCAGTCGGTGGTGCTGCCGCTGCTCCTCCCGGACGCCCCCGTCGTCGTCTGGTGGCCGGTGAACGCGCCTGCCGACCCGGCGAACGACCCGCTGGGTGCGCTCGCCCAGCGCCGGGTGACCGACACGTACGCCGCCGAGCAGCCCATCCAGGAGCTGACCGCGCGCGCGGACGCGTACACCCCGGGCGACACGGACCTCTCGTGGACCCGGATCACCCCGTGGCGCTCGATGCTGGCCGCCGCGCTCGACCAGGTCGTGTGCGAGGTCACCTCGGCCGAGGTGGAGGGCGAGGAGTTCAACCCGAGCGTCGAGCTGCTCGCGATGTGGCTCGCGGACCGGCTGAAGGTGCCGGTCCGGCGCTCGAAGTCGGCCGGCCCCGGTCTCACCTCCGTACGGATGGAGACCGACGCAGGCCCGATCGTGCTCGACCGGCCCGACGGCTCGCTCGCCACGCTCTCCATCCAGGGGCAGCCGGACCGTGCGGTGGCGCTCAAGCGCCGCGAGACGGCCGAGCTGATCGCGGAGGAGCTGCGCCGGCTCGACCCGGACGACACCTATGCGACGGCGCTCAGGTTCGGTCTGGAGCGGCTCGACGAGGAGGCGGCGACCATAGCCCCCGAAACCGTCGTGGACACGGTCGTGGAGACCGTCGTGGCGGCCGTCGAGGAGACGGCCGCCGAAGCGGCTCCCGCGGCCAAGCCCGCCCCCAAGAAGGCCCCGGCCAAGAAGGCGGCGGCCAAGTGAGCACTCCTCAGCTGGTCGTCCACCGCGACAAGGAGCTGATGGCCGAGGCCGCCGCGGCCCGGCTGATCACGAAGATCGTGGACGCCCAGGCCGCCCGCGGTTCCGCCTCGATCGTGCTCACCGGCGGTCGCAACGGCAACGGCGTGCTCGCGGCGCTCGGCTCGGCGCCCGCGCGGGACGCGGTCGACTGGTCGCGGCTCGACCTGTGGTGGGGCGACGAGCGGTACCTGCCCGAGGACGACCCCGAGCGGAACGTCACCCAGGCCCGTGCCGCGCTGCTCGACCGGGTGCCGCTCGATCCGGCGCGGGTGCACGCCATGCCGGCCTCGGACGGGCCGTACGGCGGCGACGTCGACGCCGCCGCGGCGGCGTACGCGGAGGAGCTGGCCGCCGCCGCGGGTCCCGGTGACCACGGCGGGGTGCCGACCTTCGACGTGCTGATGCTGGGCGTCGGCCCGGACACGCACGTGGCCTCGCTCTTCCCGGAACTGCCGGCGGTCCGCGAGACCGAGCGGACGGTGGTCGGTGTGCACGGCGCGCCGAAGCCGCCGCCGGTCCGGATCTCGCTGACCCTCCCGGCCATCCGGGCGGCGCACGAGGTCTGGCTGCTCGCGGCCGGAGAGGACAAGGCGAAGGCCGCGGCGATCGCGCTGTCGGGCGCGGGCGAGGTGCAGGCCCCGGCGGCCGGGGCCTACGGGCTCTCGCGCACGCTGTGGCTGCTCGACGCGGCGGCCGCGTCGGAGCTGCCGCGGAGCATGTATCCGCCGGCCTCGGCCTGACTCCCCTCGTACGGGGCTCGACGCCCCCGTACGGAGGCCCGGTTCACCCCCTCCCCGACTTCGTCCGGGGACCCTCAGGTGGGCCGGGCCTCCGGCTTTTCCAGGAACGGCGCGAGGAGCCCCGGTACGGCCTCGGCCGCGAAGTTCAGGCCCTGGCTCTCGCCCGCGTCGAGGATGTCGTACGCGCCGTCGCCCGCCGCCGTGGTGGCGGTGAGGGTCAGGACTCCGGCGCGGCGCTGGAAGCAGGACTGCTTGACGGTCCAGCCGATGACGCCGGAGCGCTGGAGGGCGACCGTCGTCCGCCGGACGGTGCCCGAACGGGTCACGAGGAAGCCGCCGCTGACGCCGTGTCCGAGGGCGCGGTACGCGTCGAGGGCGAGCAGCACGGCGACCGGTCCGAGGACGAGGGCCCAGCCGACCGCCACGTACAGCAGGACCGGCGTGAGGAGCGCGCCGAGGACGGCGAACACCACGGCCGGCCCGAGGGAGCCCCACAGCGCCCGGCGCAGCCGCCGGGCGCGGGCGGCCCGGGGGTGGGCGGCGAGGGGCGCACCGGTCGGCGGCTCCGGCTCGCGCAGCACCAGGGCGGCGATCAGCTCGGCCCGCTCCCGGGGGACGGCGGGCAGCAGGTTCTTCAGGTCGGCGTGCTCGTCCTCGTCGTCCTGGGCGAGGCCGGTGGCGACGGCGTCGACGCGGGCGGCGCCGAACAGCCGCACCCCGAGCGGCTCGACGAGCTCGATCCCGCGCAGCCGGCGCTCCTCCAGCGTGACCGACCGGGCGGTGAACAGGCCCCGGCGGACGCGGAGGGTGCCGCCGGGCTCGCGCTCCAGGCGGTAGTTCCACCACATCTCGATCCACAGGCCGAGGGCGCCGGCGGCCCCGGCGACGGTGGCGATCAGCACCAGGTCGACGATCGTCCAGGTCAGGGAGGTGTCCCGGAAGCGGTCCCCTATCCAGTCGATGACCTCCGCCTGGGCGCCGAACCACTCGCTGACCTGCAGGACGGCGCCGGCAGCGGCACCGCCGAGGGCGGGGGCGAGGAAGGAGACGGGGGCGTAGCGGATCCAGCGCGGGTCGAGGACGGCCAGGACTCCGTCGTGGTCCGGCTCCCCGGCGACGGCGGCGCGGGCGAGGAGCTCCCGGCGGAGCCGCTCGCCCTCGGCGCGGGCGACCAGGTCCAGTTCGAGGGTGGACTCGGCGCCGCCGGTGCTCTCGCCGGTCCCGATGCGGACCTTGACGAGGCCGAGGACGCGCTGGAGGGCGTTGGCGGTGAGGTCGACGCTGCGGATCCGCTCGCGGGCCAGCGAGCGGCGCTTGAGGAGCACGAGCCCGGTGTGGAGTTCGATCCTCTCGGGGCCGATGCGGTAGCGGGTGCGGCGCAGCCGGACCAGGTCGGCGGCCGTCCCCCCGAGCACGAGCAGCGCGGCGCCGGCGAGGACCCAGGAGACGGCCTGCCACAGCGGCCGGCTTCCCGAGAGGCCGGCCACGACCGGGAGGGCCGCGCCGCCGGCCGCCCCGCAGAGGACGGCGGCGCCGGCGAGCAGGGTGCGCGGGTCGAGCCGCCGCCACCCCTCGCTCATGTGGCGTCCCCGGGGGTGGCCCGGGTGAGCGCGGTGAGCCGCTCGGCGAGCTCGGCGGCGCGCTCGTGGTCGAGGCCCCCGATGCGGATCGCCCCCTTGGAGGAGGCGGTGGTGACGGTGACCGTGGCGAGCCCGAAGGTCTGCTCCAGCGGGCCGCGTACGGTGTCGACCGTCTGGATGCGGGACATCGGGGCGATCCGCCACTCCTGCCAGAGGGCTCCGGTGCGCACGTAGACGGCCTCGTCCGTGACCTCCCAGCGGTGCACCCGGAACCACCAGGCGGGGAAGAACGCGGTGCAGCCGAGGCCCAGGGCCGCCACGGCCCCGGCCGCGAGCAGCAGCCAGGACCGGGCGGGTCCGATGAACGCCCCGAGGGCGGCGAGCACCACCACCGGTACGGCGGTGGTCGCCAGGAGCCGGCTGCGCCACCAGGTGACGGCCCGCTCGTCGACGGCGTTCCTGGGCGGCCGCAGCCGCACCGCGTCCTCCCCCGTCATCCGGTTACCGTCCGCGCAGCGAACGGTAGGCCGAGACGAGTCCGGCGGTGGAGCTGTCGAGCTGCCCGGCCCCCTCGCCCCGGGTCAGGACCGGCTCGATCTTCTTGGCGAGGACCTTGCCGAGCTCGACGCCCCACTGGTCGAAGGAGTCGATGTTCCAGATGGCGCCCTGGACGAAGACCTTGTGCTCGTAGAGCGCGATCAGCTGGCCGAGGACGGACGGGGTGAGCGAGTCGGCGAGGATCGTGGTGGTCGGGTGGTTGCCCTGGAAGGTCTTGTGCGGGACGAGCTCCTCGGCGACGCCCTCGGCCCGTACCTCCTCGGGCGTCTTGCCGAAGGCGAGCGCCTGGGTCTGGGCGAAGAAGTTGGCCATGAGCAGGTCGTGCTGGGCGACGAGCCCGGGCAGCAGGTCCTCGACGGGGCGGGCGAAGCCGATGAAGTCGGCGGGGATGACCTTGGTGCCCTGGTGGATCAACTGGTAGTAGGCGTGCTGGCCGTTGGTCCCGGGGGTGCCCCAGACGACGGGCCCGGTCTGCCAGTCGACCCGGTTGCCCTCGCGGTCCACCGACTTGCCGTTGGACTCCATGTCGAGCTGCTGGAGGTAGGCGGTGAACTTGGACAGGTAGTGGGAGTACGGCAGGACGGCGTGCGACTGGGCGTCGAAGAAGGCGCCGTACCAGACGCCGAGGAGACCGAGCAGCAGCGGCGCGTTCTCCTCGGGCGGGGCGGTGCGGAAGTGCTCGTCGACGAGGTGGAAGCCGTCGAGCATCTCGCGGAAGCGCTCCGGGCCGATGGCGATCATCAGGGAGAGGCCGATGGCGGAGTCGTAGGAGTAGCGGCCGCCGACCCAGTCCCAGAACTCGAACATGTTCGCGGTGTCGATGCCGAACTCCTCGACCTTCTCGGCGTTGGTCGAGAGGGCCACGAAGTGCTTGGCGACGGCATCCTGGCCGGCGCGCAGCTCGGTGAGGAGCCAGTTCCGCGCGGAGGTGGCGTTGGTGATCGTCTCGATGGTGGTGAAGGTCTTCGAGGCGACGACGAACAGCGTCTCGGCGGGGTCGAGGTCGCGGACGGCCTCGTGGAGGTCGGCGCCGTCGACGTTGGAGACGAAACGGAACGTCAGGTCCCGCTGGGTGTAGGAGCGCAGGACCTCGTAGGCCATGGCGGGACCGAGGTCGGAGCCGCCGATGCCGATGTTGACGATGTTCCGGATGGGCCGGCCGGTGTGGCCGGTCCACTCGCCCGCGCGGACCTTGTCGGCGAAGGCGGCCATCTTGTCGAGGACGGCGTGGACGCCGGGGACGACGTTCTCCCCGTCGACCTCGATGACGGCCTCCCGGGGGGCGCGCAGCGCGGTGTGGAGGACCGCCCGGTCCTCGGTGGTGTTGATCTTCTCGCCGCGGAACATGGCGTCGCGGAGCTCGGCGACGCCGGTGACGGCGGCCAGTTCGCGCAGCAGGGTCAGCGTCTCGCCGGTGACGAGGTGCTTGGAGTAGTCCAGGTAGAGGTCGCCGACGCGCAGGGTGTAGTCGGTGCCCCGCTCCGGGTCGGCGGCGAACAGTTCGCGCAGATGGGTGTCGCCCAGCTGCTCACGGTGCTTGCCGAGGGCCGCCCACTCGGGCAGCCGGTTGAGCCTGTTGCGGCCTTCGCTTGTCATCTCGGACATCGCCCACTTCTTCTCGTACTGCTTGTCTGCCCCGCTGCACCCCCCAACCTAATTGATCAGGGGGCCCAGCGACGCGACGGCGAGCGCGAACAGCGCCGCCGCGAGGAGGGCCGGTGCGTGCGGTCCCGGACCGGCGGCCGCGGCGCCGCCGAGGAGCGCGCCGAGCGGCGCGCCCGCGACGGCGAGGGTGCGGAAGGCCGCGGCGATGCGGCCGAGCATCCCCTCGGGGGCACGCTCCTGCACGAGGGTCGTCTGCTGGACGTTCCACACCGTCCCCATGAGGCCGAACACCGCCATGGCCCCGATCGACACCCCGAGGACGGGCACCGCGCCCATCAGGACCAGGCAGGCGGTCTGGACGGTTCCGGCGAGGAACACGGCGCGCACGCGTCCCGTCCGCTCGGCGATCCGCCGGGCCGGGGAGCCGCCGGCGACGGCGCCCAGGGCGTAGGCCGTGATCGTGGCGGCGTACGCCGTGTTCCCCGCGGTTCCCGCCGGGCGGCCGTCCGTCACGTGGACGACGAGGGTGGCGATGAGGGCGCCCATGCCGACGTTGCAGAGGGTGGTCGCGGTGCAGAGCCGGCGCAGGGTCCGGTCCGCGCGCAGTGCGGCGAGGCCTTCGGCCATCTCGGCGCGGAGCGTGGACCCGGCCGGGCGGGGCGGCCGCTCGGGCGCGCCGGTCCGCAGGGAGGCGACGAAGAGGGCGGCCAGGACGTACGTGACGGCGTCGGCCGCGTAGGGGACGGCGGGCCCGGCGAGCAGCAGGACGGGCACGGCGGGTCCGGCGAGGAGGCCGCCGGCGAGCTGCTGACCGGACACGAGGCGCGCGTTGGCCCCGGCCAGGGTCTCGGCGGGGACGAGCGCGGGCAGCAGGGCGGTGGCCGCGTTGTCGAAGAGGGTCTGGAGGGTGGTGAGGGCGAAGGCGAGGAGGAGGAGCAGGGCGATGGAGACGTGTCCGAGGGCGACGGCGGCGGCGAAGGCGGCGACGAGTCCGGCGCGGACGAGGTCGACGGCCCACATGGCCCGCCGCTGGTCGACGCGGTCGGCGACGGCGCCGCCGAGGAGTCCGAAGAGCAGCCAGGGCAGGAAGCCGCAGGCGGTGACGGAGGCGATGAGGAGGGGGTCGTCGGTGAGCGAGGCGGCGAGCAGCGGCAGCGCGGCGGTGCGCAGCGAGTCGCCGAACCGGGAGACGACCGCGGCCGTCCACAGCCGTCCGAAGCCGCCCCGCCAGGTGGGCGCCGCCCTGCTGCCGCCCACCGCCTCCGTCACCGCCACGGCGCCCCCTCGGTCCGGTGATCCCCCGTCGTACCGACCGTAGAGGACGCCACTGACAACGCCGCCCGCACGGCGGACGAGCACCCGTGGCACACGGAACGGGCCTTGCCCGCGAACTCGGTTCGCGGGCAAGGCCCGTTCGTCACACCGTCACACCACGCTTCAGATCTCGCCGCGCAGTTTGGCCAGCGCCTCGGCGAGGATCGCCTCGCCGTCCGCGTCGCTGCGCCGCTCACGCACATAGGCGAGGTGGGTCTTGTACGGCTCCGTGCGCGGCGGGTCCGGCGGGTTGTCCCGGTCCTGACCTGCCGGGAAGCCGCAGCGCGGGCAGTCCCAGGTATCCGGGACCGCCGCGTCGCTGGCGAAGCTCGGCTGTGTCTCGTGCCCGTTCGAGCACCAGAAGGAGATGCGGAGGCGCGGTGCCGACTCGCCCCGCTCGGCCTCCCCCATCGGCCCCGCTCCGACCCGGCTTCCCCGGATCGCGTTGCCACTTGCCACGGTCGTAACTCCCTGCGTGATGGTGCTCGAAGATGCCCCAGTCTACGTAAGGCCCAACGCGCGTCCAGTGATTGGAGTTACCCGTCCAACTTCATCAGCAGACCGAGCACCACAATGCAGGCGAACCAGAGCAGACCGACCACGACGGTGATCCGGTCAAGGTTCCGCTCGGCGACCGAGGAGCCGCCCACGGAGGACTGCATGCCGCCTCCGAACATGTCGGAGAGGCCGCCGCCCTTCCCCTTGTGCATCAGCACGAGCAGCATCAGCAGCGCGCTGAAGACGATCAGGGCGATCGAGAACCCCATAACCACGGCTGGACCAACTTCCTCGGACTTATACGGACGGGGGCCGGGCACCTGCCCGACCCCCGCAAGGGTACGACGTAACTCCGCTACCGCATACTCACTGGTCGCGGAAGCGCACGATCTTGACGAACTCGTCGGCGTCCAGCGAGGCGCCGCCGACCAGGGCGCCGTCGATGTCGGCCTTCGCCATGATCTCGGCGACGTTGCCGCTCTTGACGGAGCCGCCGTACTGGATGCGGATCTTCTCCGCGATCTCCTGCGTGTACAGCTCGGCGAGCTTGCCGCGGATCGCCGCGCAGACCTCCTGGGCGTCGTCGGCGCCGCAGACCTTGCCGGTGCCGATGGCCCAGACCGGCTCGTACGCGATCACGATCGTCTCGGCCTGCTCGGCCGGGACGTCCTTGAGGCCGCCCTCGACCTGGGCGAGGGTGTGCGCGACGGCGTTGCCGGCCTCGCGCACCTCCAGCTCCTCGCCGACGCAGAGGATCGGGGTGACGCCGTGCTTGAAGGCGGCCTTCACCTTGGCGTTGCAGACCTCGTCGTTCTCGGCGTGGTACTGGCGGCGCTCGGAGTGGCCGACGGCGACGTAGGCGCACTTCAGCTTGGACAGCATCGGGCCCGAGACCTCGCCGGTGTAGGCGCCGGAGTCGTGCTCCGAGATGTCCTGGGCACCGTACTTGATCTTGAGCTTGTCCCCGTCGACCAGGGTCTGGACGGACCGCAGGTCGGTGAAGGGGACCAGGACCGCGACCTCACAGGCGTCGTAGTCCTTGTCGGTCAGGGCGAAGGCGAGCTTCTGGACGTGGGCGATGGCCTCGAGGTGGTTGAGGTTCATCTTCCAGTTGCCCGCCATCAGCGGGGTTCGCGTGGTCATAAGGGGGTCAGTCCTCCAGTGCGGCGAGGCCGGGCAGCGTCTTGCCCTCGAGGTACTCGAGGGAGGCGCCGCCGCCGGTCGAAATGTGGCCGAATGCGTTCTCGTCGAAGCCCAGGATGCGGACGGCCGCGGCGGAGTCGCCACCGCCGACGACCGTGAAGGCCGGGGAGTCGAGGAGCGCCTGGGCGACGGCCTTGGTGCCCTCGGCGTAGTCGGGGTGCTCGAAGACGCCCATCGGGCCGTTCCAGAAGACGGTGCCGGCGTCGGCGAGCTTCGAGGCGTAGAGCTTACGGGTCTCCGGACCGATGTCCAGGCCCTCCTGGTCGGCCGGGATGGCGTCCGAGGCGACCGTGGTCGGGTTGGCCGGAGCCTTGGTCTTCAGGTCCGGGAAGTCGGGCGAGACCAGGACGTCGACGGGGAGCACGAACTCCACGCCGCGCTCCTCGGCGCGCTGGAGGTAGGCCCGGACCGCCGGGATCTGGTCCTCCTGGAGCAGCGAGATGCCGACCTCGTGGCCCTGGGCCTTGAGGAAGGTGTACGCCATGCCGCCGCCGATGAGGATGCGGTCGGCCTTCTCCAGGAGGTGCTCGATCACGCCGAGCTTGTCGGAGACCTTGGCACCGCCGAGCACGACCGCGTACGGCCGCTGGACGTCCTCGGTGAGCTTCTTCAGGACGCCGACCTCGGTGGCGATGAGGTAGCCCGCGGCGTGCGGGAGGCGCGCCGGGAGGTCGAAGACCGAGGCGTGCTTGCGGTGCACGGCGCCGAAGCCGTCGCCGACGTACAGGTCGGCGAGGGCGGCCAGCTGGTCCGCGAAGGCGCCGCGCTCGGCGTCGTCCTTCGAGGTCTCGCCGGCGTTGAAGCGGAGGTTCTCGATGACGGCCACCTGGCCGTCGGCGAGGCCCGCGACGGTCTCCCGGGCGGAGTCGCCGACGGTGTCGGTCGCGAAGGCCACCTCGGCGCCGAGCAGCTCGCCGAGGCGCGCGGCGGCCGGGGCCAGCGAGAACGCCGGGTCCGGGGCACCCTTGGGGCGGCCCAGGTGCGAGGCGACCACGACGCGGGCGCCGGCGCCGGCGAGCGCCTTGACCGTGGGCACGACGGCGCGGATGCGGCCGTCGTCGGTGATGGTCGTGCCGTCGAGCGGCACGTTGAGGTCGGCGCGGACGAACACGCGCTTTCCTTCGACGCCCTCGTGGAGGAGCTCGTCGATCGTCTTCATCTGTTAACAGACTCCTTGGTACGCGGTGGAGCACACAAACAGGGCTCGCACAGCGCGGCGTTGCGCTGCCCGAGCCCTGCTCACATCGATGGCCTGCCCTGAACCCTAGAGCCTAGAGCCGGCCGCCGACGAAGACGGTGAGGTCGACGAGACGGTTGGAGTAGCCCCACTCGTTGTCGTACCAGCCGAGGATCTTGACCGTGTTGCCCTCCTGGACCATGGTCAGGGAGGCGTCGAAGGTGCAGGACGCCGGGTCGCTGACGATGTCCGAGGAGACGATCGGGTCCTCGGTGTAGAAGAGGATGCCCTTGAGGTCGCCGTCGTCGGCGGCCTTCTTGAACGCGGCGTTGACCTCGTCCTTGGTGACCTCGCGGTCGAGGGTGACGACCAGGTCGGTGGCGGAGCCGGTCGGGACCGGGACGCGCATGGCGATGCCGTCGAGCTTGCCCTTGAGCTGCGGGAGGACCAGGGCGGTGGCCTTGGCGGCACCCGTCGTGGTCGGGATGATGTTCTCCGCGGCGGCGCGGGCGCGGCGCAGGTCCTTGTGCGGGAAGTCCAGGATGCGCTGGTCGTTGGTGTACGCGTGGACCGTGGTCATCAGGCCCTTGACGATGCCGAAGTTCTCGTCGAGGACCTTGGCCATCGGCGCCACGCAGTTGGTGGTGCAGGAGGCGTTGGAGATGACGTCGTGCTGCGCCGGGTCGTACTTGTCCTGGTTGACGCCCATGACGATGGTGATGTCCTCGTCGGTGGCCGGAGCCGAGATGAGGACCTTCTTGGCGCCGCCGGTGAGGTGCTTCGCCGCGTCCGCCTTCTTCGTGAAGATGCCGGTCGACTCGATGACGATGTCGACGCCCAGGTCGCCCCAGGGGATGTCGGCCGGGTCGCGCTCGGACAGCACCTTGATGGTGTGGCCGTCGACGGTGATGGTGTCGGCGGTGTGGGTCACCTCGGCCTTGAGGCGACCGAGGATGGTGTCGTACTTCAGCAGGTGTGCGGTGGTCGCGGTGTCACCCAGGTCGTTGACTGCCACGACCTCGATGTCGGCACCCTGCTCAAGGAGCGCTCGGAAATAGTTCCGGCCGATGCGGCCAAAGCCGTTGATGCCTACGCGGATCGTCACGAACCGATCTCCTCGTTAGGTACGCCGGTGTGCTCGACGCCGGCGAGATTTTTGTTTTTTGGGATGTCCCCGACCGCTTACGACCCTACCTCCCCAGCCGCCGACGAGTGACATCCTGCACATCCGGATGAGCCCGGAAAGTAAGGAAAAACGGCCGACGGCCCGCCCCTACCACCGGGTACGGGCCGCCTTGGGACCTTTGTCCCCGCTACTCTCCGTCAGCGCCGGAGCGCCCCGAGGGCGCGGCCGACGACCCGTGCGCGCTCCGCCGCGCCGGGCACGTGCTCCAGGCCGTAGCCGAGGAGGACGGTGTCGCTCGTGGTGACCGCCGCCCGGGAGTGGAAGAGCGCCGCGGAGCGCGTCCAGTCGGAGGCGTTGCCGGGGCTGCCGGCCGGAGCGCCCGGTGCGGACCAGGCGCCGAGGGAGGTCTCGAAGCCCTCCGCCTCGGTGCCGGCGCCGGTGACGAGCCGGGTGTCGTCGACGAAGGCGCCCGTCTCTCCCGTGCCCGGGTCGGAGACGTAGGAGAGGGCGAGCTCGACCTTCTTGCCGGCCCAGGCGCTCAGGTCCACGGAGGCCTGCCGCCAGCCGTTGGAGGGGCCGGTGAAGGCGTTCCAGGAGCCGGTGGTGCCGGTGGGCGCGCAGCCGTCCTCACCGACGGTGAGGTAGTGGGCGAGGAAGGGGTGGCCGCGGACGTAGTAGCCCTCGCCGCAGTCGGCCGGGGGCTCGGCGGAGGTGCCGCCGTTGAGGTCGGGCAGCGTCGTCCAGTCGTCCTGGCCGACGGTGTGGGCCTCGACGACGAGGTTGTCGTAGCCGGGCTCGGTGTCGTAGCTGACCTGGAAGTCCAGGCGCGGCTTCGACCCGGCGGCGACGCCGGTGAGGTCGACGGTCCTGGCGAGCCGGGCCCAGGTGTCGTCGGTGTGCTTGACGGCCGCGAAGGCCGATCCCTCGGCGGGCTCGAACGGGGTGCGGATGCCCGGGTAGTCGCCGGCGGAGGCGCTGCTCGCGAACTGCGGGAACTCCTCCGGCCCGAGCGTGTCCGAAGTGACGGTGTACGCGCCCGCGTTGTCCAGCGGGTTGTCGGCGGCGGCGCCGAGCGTCGCGCCGACGCCCGCGAAGGCGCCCGTGCCGCTGAAGGCGGGCGGGTTCTTGAGGCCCGCGCGGTGGTAGGCGCCGAGGTAGTACTGGGCGAAGTCGTTGGACTCGGCCCGGCCGACCTGGGTGAGCCCGCCGGACTTCTCACCGGCGTTGATCAGCTTGCCGCCCTCGTTGAGGTAGGCGCGGACGGCGAGCTGGGCGGCCCCGGAGGGACGCTCGGCGCCGGTGTACCAGACGACGGTGCGGAAGTGGGAGAGCACGCCGAGGGCGTCCGGGGCGCCCTGGGTGGCGACGTCCCAGACGGCGGCCCTGCGGCCGTTGTCGGCGAGCGCCCGGACGTACGCGTCGGCGTGCCGGGCGGCGGTGCCCTCGTCGGCGAGGACGAGCACGTCGCCGCGGGGACGCTCGGCCACCTTGTAGGTGAAGGGGGCGGAGGAGGTGGTGCGGCCCTCGCGGGTGCGGGCGGTGAACCGGACCTCGACGGAGTCGCCGGGACGGGCTCCCTCGACCTCGGCGCGGTACTCGTCGAAGTAGAGGTTGTCCTCGCCTCCGAAGGTCTCGCCGCCCTTCCAGGCCTCCAGCTCCTCGCTGTGGACGCGGCCGCCGTTGATCCGGTACGTGAGGGTCTTGCCGCGCAGCGACTTGCGCGCGGTGACGGCGACCTGCTGCCCCTGGCCCCGGGCGTAGGAGGTGGTGAAGGTCTTCGGGGTGAGGTCGGGGGCGTCGATGCCGACCGGGGAGACGGGCCGGTCCGGGTGGGCGGCGGTCTCGGCGACGGCGAGCGCGAAGGGGACGTTCTTGGCGAACTCGGCCTGGATCAGCTTCTCGTCGTCCGGGAAGGTGAAGACGGAGGCGCAGTCGGCCGGGTTCCAGGCGTCGTTCGGGTCGACGCGGGAGGCGGTGGCGCAGGTCGACATCTCCGGGGTGAACATCTGCATCCCGTTGACGTTGGCGGCGTGTCCGTCCGCCTCGCCGTTGGTGATGTAGAGCTCCGAGGAGACCTGCGGGCGGTAGCCGGGCACGGCGGACTTCTGCGGGGTGCCGGCGAGGGCCTTGAGCGCCACGTCGTCGGGGGTGTCGGTGGCGACCTGCCAGCCGACGCCGTACAGCAGGAGCTGGGCGGCCGAGTGGTAGTTGATGCCGTACGCGAAGCCGATGCGCTTCTGGAAGGCGTCGAGGGCACGGGTCTCGGGCTCCGACATGGGGCCCTTGCCGCGGAAGGTCTCGTCGGCCGGGTCGGGGGACGAGCCCTCGTTGTCGTAGCCCCACTTGTAGGCGAAGTTGCGGTTGAGGTCGACGCCGTCGCCGGGGGCGATCCTCCCGTCGCCGTCGTTGTCGCGGAGGTTCTTGCGCCACTGCCGGTTGGCGGGGTCCGCGTGCGTGTGGTCGTAGCCGTCCGGGTTGGCGGAGAGCACGAACCACAGCTCGGTGGAGTCGACGATGCGGGTGATCCGCTCGTCCTTGCCGTAGTTGTCGAGGTAGTGGTGCATCAGCCGCCGGGTCATCTCCGGGGTGATCCACTCGCGCGCGTGCTGGTTGGACATGTACAGCGTGGCGGGCTTCGAGCCGTCCTTGGTGCGCTGGGCGCCCTTGGTCAGCTTGAGGGCGAGGATGTCCTGGCCCCTGAGGGTCTTGCCGATGGAGACGACCTTGGTCAGGCCGGGGTTGGCCCGTGCGGTGTCCAGGATCTCCTGCTTGAGGCCGTTCGGTCCTCCGTACGGGCGGAAGACGCCGTCCCCGGCGGCGGCGACCCGCTTCTCGGTCTGGGCGGTGAGGCTGTGCTCGACGATCTCGACGCCCTGGCCGCGCAGCTGCCCGGCCTGCCGGCCGGTGAGGAAGAGCTCGACCGTCGCGGAGCCCTTCGCCGGGACCTGCTCGGTGAGTTCATGGGCGTCGGCACCGGCTTCGAGGAGCAGCGGGACCTGCTCCTCGGTGACCTCGGCCCGCCACACGGAGAGGGCGTCGCCGCCGTCCCGGTCGTTCGGCTGCGCTCCGGCGACGGGCGCCGCCGCCACTCCCGCGATCAGCAGTGAAGCCGCGGCGAGGATCGATCTCGCTCTGCGTCTCATGTGCCCCCCTTGCTGTTGTCTGCCTCGAAGGTGAACAGACGCCAGGCTCTTGGGCGCTCATGGGACTGTCAAGGGTGCCTCGCGGGGTGTACGAAAAAGCTGCCGGTGCCTCAGAAAGGCACCGGCAGCACGGAGTTCGGGTTCCGTGCGGTGACGGATCGGGTCAGCCGACGAGGCTGTCGTCGAGCTCCTCCGTCAGGTTGGACTCGGTCCCGGGGATGCCCAGGTCCTGCGCCCGCTTGTCGGCCATCGCGAGCAGCCGGCGGATCCGGCCGGCCACCGCGTCCTTGGTCAGCGGCGGGTCGGCGAGCGCGCCCAGCTCCTCCAGGGAGGCCTGCTTGTGCTCCATGCGGAGCCGGCCGGCGGCGGCGAGGTGCTCCGGCACCTCCTCGCCGAGGATCTCCAGGGCACGCTGCACGCGGGCGCCGGCGGCCACCGCGGCGCGGGCCGAGCGGCGCAGGTTGGCGTCGTCGAAGTTGGCCAGGCGGTTGGCGGTGGCGCGGACCTCGCGCCGCATCCGCCGCTCCTCCCAGGCCAGCACCGACTCGTGCGCGCCGAGCCGGGTGAGGAGGGCGCCGATCGCGTCGCCGTCGCGGACGACGACCCGGTCCACGCCCCGCACCTCGCGGGCCTTCGCCGCGATGGAGAGCCGCCGCGCCGCGCCGACCAGGGCGAGGGCGGCCTCCGGACCCGGGCAGGTCACCTCCAGGGAGGAGGACCGGCCGGGCTCGGTCAGCGAGCCGTGCGCGAGGAACGCGCCGCGCCAGGCTGCCTCGGCGTCACAGGTGGCCCCGGAGACCACCTGCGGGGGAAGGCCCCGGATGGGGCGGCCGCGGCCGTCCACGAGACCCGTCTGCCGAGCCAGCTGGTCGCCTCCGGCCACCACCCGCACCACGAAGCGCGAGCCGCGCCGCAGCCCGCCGGGGGCCATCACGATCAGCTCCGAGCTGTGCCCGAAGATCTCCAGGACGTCCCGCTTGAGGCGGCGGGCCGCCATCGCGGTGTCGAGCTCCGCCTCGATCACGATGCGGCCGCTCACCAGGTGCAGCCCGCCCGCGAACCGCAGGATCGACGAGACCTCTGCCTTCCTGCAGCAGGTCCGGGTGACGGGGAGCCGGGAGATCTCGTCCTTCACCGCTGCGGTCATCGCCATGGGCCGATCCTTCCATGCATCCGAAAAATACGGTCGTACGCGGCGGCCAACAGCTCCGGGTCATGCTTCGCGGAGCCGTCGGGCCCGGCCACCGGCGCCAGCTCGACCGCGGCGCCGAGCCGCTTGGCGGCATCGACGAGGGGCTCCCTCGCTGACACGTCGGGCACGGCGGCCTCGTCGGCCAGCACCACGTCCAGGGCGAGTTTAGGGGCGTGTCGTCCCAAAACCTCCAAATGACGCTGCGGGGAGAAGCCCTCGGTTTCTCCGGGCTGCGGTGCGAGGTTCAGCGAGAGCACCTTCCGGGCCTTCGTCTCGACCAGGGCGTCGAGGAGCTCGGGGACCAGGAGGTGGGGGATCACCGAGGAGAACCAGGAGCCGGGACCGAGCACCACCCAGTCCGCGTCCAGGACCGCCGCGACCGCCTCGGGCACGGCCGGCGGGTCGTTCGGCACGAGGTGCACGGACTGCACCTCGCCGGGGGTGAGCGCCACGGTCGCCTGGCCGCGGACGGTGTCCACGTCGTCCGGCCGCTCCGGGTCGTGGCCCCTGACCAGGGCCTGGAGCTCCAGGGGCACGGCGGACATGGGCAGCACCCGGCCCTGGGCGCCGAGCAGCCGGCCGACCAGGTCGAGGGCCTGCACGGGATCGCCGAGCTGTTCCCAGAGGGCGACGATCAGCAGATTGCCGACGGCGTGGCCGCCCATCTCGCCCTTGGACTGGAAGCGGTGCTGGATCACCCGGGCCCAGGTCTGGCCCCAGTCGTCGTCGCCGCAGAGGGCGGCGAGCGCCTTGCGCAGGTCGCCCGGGGGCAGCACGCCGAGCTCCTCCCGGAGCCGGCCGCTGGAGCCCCCGTCGTCGGCGACGGTGACGACGGCGGTGAGGTCGCCGGTGATCCGGCGGAGCGCGGCGAGGGACGCCGAAAGCCCCATGCCGCCACCGAGCGCGACCACCTTGGGCTGGGCGCCGCGCCTGCGGAGCGTACGCCGCACCGCGAGGGTGGAGGCACGCCGACGGTACGGCTTCACTCGCGCCCCATGTCCCGGTGGACGACGACGGTCTCGACCCCTTCGGAGGCGAGGCGGGCGGCGAGGCGCTCGGCGGTGGCCACGGAGCGGTGCTTGCCGCCCGTGCAGCCCACGGCGATGGTCACGTACCGCTTGCCCTCGCGGCGGTAGCCCGCGGCGATCAGCTGGAGCAGCTCCGTGTAGCGGTCGAGGAACTCCTTGGCACCCGGCTGGTTGTAGACGTAGTTCGACACCTCCTCGTTGAGGCCGGTGAAGGGGCGCAGCTCGGGGACCCAGTGCGGGTTCGGCAGGAAGCGCATGTCGACGACGAGGTCGGCGTCGACCGGCAGGCCGTACTTGAAGCCGAAGGACATCACGGTGGCCCGGAGCTCGGGCTCCTCGTCGCCGGCGAACTGGGCGTCCATCTTGGCGCGCAGCTCGTGGACGTTGAGGCTGGAGGTGTCGATCACCAGGTCGGCGTCGCCGCGCAGCTCGCGCAGCAGGTCGCGCTCGGCGGCGATGCCGTCGGTGATGCGGCCGTCGCCCTGGAGCGGGTGCGGCCTGCGGACCGACTCGAAGCGCCGGACCAGGGCCTCGTCGGAGGACTCCAGGAAGACGATCCGGCGGGTGACCTGCTTGGCGTCCAGGTCGGCGAGGGACTCCCTGAGGTTGTCGAAGAACTGCCGGCCGCGGACGTCCACGACGACGGCGATCCGGGCGACGTTGCCCTGGGAGCGGGCGCCGAGCTCCACCATGGTGGGGATCAGCGCGGGCGGCAGGTTGTCCACGACGAACCAGCCGAGGTCCTCCAGACACTTCGCCGCGGTGGACCGGCCGGCTCCGGACATGCCGGAGATGATCACCAGCTCGGGAATGGCCGCCTCGGCGCCGTTGTCGCCGGGGGTCTCCTTCGTGCCCGTACTCACGTGTCCTGCTCCGTCTTCTCGGTCGTGCTCGTCGTGCGCGTGGCGCTCGGTCATGCGGTGGTGCCCCCGTCGTCTTCCATGATCTCTCCTGTGGCCGTGTTCACGGCGGGTGCGGCGGGGGCCGCCTGGGCCAGGGCCACGGCGACCGCCTCCGCGGTCTTCCGGCCGAAGCCGGGGACCTCACAGATCTGCTCGATTGTCGCCTGCTTCAGCCGCTTCACCGAGCCGAAATGCTTGATCAGGGCCTGCTTGCGGGACTCGCCGAGGCCGGGGACGGCGTCGAGCGGGCTGGTCCGGAGACGTTTGGTCCGCTTGGACCGCTGGTAGCGGATGGCGAAGTCGTGAGCCGTGTCACGCACCCGCTGGAGCAGATAGAGGCCCTCGCTGGAGCGGGGCAGGACCACCGGGTCGTCGTCGCCGGGCAGCCAGACCTCCTCCAGGCGCTTGGCGAGGCCGCAGACCGCGACGTCGTCGATGCCGAGTTCGTCGAGGGCGCGACGGGCCGCGGCGACCTGCGGCTGCCCGCCGTCGACGACGACGAGCTGCGGCGGGTACGCGAAGCGCCTGGGCCGCCCGTCGTCCTCGGTCGGCTCCGCCGGAACCTCGCCGTCGGGCGCCGGTCCCCACTCCCCCGTACGGTCCTTCTCGGCCAGGTACCGCTTGAAGCGGCGGCTGATCACCTCGTGCATGGACCGGACGTCGTCCTGGCCCTCGAAGCCCTTGATCTGGAAACGGCGGTACTCGCCCTTGCGGGGCAGCCCGTCCTCGAAGACGACCATCGAGGCGACGACGTCCTCGCCCTGGAGGTGCGAGATGTCGAAGCACTCGATCCGCAGCGGCGCCGAGTCCAGGTCCAGGGCCTCGGCGATCTCCTCCAGGGCCCGGGAGCGGGTGGTCAGGTCGCTGGCCCGCTTGGTCTTGTGCAGCACGAGCGCCTGCTGGGCGTTGCGCGCGACCGTCTCCATCAGGTCCTTCTTGTCGCCGCGCTGCGGGACGCGCAGCGAGACGAGGGAGCCGCGGCGGCCGGAGAGCCAGGCGGAGACGGCCTCCGTGTCCTCGGGCAGCGCCGGGACCAGGACCTCCTTGGGGACCGTGTCGCCGCTCTCCTCGCCGTACAGCTGCTGGAGGGCGTGCTCCACGAGCCCCGCCGTGTCGACGGCCTCGACCTTGTCCGTGACCCAGCCGCGCTGGCCCCGGACGCGGCCGCCGCGCACGTGGAAGATCTGGACGGCGGCCTCCAGCTCGTCCTCGGCGAGGGCGATCAGGTCGGCGTCGGTCGCGTCGGCGAGGACGACCGCGTTCTTCTCCATGGCCTTGCGCAGGGCCTCTATGTCGTCGCGGAGCCGGGCGGCCTTCTCGTACTCCATGTCCTCGGCCGCGATCGTCATCTGCTTCTCGAGCCGGCGGATGTGCGTGCCGGTGCGGCCGGCCATGAAGTCGCAGAAGTCCTCGGCCAGTTCGCGGTGCTCCTCGGGCGTGACCCGGCCGACGCAGGGCGCCGAGCACTTGCCGATGTAGCCGAGCAGGCAGGGCCGTCCGGCGGAGGCGGCGTTGCGGAAGACACCCGCCGAGCACGTCCGCACGGGGAACACCCGCAGCATCAGGTCGACGGTCTCGCGGATCGCCCACGCGTGCGCGTACGGCCCGAAGTAGCG
The DNA here is from genome assembly GCF_020400725.1 of Streptomyces sp. NK15101. Lineage (GTDB taxonomy): Bacteria > Actinomycetota > Actinomycetes > Streptomycetales > Streptomycetaceae > Streptomyces. The sequence goes on along the minus strand of NZ_JAINVG010000015.1, from coordinate 57,742 downwards.
CACGCCCTTCTTCTTGTGCCCGCGCATGACCTGCACGCGCGGGAACTCCTCGTTCATGGTGACCGCGAGGTACGGGTAGCTCTTGTCGTCCCGGTACTTCACGTTGAACCGGGGGTCGAACTCCTTGATCCAGGAGTACTCCAGCTGCAGCGCCTCGACCTCGGTGGACACCACCGTCCACTCCACGGAGGCCGCGGTCGTCACCATGGTGGCCGTGCGCGGGTGCAGGCTCGTCAGCGGCTGGAAGTAGTTCGCCAGCCGCTGGCGCAGGGACTTCGCCTTCCCCACGTAGATCACCCGGCGGTGCTCGTCGCGGAACTTGTAGACCCCCGGGGAGTCGGGGATCTGACCCGGCTTGGGGCGGTAGCTGGAGGGGTCTGCCATGCCCACCACCCTACTGGCGGGGACCGACACTCAGAGCGGGCGCGCTCGTTGCCCGGACATGGCTCAGGACACTTCAGGACGGCTGGCGGACCGGGTGTGCGTGATCACGGGCGCGGCGAGCGGAATCGGGCGGGCGACGGCGGAGCGCTTCCTCCGCGAGGGTGCGCACGTGGTCGCCGCCGACGTCGACGAGGAGCGGCTGGCGACCCTCGCCGGCGTGATCCCGGTGGTCGGCGACGTCTCCCGGGAGGAGGACGCCCGACGGATGATCGGCACGGCGGTGGAGCGCTTCGGACGGCTGGACGTCCTGGTGGCGAACGCGGGCGTGATCCCGCTGCTCTCCGTCACCGAGGCGGAGGCCTCGGACTTCGACCGGGTGATGGCCGTCGACGGCAGGGGCATGTTCCTGACCTGCAAGTACGCGATCGAGGCCATGATCGTCTCGGGCGGCGGGGCCATCGTGTGCACCTCGTCGATCTCGGGCGTGGCCGGCCAGGCGAGGCAGGCGGTGTACGGCCCGGCGAAGTTCGTCGCGACCGGCCTGACCAAGCACCTGGCGGTGGAGTGGGCGGAGCGCGGGATCCGGGTGAACGCGGTGGCCCCGGGCACGATCGAGACCGAACGCGTCGCCGCCGCGCGCGTGGAGCCGGGCGGGCCCGAGTACCTCGCGGAGATCGTCCGGGCCCACCCGATGGGCCGCTTCGGCACGCCGGAGGAGGTGGCGGCCGCGATCCTCTTCCTGGCGTCGGACGAAGCGTCGTTCGTGACGGGCGTGGTCCTCCCGGTGGACGGCGGCTACCTGGCCCACTGACAACGCCCCCACGGGGCCCGCGCCCGGCGGGGCGGTGCCCCCGCCACCCGCCCGTGTGGGCAGTCGTCCCGCTGGGGCGGGACGGGTGGGCACACGGGACGGCTCCCATAGCGGCGCCTCCGCGTTCCGCGCCTGGACCCGCACCCCGAGCGCCGGTGCACCGGTGGTGGCCGTTCAGGCGCGGGAGCCTGGGCCCGGCAAGGGGCGCCGTTCCGTTGTGCCCACCCTCCCCCAAGCTCTCGGCTTCGCTCGAGCAGGGGGACCCCCTTGCCCCGGCGGAACGACCGCCCACAACGGGGCGGGCGGGGGCACCGTCCGCGGTGGAGCGGACGGTCGGCTAGGGGCGTCGGGGGGCGCGCCGGCGGAGCGTCACCGCGACCGTCACCGCGAGGACCACCCCCGCCCCCGCCACCGCGACCGCCGACGACGGCAGGGACGCGGGCGCGGGCGCGTCGTAACCCCCCGCCGCGCCCTTCCGCGCGTACGGCGACCCCGGCAGCTTGTCGCCGTACGCCCGTACGACCCGCTCCCGGTAGCCCGCGAGGCTCGTCCCGTTCCGGCCCACGGCCCGTACCGCGTCCTCGTCGAGCGGCAGCACCTTCTCGCCCTTCAGGACGTACCACGCGTCGATCTGCGGCTCGCGGAAGACGAAGCCGCGGCCCAGTTCCGCGTAGCGGACCTCGTCGTCGCCGGTGGCGATGTTCACGACCTGCCAGCCGCCGTCCGGCTGCCGTGCCGTCCACAGCGAGGCCTTCTGTCCGTCCGGGGCCACGGCCCTGCTGGCGCGGAACTCGACGCGGGCGACCGGTGCCCCGGGCTTCCCGGCGACGAAGTCCGGGGAGAGGAACCGCACGGGGACGGAGGCGCCCTCGACGCGCGGCGCGGCCGCCGTGCGGGCGAGGGCTCCGTCGCGGGCGAAGAACCGGGACAGGGCGTCCAGGGTCCCCGGCGCGGAGGCGGCCTGCTCGGGGGTCGGCGCGGACGGCAGGCCCTCGGCGGCCGCCGGGAGCGCCCCGAGGCCGACGAGGGCCGCGGCGGCGAGGAGGCCGGCGGCCGTGGCTCGTGCGTTCATCGTCGTCACGCCCCGATCCGGTAGAGCGAGTGGGTCCAGGAGAACGAGCCGTTGTTCACGTACCAGGCGTGCGAGGCCCAGTTGTAGCGGTCGCTGGAGGGCCAGGGGTCGCCCCAGTAGACCCAGCTGTCCGCGTCGTCGTAGCCGTAGACCACGTGCATGTGGCCGCCGCCGCTCGACCACTGGATCCGGGTCTCGACGGGCCGTCCGGCGTTGATCTCGGTCTGGAGGGTGGAGTAGCGCAGCCAGCCGTCGACGTACGAACCGGGGCTGATGCCGGCCCAGCTCAGGCCGGTCTGGACGTTGCCGAGGGTGGCCTGCCAGTTGGGGCAGTCGTAGCCCTGCCGGCGGTCGAAGGCGGCGTTGCAGAACTGGTTCTGGCTGTAGTTCCGGCCGTACCAGGTGGCGATCGTGTTGCCGCTCGCCGCCCAGCACCAGTTGGTCTTCTGCTGGGCCTGCATGGTGATGTTCAGCCGCTTGGACGCGAGGGCCGGGGCGTCCTCGCCGGCGGGGGCGGCGGAGGCCGGGGTGGTGGGGACGAGGAAGAGGGCGGCTGCGGCGAGTGCCGCGAGGTTCAGCTTTCTTCTGCGCATCGCGTTCCTCCCAGGAGCTGGGGATGAGGGGGGTGGAGGAGCGCGTCCGGACGCTGGTCAGGAGCATCTGCCGTTGTCCGGGCCGGGTCAACACGCTTCAATGCGGGATGACATCGGACCGTGAACGGTGTGACCCGGGTGTGAACGGAAACCCCCGGCCCACCTGCCCGCCCGCCCCTCGCGCCGCGTCGGTCCGTGCCCCCGTCGTGAACGTTCACCGAGGAGTCCTCGTGAGCCACACCGAGGCGGATCTGGTGCAGCTGCTGCACACCGGTCCCTTCCACCTGGCGCTGCGCACCGCGCTGGCCGTGCGCGGGCTGCCGCTCCAGCGGGTCCAGCACCATCTCGCGCACCGGGGCGTCAAGGTCGGGGTGACGAGCCTGAGCTACTGGCAGCAGGGCGCCCGCCGCCCGCAGCGGCCGGAGTCCCTGAAGGCCGTCCGGGCCCTGGAGGAGGTCCTCCGGCTGCCGGGGAACTCGCTGCTGCGGCTCCTGGCGGAGGACACGGCCGCCCGCTCCGGAGTGGAGCGCCCGGCGGCCCGCTCGTACCGCTCGCTGGTGGAGGCCTCGGGCTCGGTCGAGGAGCTGCTGGCGGACCTGGAGTCCCCGGCGGACGGCGGGCTGCACACGGTGGGGCACCACGAGCGGGTGCGGATCGGGGCGGGGCGGGAGCTGGTGGGGCGCGAGTCGCAGCACGTGGTGCGGGCGCACCGGGACGGCGTGGACCGCTACCTCGCCATCCACCACGGCGACGCCGGCTGCGACCCGTCCCGGGTGGCCGTGCGGGCGGTGGAGAACTGCCGGACGGGGCGGGTGCGGTGGCACGCCGGCACGGGCGTGGTGGTCGCGGAGCTGCTCTTCGACGCGCGGCTGCGGGCCGGGGACACGTATCTGTTCTCGTACGGCTTCGAGGACGGCACGGCGGGTCCGAGCGGGGAGTACGTGCGCGGGTTCAGCTTCGCGGGCGGGCAGTACGTGCTCCAGGTCCGCTTCGACGAGGCGGCGCTTCCGGTGCGGTGCCGGAGGTTCGCGCAGGCATCGGCGGGGGCGCCGCGCGGCGGCCGTGCGGAGCTGACCCTGAGCGGCCGGCACCGCACGGTGCACCTCGTGGAGCAGGGGGTGCGCCCGGGGATCCTGGGGATCGACTGGGACTGGGCCTGAGGCCGCGGGTTCCGGACCGCTCAGGCCTCGGGTTCCGGACCGCTCAGGCCTCGGGGCCGGCCACCAGCCTGCCGTTCTCGACGCGGATCGGGACCTCGGGGAGCGGGACGGTGGCGGGGCCGCGGAGCGCCTTGCCGGTCGTGACGTCGAAGCGGCTGCCGTGGCAGGGGCAGTTGCCCTCGTTCTCCTCGACCTTGTCGAGGACGCAGCCGGCGTGGGTGCACTGGGCGCTGAAGGCCTTGTACTGGCCCTTGGCCGGGCAGCTCACCACGAGCCGCTGCTCGCGGTAGAGCTTGGAGCCGCCGACGGGCACCTCGTCCGGGGCTCCGAGCGGGACCGGTGCGGTCGGGGTCGGGGTCTGGGCGTGGCCGAGCTTGGACTCCGTGGAGCAGGCGGCGACTCCCAGCCCGGCGGCTCCGGCGAGGGCCGCGCCTTTCAGTACGGTGCGGCGGCTGGACTGGCCGGACATGAGCGCTCCACGGTGAGATCGGGGACAAGACACCCCAGGGGTGACCGAACCGACGATACCGGCGGCCCTCCGGAGCCCGACGCCGGGGCCTGACGTGGGAGGCGGGGCCCCTGTTCGGGGCCCCGCCTCCCTGTCACGCCTGGCCGGCCCTCACGCCTTGCGGGTCCGGGCCGTCGCCTTCTTGGCGGCCGCCTTCTTCGCGGGAACCGCGCCCTGGGCGGCGACCTTCTTGGCGGGGGCCTTCTTCGCGGCGGTCTTCTTCGCCCCGCGGGCCGCCGGGATCTTCCCGCCGGCGTCGCTGATCCGGTCGGCGCCGAGGATCTCGCGGAGGAACTTGCCGGTGTGGCTCTCGGGGACCGAGGCGACCTCCTCCGGCGTGCCCTCGGCGATCACCAGACCACCGCCGCTGCCGCCCTCGGGTCCCATGTCGACGACCCAGTCCGCGGTCTTGATGACATCGAGGTTGTGCTCGATGACGATCACCGAGTTGCCCTTGTCGACCAGACCGGACAGGACCTTGATCAGCTTCGAGATGTCCTCGAAGTGGAGGCCCGTGGTCGGCTCGTCGAGGACGTAGACCGTGCGGCCCGTCGAGCGCTTCTGGAGCTCGGAGGCGAGCTTGACGCGCTGCGCCTCGCCGCCGGAGAGCGTCGGCGCGGACTGGCCGAGCCGGACGTACCCGAGGCCGACCTCGTTGAGCGTGCGCAGGTGGCGCGCGATGGTCGGGACGGCCTCGAAGAAGTCGAGGGCCTCCTCGATCGGCATGTTCAGGACTTCGGCGATGGACTTGCCCTTGTAGTGGACCTCCAGGGTCTCCCGGTTGTACCGGTCGCCGTGGCAGACCTCGCACGGGACGTAGACGTCCGGGAGGAAGTTCATCTCGATCTTGATCGTGCCGTCGCCGGAGCAGTTCTCGCAGCGGCCGCCCTTGACGTTGAAGGAGAAGCGGCCGGGCAGGTAGCCCCGGACCTTGGCCTCCATCGTCTCGGCGAAGAGCTTGCGGACGTGGTCGAAGACGCCGGTGTACGTCGCCGGGTTCGACCGCGGGGTGCGGCCGATCGGGGACTGGTCGACGTGCACGACCTTGTCGACGAGGTCGTCGCCCTCCACGCGCGTGTGCCGTCCGGGCACCGACTTGGCGCCGTTCAGCTCGCGCGCCAGGTGGGTGTAGAGGATGTCGTTGACCAGGGTCGACTTGCCGGAGCCGGAGACGCCGGTGACGGCGGTGAGGACGCCCAGCGGGAAGGAGACGTCGATGTCCCGCAGGTTGTTCTCGCGGGCGCCGTGCACGGTGAGCCGGCGCTCGGGGTCCACCGGGCGGCGGACGTCCGGGGTGGCGATCGCCCTGCGGCCGGACAGGTACTGCCCGGTCATCGACTCCTCGTTGGCGAGGAGCTCCTTCAGGGAGCCGGAGTGGACGACCTTGCCGCCGTGCTCGCCGGCGCCGGGGCCGATGTCGACGACCCAGTCGGCGACCTTGATGGTGTCCTCGTCGTGCTCGACGACGATGAGCGTGTTGCCCATGTCACGGAGCCGGACCAGGGTCTCGATGAGCCGGTGGTTGTCGCGCTGGTGGAGGCCGATGGACGGCTCGTCGAGCACGTAGAGCACGCCGACCAGGCCGGAGCCGATCTGGGTGGCGAGCCGGATGCGCTGGGCCTCGCCGCCGGAGAGCGTGCCCGCCGCCCGGTTGAGGGAGAGGTAGTCGAGGCCGACGTCGACGAGGAAGCGCAGCCGCTCGTTGACCTCCTTGAGCACCCGCTCGGCGATCTTCTTGTCGCGGGCGTTGAGCGTGAGCCGGGAGAGGAACTCGGCGCAGTCGCTGATGGACATCGCGGAGACCTCGGCGATGGACCGGTCCATGACCGTGACCGCGAGGACGATCGGCTTGAGGCGGCTGCCCTCGCAGGTCGGGCAGGGCACCTCGCGCATGTAGCCCTCGAAGCGCTCCCGGCTGGAGTCGCTCTCGGCCTCGCCGTGGCGCCGCTTCACGAAGGAGACGGCGCCCTCGAAGGCGGGGGTGGTCCAGGCGCGCTCGCGCCCGTACCGGTTGCGGTAGCGGACCTCGATCTGGGTCTTGTGGCCGTACATGAGGGCCTTCTTGGCCCGCTGCGGGAGCCCGGCGTACGGGATGTCGGTGCGGAAGCCGAGGGCCTGCGAGAGCCCGTCGATCATCCGGCCGAAGTACTCCTTGGTGTGGCCGTGCGACCAGGGGTGGATGGCCCCCTCGTCGAGGGACTTCTCCTCGTCGGGCACGACCAGCTCGGGGTCGACCTCCATGCGGGTGCCGATGCCGGTGCAGTCGGGGCAGGCGCCGAAGGGCGAGTTGAAGGAGAAGGAGCGCGGCTCCAGCTCCTCGAAGGAGAGGTCGTCGTACGGGCAGTAGAGGTGCTCCGAGTACATCTTCTCGCGCTCGGGGTCGTCCTCGGGGAGGTCGACGAAGTCGAGCACGACCATGCCGCCGGAGAGTCCGAGCGCGGTCTCGACGGAGTCGGTGAGCCGGCGCTTGGCGCTGTCCTTCACGGTGAGGCGGTCGACGACCACCTCGATCGTGTGCTTCTCCTGCTTCTTCAGCGTCGGCGGCTCGGTGAGCTGGATCGTCTTCCCGTCGACGCGGGCGCGGCTGTAGCCCTTGGTCTGGAGGTCGGCGAAGAGGTCGACGAACTCGCCCTTGCGCTCGCGCACGAGCGGGGAGAGCACCTGGAAGCGGCTGCCCTCGGGGAGCTCCAGGACCTTGTCGACGATGGCCTGCGGCGACTGGCGGGAGATGGGCCTGCGGCACTCGGGACAGTGCGGCTTGCCGATGCGGGCGAAGAGCAGACGGAGGTAGTCGTAGACCTCCGTGATGGTGCCGACCGTCGAGCGCGGGTTGCGCGAGGTCGACTTCTGGTCGATGGAGACGGCGGGCGAGAGGCCCTCGATGAAGTCGACGTCCGGCTTGTCCATCTGGCCGAGGAACTGCCGGGCGTACGAGGAGAGCGACTCGACGTACCGGCGCTGCCCCTCGGCGAAGATCGTGTCGAACGCGAGGGAGGACTTGCCCGACCCCGAGAGCCCGGTGAAGACGATGAGGGAGTCACGCGGGAGGTCGAGCGAGACGTTCTTGAGGTTGTGCTCGCGAGCGCCACGGACGATGAGACGGTCGGTCACGCCGGTCCGCACCTTTCTTGAGAGAGCGGATGTGCCTGACACACCCAACAACCAAGGATGCCGGATGCTTCCGTCGAGCCTATAGCACGCACATTCGATTTCCGGTCCCGCGGAGACCGCTTCACCCGAACGAGTGGCGGCGCACGAGCCGCCCCGTCGGTCGGGCGGGACCGGATCTGGCCCGACCCGCACGACACCCCCTAGGGTGCGGGCCATGATCGACCACGAGCGCGACCTCGCTTCCGTACGAGAAGCGACCGAGCGGCTGCTGAACGACGCCGCCTCCTGGGACAACGCGGCCGTCGCCGAGCCGTCACGGCTTCCCGGCTGGACCCGCGGCCACGTCCTTGCCCACGTCTCCCGCAACGCCGACGCCCTGGTGAACGTCCTCCGGGGCCGGCCGATGTACGCCAGCGCCGAGACCCGCGACGCCGACATCGAGCGCGACGCGGACCGCCCCCTCGACGCCCAGCTCGCCGACCTGCGCGCGACCGGCGAGCGCTTCCAGGAGGTCGGCGCGGAGCCCGCCGACTGGAGCCGCACGGTCGAGCTCCGCAACGGGGTCACCGACAGCGCCTCCCGGATCCCCTTCCGCCGCTGGGTGGAGGTGGCCCTGCACCACGTCGACCTGGGCGTCGGCTACGAGCTGGAGGACCTGCCGGAGGAGTTCGTCCTGCGGGAGATCGACTTCCTGACGGAACGGTTCACCGGCAACGCCTCCGTCCCGCCGACCCGGGTCCTGGCCACGGACCGCGCGGGCGCGTGGACCACCGGCTCCGCGGAGGGCACCGAGGTGACCGTGAGCGGCCCCTCCCCCGAGCTCCTCGGCTGGCTCGCCGGCCGCCGCGACGGCTCCGCCCTGAAGACCGAGGGCGGCCCCCTGCCGGAGCTCCCCCCGCTGTGACCGCCGTTGTCGGCCGCCGGAGCTAGTCTGAGGCCATGACGTACAGCGGAGTGGTGAAGGTCGGCGGCGCGGCGGACGTGCACGAGCTGACCGACCTGATGATCTCGAAGGTCGCCGTCGGCCCGATGGACAACAACGCGTATCTGCTGCGCTGCCGGGCGACCGGTGAACAGCTGCTGATCGACGCGGCCAACGAGCCCTCGACGCTGCTCACGCTGATCGGTGACGACGGCATCTCCGCCGTCGTCACCACCCACCGGCACGGCGACCACTGGCAGGCCCTGGAAGAGGTCGTCGCCGCGACCGGCGCCCGGACCTACGCGGGCGCGTACGACGTGGAGGGCATCCCGGTCCCCACCGACGTGCCCGTCGAGGACGGCGACACGATCCGGGTGGGCCGGGTCGAGCTGACCGCGCGCCGCCTCGTGGGGCACACGCCGGGCTCGATCGCCCTGGTCTACGACGATCCGCACGGCCACCCCCACGTCTTCACCGGCGACTGCCTCTTCCCGGGCGGGGTGGGCAACACCTGGAAGGACCCGGAGGCCTTCGCGAGCCTGATCCACGACGTGGAGACCAAGCTCTTCGCGGTCCTCCCGGACGAGTCCTGGATCTACCCCGGCCACGGCCGGGACACCACGCTCGGTGACGAGCGCCCGCACCTCGCGGAGTGGCGCGAGCGCGGCTGGTGACCCCGGCGCGCTCCTCCCGAGCTGCGCACCTCCGTACGCCCCCGTAACCGGGACGGCGGCGGGGTAGTTGGCGCGACATGCGCCACAGTCACCCTCCGTCGCCTTTCCGGCCGCCCTCGATGGGCCGGCTCGCCGCCGCCTCGCTCGTCGGCACCGCCATCGAGTTCTTCGACTTCTTCGTCTACGGGACCGCCGCCGCCCTCGTCCTCGGGCCGCTCTTCTTCCCCACCTTCTCGCCCCTCGCGGGGACCCTGGCCGCCTTCGGCACCTTCGCCGCCGGTTTCCTCGCCCGTCCCCTCGGCTCGGTCCTCTTCGGACACGTCGGCGACAGGTACGGGCGCCGGCCGGTCCTCTTCGTCTCCCTGCTCCTGACGGGCTGCGCCACCGTCGCGGTCGGCTGCGTCCCCACGTACGCGACGCTCGGCATCGCCGCCCCGGCGCTGCTGCTCACCCTCCGCTTCCTGCAGGGGCTCGGCCTGGGCGGCGAGTGGGGCGGGGCGGTCCTGCTCACCGCCGAGCACGCCCCCGCGCACCGGCGCGCGCTGTGGTCGAGCTTCCCGCAGGTCGGCCCGGCGATCGGCTTCCTCCTGGCGAACGGGGTGATGCTGGCGCTCACCGCCGGGCTGAGCGACGCGGAGTTCCGCGCCTGGGGCTGGCGGGTGCCGTTCTGGGCGGCGGGGCTGCTCGCGGTCGGCGGTCTGCTGCTGCGCTCCTCGCTCGCGGAGACCCCGCAGTTCGAGGAGCTGTCCGCGTCCGGGCGGCGCGCGGGCGCCCCGCTCGCGGAGGTCGTCCGCGACCACTGGCGGCTCGTGCTGCTGACGGCCGGGGCGCTCGCGGTCGGGTACGCCGTCTTCTACACGGTCTCCACCTGGGCGCTGGCCTACGGCACCGAGCGGCTCGGGGTGAGCAGCACGGTGATGCTGACCTGTGTCATGGCGGCGGTGGCGGTCATGGGCGCGGTGACCCCGCTGGTGGCCCTGCTCGGCGACCGCTGGGGCCGCCGTCCGCTCTGTCTGGCGGGGTGCGCGGCCTCCGCGCTGTGGATGTTCCCGATGGTGGCGCTGCTGCACACGGCGCGGCCGCTGCTGATGTTCCTCGGGTTCCTCGGCTCGCTGCTGGCCTTCATCACCATGTTCGCGGTGATCGCCGCGTACCTCCCGGAGCTGTACGAGCCCCGCGTCCGCTGTACGGGGGCGGCCGTCGGCTACAACCTGGCCGGCGTCCTGGGCGGCGCGCTGACGCCCGTCGTCGCCACCACCCTCTCCGACGGCGGCTCCGGACCGCCCTGGGGCGTCGCGGCCTACCTCACGCTGGTCGCCCTCGTGAGCCTCGGCTGTTTCGCGCTGCTCCCGGAGACCCTCCCGGGCCGCGCCGGGCGCCCGGCGCCCGAGCCGGCCGCGGCCTGAGCCGTCCCGGCGGCAGGAGACGGCGACGGCCGACCGGGATGGTCCCGGTCGGCCGTCGCCGTGTGCGGGAGGGGCGTCAGGCCTCGACGCTGTCCTTCGGAGTGTCCTCGACGGCGGCCGGGGCCTCGGCCCCGGCGCTCCGGGCCTGCTTCCTGGAGGCGATCAGGCTGGTGACGGTCGTGATGACCAGGACGCCGCCGATGACGCCGAGCGAGAGCGGGATGGAGATCTCGGGGACGTGCACCCCGGACTCGTGCAGGGCGTGCAGCACGAGCTTGACGCCGATGAAGCCGAGGATCACCGACAGGCCGTAGCTCAGGTGGACCAGCTTCTTGAGCAGGCCGCCGATGAGGAAGTACAGCTGCCGCAGACCCATGAGGGCGAAGGCGTTGGCCGTGAAGACGATGTACGGGTCCTGGGTCAGGCCGAAGATCGCCGGGATGGAGTCGAGGGCGAAGAGGATGTCGGTGGTGCCGATGGCGAGCATGACGACCATCAGCGGGGTCAGCACCCGCTTGCCGTTGGTGCGGATGAAGAGCTTGGTGCCGTGGTAGCGGTCGGCGACGCCGAACTTCTTCTCGACGGTCTTGAGGAGGCGGTTCTCCTCCCAGTCGTCCTCCTCCTCGTCGGCACGCGCCTCCTGGATGAGCTTCCAGGCGGTGTAGATCAGGAACGCGCCGAAGAGGTAGAAGACCCAGGAGAAGCTCGCGATGATCGCGGCGCCGGCGGCGATGAAGATCGCGCGGAGCACCAGGGCTATCAGCACGCCCACGAGCAGCACCCGCTGCTGGAGGTGCGTGGGGACCGAGAACTTCGCCATGATCAGGACGAAGACGAAGAGGTTGTCGACGCTGAGCGACTTCTCGGTGATGTAGCCCGCGAAGAACTCGCCGGAGGCCTGGCTGTTGCCGAAGACCAGCAGGCCGAGCCCGAAGAGCGCGGCCAGCACGATCCAGACGATCGTCCAGGTCCCGGCTTCCTTGACCGACACGTCATGGGGCTTGCGCCCGATGAAGAAGTCGGCACCGATCAGGGCGACCAGACCGAGAATGGTCAGCACCCACAGGGTCATTGAAACGTCCACTGCGCCTCCGGCGTCGTACGGCTACTGATCAGCGTCGTCGCTGCCGGAGGTCTCTTCCACCCGGTGGCGGACGGGCCGCCGGGCCGACGCCCCGGGATCGGATCGATGATGATCCGTCCGTACTGACGGGTACGCCGCGTACAGGGAGTACTCCCCTCCGCACCAAGAAGATTACCCGAAAGACCAAGAGAAGGTAAAGGGGAGGGTAAAGGCCCACCAAAACGCCAGCTCAGAACTGCTTTCCATGACGAGCGGCCGCCACTTGCCCGAGGACCTGGCGGAGGATCGCACTGCCCGGCGGAAGGAGCGGCGGCTCGTACGACCAGGCGTGCCCGACCCACGGGTCGGCCAGGTGGTCGTCGGGCACGGGGGTGAGGCGCAGCAGCGAGCGCCACAGCGGATCGAGCAGCGGCCCGTACGCGGCCGCGTCCTCCCGGGCCGCGACCATCAGGAGATGGACGCCCACCGAGGGGCCCTCGTCGGCGAGGTACCGCAGCCGCGTGACCGCCCGGTCGTCGAAGCCGTGCGGGAAGTCGTGCACGATCAGCAGCTGCCGGGCCGTGTCCAGACCGGGCGGCAGCGCGTCGGCCGCCCCGCCCCGCAGCGCCATCTGGAGCAGGTCGACCCGCTCCGTGAGCTGCTCCAGGACCGCCGAGACCCCGGCCGCGCCCCGGGCCGGCGGGGCGGCCGCCCCCGTCTCCACGAGGGGCGCGAGGGCCGCGGCGCCCGCGCCCGCCGGGTCGATCAGATGGACGGTGAACCCGCCGGTCGGATGCGCCGCGAGGAGCCGCGCCGCGTGCGCCACCGCGCAGTCCAGGGCGAGCCGTCGCAGCTCGGCCTCGTCGAGGAGCCCGGCCGCCTCGGAGTGGCCGCGCCCGGAGTCCACCCACAGGCCGCGCTCCAGCGGCAGCCGGACGAGCATGGGGATCCGCAGGTCGGGGCTCTCGGGGAGGTGGAGGTCGCCGAGGCGGACGGCCATCGGCTCCTCGGCCGGGACGCGGTAGGCGTGCCAGACGGGGTTGTCCCAGCGCGCGTAGGCGGCGGGCAGCGCCGGCTCGACGACCTCGGACTCGGCGGCGAGCTGGGCGAGGTCCCGGTCCAGGACCTCACGGGCGCGCGCCACGAGCCCGTCGTGCCGGGCACGGGCGGCGGCCCGCGCGGCGTCGTTCGCGCCTCCGGCCCGGGCGCGGTAGTCGGTGAGCGTCTCGTCGAGCTCCCGGTCGAGCCGGGACTCCGCGAAGTCGCAGGCACTGCGGTAGGCGGCGGCGGTACGGGCCAGGTCCTCGAACATGCCCCACACCTGGTTGTAGAGCCGCTCGTCCATGGACCAGCCCGAGGCGTCCCCGGCGACCGGCGCTGGCGGGGCCTGCCGGGGCTCGGGAGCGGGGGCGGGCCCGGCGGCCGGGGCCGTCCGGCGCCGGGGGTGGGAGTAGTCGATGGGGCCGCCGGCCCCGGTGCCCGTCACCGGGGCGGAGGACGGCCCCGTCGGGTCCGGAGCGGTCGCCGGGGTCACCGGTGCCGGGTCCGGAGCGGTCGCCGGAGTCACCGGTGCCGGGTCCGGAGTGGTGGGCGGCGCCGTGTGGCGTACCCGCTCCGGCCCGGGGACGCGCGACGGAGCGGCGGACGAGGGGGCGCCGGAGGAGACGGGGGCGGAGTCCGGGGACACCGCGGCCAGGATCGTGGCGGCGAACTCCGCGGGGCGCTCCAGGCCCTGGTCGCCGAGCAGGGCGGCGAGCCCGCCCTCGTACCCCTGGCCCATGGCGCGGACCTTCCAGGCGCCCTGGCGGCGGTACAGCTCCAGGGCGACGACGGCGGACTCCGTGCCGAGACCGGTGATGGTGTAGCTGGCGATCTCGGTGCCGTCGGGGCCGGTGACGGCGACGAACGGGGCCGCGAGGGCCCCGAAGCGGACGGCTCCGCCGGTCAGCGCGAGGAGGACCGAGACGCGGTGGACGGCGCCGGGGACGGCGTCCAGATCGACGGCGAGACGATGGTCGGCGGCGGCCCCTCCGGGCACGTCGACGCCGGGCAGGGAGGGCGCGCCGGGGTGGGCGATCCACTCCGCGCCCGCGACCCGGCCCTGCTCGTCGCCGAGCGTGGCTCCGGCGAGGACGGGATGACCGGCCGACACCCGGATCTCCAGTCGGGTCTCGGGCAGGGGGTGGTTCTGCCCCCGGACCAGCTCGGCCGTCATCATCTCTGTCCCCTCGGTGTTTCCAGGTGCGGATCATGCGGACAGCTCCCGGTGGCCTCGCGCCTCCGGGAGCTGTGGGTGTGCCGGGCCGGGCCCTCTACAGGTGCGGCAGGATCGCGGGCATCAGGTCCTGGAAGGTGCGGCCGTTGGCCGGGTTGCCCAAGGCCGTCATCTGCCAGCCGGAGCCGACCCGGTGCACCTTCGCCATGATCTGCGCGGTGTAGTTGCCGCCGCCGTCGAGGGTGTAGCGCGCGAGCTCCTGCCCGTTCGTCTCGTCGACGATCCGGCAGAAGGCGTTCTGCACCTCCTGGAACGTCTGGCCGGTGAAGGAGTTCACCGTGAAGACGATCTGGTCGATGTGGACCGGCACCCGCTCCAGGTCCACGAGGATCGCCTCGTCGTCGCCGCCCTGGCCGGCGCCGCCCACGAGGTTGTCGCCCGTGTGCTTGACCGAGCCGTCGTCGCTGACCAGGTGGCGGAAGAAGACCACGTCCACCGGCTGCTTCTCGGCGAAGAGGACGGCCGAGGCGTCCAGGTCGATCTCCCGGGTGCGCGAGCCGAAGAGGCCGCGGCGCGGCGCCGCCTGCCAGCCGAGCCCCATCCGCACCTGGCTGAGGCTGCCCCCGCCCCTCTTCTCCAGGCTGATGGCCTGACCCTTGGTCATGTTGACCGACACGCGCTTGCCCCTCTCGTTGGCGTTTCCCCGCGCCCGCTGTCCGGTGCGTGCGGTTGTCGAGCACCCTACGCAGCGGCACCGACACCGCGGAGGCGCGGTCCGGTTTTGTGTCGGTCTTGCAACACACCGGACCGCCGCCGACCCTCGCCGGTCAGGCGAGTCCCGCCTCCTTCATCTGGCGCAACTCCTTCTTCAGCTCCCCCACTTCGTCGCGGAGCCGGGCCGCCACCTCGAACTGCAGCTCGGCCGCCGCGGCACGCATCCGGTCGGTCATCTCCTCGATGAGAGCGGCCAGTTCGGTGGCGGGCCGGTCGCCGAGCTCGACGGTGGCGCCGGCCTTGCCGCCCTTGCCCCTGCCCTTGGCCGTGGGGCCGTGCGCGGCGAGCGAGGGCACGGGGGCCTTCGCGCCCTTGCCCTCCTTCGCCTGCCGGTAGCCGGTGCCGAGCAGTTCCTCGGTGTCGATCTCCTCGCGCGCGATGGTCGCGACGATGTCGTTGATCTTCTTGCGGAGCGGCTGCGGGTCGATGCCGTGCTCCGTGTTGTACGCGATCTGCTTCTCGCGGCGCCGGTTGGTCTCGTCGATGGCCTGTTCCATCGCCGGGGTGATCCGGTCCGCGTACATGTGGACCTGGCCCGACACGTTCCGCGCGGCGCGGCCGATCGTCTGGATGAGGGAGGTCCCGGAGCGCAGGAAACCCTGCTTGTCGGCGTCGAGGATGGCGACCAGGGACACCTCGGGCAGGTCGAGGCCCTCCCGGAGGAGGTTGATGCCGACGAGTACGTCGTACTCGCCGGCGCGCAGCTCGCGCAGCAGCTCGATGCGGCGCAGGGTGTCGACGTCGCTGTGGAGGTAGCGCACCTGGATGCCGAGCTCCAGGAAGTAGTCGGTGAGGTCCTCGGCCATCTTCTTGGTGAGGGTGGTGACGAGGACCCGCTCGTCGCGCTCGGCGCGCAGCCGGATCTCGTGGACCAGGTCGTCGATCTGGCCCTCGGTGGGCTTGACGACGACCTCGGGGTCGACGAGTCCGGTGGGACGGATGATCTGCTCGACGAAGCCGTCGCCGCGCGAGAGTTCGTACGTGCCGGGGGTCGCGGAGAGGTAGACGGTCTGGCCGATCCGCTCCTGGAACTCCTCCCACTTCAGCGGGCGGTTGTCGAGGGCGGAGGGGAGCCGGAAGCCGTGGTCGACCAGGGTCCGCTTGCGGGAGGCGTCGCCCTCGTACATCGCGCCGATCTGCGGCACGGTGACGTGCGACTCGTCGATGACGAGGAGGAAGTCCTCCGGGAAGTAGTCGAGGAGGGTGTTGGGCGCGGAGCCGGGCTCGCGGCCGTCGAAGTGCATCGAGTAGTTCTCGATGCCGGAGCAGGAGCCGATCTGCCGCATCATCTCGATGTCGTACGTGGTGCGCATCCGCAGGCGCTGGGACTCCAGGTGCTTGCCCTGCTTGTCCAGCTCGGCGAGGCGGCCCTCCAGCTCGCGCTCGATGTCGTTGATCGCCCGCTCCATGCGCTCGGGGCCGGCGACGTAGTGGCTGGCGGGGAAGACGTACAGCTGGCGGTCCTCGCTGATGACCTCGCCGGTGAGCGGGTGGAGGGTGGAGAGGGCCTCGATCTCGTCGCCGAACATCTCGATGCGGACGGCGAGCTCCTCGTACACCGGGAAGATCTCGATGGTGTCGCCGCGCACCCGGAAGGTGCCGCGGGTGAACGCCAGGTCGTTGCGGGTGTACTGGATGTCGACGAAGCGGCGCAGCAGCTGGTCGCGGTCGATCTCCTCGCCGACCTTGAGCGGGACCATCCGGTCCACGTACTCCTGGGGCGTGCCGAGGCCGTAGATGCAGGAGACCGAGGCGACCACGACGACGTCCCGGCGGGTGAGCAGGGAGTTCGTCGCGGAGTGGCGGAGCCGCTCCACCTCCTCGTTGATCGAGGAGTCCTTCTCGATGTAGGTGTCCGACTGCGGGACGTACGCCTCGGGCTGGTAGTAGTCGTAGTACGAGACGAAGTACTCGACGGCGTTGTTCGGCAGGAGCTCGCGGAACTCGTTCGCCAGCTGGGCGGCCAGCGTCTTGTTCGGCGCCATCACCAGGGTGGGGCGCTGGAGCTTCTCGATCATCCAGGCGGTGGTCGCCGACTTGCCGGTGCCGGTGGCGCCGAGGAGCACGACGTCCTTCTCGCCCGCGCGGATGCGCCGCTCGAGGTCGGCGATGGCGGTCGGCTGGTCGCCGCTGGGCTGGTACTCGCTGACGACCTCGAAGGGCGCCACCGAACGTTCGATCTTGGAAACGGGCCGCATGCAACCACCGTACGACCCGGCACCGACAGTCGGGCGGTGATCGGCTCACCGCCCGGGTGCCGGGCGTCCCGTCACCAGTCCTGGGAACGGTGTCCGCCGCGCGGGACGGCCCTCCGGGCGGCCCGGCCGGCGGCGCGGCCGGCGGGGCGGCCGGCGGGGCGGGCGCTCCAGTTGGCGGGCTCGCCGTAGGACGGGACGTGGCGCGGCGCGGGCACGCCGGGGCGGTGCGGGGTCCGGGCGGCGGGCCGCTGCCAGTCCGGGTCCCCCATCACGAGCAGCGGGTCGAACATGACGACGACGGCGGCCAGGATCAGGAAGACCGCCGGGCCGATCAGCATGGGCAGGAGGAGCGAGGTGGCGGTGTCGCCGGTTCCGGCGCGGGCCCCGGTGCCGTGCAGGTGGACGCTGACGGCGGCCATGGCGGTGTAGTGCATACCACTCACGGCGACGCCCATCACCAGGCTCGCGCCGAGACTGGCCAGAAATCCATGCACGGAGACGGCCGCCCAGAGGGCCGCGGTGGCGGCCACGACGGCGATGACCACGGAGAGGGCGACGGTGACCGTGTCGTACTCGATCCTGCCCTGGAAGCGCATACCGGCCATGCCGAGGTAGTGCATGGTGGCGACGCCGAGGCCGGTGATGGTGCCGCCGGTGACCAGGGTGAGGGCGGTCGCCCCGCGGTAGCCGACGATGAAGATGCCGATGCCGACCATGAGGACGGCGACGCCCAGGCTGGCGAAGGTGATGGGACGGTCGTAGTCGATGGGCGCCTGCGCGACGGAGAAGCCCATCATGGCGATGAAGTGCATCGTCCAGATGCCGGTGCCGATCGAGGTGGCGCCGAGGGCGAGCCAGCCCGCCTTGAAGGTGTCGTGGTGCCGGAGCGATCTGGTGGTGCACCTCAGGCCGAGGGCGCCGCCGAGGCAGGCCATGAGAAAGGCGGCCACCGGCGTGACGAGCCCGTAGCTGAATCCGTCGACCGTGCCCTGCATGAGCGTGTGCCCTCCACCCCTGGTGCAACGTCGTCCGAAAACAGTCGGTACCGCTGGGTAGTACTACCGGGGCGAGATTATGGCGCGCCCGGGACCCGGCGACCATGTGACCGGGGAATTTCCACGCGCGAGACCGGAGCGAGACCGGTCCGTGATCTCGGTGGCGGCTCCGGACCGCGTGGTCGGCGGCGGTTCCGGACCGGCTTGTCCCCGACGGGCGGGGACCGTGCCGCCGGGGAGGCGCCGGGTCGCGTTGCCGGTGAACGACTCCGGACCACGGGGTCGGTGACGGCTCCGGGCCGCGTTGTCGGTGGCGGGTCGTACGGTGGGCGGCATGGACATCGACACGGGGGCGGCGGCGGGGCCGGGCGGCCGGGAGCGGGACGCCACGGTGGAGTGGACGGTCGTGGAGAGCGCCGTCGGGCCGCTCCTCCTCGCCGCGACCGGGCGGGGGCTCGTGCGGGTCGAGTTCCACGCCGACGCGGCGCGGCGGGAGCGGATGCTCGACCGGCTGGCGGGGCAGCTCGGCGCGGAGCCGGTGGAGTGCGCCTCGGGACGGCTCGCGGAGGCGGTACGCCGACTGGACCGGTACTTCGCGGGCGAGCCGGACCGTCTCGACCTGCCGTTGGACTGGAGCCTGACGACCGGCTTCAACCGGCAGGTGCTGCGCGAGCTGGCGACGGGCGTGCCGTACGGCACGGTCGTCGGGTACGGGGAGCTGGCACGGCGCGTGGGGCAGCCGGGCGCGGCGCAGGCGGTCGGAGCGGCGATGGGCGCCAATCCTCTGCCGGTCGTGGTGCCCTGCCACCGGGTGGTGGAGAGCGACGGCGGTCTGGGCGGGTTCGGCGGCGGTCTGGAGACGAAGCGGCGGCTGCTGGCCCTGGAGGGGGTACTGCCGGCACCGCTCTTCTGAGCACGGCCGGCCCTGGAGGAAGGAGGGGGCGTTCCCATCAGATGGGACGGCTGGCACACTCACGTAAGTGACCCACACCCCCAGTGCCCCTGACTCCACCGTGCCCGACGGCATATCCGCCCCCGTCGCCCCCGCCGAGCTGCCGGCGCTCCGTCGGCGGATTCAGGCCGCGCTGATCGCCACCCAGATCCTGGGAGGCCTCGGCATCGCCATCGGTTTCGCCCTGGCCGCCGTCCTGGCGAGGGACGTCAGCGGCACCGAGGCGCTCTCCGGTCTCGCGTCGACGGCGTCGGTGGCCGGTTCCGCGCTGCTCGCCATGCCGCTGGCCACGCTGATGGCCTCGCGGGGGCGCCGGACTGGACTCGTCCTCGCCTACCTGCTGGCGGCGCTGGGCGCCGGTGTGGTGGTGCTCGGGGCGGTCCTCGGGAACTTCCCCGTGCTGCTCCTCGGCCTCGTCGGCTTCGGCGCCGGGTCCTCGGCGAACCTGGCGGCCCGCTTCGCCGCCGCCGACCTCGCCGAACCGGACCGCAGGGCCCGGGCCATCTCCACGGTGGTGTGGGCGACCACGATCGGCGCGGTGCTCGGCCCGAACGTCGCCGCGCCCGCCGGGAAGAGCGTCTCGGACCTGGGCGTCCCGGCCGCCGCCGGCCCGTTCGTCTGGGCCGCCGGCGTCTTCGTGCTCGCGGCGGCCGTGGTGGCCGTGCTGCTGCGCCCGGACCCGCTGCTCACCGCCCGCGCGCTGTCGGCCGCGGAGCCGGGCGAGGCGGGGAAGGGCCGCTCCCTGCGGGCCGGGACGGAAGCGGTGCGGAAGTCCCCGCGGGCACGGCTCGCCCTGGTCACCATCGCCGGCTCGCACACCGCCATGGTGTCGATCATGTCGATGACCCCGGTGGCGCTCACCCATCACGGCGCGGGCATCCAGCTGATCGGGCTCGTGATCAGCGGGCACATCACCGGGATGTACGCCTTCTCGCCGCTGATGGGCTGGCTGTCCGACCGCCTCGGCCGGCTCTCGGTGATCGGGCTCGCGGTCGGTCTCATCGGGACGGCGGCGCTCATAGCGGGCACCGCGGGGCCGTCCCACGGCCGGACCGCCCTGGGGCTCTTCGTCCTCGGTCTCGGCTGGTCGGCGGGGCTGGTGTCCGGTTCGGCGCTGCTCACCGACTCGGTGCCGCAGGCCGCTCGGGCCGCCGTCCAGGGGCTCTCCGACTTCGTGATGAACACGGCCGCCGGGGTCGGCGGCCTCGCGGCGGGCCTGATCGTCTCGCAGGCGGGCTACGGGCCGCTGAACGCGATCGCCGCGTGCCTGCTGCTGCCGATGGCGGCGCTCGCGCTGCGCGGCGCCCTCCGGAAGGCCTGAGCCGACCGCTCCCGGCCTCAGCGCGGCACCGCCGGGGACGAGGCCCCGCCGGCCAGCCGCCGTGGGGCGCCCGTGCCGTCGGCGGGCACCGACCAGACCGCTCCCCCGTATCCGTACGCGAGGGTGCCGGTGTCCGTCCACAGCGCCTGGTCGTCGATGCCGCGCCGCTCGGCGACGGGGTGCTCGCGCCCGGTGCGCAGCTCGTACACGTACAGCCGCCACGGCTCGCGCGGGCCGTCGGACACCCTCTTCTTGAAGGCGATCCGGGTCCCGTCCGGGGAGAGCGAGGGGCATTCGACGTTCTCCCGCAGGGTCCGGGCGGACCAGTTCCGCATGTCGCCCTCGACGAGCCGGGTGCGGCCGCCCGTCGAGACGGTGGCGTAGAAGCGGTTGTCGTCGGCGGCGAAGCTGACGCCCCAGTAGTTGACGTCGGGGGCGTGGTGACGGCGGCCGTCGAGGGTGAGCGGGATCTGCTCGATGTTCTTCACCAGGTAGCCGGTGCGCAGGTCGAGGATCGAGGTGCGGGTGGAGAAGGCCGAGCGCGCGTACGAGTCGCCGGTGGCGAACATCGTCCAGGCCAGCATGCGCCCCGAGGCGGAGACCCTGGCCCGGCTGGGGATGCCGGGC
The DNA here is from genome assembly GCF_020400725.1 of Streptomyces sp. NK15101. Taxonomy (GTDB): domain Bacteria; phylum Actinomycetota; class Actinomycetes; order Streptomycetales; family Streptomycetaceae; genus Streptomyces. Next base: position 36,956 of record NZ_JAINVG010000015.1, on the reverse strand, counting down.
AGGGCGATGCGGCGGACCTCGCGGAGCCGGCCGTCGAGCACGAGGACGTACGAGCGGGCCGGTACGCCCGGCCGCCGCTGGAGGCAGAGGGCGGTGGAACCGGCCGCGTGGAAGCGGTCGCAGGAGGGTCCGCCCGCCACCCGTCCGCCGGGCGCGGCCGGGTCCACGCGCGCGACGCGTCCGCTCGCGGTGTCCCGGACGTAGAGCGCTCCGGTGCCGCCGTCCAGGGTGAAGCCCGGTTCGGCGGTCCCGCCGGCGGCGGCGCGCCCGGAGGCCGCGCGGAGGGTGTAGGCGGTGGCTCCGCCGCCGAGCAGCAGGAGGGCGAGGACGAGGATCCCCACACGCGCGCGCGTGGAGGCGAGGACGGTCACGGCGTGCTCCCTTCGGCGACGGTCACGGCGTGCTCTCCTCGGCGACGGTCCTGGCGCGCTTCCCTTCGGGAGCCGGCCCGGACGGCAGCAGACGGGCGGCGCAGCCCAGGGCCCCTGCGAGGGCCAGGAGCGCCACCAGGAGGGCCGTCCCCGGTCCGCTCGCCGTCCAGACGGCGCCGAAGGCGACGGCGGCGCCCAGCCGGGCGAGCGCCTGCGCGGTCTGGACGACCGCGAGGCCGCCGGCCTGCCGTCCCTCGGCGAGGAACGGCGCGGTGAGGGCCATCAGGACGCCGTCGGTGGCGGCGTAGAAGACCCCGAGCAGGAGGAGGACGCCCACGAGGGCCGCCGCGCCGGGCACGGGGGCGAGGAGCAGTCCGTAGGCGAGGAGCAGGGCCCCGTGCCCGTACAGGAGGGGCCGGCGGCGTCCGAAGCGGTCGGCGAGGCGGCCCGCCGGGACGGCGAGCAGCAGATAGACGGCGGCCGCGCCGAGCGGCAGGAACGGGAACCAGGTGGCGTCGAGGTCGAGGCGCCGCTGGAGCAGCAGGTAGAGGAAGGAGTCGCCGACGGTGGCGGCGCCCAGGAGGGCGGCGCAGAGCACGATCCGGCGGTACGCGGGTGAGCGCGGGGCCGTGAGGAGTACGCCACGCGCGCGTGGCGCCGCCGGGGCCTTCGCTCGCGTCTCCCGGTCGCCCGGCTGCCGGGCGGGCCCCCGCTGCCGTCCGGGGACGAAGAGCAGCCAGAGCAGCACGCCGAACGCGCCGACGCAGAAGCTGACGGCGAAGACCGTCTCGTAGGCCTCTGCCGTCGCCCACAGCAGGGCGAAGGCGGCGAGGGGTCCGAGGAGGGCGCCGGTGGTGTCCATGGCGCGGTGGGTGCCGAAGGCGCGGCCGAGGTCCTCGGGCGGGCTGTGCAGGGTGATGAGCGCGTCGCGCGGGGCGGTGCGGACGCCCTTGCCGAGCCGGTCGGCGGCGAGGGCGCCGGCGATCCAGCCGGTCGCCCCGCCGGCGAGGAGGAGGCCGAGCCGGGAGCAGGCGGAGAGGGCGTAGCCGAGCCCGGCGACCTGTTTGTGGCGGCCGCCGCGGTCGGCGCCGGCGCCGCCGAGGAGCCGTACGAGCGCGGTGGCGCCGGTGGTGAGGCCGTCGAGGAGGCCGAACTGGAGCGGGGAGAGGCCGAGTCCGAGGACCAGGTAGAGCGGCAGGACGGCGGTCACCATCTCCGAGGAGACGTCGGTGACGAGGCTGACCGTGCCGAGGACGAGGACGGTGCCGGGGACGCGCCGCCGGGCCCCGGTGGGGCGGGGCGGCGCGTCCCGGCGACCGGTGGTCGCGAGGTACATCAGTGGCAGGTGTAGGTCGGTCCGGAGTCCTTGACCTGGTCGTCGGTGCCGACGTACTGCCAGGTGTAGGTGGTGTCGGTGAGGTCCAGCTTCAGGACGCCGTACGTCCCGCTGATCCGCTTCTGGCTGTTCGGCTGGACCGTCTCGATGTCGTAGGGCTCGGCGCCGCCCATGCCGCCGACGATCTCGACGATGCCGTCGGCGGTGGCCCGTCCACTCGGGTCCTGCGGGGCGAAGCGCTCGTAGTGGTGGTCGTGTCCGTTGAGGACGAGGTCGGCCTTGGCCCCGTAGAGGATCTGCCAGACGGGCTTGGAGACGGGGTCGTTGCCGTGGCCGCCGGAGGAGTACAGCGGGTGGTGGAAGTAGGCGGCGACACAGCCCTTGGTGTTCCGCGCGAGGTCGTCCTTGAGCCACTGGATCTGCGCGGCGTCGTCGAAGGTGTTGGAGTCGAGGGCGACGAAGTGCCAGTTGCCCTGGTCGTAACTGTAGTAGGGCTTGCCCTGGGGGTAGGCGATCGCGCCGAAGTACGACTTGTAGCCGGAGAACGCGCCGGCCGGGTCGTAGGACTCGTGGTTGCCGGGCACGGGCCGGGTCTGCGCCTTGAAGACGCCCCAGGTCTTGTCGTAGTAGTTGCGGAAGTCCGAGAGACGGGCGTCGTCGTACTGGTTGTCACCCATCGTCAGGTAGAAGGACGGCGCGATCCGTTGGGCCAGCGCGGCGGTCTTCGGGTGGGCGCAGGAGCTGCTGGAGGCGGTGCACTGGGCGGCGATGTCGCCGGCCGCGACCACGGTGAAGGCACCGGTGGGCGGGGGCGTGGTGCCGGTGGTGCCGTAGACCTCCACCGTGTAGAGCGAGTAGCCGTACGAGGTGCCGCGCGCGGTCCCGTAGACGCGCAGGTAGCGGCCGGTGCCGGTGAGCCCGGTCCAGTCGTCCGTGCCGCCGTTGCCCGCGGTCTCGGTGGCGAGGCGGGTCCAGGTGGTGCCGTCGGCGGAGATCTCGACGCGGTAGGCCTTGGCATAGGCGACCTCCCAGACGAGCTTGACGCGGGAGACGGTGGCAGAGGGGCCGAGGTCGACCTTGATCCATTGCGGGTCGACGCCCTCGGTGCTGGCCCAGCGGGTAGTGGAGATGCCGTCGAAGGCCTTCTCCGGACCGAAGGTGGAGTCCTCGACGGAGGAGGACGTGGCCGGCCTGCCCTGGGAGATCAGGGTGTCGGCGGCGGCTCCGGCCCGGTCCGGGAGGGCGAGCAGGAGTCCGCCGACGAGCAGCAGCACGGCGGTGAGGACGAGGGGCAGTCGGTCGGTGGAGCGGCGTGGTGGGGCGGAGGCGAACGGGCGCATACCTGGGGCTCCCTGGCCTGGGGTCGGCGAGAGCTGGACACCGGTGCGGCGCACCACGGACCGGCCCGGGGTGCGGGCCGGGGCGCCCGTGCCGCGGGGGACGGACACGGGCGACCGGCCGGGTGGCGATTCGGGCGCCACACGGCGGGGTGGTGCTCGGCGGCCGGGTCAGAGCTCTCGCTGAGCGCGTCACGCCCCCTTGGACGGGGCGCCGCGCCAAGCCGCTGCCGGGAGGATAGCGGACAGGAAGGTTTCCTACCAGACTCCCGACTCCCCCTCCCCCGCCCGGACTTCAGGGGTTCGGGAGCCCTCAGAGGCTGATGTGGTACGCCTTGCGCAGGGTCTCGTGCACGGTCCAGGTCGTCCGGTCGCCCTCCCGCAGCACGCACGCGTCGCCGGGGCCGATCTCCAGGGTCTCGCCGCCCTCGACGGCGACGGTCGCCCGCCCGGAGACCACCACGAAGAGCTCGTTGGCCTCGGTGTCGGTGACGACGCCGGGCGTGATCTGCCAGATGCCGCGCAGCTGCTTGCCGTCGGCCGACTCCCACAGCACCTTGCCCGTCACCTCGGGCGTGCCGGAGACGATCTGGCCGGGGTCGAGGGGCTCGGCCTCGAGCTCCGCGTCGGGGATGTGCACGGCGAAGGAAGGCAGCTCATGAGTCGTCATGGGCGGTGACTGTAGCCGGGCCCCGAGGGCCTTTCGAGGCCGGGATCCGCTGGAAGAACGGCCTCCGTTCCGGCTCCCACCAGGGGCGATGCCGAGGACCGTCGACGGCGACGAAATCCGCACCGGCCCTCCGGAGCGGCGTCCCAAGGGTGCCGCGACCGTCGTCGCCGCCCCCGTCCGGCGTCCCGTCACGGATTCCGCAGGTGCCTCTCCGGGTGTGGCGGGAGGTCGCCGACGAGGTTTGCGGGGCCGGTGATCGCGCCAAGGAATCACACATGTCCACACAGGTGTCCGAAGAGGTACGGGAAGCGCTCCACGAGGGCCGGCCCGTCGTCGCGCTGGAATCGACGCTCATCGCCCACGGCCTGCCGCGCCCGCGCAACCTCGCCGTGGCGGCGGAGCTGGAGGAGTCCGTACGGGCCGGGGGCGCCGTCCCCGCCACGATCGCGGTGATCGACGGCACGGCCAGGATCGGCCTCGACCGGGCGGCACTGACCCGCATCGCCGAGGACCCGTCGGTGCGGAAGCTGGGCCACCGCGACCTGGCCCCCGCCCTGGCGACCGGGGTGACGGGGGCGACGACGGTCTCGGCGACGGCCTGGCTGGCGGACGCGGCCGGCATACGGGTGTTCGCGACGGGCGGGCTCGGCGGTGTGCACCGCGAGTGGAGCGAGACGCAGGACGAGTCCGCCGACCTGCGGCTGCTCGCCCGGGTCGGGATCACCGTGGTGTGCGCCGGGGTCAAGTCGATCCTCGACGTGCCCGCGACGCTCCAGCGCCTGGAGACCCTGGGGGTGACGGTCGTCGGCTACGGCACGGACCGCTTCCCCGGCTTCTACCTCTCCTCCTCGGGCGAGCCCGTCGACTGGACCCTCCGCACCCCGGAGGAGGTGGCCGGGGTGATACGCGCGCAGGACGCGCTCGGCGGCCCGCGGGCCGCGCTCGTCGTGGCCAACCCGGTCCCGGTGGCCGAGCAGTTGGACCCCGCGCTGCACGACCGGGTGCTCGCGCAGGGCCTGGCGGCGGCGAAGGAGAAGGGCATCACCGGGCAGGCGGTGACGCCGTTCCTCCTCGAATACCTGATGGTGCACACGGAAGGAGCCTCCCTGGAGGCCAACCTCGCGGCGGTGCGCGGCAATGTGCGGCTCGCCGCGGGCATCGCGGGAGCGTACGCGACGGGGACGGGCCGGGCGGCGGGGACGGGGGCCGGCGGTGCGGCGGCTTCCGGCACGGGCGCCCGTGACACCGGGTCGCACCGCGCCCCGGCGGCCGGCGCCGACGGCCGGTGACCCGGGCCGGAGGCGCGCTGCTCGTCGTCGGGGACGTGGTCACGGACGTCGTCGCCCGGCACCGGACCCCGCTCGCCCCCGCCACGGACACGGCGGCGGAGATCCGGACCCTCCCGGGCGGCGCCGGGGCCAACGCGGCCTGCTGGGCGGTGCGTTCGGGACGGGCCGACGTGCGGCTGCTCGGCCGGGTGGGGACGGACGCGGCCGACTGGCACGAGCGGGCGCTGCGCGGGGCGGGCGTGCGCCCCCTGCTCGTCCGGGACGCGGAGGCGGCGACGGCCACCGTGATCGCGCTCGTCGACGGCTCGTCGGAGCGCACCTTCCTGACGGACAGCGGCGCCGCGCTGCGCCTCTCCCCCGCCGACTGGTCAGCGAGGCTGCTCGACGGCGTGGCCAGGCTGCACCTCTCGGGGTACCTGTTCTTCGCCGCGCCCAGCCGTGAGACGGCCCGCCGGGCGCTGCGGGACGCACGGGACGCCGGGGTTCCGGTGAGCGTGGACCCGGCCTCCGCGGGGTTCCTGGCGGAGCTGGGGGCGGACCGGTTCCTCGCGGCGGCGGAGGGCGCCGAGACGCTGCTGCCCAACGCGGACGAGGCCCGGTCGCTCACCGGGTGCGGCGAACCGGAGGCGGCGGCAGCGGAGTTGAGCCGGCGTTTCCCGCTGGTCGTGGTCACCCTCGGGGCGGCGGGCGCGCTGGTCGCCGAGGACGGCGCGGTCACCGCGCGGGTGGCGGCGCCGCCGGTGCGGCCGGTGGACTCGACGGGCGCGGGCGACGCGTTCACCGGCGCGTTCCTGGCCGCGCGGCTCACGGGCGCGGACCCGGCGCGGGCAGCGGAGGCGGGCTGCCGCGCGGGCGCGGAGGCGGTCACCACCGTGGGCGGCAGACCCCCGGCGGACCCGGCCGTCGGCTGACCGGGCCATGCGCCGGACGGGCGGAAGCCGGACGGACGGAAGCCTGACGGACGGAAGCCGGACGGACGGAAGCCGGACGGGCGAACCCCGGACGAGGCCCAGGAGACGGGCGCCCCGGCCGTCGGTTGACCGGAATTCATGCACCGGACCGCCCGGAGGCGGGTGACCGGGGAGGCGGGTGACCGGGCAGTCGGGTGACCGGGAGGGAGGCGGGTGACCGGGGGCGGACGGCCCGGAAGCCCGGCGCTACGTCCGCAGCCCCGTCCAGGCCGGGTGGCGCGGGTCGTCGGCGCGCACGACGGCGTCCGCGACCTCGGCGGGGCCGACCTCCATCTCGTACCGGGCGAAGGCGGGCAGGGTCCAGGACTCCTCCGTGCGCCGGGCGAGGGCGCCGGGCGAGAGGCGCAGGTGCACGGTGAGGTCGAAGGGGAACCAGTGGCCGAGCAGGAAGGTCCCGTGCAGCACGAGCACCCCGCGCGGCGGCAGCGTGACGTACGGGCTGCGGGTCGCGCGGTCCGTGACCGGGTCCCACAGGTCGGGCAGCACGCGCCCGGTGCCGCCGGGGTCCAGCGGCCCGAAGCCCTCCCGCCACAGGGCCCCGGTGTCGGTCCACCCGCTGTAGTACGCGTCGGGGTCCTGCTTCCCGTACTCGTACCGGAGGGAAGCGGGTCTCAGGAAGCCGCCGGTGCTCACGACCTGGACCGCTCGCCCCCGCGTGCGCAGCGCCTCGGCGAGGAGCCCGGCGAGTTCGGCCCCAGGCGCGGCGGGCGGGCCGTCGATGCCCACCTTGAGCCAGTCGTCGCCCGCCGCGGCGGCGGACGCGTCGAGGTGGCCGGCGAGCGTCTCCGCCAGCCGGTCCCAGGTGATCGCCTCGTATCGCATGCCCCCATCCTGCCTGCCGCACCCGCCTCTGACGTGTACCGGCCGACGTCTTCGGCCGTACGGTGACGTGGCCGCGCGACCGCACGGCAGCCACGGAGGAGAGGACTGGTTCCCCATGAGCCGGCGTCAGGAAGCCCTGCCCTACGAGACCGCGGAGGCGACCACGCCCTTCGGCCTCGGGCTGCACCACGTGCAGCTCTCCCTGCCGCCGGGCGAGGAGGAGGTGTGCCGCCGGTTCTACGTGGACGTGCTGGGCATGACCGAGATCCAGAAGCCGCCGGTCCTCGCGGCGCGCGGCGGTCTGTGGGTGCGCTCGGACGCGCTGGAGATCCATCTGGGCGTCGAGGAGGACTTCCGGCCGGCCCGCAAGGGGCACCCGGGCATCCTGGTCGCCGACCTCGACGGCCTGGCCGAGCGGCTGACCGGTCTGGGCGTCGAGGTGACGTGGGACGACGACTTCCCGGGCCACCGCCGCTTCTACGTCGCCGACTGCCACGGGAACCGGCTGGAGTTCCTCCGCCCCGAGCGCTGAGCCGGGCTTGACCTTGTCACTGGCGTCAGGGTTCGACCATCGGATCCATGGACACCACCACACCCACCAGGGTCGTCGTCGTCACCGGTGCGGGCACCGGCATCGGCCGGGCCACCGCGCGCTCGTTCGCCGCACAGGGGGCGACTGTCGTCGCCGTCGGCCGCCGGGCGGAGCCGCTGCGGGAGACCGCCGAGGGGCACCCGGGCATCCACCCGCTCGCCGCCGACATCACGGCGGAGGGCGCGGCCGAGGAGATCGTCCGCGCCGCGCTGACGGACCACGGCCGGCTCGACGTCCTCGTCAACAACGCCGGGATCGCCGCCGGCGGCCCCCTCGGCACCCTCGACCGCTCCGTGATCGCCCCGCTCCTGGAGACGAACCTCGTCGCCCCGGTCCTGCTCACCCAGGCGGCCGTCCCCGCGCTCCGGGAGTCCCGGGGGGTCGTGGTGAACGTGACGACGACGGTCGGCCAGCGCGGCTGGCCCGGCAACTCCGTCTATCCGGCGACCAAGAGCGCCCTGGAGACCCTGACCCGCTGCTGGGCGGTGGAGCTCGCGCCGGCCGGCGTCCGGGTCGTGGCGGTCGCGCCCGGTGCGATCGAGACCCCGATCGCGGACCACATGGGCCTCACCCCCGGGCAGCGCAAGGCGGTGCGGGCCTGGCAGCTCGCGCACACCCCGCTGGGGCGGATCGGACGGCCGGAGGAGGTCGCCTGGGCGATCACGGCGCTCGCCGCCCCGGACGCCGCCTTCCTGACCGGCACCGTCCTGCCCGTCGACGGGGGCGCGCTGGTCTCGTGATACGACTGTGCGAGGAGGTGGCGTCCTTGCGCATCGGTGAACTGGCCCGGCGGACCGGGGCGTCGGCCCGCGCGCTGCGGCACTACGAGCGGGCGGGGCTGATCACGTCGGTCCGCGCGGCCAACGGGTACCGGGTGTACGAGGAGATCGCCGTCGCGCGGGTGTCGAACATCCGGTACCTGCTGGAGGCGGGGTTCACGCTGGACGACGTCTCGGCGTTCCGCACCTGCCTGGACGGGGACGTCTCGGCGGTCCCGCCGTCCGCCCGCGCCCTGGAGATCGCCCGCGAGCGCCTCGCCGTGATCGACGCGCGCATCGCGGCGCAGACCGCGGCCCGCGACCGCCTGGCGAAGGCCCTGGCCGCACAGTCCTGAGCGGGGCCCGCCCCCACAGTCCTGCGGCAAGCCCCTGGCGCGCAGTCCTGCGGCAAGACCGTGGCACGCAGTCCTGACGCAGGACCCTGCCCCCGTCCTGAGGCAAGACCCTGGCCGCGCGGTCCTCGCGCGAGCCCTGGCGCGCAGCCCGGCCTCAGGTCTGCGCGGCTTCCGCCGCGGAGACCGACATCGCGGCCGGCGCGGGCCGTTCCAGTGCGGCGCGGCCCGATCCGAGCGCCTCGTTCAGCGTCAGTTCCCCCGCGGCGAGGGCCCTGCAGGTCGCCGTGTCGGTCCGCAGCCGGGCATCGGGGACGTCCACCCCTCCGTCCCCGTAGGCCACGCCGCCGTCGGCTCCGAGCCGTACGTGGAACTCGCCCTCGTCGAGGGTCACCTGGACGACCCCCGTGCCGAGTTCCGCCAGCGCGCCGAGGAGCGGGATCGCGTACCAGTGGGCGCGGACGGCGTCGGTGGGCCGCGGCTCCCCGAGTTCGGGCGCGCCCCAGGCGGCGAGGGTGCGCAGGACGGGCAGCAGGTCACGTCCGCGCGGGGTGAGCTCGTACACGTACGCCGAGGCGGGCGGGGGCAGTCGGCGCCGGGTGACGAGTTCGGCGCCCTCCATGTCCTTGAGGCGGCCGGCGAGCATGTCGGTGCTGACGCCGGGCAGGTCGGCGTGGAGATCGGTGTAGCGGCGCGGTCCGGCGAGGAGTTCGCGGACGACGAGCAGGGTCCAGCGGTCGCCGACGAGGTCGAGGGCGCGCGCGGCGGCGCAGTGCTGGTCGTAGCTGCGGCGGCGTGGCTGACGTGGCATGCGACGCAGTCTAGACATGTTGTTGGACTTTCCAAGCTCGAACTTGGTAAAACCAAGCAACAACACTTCTGGGGAGGTCGGCGCATGGAGTTCCGGCAGTCGAGCAAGCTGAGCGAGGTCTGCTACGAGATCCGCGGCCCGGTCATCGAGCAGGCCAACGCCCTGGAGGAGGCGGGCCACAGCGTCCTGCGCCTCAACACCGGCAACCCCGCGCTCTTCGGCTTCGAGGCGCCCGAGGAGATCGTCCAGGACATGATCCGGATGCTCCCCAAGGCCCATGGCTACACCGACTCCCGCGGCATCCTGTCCGCCCGCCGCGCCGTCGTGCAGCGCTGCCAGTCGATGGGTCTGACCGAGGTCGACGTCGACGACGTCTACCTCGGCAACGGCGTCTCGGAGCTCATCTCGATGGCCACCCAGGCCCTTCTGGAGGACGGCGACGAGGTCCTGATCCCGGCCCCCGACTACCCCCTGTGGACGGCCGTCACGACCCTCGCGGGCGGCAAGCCCGTGCACTACCTCTGCGACGAGTCGGCCGACTGGTACCCGGACCTCGACGACATGGCGTCGAAGATCACCGACCGGACCCGGGCCGTCGTCGTCATCAACCCCAACAACCCCACCGGCGCGGTCTATCCGAAGGAGGTCCTGGAGGGCATCCTCGACCTCGCCCGCCGCCACGGCCTCATGGTCCTCGCCGACGAGATCTACGACCAGATCGTCTACGACGAGGCCGTCCACCACCCGATCGCCGCCCTCGCCCCCGACCTGGTCGTCCTCACCTTCGGCGGCCTCTCCAAGACCTACCGGGTCGCCGGCTTCCGCTCCGGCTGGCTGGTCGTCACCGGCCCGAAGCAGCACGCCAGGAACTACCTGGAGGGCCTCACCATGCTGGCCTCCATGCGGCTCTGCCCCAACGCCCCCGCCCAGTACGCCATCCAGGCCGCGCTCGGCGGCCGACAGTCGATCCACGAACTGTGCGCCCCGGGCGGCCGGCTGCGCGAACAGCGCGACCGGGCCTGGGAGAAGCTCAACGAGATCCCGGGCGTCTCCTGCGTGAAGCCGAAGGGCGCGCTGTACGCCTTCCCGCGCCTCGACCCCGCCGTGCACAAGATCCACGACGACGAGAAGTTCGTCCTCGACCTGCTGCTGCGGGAGAAGATCCAGGTCGTGCAGGGCACCGGCTTCAACTGGCCGCGTCCGGACCACTTCCGCATCCTGACCCTGCCGTACGCCGACGACCTCGACGCCGCAGTCAGCCGCATCGGCCGATTCCTGAGCGGCTACCGGCAGTGACGCCGGACCCCTCGTGCTGTCATGATCTACGGGTCTGAAGGCCGAGGGAGCACGGGAGGGCGGCCGGTCATGGATGCGGCGTCGACAGCCGTGGCGGGAACCCTGCTGGGCGTGGTCTTCACGCACTGGTTCCAGGCGCGGGCCACCGAGCGCACGGCCGCGCTCGCCCGCACCGAGCAGCTCCGGCAGGAGCGGATCGAGGCCGACCGCGCCCGCCGCTCCGAGCGGGCCGAGGAGGCGCTCTCCCTGTTCATCGCCGTCGCCGCGCCCGGCGTCCGCTGAGCGGGGACCGGCCGTGGACCTCGTCGCGCCCGTCGTCGTCGAGCCGCTCCGGCGCCGCCGCTGTTCGGAATGCCACCGGGGGCCGCTGGACCGGATGATCGTCGAGTTCAACGCGCCGGTCTGTCTGGACTGCGCCGACCTCGGCCATCTGGTCTTCCTGCGCCGGGGCGACACCGCGCTCACCCGCCGCGCCCGGGAGGCCAGCACGCTCTGGGCCGTGGTCGTACGGCACAACCGGCGCCGCACGCGGTACGAGCGGCAGGGCCTGCTCGTCGAGGAGGCCGCGCTCGCCGAGGCGGAACGGGCCTGCCTGGCGGACGCCGAGGCGCGGGCCGCGCGCCGGGCCCGGGACGCGGTGCGGCGCGCGGCCGCCGACGCCGAGATCACCGCGGCGCTCCTGGCGGAGATCCTGCGGCTCTTCCCCTCCTGCCCGGCGGACCGGGCCACGGAGATCGCCGTCCACGCCTCGGCGAAGGGCAGCGGACGGGTGGGGCGCACGGCCGCGGGCCGCTCGCTCGACCGCGGCGCGGTCACCGCCGCGGTACGAGCTTCCGTACGGCATGTCGACACGCCGTACGACTCCCTGCTGATGCAAGGGGTTCCCCGGCACCAGGCCCGGACGAGGGTCGCGCCCGCCATCGAGGCGGTGCTCCGGGTCTGGCGCCAGGGCGGCGGGACCACGAGCGGCCGGGAACGCGGCTGACGGCTCGGGCGTCAGCCCGCGTCGGCCGGGCCGCGAGGAGCCGGTCCTCAGGCCTGGTCGCCGGCGCGGCGCCCACGGCGGTACAGCAGGGCGCCGCCGAGGAGCAGCGCGGCGCTCACGGAGCCGGCGTAGCCCATGGCGTCCGAGCCCGTGGCGGCCAGCGAGGACGTGCTCGTCTCGCCCTGTGCCTGCGGCGCGGGGGCAGGGGCGGGGGGCACGGTCTCGGCCCGCGGCCCCGGCACGTGCCGCACGGGGGTCTGCGGGCGCGGCGTCGGCGTCTCGATCGGCTGCTGGGGCTTGGCCGGGCCGTTCACCGCGGTGTTGCCGAAGACCGGGTTGGCGATGCCGACCACGTTGACCGAGTTGCCGCTGACGTTCACGGGGAGGTCGACGGGCAGCTGGATGCCGTTCCCGGAGAGCACGCCGGGGGAGCCCTGGGCGTGGGTCTCGGCGGTGGACCCGCCGCCGTTGGAGGAACCGCCGCCGTGGGAGCCGCTCTGGGAACCGCCGGCCTGCTCGCCGCCGCGCGGGGTGCCGGGCACGTCCTTGTGGGAGCCGCCGCCGTTCTCGTCCCCGTACCCCCCGGCCTCGCGCTCCGTGGAGTGGTTGGCGCAGCTGTTGCCGAAGGCCGGGTTGAGCAGCCCCACGACGTTGACGGTGTTGCCGCAGGCGTTGACCGGCACGTGCACCGGCAGCTGGACCGTGTTGCCGGAACCGACTCCCGGCGAACCGACCGCAGCGCCCTCGGCGCCGGCGTCGGCGTGCGCGGCGCCCGCCGAGAGGGCGAGCGCTCCGCCCGTGACCAACAGTGTGGCCAGACCACTTCGGCGAATCTGCCTCATGGCTTCCTGCCTTCCGGAGGTGTGCACGGGCAAGTGCCCGTACCGGAATCAACGCGACAAACACGCGGGCCGGATCCGGCCGTTGACGGGTTTCACTCCATCGAGTGGGAATCCGTTCGAGTGTCGGGTCAACACCCGTCGACGTCCGCCACGCCGGTCGACGCCCGTCAGTGCCCCAGGAGGTCGGTGAGGGCGCCCACCGGGTCCGGATCGGGGGCGCCGCGCGGCCACCAGTCCTCACGGCCGGCGTCCGACTCGTATCCGTACCAGAGGCCGTCCCGGCCGAGCCGGAGCTGGAGGGACTCCGTGGAGAGCCGGTTGCGCCAGGGGCGGAAGGCGGGGAAGTCGGCGGCGAGCAGCGCGGGTCTGGCCCGGTCGAACGGACCGGCCGGCGGATCCCAGGGCTCCTCGAGGACGGCGAGGCCCGCCGCGCCGCCCTGGCGCCAGGCGGCGACGGCGCGGGCGAGGTCCGTGGGGGTGCGGTCGAGGGCGCCCGCCAGGTCCCGGTAGAGCGCGCGCGACGAGGCGGTGAGGCCGGAGCCGGGGTGCGCGGCGGCCAGCCGGACCGCGTCCTGCCAGGGGGTGAGCGCTGCCACCGGATCGTGGCCGGTGGCGAGGAAGACGTGGGCGCGGGCGGCGGCCTCGGTGGCGAGGAGCTCCAGGGAGAGCGGATCGGGGGCGTCCGGGTCCGGCGGGAAGACGGCCGGGCGGCCGGGCCGGTCCGGGACCGGCAGCTCGGGCGGCAGCGGCGGGAGCCCGGCCCCGGTGGCCGAGGCGAGCGCGGTGCGGGCGGGGACCGTGGGCATCGACGGGGCGGCGGCGCCCGTCTCCGCGGCGCCCCGGGCGGCGTTGCGCCGGGTGAGCTCGGCGAGGAGCTCCTGCTCCCCGCGGCCGCGCATCAGGAAGAGGACGAACGGGTCCTCGTCGAGGAGACGGGCCGCCTGGTAGCAGAGGGCGGCGGCGTGCTTGCAGGGGTAACCGTCGTCCGGGCAGGAGCAGTCGGGGACGAGGTCGCCCGGCGCGGGCAGCAGTCCGGTGACCACCTCCAGGGCGTGCGGCACGTCCTTGTCGAGGAGGGCCGCGATGTGGTCGGGGCGGGCGGCGGCCTCGTCGAGGAACCGCTCCCAGCCGTCGTCGCCGAGGGTCCGCATCCTGATCTCGGTGCGGTACGGGCGGGGCCGGGTGCCGTGGACGTAGGCGACGACCCGGCCGGGGGTGACCGTGATCGCGTCGACGTGGCCGCGCCCCGCGTACGCCTTGCCGCGCGCGAGCCGGGCCGGGTCGAGGGCGGTGTCCTCCAGGGCGGCCACCCAGGCGTTCCCCCACCAGGTGGCGGCGAACCGGCCGTCGGGGGCCGAGCGCGGCGCGACCTGCGGGAAGCTGCGGCGGCGGTCGTCGTGGCGGGGGACGGCGCCCCGAGCGCCCCGCGCGCCCTTGGCGTGGTTCACGAGGGCCTCCTCAGGGAGACCAGGTCGGCGAGCTCCCGGTCGGTGAGTTCGGTGAGTGCGGCCTCGCCGGAGCCGAGGACGGCGTCGGCCAGGGCCCGTTTGGCGCGGAGCATCTCGGCGATGCGGTCCTCGACGGTGCCCTCGGCGACGAGCCGGTGGACCTGCACCGGTTGGGTCTGCCCGATGCGGTAGGCCCGGTCGGTGGCCTGCTCCTCGACGGCCGGGTTCCACCAGCGGTCGTAGTGCACCACATGGCCGGCCCGGGTGAGGTTGAGGCCGGTGCCCGCGGCCTTCAGGGAGAGCAGGAAGACGGGGACCTCGCCGGCCTGGAAGCGGTCGACCATCCGCTCCCGCTCGGCCACCGGGGTGCCGCCGTGCAGGAGTTGGGCGGGAATGCCCCGCGCGGCCAGGTGGTCGGCGAGGAGCCGTGCCATCGACACGTACTGGGTGAAGACGAGCACGGACCCGTCCTCCGCGAGGATCGTGTCGAGGAGTTCGTCGAGCAGGGCGAGCTTCCCGGAGCGACCGGCGAGCCGGGCCGTGCCGCCGCCGCGCGGGGCCTGTTCCTTGAGGTACTGCGCGGGATGGTTGCAGATCTGCTTGAGGGAGGTCAGCAGGCTCATGACGAGACCCCGGCGGGCCATGCCCTCGGCGCCCTCGATCCGCGCCATGGTCTCGCGGACGACCGCCTCGTAGAGCGAGGCCTGCTCCCGGGTGAGGGCGACGGGATGGTCGGACTCCGTCTTCGGCGGGAGTTCGGGGACGATCCCCGGGTCGGACTTGCGGCGGCGCAGCAGGAAGGGCCGCACGAGCCGGGCGAGCCGCTCGACGGCCTCCTCGTGCTCGATCTCCTCGTGGTTCTCCACGGCCCGGGCGTGGCGGGAGCGGAAGGCCTTGAGCGGGCCGAGGAGGCCGGGGGTGGTCCAGTCGAGGAGCGCCCAGAGTTCGGAGAGGTTGTTCTCCACGGGGGTGCCGGTGAGGGCGACCCTGGCGGGGGCGGGGATCTCGCGCAGCGCCTTGGCGGTCGCCGAGAAGGGGTTCTTGACGTGCTGCGCCTCGTCGGCGACGACCATCCCCCACTCCCGCTCGGCCAGTCGGGCGGCGCTGGTGCGCAGGGTGCCGTAGGTGGTGAGGACGAAGCCGCCCTCGGTGCCGTCGAGGTCCCGGTCCGTGCCGTGGAAGCGCCGGACGGGCACGTCGGGGGCGAACTTCCGCACCTCCCGCTGCCAGTTGCCGAGGAGGGAGGCCGGGCAGACGACCAGGGTGGGGGCGCGGCGGGCGCGGCGCAGGTGGAGGGCGATGAGGGTGACGGTCTTGCCGAGTCCCATGTCGTCGGCGAGGCAGCCGCCGAGACCGAGGGAGGTCATCAGGTCCAGCCAGGCGAGCCCGCGGAGCTGGTAGTCGCGCAGGGTGGCGGTGAGGCCGGGCGGAGCCTGCACGTCCTCGGGACCCGCCAGGAGCCGGTCCCGGAGCGCGGCGAGGGCTCCGACGGGGACGGCGGGGACGGACTCGCCGTCCACCTCGGCGGTGCCGGTGAGCGCGGCGGCGAGGGCGTCGACCGGTTCGAGCAGGCCGAGTTCGCGCTTGCGGGCCTTGCGGACGAGGGCGGGGTCGACGACGACCCACTGGTCGCGGAGGCGCACGATGGGCCGGTGGGCCTCGGCCAGGAGGTCCATCTCGCGCTCGGTGAGCGGATCGCCGTCGAGCGCCAGCTGCCAGTTGAACCGCAGGAGCTCCTCGCTGTCGAAGAAGGAGGTGCCGTCGGTGGCCGAGCCGGGCGCGGCGTGCGCGGGGCGGACGACGGCGGAGGCGCTGAGCGAGCGGGCGAGTTCCCGCGGCCAGTGGAGGGCGACCCCGGCGTCGGCGAGGCGCGCGGCGGCTGGACCGAGCAGTTCGTACAACTCGCCCTCGGTGACGGCGAGGACGTCGGGCACGTCCCGCTCCAGGAGCCGGGAGAGCGGGAACCAGACGCGGGCGGCCCGCCGCAGGGCGAGGACGGCGTCGATCCGGGCGCGGGGCCCGAAGTGCTCGCCGTCCCCCGCCCACAGGTCCACGGCGTCGATGACGAGGGTGGGATCGGCGAGGCTGTGGATCTGGAGGAGCGCGGCGGCGGCGTGGCGCTCCCCGCCGTCTCCGTCCCCGGCCGTGCCGGCGGTGTCCGTGCTGTCGAAGAGTTCGTACGGCGACAGGTCCAGGCGGAGCGAGACCCGCACTCCCGCGTCCATCCCGGCCGCCGCCTCGGCGGCCCAGGCACGCGCGCGGGGCAGGTGCTGCGGGACTCGCGCCGCGAACGGCGCGCCGACCGCGTGGGCGGCGGCCGGGGTCCGGGGCAGGATGTCGGCGACCGCGTCGAGGAAGGCGCGGACGAGGGCCTCGGGCTCGGGCAGCCGCAGCGGACCGCGCCCCGGCACCGGCACCGCGTACCCCTCGTACGGCAGGGCGGCGGCGACGGCCCGCAGATGGGCGATGTCCTCGGCGTCCAGCGGTCCGGCCCGCCAGGCGTCCAGGTCGTCGGCGGTCAGGCCGGGCAGCAGCCGTCCGCGCGCGGCCAGGTGCAGGGCGTGGAGGGCGGCGGCGCCCCAGCCGGCGGTGGCGGGGTGCGCGGCCGGGTGGTGGCGGGCCGCGACGAGGTGGGGCAGCGCGGCCTCGACGGGCAGGGTCACGGCGGGCACGGAGCGGCCCCGGGCACCGCTGCCGTGCCGCCGGGCCACGGTCAGCTCGACCCGCTCCGCCCCGCTCACCGCCGGGTCCGGCGGCGCGCCGCCGTCGGGGGCCCAGAAGGCGACCCGGCCGTCACGGGGAAGGGCGGCCGGCAGGAAGACGGCGGCGCTGGTCATCCAGGTGTGTGCCACGGCTGCGCTCCCCTCCCTGGTGTGACGTCCTTCGGCTGCCGGAGCCCGTAGACGGGGGTCCGACTGGATCTCCGACCTTACGGGTGGGGTCTGACAACGACCGCGACGAGGGGTTCCCCCGGGTGGCCCAACAGCGGGTGACAGCGGGCCGCACAGGCGTCATCGTGGCCTGGACGTCCGAGGCCGTGACGTCCGCACGACACGACAGAAGAGGATCCGCCATGTCCGTTCGCCGGCGTCTCACGACCGCCACCGGGGCCGTGCTGCTCACTCTCGCCGTCGCCGGCTGCTCGGGCCTCGGCCGCAGCGCCGTGGGCACGATCACGTACGAGACGGAGCGCGACCTGGTGGTGACCGTGACCAGTCCGTCGGTTAAGGGCTGCCACCGCCTGGCGCCCTCGGGCGTGACCAAGGTCGAGAACAACTCCCTGAACGACATCGTGATGTACCGGACCCGCGACTGCCAGGGAGGGAACTCCATCTACGTGCCCAGCAACAGCGGGGACAAGATCGCCCCGGACACCCTGCCCTGGCGCAGCTACAGCGTCGTCCACTAGCCGGGGCGGCCGCCGGGCCGGCGTTCCGTTTCCCCCGCCCGGGGTACATGCTGGAAGTGACCTCGGGACTCCGAGGGGAGATGCGACCGTCATGCGAACGGGGAACGAACCGGCCACCGCGCGCAGTGCCCTGCGCCTGCGGTTCTGGCTGAGCGTGTGGGGGCTGCTGTGGGCGGCCTTCGGCACGACCGTGTTCTCCCTGGTGGGCCGCCCGGGCTGGGCGGCGGCCTGCGGGGCGCTGTTCCTGGTCGTCGTGGTCGACCTGGCGGTGGTGCTGCGCCGTCTCCACCAGGGCGCCCACTGGCAACCGGGCCGGAGCGTCCCGCCGTACGAGCCGGATCGCGGCGGCACCGGGCGCTGACCTCCCGCCCGCCTCGGTTCCGCGTGCTCAGTTCCGCGTGTCGAAGCCCGCCGCCTGGAGGTACTCCGGCTTCGGGTCGAGGGCGGCGGCGAGGCGGAAGTGCCGCGTGGCCTGGGCGGTCTGCCCGGAGCGCTCGAAGGTGCGGGCCAGCGCGAAGTGGGCGAAGGCGTTGTCCGGCTCGCGCTCCAGGACCAGCTCGAACTCCAGCTGCGCCGGCCGGAGCTGGGCGGCGGCGAAGAACGCCCGGGCGCGCAGCAGGCGCGCGGCCGTGTTCTCGGGGTGGGCGGCGATGACCGAGTCCAGCAGCTTCACGGCCCCACGGGGGTCCCGCGCGGCCAGCAGGTGCTCGGCGGCGCGGAAGTCGATGACGTGCGTTTCCGGGTTCCTGTCGGCCACGATGGAATCCTTCCCCTCGATCCGGTGGTTGAACACCGGACCCCGGGACCGCATTCCACCGGAAGATCCCCCAGGAACCCGCTTCCGGACCGTACCGGGCTCGCGGGACCCGGCCGTGATCCCGCCGGACAGGCCCTAGTCGTCGGTGGCCTTGGCGCGGCGCTCCAGCTCGTCCCAGACCTTCCGCACCTGGGGCTCGAGGGCGTCGAGCGGTCCGTCGTTGTCGATCACGAGGTCCGCGACGGCCAGTCGCTGCGCGCGCGTGGCCTGGGCCGCCATCCGGGCCTCGGCCTCGGCAGCGGCCATGCCGCGGAGCCGCACCAGCCGGTCGAGCTGGGTCTCCGGGGACGCGTCCACGACCACGACCAGGTCGTACAGCGGCGCGAGCCCGTTCTCGGTGAGCAGGGGCACGTCGTGGACGACGACGTCCCCGGCGCCCGCGCGGCTCTCCAGCTCCGCGGACCGGGCCCCGACCAGCGGGTGCACGATGGCGTTGAGGGCGGCCAGGCGGTCCGCGTCGGAGAACACGATGGAGCCGAGCCTGGGCCGGTCCAGCGTCCCCTCCTCGGTGAGGACGTCGTCGCCGAAGGCCGCGACGACGGCCGCGAGCCCCGGGGTACCGGGCTCGACGACCTCGCGCGCGATCCGGTCCGCGTCGATCAGTACGGCTCCGTACGAGACGAGCAGCCGCGACACTTCGCTCTTGCCGGCGCCGATCCCGCCGGTCAGGCCCACCTTCAGCATGAGCGGCAGCTTAGGGCCTGCCCCGACGGGGCTAGGAGTCGCCCTCCCGCTCCGCGAGGAAGCGCTCGAACTCGCGGCCCAGTTCGTCGGCCGACGGCAGGTCGACCGGCTCGGCGACGAGGCTGCCGCGCGTCTCGGCACCGGCCGCCGCGTCGTACTGGTGCTCAAGGCCCTGGACGAGCGCGACCAGCTCATCGTCGCCCTCGCCGATCTGGCGGTCGATCTCGGTCTGGGTGCGGCGGGCCTCGGTCCGCAGGGAGTGGGCGACGCCCGGCAGGACGAGGCCGGTGGCGGCGGTGACGGCCTCCAGGGCGGTCAGGGCCGCGTCCGGGTACGGGGACCGGGCCACGTAGTGCGGGACGTGGGCGGCGACGCCGAGGGTGTCGTGGCCGGCTTCGGTGAGCCGGTACTCGACGAGGGCCTCGGCGCTGCCGGGGACCTGCGCCTCGTCGAAGGGGCTGCGATGGCCCGGCATGAGGTCGGTGCGGCTGCCGTGTGGCGTGAGGCCGACCGGGCGGGTGTGCGGCACGCCCATGGGGATGCCGTGGAAGTTGACGGAGAGGCGCACCCCGAGGCGCTCGACGATCTGCCGGACGGCGGCGGCGAAGCGCTCCCACTCCACGTCCGGCTCCGGTCCGGAGAGGACGAGGAAGGGTGCGCCGGTGGCGTCCTGCACGAGGCGGACCTCGATGGACGGCGTCTCGTACGCGGTCCAGCGGTCGCGCCGGAAGGTCAGCAGGGGGCGGCGGGCCCGGTAGTCCACGAGTCGGTCGTGGTCGAAGCGGGCCACCAGCTGGTGCGGAAGGGTGTCGAGCAGGCCGTCGATGATCTGCTCACCGGTCTCGCCCGCGTCGATGTAGCCGTCGAAGTGGTACAGCATGACCAGTCCGGCCGACTCCTGCGCCAGGGCCAGGTCGACGACGGCCACGCCCTTCGGGTCCCATTCGTACAAATCCTGGGGATCAAGCACGATTACCGCTCCTCCTCGTGTTCTCTCTGGAAACGCCGTGCGCTGCGGCGCCATTCCCGGGACGCGCGATCTTCCGGGGGAATCGGCGGGTCCGGCGACCCGGTTCGGAGAAACGACCGAGGCCCGCTCCCCCGAAGGGGAACGGGCCTCGGTTTCGCTAGCGGCTAGCGCTCAGCGGAGAGCCTGTTCAGCTCTGGCCGCCGGCCAGCTTCTCGCGCAGGGCGGCGAGCGCCTCGTCCGACGCCAGGGCGCCGGAGTTGTCGTCCGACTCCGAGGAGTACGAACCACCCGAGATGCCCGCACCGGCGTTGCCGGCGGCCGGGGCGGCAGCGCCCTCGGCAGCGGCGGCCTCGTCGGCCTCGCGGGACTTGATGACCTGAGCCTGGTGCTGCTCGAAGCGAGCCTGCGCCTCGGCGTACTGGGTCTCCCAGGCCTCGCGCTGAGCCTCGTAGCCCTCGAGCCAGTCGTTGGTCTCGGGGTCGAAGCCCTCGGGGTAGATGTAGTTGCCCTGGTCGTCGTAGGACGCGGCCATGCCGTACAGGGTCGGGTCGAACTCGACCGAGGCCGGGTCGGCACCGAAGGACTCGTTGGCCTGCTTCAGCGAGAGGCTGATGCGACGACGCTCGAGGTCGATGTCGATGACCTTGACGAAGATCTCGTCGTTGACCTGGACGACCTGCTCCGGGATCTCCACGTGGCGCTCGGCCAGCTCGGAGATGTGGACCAGACCCTCGATGCCCTCGTCCACGCGGACGAACGCACCGAACGGAACCAGCTTGGTGACCTTACCCGGGACGACCTGGCCGATCTGGTGGGTCCGGGCGAACTGCTGCCACGGGTCCTCCTGCGTCGCCTTCAGCGACAGGGAGACGCGCTCGCGGTCCATGTCCACGTCGAGAACCTCGACGGTGACCTCCTGGCCGACCTCGACGACCTCGGACGGGTGGTCGATGTGCTTCCAGGACAGCTCGGAGACGTGCACGAGACCGTCGACGCCACCCAGGTCCACGAAGGCACCGAAGTTGACGATCGAGGACACGACGCCGGAGCGGACCTGACCCTTCTGGAGGGTCGTGAGGAAGGTCTGGCGGACCTCGGACTGGGTCTGCTCCAGCCAGGCGCGGCGGGACAGGACCACGTTGTTGCGGTTCTTGTCCAGCTCGATGATCTTCGCCTCGAGCTCCTTGCCCACGTAGGGCTGGAGGTCGCGGACACGACGCATCTCGACCAGGGAGGCCGGGAGGAAGCCGCGGAGGCCGATGTCGAGGATGAGACCACCCTTGACGACCTCGATGACGGTACCGGTGACGATGCCGTCCTCTTCCTTGATCTTCTCGATGGTGCCCCAGGCGCGCTCGTACTGGGCGCGCTTCTTCGAGAGGATCAGGCGGCCTTCCTTGTCCTCCTTCTGGAGAACCAGGGCCTCGATCTCGTCGCCGACCTTGACGACCTCGTTCGGGTCGACGTCGTGCTTGATCGAGAGCTCGCGGCTCGGGATGACACCTTCGGTCTTGTAACCGATGTCGAGCAGGACCTCGTCCCGGTCGACCTTCACGATGACGCCGTCGACGATGTCGCCGTCGTTGAAGTACTTGATCGTCTCGTCGATCGCGGCGAGGAAGGCTTCCTCGTTACCGATGTCGTTGACCGCAACCTGCGGGGTGGTGGCGGTGGTCTCGGTGCTGCTCGTCATGTGGGAAAGGGCTCCGGTTACGGACAGAAAGTCGTAGGTACTGCTACGCCGAGAGCCCGTATCGCACCAAGAAGCCGGACAGCCAATGAAGCGCCCTTCCGCGAACGGGAGGGAACCTCGAAAACCGAGGGGACATACAACAGGTGCGAGCACGGCCTGCTCCGTCTGAGGCGCGCAGGCCCGCAGCGCAACCTTTAGCATACGGGGGCGGCCGGACAGGGTCAATGCGCGAAGCGCGCACCCGAGGCAGATCCGCTCAATTCCGGCACCACTCATGCCTCTTGCGCCACCACGGCGGGGTCCGCCGCACGGTTGTACTGAGCGCAAACTACATCGGCGGGCGAGATGAACCAAGAGTACGGACAGGAAGACGCGGTCGACGGGGAGGCCGACGAGGCCGAGGCGACCCGGCGTGACGCGGGGGACGCGGAGAGCAGCCGGGCGAGCCGCGGCTGGTGGGACCGGAACGCCGACGAGTACCAGAGCGAGCACGGCTCCTTCCTGGGCGACGACCGGTTCGTATGGGGCCCCGAGGGGCTCGACGAGGCCGAGGCCGGGCTCCTCGGGCCCGCCGCCTCCCTGAAGGGCCTCGACGTCCTGGAGATCGGCGCGGGCGCGGCGCAGTGCTCGCGGTGGCTGGCGGCCCAGGGCGCGCGGCCGGTGGCCCTCGACCTCTCGCACCGGCAGCTCCAGCACGCGCTGCGGATCGGCGGGGAGGTGCCGCTGGTGGAGGCGGACGCGGGGGCGCTGCCCTTCCGGGACGGCTCCTTCGACCTGGCGTGCTCGGCGTACGGCGCGGTGCCGTTCGTCGCCGATCCGGTACGGGTCTTCCGCGAGGTGCGCCGGGTGCTGCGGCCGGGCGGCCGCTGGGTGTTCTCGGTGACGCACCCGATCCGCTGGGCGTTCCCGGACGAGCCGGGGCCGGAGGGCCTGTCGGTCGCCGCCTCGTACTTCGACCGCACGCCGTACGTCGAGCAGGACGAGCAGGGCCGGGCCGTGTACGTGGAGCACCACCGGACCGTCGGGGACCGGGTGCGGGACGTGGTGGCCGGCGGCTTCCGGCTCGTGGACCTGGTCGAGCCGGAGTGGCCGGCCTGGAACAGCCAGGAGTGGGGCGGCTGGTCCCCGCTGAGGGGGAACCTGATCCCGGGTACGGCGATCTTCGTCTGCGAGCGGGACGGCTAGCTCCCGCACGGTCGGCCGCATCACGGTCGGTCGCATCACGGTCGGCCGCCCCTCCGCGACGAGTCCCGCCGATAGTCGTATCGATGCAGATCGGTCATATGAATGAAGGGCCCTGTGGACGACGGGGCCTTTCTTTTCGGCGTCGCGTACGAGACTGAGTGCGTGATCCGAAACGACGCACTCGACCGTCTCCCCGTCCGCCATGCCGTCCCCGAGCTGCTCTCCGTGCTCGCGGAGCGCGGCGCGGCGGTGCTGTCCGCCCCTCCCGGAACCGGCAAGACGACCCTGGTGCCGCTGGCGCTGGCCGGGCTCATAGGGGACGGACCGGTGCGGCGCGTGCTCGTGGCCGAGCCGCGGAGGATGGCGGTGCGGGCGGCGGCCCGGCGGATGGCCTGGCTGCTCGGCGAGGAGGTCGGCGGCGCGGTCGGCTTCTCGGTGCGCGGCGAGCGGCGGACCGGTGCCGCGACGCGGGTCGAGGTGGTGACGACGGGCATCCTGCTCCAGCGGCTCCAGCGCGATCCGGAGCTGGCGGGCGTGGACGTGGTGCTGCTCGACGAGTGTCACGAGCGGCATCTCGACGCCGACACGGCCATGGCCTTCCTGGTGGACGTCCGGGCGACGCTGCGGCCGGAGCTGAAGCTGATCGCCGCGTCGGCGACGAGCGACGCGGCCGCGTGGGCGGATCTCCTCACGGTCCTGGACGGCACCGGGCCTGCGCCGGTGGTGCGGAGCAGGGCCGAGGGCCACGGTTGCCGGGTCTTCTTCGCGGCGCCGCCCCCGGGCGTCCGGCCGGCGCACGGCACATGGGTGGACCCGGCGCTGCTGCGGCACGTCGCCGCGACGGTCCGGCTCGCGATGGAGCGGCACGAGGGGGACGTCCTCTGCTTCCTGCCCGGGACGGGGGAGATCGCTCGGACGGCCGGGATGCTGGACGGCGTCGACGCGGAGGTGCTCCAGCTGCACGGACGGGCTCCGGCGGCGGTGCAGGACGCGGTCCTGCGCGGTACGGAGCCGGGCGGGCGGCGCCGCGTGGTCCTCGCGACCTCGGTGGCGGAGTCCAGCCTGACGGTGCCGGGGGTCCGGATCGTCGTGGACTCGGGGCTCGCCCGGGAGCCGCGCATGGACCACGCCCGGGGGCTCGGCTCGCTGGCGACGGTGACGGTCTCCGAGGCGACGGCGACCCAGCGCCTCGGCCGGGCCGGCCGGGAGGCCTTCGGCTTCGTGTACCGCTGCTGGCCGGAGGCGAGCGACGGGGGCAGGCCCCGCTTCCCCTCCCCCGAGATCAAGGTCGCCGATCTGGCGGACTTCGCCCTGCGGGCCGCCTGCTGGGGCGATCCGACGGCGGAGGGACTCGCGCTGCTCGACGCGCCCCCGGCCGGGGCGATGGCGGCGGCCCGCGCGGTGCTCGGGTCGATCGGAGCCGTGGACGGGGACGGCCGGGCCACGGAGCGGGGGGTACGGATGTCCCGGCTCGGGCTGCATCCCCGGCTGGGGCGCGCGCTCCTGGACGGTGCGCCCGAGGTCGGGGTGCGGCGGGCGGCGGAGGTGGTGGCGCTGCTCAGCGAGGAGCCGCCGCGCGACTACGGGGACGACCTGGTGGCGGCCTGGCGCACGGCCCGCCGGGGCGCCGACGGCTACGGCGCGCGGTGGAAGGCGGAGGCGCGGCGTCTGGAGCGGTCGGCCGGCGAGGAGGTGGGCGGGGGCGCCGCCGGGGAGCGGGAGAGCGACGACGCCGTGGCCGGTCTGGTGACGGCGCTGGCGTTTCCGGAGCGGGTGGCCAGGGCCCGGGAGCAGGGCGGCTGTCTGATGGTGTCGGGGAGCGGGGCGCGGCTGGCCGAGGGTTCCCGGCTGCGGTCCAGCCCGTGGCTCGCCGTGGCGGTGGCGGACCGCACCGCGCGGGACGCCACGGCGCGGGTGCGGCTCGCGGCGGTGGTGGACGAGTCCACGGCGTGCCGGGCGGCCGGGCACCTGCGGAGCACCGGCGAGGAGGTCCACTGGGAGGACGGGGACGTGGTCGCGCGGTCCGTGGACCGGCTGGGCGCGGTCGAGTTGACGGTCCGTCCCCTGGGCGCCGGGGCCGAGCCGGCCCTCGTGCGGGAGGCGCTGCTCGACGGCCTGCGGCGCGAGGGGCTGGGGCTGCTGCGGTGGCGCCGGGAGGCCGGGGAGCTGCGCGAGCGGCTCTCCTTCCTCCACCGGGAGCTGGGTGAGCCCTGGCCGGACGTCTCGGAGGAGGTGCTGGTCGACCGGGCCGGGGAGTGGCTGGAGCCGGAGCTGTCCCGGGCGTCGCGCCGGGCCGATCTGGGGCGGATCGACGCCGGGGAGGCGCTGCGGCGGCTGCTGCCGTGGGCGTCGGGCGAGGCGGTCCGGCTGGACGAGCTGGCGCCGGAGCGGATCGAGGTGCCGAGCGGTTCGCGGATACGGGTCGAATACGGGGGTGAGCGGCCGGTGCTCGCGGTGAAGCTGCAGGAGATGTTCGGCCTGGCCGAGACGCCCCGGGTGGCGGGGGTCCCGGTGCTCGTCCACCTCCTCTCCCCCGCCGGCAGGCCGGCGGCGGTGACGGCCGACCTGGCGTCGTTCTGGCGGGACGGCTACCGCGCGGTGCGGGCGGAGCTGCGGGGGCGGTATCCGAAGCACCCGTGGCCCGAGGATCCGTCCGCCGCGGTGCCGACCCGGCACACCAGCGCGCGGCTCAGAGGGGAGCGCTGACCGGTGTCGGGGCGGGGGCGGCGGGCGGCTCCGGTTCGGGGCGGCGCGAGCGGGCCTCCAGCCAGAGCGCGAGGGCGAGGAGGACCAGAGCGAGGAGGGTGAGGCTCCACGGGACGTAGGAGACGAGCATGAGGACCACGAGGCGGTTGGAGGAGACCATCTCGCCGACGCTCTCGAGGTAGTCCTCGCGCATCTTCACGTGCCCCGCGAAGACGGTGAGGGTGTCCCGCCCCATCAGCGCCTTGGCGTTGCGGAGTTCCTCCTTGTGGATCTCCTCGCCGTTGACGGGGGCGCCGGTGACCGGCTCGATCCAGAACATGCGCTTGGTCGTGTACCAGCGGGTGAGGCCGGAGTCGGCGAGGATCTTCGGGGTGATGCCCTTGACCGGCATGGTCTTGGGCATGGGGACCCTGGTCCAGGGGATGGTCTGCTCGAAGTAGTAGACCTCCATGCCGCGGAAGGTGCGGGTGCCCTTGTAGTGGATGGGGGCGGCGGTGCGGGTCTGGGCGTCGAAGTACTGGTAGTCGCGCTTCTCGGTCAGGAAGGGGAACTTGAACTCGATGCCCTCGCGCCGGACCGGGTCGCCGTCGACCGATTCGCCGGTGGCGTGCACGGGGTCCTGGGTGTGGGCGTCGAAGACGTACCGCTCGGGGATCTTGGAGACCATCTTGCCGTCGGGCCCCGTGACGTAGGCGAGGGCGTCCCAGACGACGACGTCGCGCCCGGCGTCGCGTTCGATGCGCCGCGACTCCTCCACGTTGCCCTTGAGGGTCTGGATGATCGTGATCTTGTCGACCTTCTCGGCCCGGAGCGTGGAGTAGTCGAGGAGGGTCGCGGGCCGCGCCTCGAGGACGGTCTCCTGGTACTGGTTGGGCGGGATCTTCGCGAGGCGGGGAAAGGCGTACCAGCGCAGGACCGGGGCCATCGCGGCGCAGAAGACGGCGAGGGAGAGCAGGACGAGGCTGGCTCGGCGGCGCACGGTCGGCCCCCTACTTCTTGGGGCCGGGGTCGGCGGTCAGGAGGGGCTTGGGCGAGGTGGGGCCGTCGGGCGGCAGATCGACCACGGCGAGGAGCAGGACGAAGAGGAGGACTGGGGCGAGTCCGATGGCGGCGGCGACGAGGGCGCGCATGGTCGGCCTCCCGGGTGCGATCTGATAGGTCGTCAGGGCGGGGGCACCGTAGCAACGCGGCCGCTAGATGAGAACACGTTGCACCCGGGTGACGCGAAGCGCCGTCCCCCGTCCGGTGCGGACGGGGGACGGCGCGGAGGGACGCGGCGCGGAGCGCGGGCGGTCAGGCCGAGGGCGAGGTGCTGGGCGAGGGGGTGGCCTCGGGCGAGTCGCTGCCGGAGGGCGTCGGCTCCGGGCTCGGCTGCGGGTCCGTCGTGGCGGGGGCGCCGACCGTCAGGTCGATGAAGGTGGTGCCGCCGCCCGGTGCGGTCAACTGCAGGTAGTACGTGCCGGCCTTGTCGCCCGCGAGGAGGTCGCCGGGCGCGAGGGTCAGCAGTCCGTCCGTGCCGGTCACGAGGGTGACGGTACGGACGGTGGTGCCGTCCGCGCTCTTGAAGGACGGGCCCTCGGCGCTCTCCTTGGGGTCCGTCTTCGAGGTGACGATCACCGCGGTGACGCGCACGCCGGGGGCGAGGGCGCCCTTGTCGGTGGCCTTCACCTGGACCTTCTGGGCGAAGGCGGTGCCGGCCGTGGCCGACAGCGGGTCACCGGCGAGCCGGGTGAGGGTGTCCGCCTGACGCTCCGTGACGGTCGCGGCGAAGTCGGCCGCGTTCAGGGTCCGGCCCACCACGGTGGCCCGCACGGTGAAGGGTCCCGTCTTCTCGCCGGCCCGGAGGGCGGGCGAGGTGGCGAGGCCGGTCGAGCCGGTGGTGACGGTGGCGGCGGTCCCGCCGCCGCCGAACCGGGCGTCGGTGGCTCCGATGATCTCGAAGCGGACGTTCACGCCGGGGACCGGCTTGCCCGAGGCGTCGAGGGCGGCGACGCGGGGAAGCCCCGTGAAGGCGCTGCCGGTGGTCGTGGTCGGCTTCTCGTTGGCCACGATCGCGAGCCGTGCGACCTTGGCGACCGCCGGGAGGGCGGGCGGCGTCACCGGCGAGGTGACCGGGGGCTTGGTGGGAACGGTCGGCGGCTCGACCGGTCCGGGAGTGGTCTGCGGCGGCTTCGGCTTCTGGGTGCCCGGCGTCGGCGCCGGAGTCGTGGGGACGGTCGAGGGCGGCGTGACGGGCCGGGTGCGGTTGCCCCTGTTGCCGTTGTCGCTGCGCTGGATCGGCAGCACGCCCGTGCCGTCCGGGACCTGGTGGGTGCCGCGCTCGTAGAAGGCGACCCAGGACAGGACCGTGTTCAGGTACTCCCTCGACCGGTTGTAGCTGAGGATCGCCTGGTCGAGGTCGGCCTTGAGCGCGAGGTTGCGGTCGTTCGCGCAGAGGTAGAGGCCGGCGGCCTGCGCCGCGTCGTAGATGTTGTTCGGGTCCTTCTTGCCGTCGCTGTTGGCGTCCTGGCCCCAGGTCGCCCAGGTGGACGGGATGAACTGCATCGGACCGACGGCCCGGTCGAGCTTCGTGTCGCCGTCGTAGGCGCCGTCGTCGGTGTCGGTGATCAGGGCGAAGCCGTTGCCGTTGAGGGCGGGGCCGAGGATCCGCGGCGACGCCGTGCCGTTGGCGTCGACCCTGCCGCCGTTCGCCTGGCCGGACTCGACCTTGCCGATGCCCGCGAGCAGCTGCCACGGCAGGTTGCAGCCGGGGTCGGTCGAGCGTATCGAGAGCTCGGCCCGCTTGTAGGCGGAGTAGACGGACGCGGGTATGCCGGCCTCGGCGGGGCCGGTCGTCAACGGCAGATTGGTGCTCGCCCCGGGCTGGTTCGGCGTGATCAGCGGCGGCAGGTCCGTGTAGTACGGCGAATCGCCCGTCACGGACCCGTTTCCGGACGGCGAAGTCGTGTCACCCGCACCGATGGCCTGGTCCCCGCCGGTGTTGTCCGCGGCCGGCGGGATCGCCTCCGGCGCCTGCGAGGCGGCGAGCGCGGCAACCGCCGCGGCCACCACCGCACCACTGGTGGCTCCCTTGCGCAGTCGGCGGCCGATGTGCGCTGCCATATCCGTCGTTCCCTCCCCATCTACGCGGTCCCACGCTCCCCGCGTGAGACCTCAGGCGACCCTATGCCAACTCCGGACCTTCGAACACCGGGCCCTGACCGTGTTTCACGGTTTCGTCACCTCTTGGCCGCCTGCCGACCAGGTGAGTCCGGGAACCGACCGGAGCGTCCCGCCCCTCTTGCACTCCGGCCGGCCACGCGCACCGGTCGTCGTCACCGTCGGAACCCTGGGGGAACTCCCGTTGCCGTTCACGCTGAGTCACGCCGCCGCCGTGCTGCCCGCGCTGCGCCGGGACGGGACCGCGCGCGGGCCGCTGGTCGCGTCCGCCCTCGTCGCAGGATCCTTCTCGCCCGATATGACCTACTTCGCCGCGACCGCGTTCCCCGGGGCGATGGTCCTCGGGGACGTCACCCACTCCCCCGTCGGGATCGTCACGGCCGACGTGCTGATCACCGCCGCCCTCGTGGGCCTGTGGCTGACCGTGCGCGAGCCGCTCGTCGCGCTGCTGCCCGAGCGGTGGCGGGGCAGGGTGTACGGGCTCGTCCGGGGCCGTCCCTGGCGGGAGCGGCACCCGGCGGCGCTCGTCGGGTGGTTCTGCCTCTCGGCGATGCTCGGTGCCACCACCCACGTGGTGTGGGACTCCTTCACCCACCTCGACCGCTGGGGCACCCGCTCGATCCCCTTCCTCGGCGAGATCGTCGCCGGGTTCCCGGTCTATCTCTACGCGCAGTACGGGGGCTCGGCGCTGGCGCTCGCAATCCTCGGCTGGTACGCGGCACGGGCGCTGCGCACCTCCTCTCCGGGGGCGGAGCTGCCGTCCCGGGTCCCGGTCCCCGGCCCGCGCGGCTGGCTCCTGGCCGCCGGGCTGATAGGCGGCTGCGTCCTCGCGGGTGTCGCCCACCGGGTGCTGCGCTGGGCCGCGTACTGGGGCTGGGACCGGATCGAGACGCCCCTCGACGTCATCCCGACGGCATGCTTCGGCGCCGGCGCGGGGCTCGCCGTCGGGCTCGTGCTGTACGGGACGGGGGCGCGGCTCCTCGGATCGCCGCGGGCCCGGACGCCTCCGGCCACGCCGGTCCCCCGGGATCTCCCCGACCCGGCACCTCGGCCGGAGCGCTCCCGTCCGGGATCTCGCTGATGTTCTCCGGCGGGGTGTAGCCGCGGGCCGCGGCGCCGCCGGAGAGCCTGCGGTGCACGACGTGGGCGACGCTCTCCAGGGTGCGGACGCCGTATCGCATGGTGGGGTTGTCATGGCTCAGGAGGACGATCCGGTAGTCGACCGCGGGACTCGCCGTGCCGGTGCCGGTGTCGGTGCCCGTGCCTGTGCCCGTCGGGGCCGCCGTCGGGCGCACGATGCCGACGCTGTGGACGCGCCAGGCATGGGTCGCGCGGGGCAGCCAGCCGTTCTTGAGGTGGACCTTGACCCTGCGGGGCGCGCCCGCGGTGACGCCCCAGGCCTGTGAGCGGACGACCTGCCCCATCAGGGACAGGGCCTCGCTGCGGCGTGACACGGCGGCGAGGAGGGCGAGTTGGTCGCGTGCGGTGGTGCGGGTGAGGCCCCAGTAGTTGCGGTGGCCCAGGACGGTGCCCTGGGCCCCGGCCTCCCGCAGCACCCTGTTCAGCCGGGCGCGGGACAGCCCCTCCCACAGTTCGGTGGCGGCGGTGTTGTCGGAGCGGGTGATCATCGCCTTCAGCCGCCGCGCCTCCAGCCGGGTCGGCGCCCGGCCCAGCTCCTCCGCGCGCCCCAGGACCGCCTGCATGATCAGGACCTTGGCGATGCTGGCGGAGTCGTACGCCAGGGTGTCGGCGAGCCGGCAGCGCAGTCCGCGCGCGGGGTCGTGGACCGCGACGGAGACCGTGCCCTTGCGGCCCTTGAGCACCGTCGCGATGTCCTGGGACAGGCGGGCGGCGAGGGCCGGCTCGCGGGACGAGGTGCAGAGCGCGGGAGCCCGGTGTGCCTCGGCGGGCCGGGACCAGGCGGTGCCCGATGCGCCGAGGAGGGCGCCGAGGAGAGCCCAGGCGGGGAGGTGGTGGGGGCGGCGGATCATGCCTCCCAGTCTTGGGAGGCGGGGGGCTTGGGCGCCCTCCGACTGGTCCGACTGGCGCACATCCGCGGGGCGGTGCCCTTCCGCCACCCGCCCGTGTGGGCGGTCGTCCCGCTGGGACAGGGGGGACCCCCCTGCTCGAGCGAAGCCGAGAGCTTGGGGAGGGTGGGCACACGGGACGGCGCCCTCGCCGGCGCCTCCGCGTCCCGCGCCTGGACCCGCACCCCGTGTGCGCCGCACAGCGGGTGCGGGTTCAGGCCCCGGAGCCTCGGGCGCCGGCGAGGGCGCCGTTCCGTTGTGCCCACCCGTTCCGCTCCTTGCGGAACGGGTGGGCACAACGGGGTGGGCGCCGTCTCGGTGTCAGTGTGCTGCCGCGTCCCAGTTCTGGCCCACGCCCACCGAGACGTCCAGGGGGGCGCGGAGGTCGGCGGCGGCCGACATCTGCTCGCGGACCAGGGACTCGACCTGCTCGCGCTCGCCGGGGGCGAGTTCGAGCACGATTTCGTCGTGGACCTGGAGGAGCATCCGGGAGGCGAGGCCCGCCTCGGTGAGCGCCCGGTCGACGTTCAGCATGGCGACCTTGACGATGTCGGCGGCCGTTCCCTGGATGGGGGCGTTGAGCGCCATCCGCTCGGCGGCCTCGCGGCGCTGCCGGTTGTCGCTGTTGAGGTCCGGGAGGTAGCGGCGGCGGCCCAGCATCGTCTCGGTGTAGCCGGTGGCGCGGGCCTCGTCGACGACGCGGCGCAGGTAGTCCCGTACCCCGCCGAAGCGCTCGAAGTAGGTCTCCATCAGGATCCGGGCCTCGGCCGGGTCGATGGTGAGCTGCTGCGAGAGGCCGAAGGCGGAGAGGCCGTAGGCCAGGCCGTACGACATGGCCTTGATCTTGCGGCGCATCTCGGCGTCGACGGCGGACCGCTCGACGCCGAAGACCTGGGAGGCGACGGTGGTGTGCAGGTCCTCGCCGGAGGTGAAGGCCTCGATGAGGCCCTCGTCCTCGGAGAGGTGGGCCATGACGCGCAGCTCGATCTGGCTGTAGTCGGCGGTCATGAGGGCCTCGAAGCCATCGCCGACGACGAAGCCGTGCCGGATGGCCCGGCCCTCGTCCGTCCGGACCGGCACGTTCTGCAGGTTGGGGTCGGTGGAGGACAGGCGGCCGGTCGCCGCGACCGTCTGGCTGAAGGTGGTGTGGATGCGGCCGTCCGCCGCGACGGTCTTGATCAGGCCCTCGACCGTGGAGCGCAGACGGGCCTGCTCGCGGTGGCGGAGCATGATCACCGGCAGTTCGTGCTCGGTCTGGCCGGCCAGCCAGGCGAGCGCGTCGGCGTCCGTCGTGTAGCCGGTCTTGGTCTTCTTGGTCTTCGGGAGGTTCAGCTCGCCGAAGAAGACCTCCTGGAGCTGCTTGGGCGAGCCGAGGTTGAACTCGTGGCCGACGGAGGCGTGGGCCTCCTTGACGGCCTGCTGGACCGCGCCGGCGAACTGCTGCTCCATGGCCTCCAGGTGGTCGCGGTCGGCGGCGATGCCGTGCCGCTCCAGGCGGGCGAGGAGGGCGGAGGTGGGGAGCTCGACCTCGTGGAGGAGTTCGCGGGCGCCGACCTCGGCGAGCCGCTCGTCGAAGGCCTCGCCGAGGTCGAGGACGGCCCGCGCCTGGCTCATGAGGGCCTCGGCCTCGGCGGTGTCGTCGGCGCCGAAGGCGAGCTGGCCGTCGGCGGGGGCCGCCGGGGCGAGCTCGCGGCCGAGGTACTCGACGGTGAGGGCGTCGAGGGCGAAGGAGCGCCGGCCGGGCTTGACCAGATAGGCGGCGAGGGCGGTGTCCATGGTGACGCCGGCGATGCTCCAGCCGTGCTCGGGGAAGACCCGCATGGCGCCCTTGGCGTTGTGCATGACCTTCGGCCGGTCGGGGTCGGAGATCCACGCGGCCCAGGCCTGCTCGTCGGCCTCGTCGAGCGTGCTGGGGTCGAACCAGGCGGCGGCTCCCCCGGCGGCGGCGAGGGCGACCTCGCTGACGTTCCCCGTGCCGAGGGCCCAGCTGTCGACGGTGGCGATGCCGAGGGGCCCGGTGGCGTGCTCGGCGAGCCAGGGGGCGAGCTCGCCGGCGCCGAGGACGGCGAAGTCGAGCTCCAGGCCCGCGGCGGGGGCGGGCGCGGCCTCCTCGGCGGAGCCCGGGTCGACGGCGAGGAGCCGCTCGCGCAGCGAGGGGTTGCGGATCTCCAGGGTGTCGAGGACGAGGGCGACGGCCGCGCGGTCGTACGGCTCGCGGGCGAGGTCCGCGACGGTCTTCGGCAGTTCGACGTCCCGGACCATCTCGGTCAGGCGGCGGTTGAGCTTGACCGACTCCAGGTGGTCGCGGAAGTTCTGGCCGGCCTTGCCCTTGACCTCCTCGGCGCGCTCGACGAGCTCGGCGAAGGAGCCGAACTGGTTGATCCACTTGGCGGCGGTCTTCTCGCCGACGCCGGGGATGCCCGGGAGGTTGTCGGACGGGTCGCCGCGCAGGGCGGCGAAGTCGGGGTACTGCGAGGGGCTCAGGCCGTACTTCTCCTGGACCTTCTCCGGGGTGAAGCGGGTGAGCTCGGAGACGCCCTTGGTCGGGTAGAGCACGGTGGTGCGGTCGGTGACGAGCTGGAAGGAGTCCCGGTCGCCGGTGACGATGAGGACCTCGAAGCCCTCGGCCTCGGCCTGGGTGGCGAGGGTGGCGATGACGTCGTCGGCCTCGAAGCCGTCGACGGCGAAGCGGGGCGCGTGCATCGCGTCGAGGAGCTCGCCGATCAGCTCGACCTGGCCCTTGAACTCGTCGGGGGTCTTCGAGCGGTTCGCCTTGTACTCCGGGAACTCCTCGGACCGCCAGGTCTTGCGGGACACGTCGAACGCGACCGCGAAGTGCGTGGGCGCCTCGTCGCGGAGCGTGTTCGCCAGCATCGAGGCGAACCCGTAGATCGCGTTCGTCGGCTGTCCGGTCGCGGTGGTGAAGTTCTCCGCGGGCAGCGCGAAGAACGCCCGGTACGCGAGCGAGTGCCCGTCCATGAGGAGCAGGCGGGGGCGGGTGTCTGCGGGGGTCTTCGATGCTGTCTCGGCCACAGGACGATCCTGCCACGGTCCACTGACAATCCCGTCCACACCGGCCGGGCACTCCCGTCCACACCGATCGGGCACTCCCGTCCACACCGATCGGGCACTCCCGTCCGCACCGGTCGGCCGCTTCCGTCCGCAGCGGCCGGGGTGCCGGTCTGTCGGTGCCCCGTGACAGGATCGGAGACGTACGCCAGAGGATTACCGCTCAAGGGAGAGCGCGATGGTCAGCAAGCCGCCGGCCGGTGACCCGGTCCAGGACGCACCGCAGGTCACGCCGCCGCAGCACGCCGCCGCCGGCCTGCCCGCCATCGGGCACACGCTGCGGATCGCGCAGGAGCAGATGGGCCTGCGGCGGACCGCGCGGACCCTGCTCAAGGTCAATCAGAAGGACGGCTTCGACTGTCCCGGCTGCGCCTGGCCGGAGGGCAACAAGCGGCACGTGGCGGAGTTCTGCGAGAACGGCGCGAAGGCGGTCGCCGAGGAGGCGACGCTGCGCCGGGTGACGCCGGAGTTCTTCGCCGCGCACCCGGTGGCGGACCTGGCGACCCGCAGCGGGTACTGGCTGGGCCAGCAGGGCCGGATCACGCAGCCGATGCTGCTCCCTGAGGGCGGCGAGCGGTACGAGCCGGTGTCCTGGGAGCGGGCCTTCGAGGTCATCGCGGAGGAGCTGCGGGCCCTGGCCTCCCCGGACGAGGCGCTCTTCTACACCTCGGGGCGGACGAGCAACGAGGCGGCGTTCCTGCTCCAGCTCTTCGCGCGCGAGTTCGGCACGAACAACCTGCCGGACTGCTCCAACATGTGCCACGAGTCCTCGGGCTCGGCGCTGACGGAGACGATCGGCATCGGCAAGGGCAGCGTCTCCCTGGAGGACCTGCACCGGGCGGACCTGATCATCGTGGCCGGGCAGAACCCGGGGACGAACCATCCGCGCATGCTCTCGGCGCTGGAGAAGGCGAAGGCCTCGGGCGCCCGGATCATCTCGGTGAACCCGCTGCCGGAGGCGGGTCTGGAGCGCTTCAAGAACCCGCAGACCCCGCAGGGCATGCTCAAGGGCGCGGCGCTCACGGACCTCTTCCTGCAGATCCGGATCGGCGGCGACCAGGCCCTCTTCCGGCTGCTCAACAAGCTGGTCCTGGAGACGGCGGGGGCGGTCGACGAGGAGTTCGTACGGGACCACACCCACGGGTACGAGGAGTTCGCGGCGGCGGCGAAGGCGGCCGACTGGGACGAGACGCTCGCCGCGACCGGGCTGAGCCGCTCCGAGATCGAGCGGGCCCTGGAGATGGTGCTCGCCTCGGAGCGCACGATCGTCTGCTGGGCGATGGGCCTCACCCAGCACAAGCACTCCGTGCCGACCATCCGCGAGGTGGTCAACTTCCTGCTGCTGCGCGGGAACATCGGCCGGCCGGGCGCGGGCGTGTGCCCGGTGCGCGGCCATTCGAACGTGCAGGGCGACCGCACGATGGGCATCTTCGAGCGCCCGGCGCCCGCCTTCCTCGACGCCCTGGACAAGGAGTTCGGGATCGTCTCGCCGCGTCACCACGGCTTCGACGTGGTGCGTTCGATCCAGGCGCTGCGGGACGGCGAGGCGAAGGTGTTCTTCGCGATGGGCGGCAACTTCGTGGGTGCGACGCCCGACACGGAGGTGACGGAGGCCGCGATGCGGAACGCGCGCCTGACCGTGCACGTCTCGACGAAGCTGAACCGCTCGCACGCGGTGACGGGCAGGCGCGCGCTGATCCTGCCGACGCTCGGCCGCACCGACAGGGACACGCAGAAGAGCGGCCGGCAGTTCGTGACGGTCGAGGACTCGATGAGCCTGGTGCACGCCTCCCGGGGCAACCTGCCGCCGGCGAGCCCGCACCTGCTGTCCGAGCCGGCGATCGTGGCGCGGATGGCCCGGGCCGTCCTCGGCGACGGATCGGCCACGCCCTGGGAGGAGTTCGAGGCGGACTACGCCAGGATCCGGGACCGCATCGCGCGCGTGGTGCCGGGCTTCGAGGACTTCAACGCCCGGCTCGCGGCGAGCCCGGGGGGCTTCGCGCTGCCGCACGGCCCGCGCGACGAGCGCCGCTTCCCCACGAAGACCGGCAAGGCGAACTTCACGGCCGCCCCCGTCGAGTACCCCAGGGTGCCCGAGGGCCGGCTGCTGCTGCAGACGCTGCGCTCGCACGACCAGTACAACACCACGATCTACGGCCTGGACGACCGCTACCGGGGGATCAGGAACGGCCGCCGGGTGGTCCTCGTGCACCCCGAGGACGCGGCGGCGTCCGGTCTCGCGGACGGGGCGTACGCGGATCTGGTGAGCGAGTGGACGGACGGCACGGAGCGGCGGGCGCCCGGTTTCCGGGTGGTGCACTACCCGACGTCCCGGGGGTGCGCGGCCGCCTACTACCCGGAGACGAACGTGCTGGTCCCGCTGGAGTCGACGGCGGACGTCAGCAACACCCCCGCCAGCAAGTCCGTGATCGTGCGTCTGGAACAATCACAGTCCGCCTAAGCGTTTGCTCAGGCGCGCGCAGCAGGCAGACCACACGCAGATCAGCAGCCGTACGAAGACGAACGGAGCCGGCCCCATGGGTGAGCAGCAGCACGTGAAGTTCCCGCAGGAGGTCATCGACGAGTACGCGGCGCTGGGCGTCGACCTCCCGGCGCTCTTCTCGGCCGGGCACCTCGGGAACCGGATGGGCGTCCAGATCGTGGAGGCCTCGGCCGAGAAGGTCGTCGGCACCATGCCGGTCGAGGGCAACACCCAGCCGTACGGGCTGCTGCACGGCGGCGCTTCGGCGGTGCTCGCCGAGACGCTCGGGTCCATCGGCTCGATGCTGCACGGCGGGGTCTCGAAGATCGCCGTCGGCGTCGACCTCAACTGCACCCACCACCGGGGGGTGCGCAGCGGCCTGGTCACCGGCGTGGCGACCCCGGTCCACCGGGGCCGGTCGACCGCCACGTACGAGATCGTGATCACGGACGAGCAGGACAAGCGGGTCTGCTCGGCGCGGCTGACCTGTCTGCTCCGCGAGGTCGACGCGAAGGCCGCGGACGACCTGCCGTCGGCGGGTCGGGCGTAACGGCACTCCGCGGGCCGTCCCGACGATTCGACGGCACTCCGCGGGCAATCGCGACGAAGGGGGCGGGGCGCAGGTGCGCCCCGCCCCCTTCGTCGCTCCGCCCTCTTGTCGCGCGGCGGGCACAGCCGCTTCACTGGCGGCCTCCCCCACAGGAGAACACCTGATCCATTCACCCATCGAGGGGTTCTTCGTGACAGCCGTACGCACCACCACAGCGATGACCGCCGTCACCGCCGCCGCCTGCGCCGCCGTGATCGCCACCGCGATCCCGTCCTCGGCGATCAACTCGTACAACGCGGCCCCCGCCCCCGAGCGCACCGAGGT